>CAILAY010000168.1 GCA_903832285.1 uncultured beta proteobacterium | reverse complement strand
CTGGCCATTGCGATCGACCGTGAGGCTGCTGGTGAAGTCCACGGGACCCCACACCTGCAGCCGCACCTCGTCGCCCGGGCCGAGCACATAATTATCGGGTGCGGGCAAGGCGGCATCGGCCGCATAGGTCTGGGGTGTGTCAAACAGCTCGGCTCCGTACACCGGCAGCAGATGGCCCGTCGTCTCCTGCACAAAGCGCTGGAACTGCGTGGGCTGTGACGCGCGCGCGGTCGGTCGTGACCCTGTGCCCTCACCGCTGCGGGTGCCCATGGCCGTGTCGGCCGCCTTGGCGGCCCCGGGCGTTTGCGTCATCTGCTGCTGCAGGTTTTGTTGCGGCGAAAGCGCGCGCGCCGCAGTAGCCGCCGGCGTCGCTGCCTCGGCACTGTTAGCTTCAACGGTGGCCGCCGCGCCGACCGTGCCGGTGGTTGTGCCTTGCGCGTGCAGACCCGCGCTGAGTAGCAGCACCGCCACGAAAATTGGGGCGCGTGACGCCAGTGATTTGAAGGTGGTGAACGAAGGAATTTGCATGGGTACCATTCAGGACTTGACGAGAGCGGGTGCCGCAGAACCGCCAAACCGGCGTTCGCGCAAACCATACCAGGCAATGGCTTCGTCCAGCACGACATCGGTGAAGGCGGGCCACAGCACATCGGTAAAAAACATTTCGGTATAGGCCAGTTGCCACAGCAGGAAATTGCTGATGCGCGACTCGCCACCGGTACGAATCAGCAGGTCCGGGTCCGGTGCGTAAGAGGTGCCCAGACGGGCGCTCAAGGCGCTCTCGTCCATCGCCTCGACCGATTCGTCCGGATGCGCGGCCTGCCACGACCGGACGGCCTGCACCACGTCGCTGCGGCCACCGTAGTTGGCAGCGATGGTCAAGGTGATCTTGTCGTTGCCGACCGTGTCTGCCTGAGCGCTGCGGATCAGATCCTGAATACCCGGGTCGAACGCCGACGTGTCGCCAATCACCCTCAGGCGCACGCCCTTCTCGTTCATGTTCTTCACTTCCTTTTGCAGATACAGCGACAGCAGCCACATCAGGCTGGAGACTTCATCTGGCGGGCGCTGCCAGTTTTCGGTGCTGAAGGCAAACAGCGTGAGGAAGCGCACGCCACGGTCTGAGCAGGCTTCGACCACGCGGCGCACCCGTCGTGCCCCCGCCGCGTGGCCAAGCGCGCGTGGCAGGCCGCGCTGCCTGGCCCAGCGGCGGTTGCCGTCCATGATGATCGCAATATGCTGGGGTGCCGGTATGCGCTGGTGAATTTCGATTGCGGACATGTAGGCGTGAATGGGTGAACGCGGGGGCTTTCTTTTGTAACCGGCGATGGTAACCGACCCTTACCACAGAAACAATTGCACCTTAGGGCAATACTGCCGGGAGGACGACAATTTCTTCCATGGCCTTGGTGGCTGAGCGCCAGGCCCCACCGTTTGGCCAGTCACTTCAAAGGCCCGCTTCGTCGGCGATGCGCCCCAGGTCCACCACGGTTTGCACCTGCAACTTGTCCATTGCGCGGTGCCGATGGAGTTTCACGGTGCGCAGCGCAATCCCCATATCCTGCCCGATTTCCGCGTTGGTTCGCCCCTGCGCCACGCTGCGGGCCACGGTCAGTTCGCGCTCGCTCAGGGAGGCGACCCGCAGCCTGAGTTCGGACCTCCGGTGCTGCTGTTGCTGGCGCTCGCGACTGACATCCAGTGCACTGGCCACCGCAGCCAGCAACCTATCAGCCTCGATCGGTTTGACCAGAAAATCCACGGCGCCACCGCGAAAACCGTGCACTGCCTCATTGATACCGCTGCCGCCGCTCATGAACAGCAGCGGTGCATGGTGGAGAGCGGCCAGTCGGCTTTGTAGTTCAAGACCGTTCATGCCCGGCATCTTCATGTCGCACAGCACGCAGAAGGGTCCGGGAAAACTGGGGCTGTTGTAGCTCAGCACATGCAGGTAGGCTTCAGCCGAGGCGTGGGTCTCGCAGGCATAGCCTTCCATTTCGAGCAGGGCGGACAGAGCCGCGACGATGGCGCGATCGTCGTCGATCACCACTACCCGGCCGCGGGCGCAACGGGCCGCATGCTCCTCCTCAAAAATGTTCGCCATCGGACCCATCCTCAACCCGGTCATGCCGTGCTTGTGCCACAACGTGCCACGCCGGCCATTCGATCTCGACCAGCGCTCCCCCGCCCCCGGCGTTCCTGATGATCAGCGTTCCCGCGAACTGCTCCACGATGGCACGCGATATCGACAACCCCATGCCCAGCCCGCCAGTCTTTGTGCTGAAGTATGGCGTGCCCGCCTGATGTTGTGCCTGCCCCACCAGCCCCGGACCGGTATCGCGAACCCTCAGCCGCACCCGGTCGTCCCGACTCTGGATGTCGATGTGAATCTCCCGTTGCACCGAGTCCAGCATGGCCTCCATGGCGTTGCGCATCAGGTTGAGAATGACCTGCGAAATCTGCACCGCATCCCCGAGCACGAAGATCGACTGCGCCGGCGGCGCATAGAGTAAACCTACGTTGTGCACCCTGGCGTCTTCGGCCAGCAGTTCCATCACCTCATGGACCGCAAGTCCGAGATCGACGGCATCTGCCGCCCGCGCCGACGGAACGACAAGGCTGCGGACGCGTCCGATGATCTGGCTCGCGCGGTGGGCGCTGGAAATGATCTTCTGCAGAAACTCCCCGGCCTGCCGCACATCGAAAGTCCCTTTCTGCAGGCCGCGCCGCGCCACCTGCGCGTTGGTCAGAATGGCACTGAGCGGCTGATTCAATTCGTGCCCCATTGAGGCGGACACGGTGCCCAGGATGCGCTGGCGGTCAAGGAGCGCGATCCTGCCCCCCAGTTTTCGATTCACTGCGTCCGACGCCAGCGCACTGACGGTTTCTATCTCGCTACGCAGGGAGCGGTCCAGCGCCATTCCCACATAGCCCATATGACCGACAACGGCAGCCAGCATGATCGAGATGCTGAAAAGTTGCGTCACCATCGACGGCGCTAACACATGGGAACCCGTTCCCGTGAAAATGAAATAGTGGCGCAGCAACATCGTCGACCCCGCCAGAAAACAGACCCGCGCAATCCATTCGGCGCTCGCACTGTTCTCGCGCTTCGCAATTCTGCGTGCGAGATAGGACAAGTGGAGAATCACGCCCGCCAATGCCAGGTAGAGCAAGTACACGCTGCGCAGGCGCAATCCGCCGGCCTCCACCCAGAGCTGAATGGATTCGTAAGAGCAGGCGTAGGCCACCAGGGCAAGCGCCATCGAGCCAGCCCGCCATCCGATGCCAAGGTCCAGCCGCAGCGACTGGGCACACAGCATCATGCCCGCCATCAAGAGCACATTCGCCCCGGTGTAAGAGGCCAGTTCGGGGATACGACCGCGCAAGCCGACCAGCAGAAAAGCGCCGCCCGCCATCAGTCCGCCAGCACACCACAGCGCCACCGCCGTGCCGCGCTGTCCCGCGAGCGTGATCCAGGCGAAGATGGGCAACACCAGAAACAACAGCGCAATCACGATGAAGGCGGTGCGGTTGTCGAAGGCGATCATGTGGCGTGCCTCATGGCGCAGGGGCTCCCGGTGGTCTGCAGACTGCCTGGAACGCGGCTCCAGGGGAATGCTCAAATGGTAGTCGGTCCGAGCGGGAAAAAAATTGCCCCAAAGGGCAAAGAGGCATGCTTTGCACAGGGACTAAAGCCGCCATGACCGTGTCTGCTCCGAAGCACCGCATAAAATGCCCGGCTGCGCAAAGGAACACCATGGGACGCACCCTCTACGACAAAATCTGGGACGAGCACATCGTCCACTCCGAAGAAGACGGTACCGCCATCCTGTATATCGACCGGCATCTGGTACATGAGGTGACGAGTCCGCAGGCGTTCGAAGGTCTGCGGCAAGCGGGACGCAAGGTATGGCGCGTGAGTTCGGTGGTGGCGACCGCGGATCACAACACACCGACCACCGGTTGGGAGCTGGGCTACGACGGCATCACCGACATCACCAGCAAGGAACAGGTGACCACGCTGGACGCCAACATCGCCGAGTACGGCGCGGCGGCGTATTTCCCGTTTCTATCCAGGCGCCAGGGCATCGTGCACGTGATCGGGCCCGAGAGCGGAGCCACCCTGCCCGGCATGACCGTCGTCTGCGGCGACTCCCACACTTCCACCCACGGCGCGTTTGGCGCGCTCGCCCACGGCATCGGCACGAGCGAGGTGGAACATGTGCTGGCGACGCAAACCCTGGTGGCGAAGAAGGCCAGGAACATGCTGATCCGCGTTGAAGGTGTGCTCAGCGCGGGTTGCACGGCCAAGGATCTGGTGCTGGCCATCATCGGCCAAATTGGCACGGCCGGCGGCACTGGCCACACCATCGAATTTGCCGGTGCCGCAGTGCGCGCCTTGAGCATGGAAGGCCGCATGACCGTATGCAACATGGCGATCGAAGCCGGCGCGCGCGCCGGTCTCGTGGCCGTCGACGACAAGACGATTCAATACGTCAAGGGTCGTTTGCTCTCACCGGGGACGGACCGGACAAGCGGGCACTTTGTGGGTGGTGCCGAATGGGACCACGCCGTCTCCTACTGGAACACCCTGCGCAGTGACGCCGACGCACAATTCGACACCGTGGTGGATTTGAACGCGGCGCTGATCGTGCCCCAGGTCACTTGGGGTACTTCGCCGGAGATGGTTCTTGGAATTGATTCCATCGTGCCCGATCCGGACCGCGAGAAGGACTCGAACCGGCGCAACGCCATGGAGCGCGCCTTGAGCTACATGGGCTTGCAGCCGGGCAAGCCGCTGAACGATATATTTGTGGACAAGGTCTTCATCGGCTCGTGCACCAACAGCCGGATCGAAGACATGCGCGAGGCCGCTGCGCTGGTGAAGAAACTCGGGCGCCGGGTGGCTTCCAACGTGAAACTGGCGCTGGTGGTGCCGGGATCGGGACTGGTGAAGGAGCAGGCCGAGCGCGAGGGACTCGACCAGATTTTCAAGGCTGCAGGCTTTGAATGGCGCGAGCCGGGATGCTCCATGTGTCTGGCCATGAACGCCGATCAACTGGAACCGCAGGAGCGCTGTGCATCTACCAGCAACCGCAATTTCGAAGGGCGTCAGGGTGCCGGTGGACGCACCCATCTGGTCAGTCCCGCCATGGCCGCCGCAGCGGCAGTACATGGCCATTTTGTCGACGTACGCAAGTTTGTCTGAACACCAAGGAATCTTCCCATGAGAACCATTGTTTCCCTGCTGGCGTTGGCGCTGGCTCTGGTCTTGTCCGGCTGCAACACCGTGCGCGGTGTCGGACAGGATCTGCAAAAGGCCGGCGAAAAGATCGAAGATGCGGCGAAGAAGAAGTGATGCAAAAATTCGACCTGCATCAGGGGCTGGTGGCCCCCATGGACCGCGAAAATGTGGATACCGACGCGATCATCCCCAAGCAGTTCCTCAAGTCGATCCGCAAAACCGGCTTCGGCGTGAACCTGTTTGACGAGTGGCGCTACCTGGATGCCGGCTTTCCGGGACAAGACCCATCGACGCGCCGACCCAACCCCGACTTTGTGCTGAATCAGCCGCGCTACGCAGGCGCATCGATCCTGCTGGCGCGCAAGAATTTTGGCTGCGGCTCGTCGCGCGAACACGCGCCCTGGGCGCTGGACCAGTACGGTTTTCGCGCCATCATCGCGCCCAGCTTCGCCGACATCTTTTTCAACAATTGTTTCAAGAATGGCTTGCTGCCGATCGTCATGAGCGACGCCGCGGTGTGCCGCTTGTTCGACGAAGCGTTGGCCTTCCCGGGCTACACCTTGAGCATCGATCTGGAACGCCAGCTCGTGCTCCAACCGAATGGCGAAGCCCTGACCTTCGAAGTTCAGGCGTTTCGCAAGTACTGTCTGCTGAACGGTTTTGACGACATCGCCCTGACGCTGCGCCAGCGCGACAAGATCGTCGCGTTTGAAGCCCAGCGCATGTTGGAAAAGCCCTGGCTGGCACACACCGTTTAATTTTTATGCTCCCTATTTTGTAGCGCATCACGTATCATGAAAATCGCAGTTCTACCGGGTGACGGCATCGGCACCGAGATCGTGGCCGAGGCCGTGAAGGTTTTGAAGGTTCTGGACCTTCGCTTTGAGCTGGAGAGCGCACTCGTAGGCGGCGCCGCCTTCGAGGCGCACGGCCATCCGCTACCGGACGCGACGCTCAAACTCGCCAGGGACGCCGACGCCGTGCTGTTCGGCGCCGTGGGCGACTGGAAGTACGACCGCCTTGAGCGCCATCTGCGTCCGGAACAGGCGATCCTGGGGCTGCGCAAGAACCTGGGACTGTTCGCCAATTTCCGTCCCGCCATCTGCTACGAGCAACTGGTTGGCGCCTCCAGCCTGCGGCCCGAGCTGATCGCGGGCCTGGACATTCTCATCATCAGGGAGCTCACGGGCGATATCTACTTTGGGCAGCCTCGGGGTCGGCGCACGGCGGTGGACGGTCACTTCCCCGGCGACGAGGAAGCCTTTGACACCATGCGCTACTCGCGCCCCGAGATCGAGCGCATCGCGCATGTGGCGTTTCAGGCGGCGCGCAAGCGCAGCAAGCGCGTCACCAGCGTGGACAAGGCGAATGTGCTGGAGACATTCCAGTTCTGGAAAGACGTGGTGAGCGAGGTCGGCCTGCTGTACCCGGACGTGGCTTTGGACCACATGTACGTGGACAACGCCGCGATGCAACTGGTGAAGGCGCCGAAGAAATTCGATGTGCTCGTCACAGGCAATATGTTTGGCGACATCCTGAGTGACGAGGCCGCGATGCTGACCGGCTCCATCGGCATGCTGCCCTCGGCCAGCCTGAACGCGGGCAACCAGGGTCTGTACGAGCCGAGCCACGGCAGCGCGCCCGACATCGCAGGGCAAGGAGTGGCGAATCCGCTGGCTACAATATTGTCGGTGGCCATGATGCTGCGCTTCTCGCTGAATCAGCCTGAAGCGGCGCAGCGGATCGAGGCCGCGGTCAAGGACGTGCTGGCAGCCGGTTTGCGCACTGGCGACATTTATTCCGAAGGCACGACACGCGTCGGTACCCAGGCCATGGGCGATGCAGTAGTCGCGGCCGTTACCAACAACAAGGGCTGATAAATGAAAGTGGGAAATCTGGTGGGACTGGTGGGCTGGCGCGGCATGGTCGGCTCGGTCCTGATGGACCGTATGCAATCCGAAGGCGACTTCGCGTTGATCGAGCCGGTGTTCTTTTCCACCTCCAATGCGGGCGGCTCTGCCCCGGCGCAAGCGAAGAGTGAGACCCAACTCAAGGACGCCTTTGACATCGCCGCCCTGAAGCGCTGCGATGTCATCATCACGGCCCAAGGCGGCGACTACACCACTGAGGTCTTCCCCAAATTACGGGCGGCGGGCTGGCGTGGTCACTGGATCGACGCCGCCTCTACGCTGCGCATGGCAGACGATGCCGTGATCGTGCTGGATCCGGTGAACCTGCCCGTCATTCAACATGCCTTGCTCAAAGGTGGCAACAACTGGATCGGTGGCAACTGCACCGTGAGTTGCATGCTGATGGGCGTGGGTGCGCTGTATAAAGCGGGACTGGTGGAGTGGATGACCACCATGACCTATCAGGCCGCTTCTGGCGGCGGCGCGCAGCACATGCGTGAATTGCTGACACAATTCGGCACGCTCAACGCCGAGGTGCGCCCACTGCTGGACGACCCGAAGTCGGCCATCCTTGAAATCGACCGGTTGGTGCTGGCAAAACAGCAGTCGCTCTCCTCGACGGAAACCGCCAACTTCGGGGTGCCTTTGGGCGGATCTCTCATTCCCTGGATCGACAAGGATCTGGGTATCGGCAAGCAGCCCGATGACGCCGCCTGGGGCGTTTCCCGCGAGGAATGGAAGGGTGGCGCCGAAACCAACAAGATCATGGGCCAGGGCGCTGGCTTTGATTCGCCCGCAGTTCCCGTGGATGGCTTTTGCGTGCGCGTCGGGGCCATGCGCTGTCACAGCCAGGCCCTGACATTCAAACTGCGCCGCGACGTACCCAACGCGGACATTGAAGCCCTGCTTGCGGCCGACAACGCCTGGGTCAAGGTGATTCCGAACACGCGCGAAGCAACGATGCGCGAGTTGACACCGGTCGCCGTGACGGGCACGCTGGGCATTCCGGTGGGACGAATTCGCAAGTTGGCGATGGGTCCTGAATATGTGGGCGCGTTCACCATTGGAGACCAGCTGCTTTGGGGTGCGGCCGAACCGTTGCGCCGCATGCTGCGTATTCTGCTGCGGGCCTGAGGGCGGTCCCGGTCGTGCGCCGCAGTCTGTGAGTTGATGTAACAGCTCGTTGTCATGTGGCAACAAAGAAGCTTTGACCACGGACCCGGGGAGTCGCGGTATAAAGTTAAAACCCGCCTTAGCTTGTCAGGCTAAAGTATTGATGCTATTGTTCTTTTTAGTTTCTTAGGTTCAGGCGATTTTCCGAATATTGAGACAATAAATGCCCATCGACAACGCTTTGAAGGTGAAATCACTGATGGAAAACATCCCGCGAATGCGCAAACCCGTGCTGGCAGCGTCCATCGCTGTCCTATTGAGCCTGGTGGGCTCCAACGCCGACGCGCTTTCCCTGGGTCGCCTCACCGTTCAGTCGGCGCTAGGGCAGCCACTTCGGGCCGAAATCGACATTCCCGAGATCAACGCAGAGGAAGCCGAAACCCTCAAGGGTGCCGTGGCTTCGGCTGAAGCCTTCAAGGCGACGGGGCTGGAATTCAATCCCGCGATCAACAACCTACAGGTCACATTACAACGCCGCGCCGATGGCAAGATGTTTTTGAAACTGAGCGGTGATCGGGTCGTCAATGAGCCATTTGTCGATCTGATTCTGGAGGCCACCTGGTCATCGGGACGCATTCTGCGCGACTACACGCTGCTTTTTGACCCACCCAGTCTGCGCGAGGTTGCGGCGCCAACAGCACCGCAGGTGACTGCCAATGTGGCGGCACCGGTCGCGAACACACCACCGGCACATGAGGCCAGTGCGCCGGCACCCAAACCGAAGGTACAACGTCCTGCCGTGGCCGCTGCGCCGGCCACGCCCGTAGAAAAGGCACCCGCCGCCACTGCCAGACAGATCACGGTTCATCCCGGCGACACGGCCAGCAAGATCGCCGGGGCACATAAGGCCGCCAGCGTTTCGCTGGATCAAATGCTGGTGGCACTGCTGCGCAGCAATCCGGATGCATTCACGGCCAACAACATCAATCGGCTGAAGTCCGGCGCCGTACTTGACCTGCCGACCAGCGAGCAAGCACAGGAAACCTCGCGCGATGCGGCAACTCAAACCGTGTTGGCGCAGAGCAAGGATTTCAACGATTTCCGGAACCATCTTGCCACTGCGGCACCAGCGACTGCGCCCAGTGCCGTCGCCCGTCAGGCCACAGGCAAGGTACAGGCCCAAGTGGAAGACAAGAAGTCGACCGCAGCCACGCCGGACAAGTTGACGCTTTCAAAACCCACCGCCCCAAACAAGGCTGTGGATGACAGGATTGCCGCCGAGCGACTGGCCAAGGATGCAGCCGCGCGCACGGCTGAACTGTCGCGCAACATTGCCGAGTTGAACAAGGTCAAGGTTGGTGTTGCCTCGGCGCCTGCAGCGCCAATGGCCGCCGCCTCGACGGCTGCGACGGCCAAACCAATTGCTCCTGCAATTGAAACGAAACCGGCGTTGACCGTGGCAACTCCTCTGGCAGCCGTCACATCGGCACCAGCGTCGGCACCGACACCGGCTCAAGTCACCGCCTCCAAGCCGGCTGCACCCAAACCGCTGGCCAAGACATCGACGCCCGCACCCGCATCCGAGTCCAGTTTCCTGGACGATGTGCTGGAAAACCCGCTGATTCTTGGCGGTGCGTTGGCCATTGCTGGCCTGTTGGCAGGATTTGCGGTGTACCGGACACGGCGAAACAAGAAGTCGGGCACCGGCGAGAGTTCCTTCCTGGACAGCCACTTGCAGCCGGATTCCTTCTTTGGAGCCAGCGGCGGCGAGCAGGTGGACACCAGCAACGACAGCGTCGTCAGCGGCGGTTCGTCGATGATCTATTCGCCCAGTCAACTGGATGCGAGCGGTGAGGTTGACCCCGTGGCCGAGGCCGACGTTTACCTCGCCTATGGTAGGGATCAGCAGGCTGAAGATATTCTCAGGGACGCCTTGCATACCACGCCTTCACGCGTGGCCATCCATGCCAAATTGGCCGACATCTACGCCAAGCGCGCAGACATTACTGCTTTCAATGCAAATGCCGGCGCGGCCTACGCGGTGAGCCAGGGCCAGGGCGCGGAATGGGAGCATATCTGCGATCTGGGCCGCGACCTTGATCGCGAAAATGCGCTCTATCAGGCAGATCGATCAGTTGCCGGTGAGGCAGAGTCTGAATCCCGTCCCATCCAAGCCGAAGGGGATGCCAAGCCGGCCGAGCCTGTGGATCTGGATCTGGATTTCGATCTGGATTTCGCGGCCAAGGCACAGGCCGTACCGATGGACCACCAGCCCAGCGTGATGGGCGTTTTGCACGAGTCGGATTCAACCAGTGAACCCATTGCACTTTATGAGGCCCCGCCGAGCGGACTTGCTGACGACCCCCACGCCGCGGTAGCGGTAGCGGGAAGTACAGCCGTCGTTGCGGCACCGGTGGTTGCCGAGGCCGACGTCGCTCCCGCAATCGAACCGGAACTGCCGACGCCCACTTTTTCGGAACCAAGCGCTCCGCCGAAGATCAAATCCCAGACTGCAACGTCGAGCGCGCCATCGACTCCTCCCGAAATGCTGTCGTTTGACTTGGGCGCGCTTTCGCTGGACCTGGAGCCTGCCACAGCGGCGCCTGCTGCCGCGGCCGAAGAGGCCGACACCGATACCCTGGATCCGCTGGCCACCAAGCTTGCCCTGGCCAGGGAGTTTCAGTCGATTGGCGACAATGACGGCGCCCACGCCTTGGCCGAAGAGGTCTACACGCTGGCGTCGGGGCAACTTCGCACCGATGCGAAACGTTTCCTGAGCGAACTGGGTTTTGCCCAGTCGAACTTCGCTCAGCCCCCGCTCTGATTCGGTGAGGCTGGCACTCGGCATCAGCTACAACGGCCACGCCTACGAGGGTTGGCAAAGCCAGTTGTCTGGGTGCACGGTGCAGGATCGACTGGAGTCGGCGCTCTCCCGACTTGCCTCGGGACGCATTGCCACCCTGTGCGCGGGTCGCACTGACGCCGGTGTGCATGGCTTGATGCAGGTTGTGCACTTCGATACCGAAGCGCAGCGCGATCTGCCGTCGTGGGTGCGTGGCACCAATGCCAATCTGCCCGCCGACATTGCGGTCCAATGGGCACGCGAGGTGCCGCCCGAGTTTCATTGCCGCAGCAGCGCCTTGGCACGGCGCTACGCCTATGTGTTGCTGGAGTCGCCGGTGCGACCGAGCGTGGACGCGCAGCGCGTGGGTTGGGTGTTCAAACCGCTCGACGGCGATGCCATGAAGGAAGCCGCGTGTCATCTTTTGGGTGAGCACGACTTCACATCCTTTCGCGCCTCGGCCTGCCAGGCCAAGTCGCCCGTCAAGACCATGCAACGGATCGATATCACGCGGCGCGGTGAATCGGGCGCGGGCTATTGGCGCTTCGAATTCGAAGCGAGCGCCTTTTTGCACCACATGATTCGCAACATCATGGGCTGCCTGGTTGCCATCGGCCACGGCAAACACACCGCCGAATGGATGAAAGACGTTTTGCAGGCCTGCTCGCGTGACGCCGCCGCCCCAACCTTCGCGCCCGAAGGACTGTATTTCTTGGGCCCGATCTATGCGCCGCACTGGGGCTTGCCCACGCGCACCGCGGCCTTCGACTGGCTGCCATGAACCCTGCAGCTAGAACACGCATCAAGATCTGCGGCCTGACACGCGAGCAGGACGTGGGCTGCGCTGTTGCGGCGGGCGCGGACGCGGTCGGTTTTGTGCAGTACCCACCCAGTCCGCGCTTTGTCGATGCCAGTCGAACAGCCGAACTGGCACGGCTCCTCCCGCCGTTTGTGACGCCGGTGCTGCTGTTTGTGAACGCCTCCGCCACCGACATCGCGGCTGCCTGCGCAGCCATCCCTGGCGCAATGTTGCAGTTTCACGGCGACGAGACGCCCAACTTTTGCTCTGAGGTCGCACGCCGACTTGGCCGCCCCTTCTTGCGAGCCGCGCGTATTCCCGTCGACGGCAGCGGTGGCTTTAACTTGCTAGAATTCGCGTCTCGCTACACACATGCCCAAGCCCTGCTGCTCGACGCTCACGTCGACGGTTATGGTGGCGGTGGGAAAACATTCAATTGGTCACTGCTACCTCCAAGCGTCGACGCTCACCTCGTCTTGAGTGGTGGACTCAACACTGCCAACGTGATCGATGGCATCACGCAGCTGCGGCCGCGCTGTAAATCGCTCGCCGTGGATGTGAGTTCGGGCGTCGAGCGGTCCAAAGGCATCAAGGACCCCGAAAAGATCCATCAATTCGTTGCCGCGGTGCGAGCCGCTGACGAACAATTTCGAATTTCAAGGACCTGACGCTGGCACCCGGTGCAGCCACGGTTCGCAGCACCCCAACAACATGATCAGCTATCAACAACCCGACCCATCAGGTCACTTCGGCATTTACGGTGGCAGCTTCGTCAGCGAGACGCTCACGCACGCAATCGACGAGCTCAGGCAGGCCTACGCCAAGTACCAGCACGACCCGCAATTCACGGCGGAATTTCAGTACGAGCTCGCGCACTTCGTGGGTCGCCCTTCACCCGTGTACCATGCAGCGCGCATGAGCCAAGAACAGGGCGGCGCACAGATCTTCCTCAAGCGCGAAGACCTGAACCACACCGGCGCCCACAAGATCAACAACACCATCGGCCAGGCGATGCTGGCTAAACGCATGGGCAAGCCGCGCGTCATCGCCGAGACCGGCGCGGGCCAGCACGGCGTGGCCACGGCCACGATCTGCGCCCGCTACGGCCTCGAGTGCGTGGTCTACATGGGCAGCGAGGACGTGATGCGCCAGAGCCCCAACGTTTACCGCATGAAGCTGCTGGGCGCGACCGTGGTGCCGGTGGAGTCGGGTAGCCGGACACTCAAGGACGCGCTCAACGAAGCCATGCGCGATTGGGTCGCGAACGTGGACAACACCTTCTACATCATTGGCACCGTGGCGGGACCGCACCCCTATCCGATGATGGTGCGCGACTTCCAGAGCGTGATCGGCAAGGAATGTCTGACGCAGATGCCGGAGATGTTGGCAGCGGCTGGCTGCAGCAACACCCAACCGGATGCGGTAATCGCTTGCGTTGGCGGCGGATCCAACGCCATGGGGATCTTTCATCCCTACATTTCACACGAGGGCACGCGCCTGATCGGCGTGGAAGCCGCGGGCGAGGGACTCGACAGCGGCAAGCATTCGGCATCGTTGCAAATGGGCAGCCCGGGTGTGCTGCACGGCAATCGCACCTATGTGCTGCAGGACGAGAATGGTCAGGTGACGGAAACGCACAGCATCAGCGCGGGACTGGACTATCCCGGGGTCGGACCCGAGCACGCTTTCCTGAAAGACGTGGGACGCGCCGTATACGTGGGAGTCACCGATTCCGAGGCGTTGGCGGCGTTTCATCACCTGTGCCGTACCGAGGGCATCATCCCGGCGCTGGAATCCAGCCACGCCGTCGCCTACGCCTTGAAGCTGGCCAAAACGATGCGCCCGGATCAGTCGATTCTGGTGAATCTGTCCGGACGCGGCGACAAGGACATCGGCACCGTCGCCGACCTGAGCCATGCCAATTTCTACTGCCGCCCCAGTTGCACCGGACAGGCCGTCAAGGGCGGCGAGCAAACCATCAAGGTGGCACGATGAGCCGCATTCAAGCCACCTTTGAGGCGCTAAAGGTGCAGCAGCGCAAGGCGCTGATTCCCTACGTCACAGCCGGCTTCCCGTTTGCCGACATCACACCCGAACTGATGCTGGGCATGGTCGCAGCCGGCGCCGATGTGATCGAGTTGGGCGTGCCATTTTCCGACCCCGCCGCCGACGGCCCGGTGATTCAGCAAGCGGGAGACAAGGCACTGAGCTTTGGCATCGGCCTGCGTCAGGTACTGCAGATGGTGCGGGACTTTCGCACACGTGATGAGAGCACGCCGGTGGTGCTGATGGGCTACGCCAATCCGATCGAACGCTACGACCAGCTGCACGCCGCACCAACACCGGGAGAGAGTGCCTTCATCATTGATGCCAGCGCTGCCGGGGTGGACGGCGTGCTGGTGGTGGACTATCCGCCCGAAGAATGCATCACCTTCGCGCAGCAGTTGCGTGCGCACCAGATGGATCTGATCTTCCTGCTGGCACCCACCAGCACCGACGAGCGCATGGCGCAGATCGCGCAGGTGGCCAGCGGCTACGTCTACTACGTCTCGCTCAAGGGCGTCACCGGTGCGGGCAACCTGGACACGGGCGCGGTGAGCGCCATGCTGCCGCGCATTCGGTCCCATGTAAACATTCCAGTGGGCGTGGGTTTTGGCATTCGCGACGCCGCCACGGCCGTAGCAGTAGGGGCGGTGGCTGATGCCGTGGTGATTGGCAGCAAGATCATCCAGTTGATCGAGCAGCAGCCGCGCGATCAGGTGGTCACTGCCGCGGCCAGTTTCCTGCGCGAAATCCGCAGCGCGCTGGACGCATAATCTTCCCCACCCTGAAACCTTCTTGCAAGGAACCTCCCCTATGAGCTGGCTAGAAAAACTTCTCCCTTCAAAAATTCAGCACACGGACCCGGCCGATCGACGCACCGTGCCCGAAGGCCTGTGGGTGAAATGTCCGGCCTGCGATACCGTGCAATACAAGACCGACCTGGAACAGAACCAGAACGTGTGCCCGAGTTGCAGCCACCATCTGCGTATCGGCGCCCGCGCCAGGTTGAACACCTTTCTGGACGGGGAAGGTCGCTACGAGATCGGACAGGAAGTGCTGCCGGTGGACGCGCTTAAGTTCAAGGACAGCCGCAAGTACACCGAACGCCTGAAAGAGGCGTTGGAGAATACGGGCGAGACCGATGCATTGATCGTCATGGGCGGCGCCGTGATGAGCATCAATGTGGTGGCGGCCTGCTTTGAGTTTGACTTCATGGGCGGCAGCATGGGCAGCGTGGTAGGAGAGCGTTTTGTGCGCGGCGTGCACACCGCGATCGAGCAGAAAGTGCCCTTCATCTGCTTCACTGCCACCGGCGGCGCGCGCATGCAGGAAGGCCTGCTGAGTCTGATGCAGATGGCCAAGACCAACGCAGCACTCACGCGGTTGGCAAAAAAAGGCCTGCCCTACATCAGCGTGCTCACCGACCCCACCATGGGTGGCGTCAGCGCGGGCTTTGCCTTTTTGGGCGACGTGGTGATTGCAGAGCCCAAGGCGCTGATTGGTTTCGCCGGACCGCGCGTGATCGAGTCCACCGTGCGAGTGACCCTTCCCGAGGGTTTCCAGCGTGCCGAGTTCCTGCAAAAGCAGGGCGCCGTCGACTTCATCTGCGACCGCCGTGAACTGCGCAAGACCGTAGCCAGCACCCTGGCCATGCTGCAGCGCCAACCGGCTGACGCCGTATCCTGAAACAATGTGGGACCGACCAAGAACTACGCGCTGCAAGTTTTGCTCTGTCCTCAACTGATCAGAGCATCCGAAGCACTGTGACCTGTGCTGAACTGAGGATGATCGCCAGCACCTGCAGCAGCACCAGTAGCGCCAGTGGAGACAGGTCAACTCCACCGACCAAAGGAATGACGCGGCGCAATGGTCGAAGTGGTGGTGCACACAGGCGCTCCATCAGGCCGACCAGGGGGGAATGCGACTGCACCCACGACAGCACGGCGTAGACGATGATCAAACCCGTGAGGCCTGACAGGACCAGCCGCAGCAGCCCAAACAGCGCCAATACAGGCACCACCGCAGCCGCGCCGCGTGCGCCGTCCAGTAGCCAGAGCAGCCCGAATTGCGCGAGTTGCAACAGCAACGCGCCGAGCAGACTGGCCGAGTCCACCGATCCCATCGTCGGCACGGCCCGCCGCAGCGGAAGCACCAGCCAGTTTGTCAAGGCAAACACCAGGCGCCCCAGCGGATTGCCGAAGGGAACGCGCTGCTGCTGCATGTACAAACGCAACAGGCAGGCACCCCCGACAAGTCCGGTGGCAATGTCAAGCAAAAGGGAGATGATTTGGGCGATCATGGGTTGGCAATGTTGGGAAGACTGGGTCTTTCGGGCTGACTAATTACAGATGCGCCGCGTATTCTGGCATCAACTTGCATTGAATGATGAAGTTTCCTTTTGCCCGGTCGCCGAGTCTGTCCACAAGAACTTTAAGCGCAAGCTTCGTCGAAGGGCAACAACTGCCCGCAGCGCTTGTCAGGCCGTAGCTAAAGCGCAAGCTTCAGCGCAGGCTAACAACTGCCCGCAGCGCTTGTTAGGCCGTAGCTAAAATACACCACTCCACCCAAACGGCCCACCCGAAGCAGCATCCATGCGCTTTGGGTCCAACCGGCTCTTCCCCCTATCTGACACCAAAACAGTATGAACACCACGGCAGTCCCGGCGCAAGACGAAAACCAACTCATGGCCGAACGCCGTGAAAAGCTGCTGGCGTTGCGCGAAGCACAGCTTCAAGGACGAGGTGTGGCCTTTCCCAATGACTTCAAACCGAGCCATAAAGCAGCGGAATTGTTCGAGGCACACAGCGAGAAGTCGGCCGAGTCGTTGCTCCAAGAAGGGCATGTCGTCCGGGTCGCGGGACGCATGATGCTCAAGCGCGTCATGGGCAAAGCGAGTTTTGCCACGGTTCAGGACGCGTCCTTTGGCCCCACCGGCGGACGTATCCAGATCTATGTGACCCGCGACGATGTCGGCGAAGAGGTGTACGCGCTGTTCAAACACTGGGACCTGGGCGACATCGTAGCGGCGGTCGGACGCGTCTTCAAGACCCGCACCGGCGAGCTCTCGATTCATGCGACGCAGGTGCGACTGCTCACCAAGAGCCTGCGCCCCATGCCCGACAAGTTTCACGGCATCGCGGACCAGGAGGTTAAATACCGCCAGCGCTATGTGGACCTGATGACCGACGAGGCCACGCGCCGACGCTTCGTGGCGCGCAGCAAGGCCGTGAGCGCGATGCGCGAGTTCATGGTGTCACACGACTTCCTTGAAGTGGAAACGCCGATGCTGCACCCCATTCCGGGAGGCGCCAACGCCAAGCCCTTCGTCACGCACCACAACGCGCTGGACCAGCAGATGTTCCTGCGCATCGCTCCCGAGCTGTACCTGAAGCGGTTGATCGTCGGCGGATTTGATCGTGTGTTCGAGATCAACCGCAGCTACCGCAACGAAGGCATCTCGGTAAGACACAACCCCGAGTTCACCATGATGGAGTTCTACGCGGCCTACTGGAACTATCTGGATCTGATGACGTTCACTGAGGCGTTGATCCGCAACGCAGCACAGCAGGCGCACGGAACCCTGATGCTTGAATACCAGGGCCGCACCGTGGACCTTAGCCAGCCGTTCGAGCGCCTGACCATACGCGAAGCCATAGCCAAGCACACCGAGGCCGGCGCCAACGCCGATGACGCAGCATGGCTCATTCCTGCATTGAAGAAGCTGGGCCTGACCGAAGCAAAGAACAAGTTGTCCACCCGATCCCTGGCGAGCCTGCAGGTGCTGTACTTCGAAGAAACCGTGGAAGAAAAACTCTGGCAGCCGACCTTCATTTGCGAACACCCGACAGAGATTTCTCCACTGGCCCGCGCCAACGATGCGCGTCCGGAGGTGACGGAGCGATTCGAACTTTACATCACGGGTCGGGAATTCGGCAACGGCTTCAGCGAGCTCAACGACGCACAGGATCAGGCAGCGCGCCTGCAATCGCAGGTGCAGGCCAAGGACGAAGGCGACGACGAAGCCATGTACTTCGACCACGACTTCGTGCGTGCACTGGAGTACGGCATGCCGCCCACCGGTGGCTGCGGTATCGGCATCGACCGCTTGATGATGCTGCTCACCGACAGCGCCAGCATCCGCGACGTGATCCTGTTCCCGGCGCTGCGGCGTGAAGGGTGAGTTCAAATTCTTGAGTGGTTACCCGGCCACGACGCTCGCGCAGGTGCAGGAACTGCTGGCCAAAGGAGCTCTGGGTGAGTTGCTGCGCAAGAAGTACCGCAGCATGCACGAGGTGCGTACCGATCGGGCTCTATACGACTACGTGAATGGACTGCGGCTGGAACACCTTCGCGGCGGGGAACCGGTAGGCAAAGTGCTCTTTGACAGCAAGCTGCAGATCATCACGCAGGCTCTGGGAACGCACACCACGGTGTCGCGGGTGCAGGGCAACAAGCTCCTGGCCAAGCGCGAGATTCGCGTGGCCAGCCTGTTCAAGGAAGTTCCCATCGAATTTCTTCGCATGATCTGCGTGCACGAACTGGCGCACACCAAGGAGCGTGACCACGGCAAGGCGTTTTATCGTCTTTGCACGTATATGGAGCCGCAGTACCACCAGTACGAGTTCGACCTGCGCCTGTACCTGACGCATCTGGATCGGGTGGGACCCCTTGGTTGGGCAGTCTGAACGCTGTCAGCGATCAATGGCTCTTGAGCAAGCGCTCCCGTGCTTCCTGGTATTCGCGCTTGAGTTGCGCCACAAATTCGGCTGTGCTTTGTACTTTCGTGATGGCTCCAATGCCCTGACCGCAGCCCCAGATGTCCTTCCACGCCTTGGCGTCGGCACCGCCGAAATTCATCTTGCTGGGGTCGCTTTCAGGCAGATGCTCGGGGTCCAGTCCGGCTGCGCGAATACTGGGCGCCAGATAGTTGCCATGCACGCCGGTGAAGAGGTTGCTGTACACGATGTCGTCTGAGTTGCAGTCCACGATCGCCTGCTTGTAGGCGTCCGATGCGCGGGCTTCGGTGGTGGCGATGAAGGCCGAGCCGATATAGGCAAAATCGGCGCCCATGGCTTGCGCAGCGAGCACACCGCCACCGGTTGCAATGGAGCCGCTCAAGGCCACCGGGCCGTCAAACCACTGGCGAATTTCCTGCACCAGGGCGAACGGGCTTTTCACACCCGCGTGGCCGCCCGCACCCGTGGCCACTGCCACCAGACCGTCCGCGCCCTTCTCTATCGCCTTGTGCGCGAACCTGTTGTTGATGATGTCGTGCAGCACGACGCCACCATAGCTGTGCGCGGCGGCGTTGATGTCTTCGCGCGCTCCCAACGAGGTGATGATGATCGGCACCTGGTACTTTACGCACAGCGCCATGTCGTGCTCCAGCCGGTCGTTGGACTTGTGCACGATCTGGTTGATGGCAAATGGCGCGGCAGGCGCTTTCGGGTGAGCGCGGTTGTGCGCCGCCAGCGTCTCCGTGATCTCAGCCAGCCAGTCGTCAAGCATCGCCGCCGGACGCGCATTCAGCGAAGGCATGGATCCCACAACGCCGGCGATGCATTGGGCGATCACCAGTTGGGGATTGCTGATGATGAACAGCGGCGAGCCGATCACGGGGAACGGCAAGGCGTTCAGGGGTGCGGGCAGTTTCGACATGTCAGAACGCCTCCAAGGCCAGCGACATCACGCTGTCCGCACCCAACAGGATGCTGTCACGCAGCCCCGGAATCCGACTCATGATGTGCTCGGCGTAGAACTGCGCCGTGGTGATCTTGGCCTGCATGAAGTCGGTGTCGACGCCAGCCGCCAACTGCTCTTGCGCGGCCTGCATGGCGCGGGCCATTTGCCACCCCGCCATCAGGTTCCCGGCGAGCATGAGGTAGGGAACGCTGCCGGCATAGACCGCATTTGGACTGGCCTTGGTGTTGCCCGCGACAAAGTCCACCACCTCGATGAATGCCTCGCGTCCGGTCTTTAGACGCTGTGCCATGGAACGTCCGGCCACCGTGCCTGACTTCTCCAACTGGCTTTCTGTTGCAGCGATTTGTGCCGCCAGCGCCTTGGCCGTCTGGCCGCCGTCGCGCGCGGTCTTGCGACCCACCAGGTCGTTGGCCTGGATCGCGGTCGTGCCCTCGTAGATGGTCAGTATCTTGGCGTCGCGGTAATACTGCGCCGCGCCCGTTTCCTCGATGAAGCCCATGCCGCCGTGCACCTGCACGCCCAGCGATGTCACCTCCAGACTCATCTCGGTGGAGTAGCCCTTGATGAGCGGCACCATGAATTCGTAGAAGGCCTGATTCTGTTTTCGTACCTCGGCATCCGGGTGGCCGTGCGCCGCGTCGTAGGCCGCTGCCGATACGCTGGCAAGCGCCCGGCAGCCTTCGGTGACGGAACGCATGGTCATGAGCATGCGCTTGACATCCGGGTGGTGAATGATGGGCGCGCTGGCCTGGATGGAACCGTCCACCGGCCGGCTCTGCACGCGCTCCCTGGCAAAGCGCACGGCTTTCTGGTAGGCCCGCTCGGCAATCGCAATGCCCTGCACGCCCACACCAAAGCGGGCAGCGTTCATCATGATGAACATGTACTCGAGGCCCCGGTTTTCCTGGCCCACGAGATAGCCCACCGCACCAGGTCCGGTGCCGTTTTCCTTCGCCGACTCCATGCCGTCACCGAACTGCAGCACCGCCGTCGGGCTCGCCTTGATGCCCATCTTGTGTTCGATGCTGACGCAGTGCACGTCGTTGCGCACACCCAGCGAGCCATCGGCCTTGACCATGAATTTTGGCACCACGAACAGGCTGATGCCCTTGACGCCCTGCGGTGCGCCCTGCACCCGCGCCAGCACAAGATGGACGATGTTTTCGGCCATGTTGTGTTCGCCCCAGGTGATGAAGATCTTGGTGCCGAACAGCTTGTACGAACCGTCGGCCTGCGGCTCGGCGCGGGTGCGCACCATCGCAAGATCGGAACCCGCCTGCGGTTCGGTCAGATTCATGGTGCCGGTCCATTCGCCGCTGACCAATTTCTGCAGATAGACCGCCTTGAGTTCGTCCGAGCCCGCAGTCAACAACGCCTCGATGGCGCCATCGCTCAGCAGCGGACACAGGGCGAAACTCATGTTGGCCGACTGCTGCATCTCGCCGCAGAAAGCGCCAATGGTCTTGGGCAAACCCTGACCGCCGAAGTCCACCGGGTGCTGCAAGCCCTGCCAGCCGCCCTGCGCAAACTGCTGATAGGCCTCCTTGAATCCGGGCGTGGCCATGACCACGCCGTCATGCCAGGAACTCGGGTTCTTGTCACCCTCCCAGTTCAGCGGTGCCAGCACGCCCTCGTTGAACTTGGCGCACTCTTCCAGCACCGCCTGCGCTGTGTCAAAACCGGCGTCTTCAAAACCGGGAATCTGCGCGACAGCATCGATGTTCGCCAGGTGCTTGAGGTCGAACAACATGTCCTTCAGGGGCGCGGTGTAAATCATTCTCTTCTCCAGAAAAAAGACCGCCCACCCAAACCAGGGAGCGGCCCTTGCAAGCGTCAGGCGGATTCTTACAACGCGGCAACCAACTCCGGCACGGCCACGAACAGGTCGGCCTCGAGCCCGTAGTCGGCGACGCTGAAGATCGGCGCTTCGGCATCCTTGTTGATCGCCACGATCACCTTCGAATCCTTCATGCCGGCGAGGTGCTGGATTGCCCCGCTGATGCCGCAGGCGATATAGAGCTGCGGCGCCACGATCTTGCCGGTCTGTCCGACCTGCCAGTCGTTGGGCGCGTAACCAGCGTCCACGGCCGCGCGAGAAGCACCCAGCGCGGCACCCAGTTTGTCCGCCAGAGGCGTCAACACGGAGTTGAATTTTTCGGACGAACCCATGGCGCGCCCCCCGGAAACGATGACTTTGGCAGCCGTGAGCTCGGGTCGATCGTTCTTGGCGATCTCGCTGCCCATGTAGGCCGTCCTGTCGCTCGCTGTGACCGCAGCCAGAACTTCCACAACGGCGCTGCCACCGGTGGCAGACGCGGGATCAAAGCCCGTGGTGCGAACCGTGACGACCTTGACCGGATCCAGGCTTTGCACGGTGGCAATCGCATTGCCGGCATAGATCGGGCGCTCGAACGTGTCCACCGCCACCACCTTCGTGACATCGGAAATCTGCGCCACGTCAAGCATGGCGGCGACGCGCGGCGCGATGTTCTTGCCCGAGGCCGTGGCCGCGAACAGGATGTGGCTGTAATTCGCGGCAATAGCCAGCACCTGGGCTGCCATGTTTTCGGCCAGGCCGTGGTTCAGGGCTGCACTGTCCGCGTGCAGCACCTTGGCCACACCCGCCACCTGAGCCGCAGCGGCAGCCGCGGCCCCGGCGTTGGCGCCTGCCACCAGCACGTGCACATCGCCACCACATTGAAGCGCGGCTGTGACGGTGTTGAGGGTCGCGCCCTTGAGCGTGGCGTTGTCGTGTTCAGCGATGACGAGAGAGGTCATATTTTTCTTTCAGATTACTTTGGCTTCGGTCTTGAGCTTGGCTACCAGTGTGGCCACATCTGGCACCTTGATGCCGGCGCTACGCTTGGCTGGTTCGACCACACGCAGGATACTAATGCGCGGCGCCACGTCCACGCCCAAGTCCTCAGGTTTGAACACGTCCATCTGCTTCTTCTTGGCCTTCATGATGTTGGGCAAGGTCACATAGCGCGGTTCGTTCAGTCGCAAATCAGCTGTGACGACTGCGGGCAGGCGCAGTAAGAGTGTCTCCAGACCGCCATCGACCTCGCGCGTGACCGTGGCCTTGCCATCAGCGATTTCGAGCTTGCTGGCAAACGTGGCCTGTGGCATATCACCCAGCGCAGCCAGCATCTGCCCGGTCTGATTGCAGTCGTCGTCGATCGCCTGCTTGCCCAGAATCACCAGGCCGGGCTGCTCCTTGTCCACTAGCGCCTTGAGCAGCTTGGCCACGGCAAGGGGTTGCAGTTCTTGCGCCGTCTCGACCAGTATCGCGCGGTCGGCGCCAATAGCCATGGCCGTGCGCAAGGTTTCCTGACACTGCGTCACACCGCAGGACACCACGATGACTTCGGTGGCGACGCCCTTTTCCCGCAGCCGCACCGCCTCTTCCACGGCAATCTCGTCAAAGGGGTTCATGCTCATTTTGACGTTGGCGATGTCCACGCCCGAGCCATCGGATTTGACCCGCACTTTCACGTTGTAGTCCACCACCCGTTTGACCGCTACCAGTACTTTCATGCTGCCGCTCCAGAGTATTTGAGACTTGCGTTGACCAGTTGACGTTTACGTAAACGTCAACTTGCCATTGTATGGCGCGAATTCTACAAGGAAAAAAGAACGATCGTGCTTTTCCCTATCGGGTGTGAATGACACGCTGCGGGAACGGGATCTCGATATCGTTGGCCCGCAGGGACTGAAGGATCGCCAGATTGATGAGCGAGCGCAAATTGAGTTGGCCGTTTTCCGGGTCGGCTATCCAGTAACCCACCGTGAACTCCAGCCCATCAACACCGAAGGCCGAGAGTGCAACCGAGGGCGCTGGGTCGGCCAGCACGCGCTGTTGCGCAGTGGCCGCCTGCAGCAGCAAACGCATCACAAGCTGGACGTCAGAGGCGTACCCCACTGAAACGACCGTGGATTGCCACACACGCGCGTCTGCCAGAGACAGGTTCTCGACCCGGCTCGTGATCAGCATTTCGTTGGGCACGATCGATTCACGTCCGGTCAGCGATCGGATCACGCTGTAACGGGCATTGATGTCGGTGATGCGCCCTTCGAAACCATCCACGCGAACGTTGTCGCCGATGCGCATGCTGCGCTCCGCCAGGATCACGAAACCGCTGACGTAATTGGCCGCCAGTTTTTGCAGACCAAAGCCGATGCCCACGCCAATGGCACCGCCCAGAACTGAGAGCGCGGTCAGGTCGATACCCACTGCCGACAAGGCCACCAGCAGGCCCACGAACATCAGCAGCGCGCGGGTGGCGTTGCTCAGGGCTTTGCGCAAGGACAGTTCGCCGCCAGTGGCCGTGCGCAGCAGTCGCCCCTCGATACCCGACGAGATCCACAGCGTGAAGATCAGCACTGCGCCGCCTGTCAACACACCTTCGATCACAGTGCGTACCGACATCGTGCTGGCACCCACCTTCCAGTGAATCTGATCGAGTTCCTCCAGCACCAGGGGCAGCAGGCCACTGACCCACAACACCATCACTCCCCAGGCAATCCAGGAAATGGAACGCTCCAACATGCGCACCAGCGGCGCGTCGTGGAACGCTGCCTGCAGCACCTTCACACCTACGCGGATCACCACCAAGGCCAGCAACACGGGCACGGCAATCGAAAAAACCACATCGGGCAAATGACCCGCCAACAAGCTGCTGACGACGTAGGCCAGGCACAACAAACTCAGAGGAAACATCACGCCGTCCACGCCGTGGCGTCCGAGCCAGACCGGATAGCTGGCGCCTGGAGCAAGGCCACGCCGCAGCAAACTGACCGCACCCCAGGCCAACGCCACGCAGCCGGCCAATGCCACCAGCTCAATCAGCGTACTGGGCTGCACCAGAGCCGCAAACCAGGCATCCAGATCCGCCATCGGCGTGGGCGCCTTGAGCGAACTGAAATTGAAGATGCGCACGAATTACCTTAGAGTTTCGCGCTCACCCATGCCCGCACGCTCGCCAGCGCTGCAGGCAACTGGGCGGCTTCAGTGCCGCCGGCCATCGCCATGTCCGCCTTGCCGCCGCCCTTGCCGCCGACCTGGCTGGCCACGAAATTCACCAACTCGCCCGCCCTGACCTTGGCCACGCTATCGGGCGTCACGCCAACTGCCAACTGGACCTTGGCTCCATCCACTGCGGCCAGCACGATGACCGCAGTCCTGAGCTTGTCCTTGAGCTTGTCCATGGTTTCGCGCAAGGTCTTGCCATCTGCGTCTTCGAGCATCGCGACCAGCAGTTTCACGCCCTTGACCTCAATGACTTGCGCGAGCAATTCATCACCCTGGCTCGAGGCCAATCGGCCCTTGAGCGCACTCACCTCCTTCTCCAGTGATTTGACGTGGTCCAACACCTGCCGAATGCGCGCCTGCAGTTCCGCAGTCGGCGCCTTGAGTGCATGCGCGGCCTGATCGACCGTGCGCTCCAGTTGCTGCAAATAGGCAAGCGCATTCGCACCCGTCACAGCCTCTATGCGGCGCACGCCAGAGGCCACGCCGGACTCGGCCACGACCTTGAACAGGCCGATGTCGCCACAGCGCTGCACATGCGTTCCGCCGCAAAGTTCCCTGCTACCACCAATATCCATGACACGCACGCTCTCACCGTACTTTTCGCCAAACAGCATCATGGCGCCGGTCTGCTGTGCCGATTCCATATCCATGACTCGCGCCAGCGTGGGCTGATTGGCCAGAATCTCGGCATTGACGCGGAGCTCAATTTCACGGATCTGCTCGTCCGCGAGCGGCGCGTTGTGCGCAAAGTCGAACCGCGTACGTTCGCCATTCACGAGCGAGCCCTTTTGCTGCACGTGCTCGCCCAACACCTCGCGCAACGCCTTGTGCATCAAGTGTGTCACGCTGTGGTTGCGCTGCGTGGCTGCGCGCAGCACACCATCCACATGCGCCGTGACCGCGTCGCCGACCTTGAGTGCGCCCGATTTCAGCGTGCCGTGATGACCGAACACATTGGCCTTGATCTTCTGCGTATCGCCCACTGCAAACAAAGCCGCATCGTTGAAGATGGCGCCGGTGTCTCCCACTTGGCCGCCAGACTCCGCATAGAAGGGAGTGGTGTCAAGCACGACGACGCCGTCTTGAGCCCCAACCAAATGACTCACCGGCTTGCCATCAACGTAGAGCGCCAGCACCCTGGCTGCGTCGGTGAGCTTTTCATAACCGACAAAGTCGTTGCCCTCGCCCACATATTCCAGCGCGCGTTCCATCCTGAACTTGCCGGCGGCGCGCCCTTGCGCCTTCTGCTTTTCCATGGCCGCGTGAAACCCCGCCTCGTCCACGGCCACACCACGTTCGCGGCATACATCAGCGGACAGATCCAGTGGAAAACCGAAGGTATCGTGTAGCTTGAAGGCGACTTCGCCCGGCAGCAGTCTGGCGCCGTCCACAAGTGCGGCGTCCAATATTTCCATGCCCGTGGCCAGTGTCTCAAAGAAGCGCTCTTCTTCCACCTTGAGCACGTCGGTTATGCGCCTGGCATCGGCCCGGAGCTTGGGATAGGCGTCGCCCATCAGCGCCACCAGATCGGGAACCAGTTTGTGGAAGAACGGTTTCTTGCAGCCCAGCTTGTAGCCGTGGCGGATGGCGCGGCGCACGATACGGCGCTGCACATAGCCTCGCCCTTCGTTGCCCGGGTTCACGCCGTCGCTCACCAAGAAGGCGGTGGCGCGAATGTGGTCGGCGATGACGCGCAGGCTGCTGTTTTCCAAATCGCCACAACCAGTCTCACGCGCGGCAGCGCGAATCAGCGCTTCGAACAAGTCGATCTGGTAGTTACTGTGCACGTGCTGCAGGATCGCGGCGAGCCGCTCCAGTCCCATGCCAGTGTCCACACAGGGTGCGGGCAGCGGCTTGACCGAGCCGTCGGGCTGCATGTCGTACTGCATGAACACGTTGTTCCAGATCTCGATGTAGCGGTCGCCGTCCTGCTCGGGACTGCCTGGAGGGCCGCCAGGAATGTGCGGGCCGTGGTCGTAGAAGATTTCACTGCAGGGCCCGCAGGGCCCCGTGTCGGCCATCATCCAGAAGTTGTCGGACGCGTACTTGGCGCCCTTGTTGTCGCCGATGCGCACGACGCGATCCGCCGGCAGCCCAATCTCCTTGGTCCAGATGTCGTAGGCCTCGTCGTCATCGATATAGACCGTGGCCCAAAGCTTGTCGGCCGGGAGTTTGTAGACCTGGGTCAGCAACTCCCAGGCCCAGGTCAGTGACTCGCGCTTGAAGTAGTCCCCAAAACTCCAATTGCCCAGCATCTCGAAGAATGTGTGGTGCCTCGCCGTGTAGCCCACGTTCTCCAGATCGTTGTGCTTGCCGCCGGCACGCAGGCAGGCCTGCACTGATGCGGCACGCACGTAGGATCGCTTGTCTGTTCCAAGAAACACATCCTTGAACTGCACCATGCCCGAGTTCGTGAACATCAGCGTGGGGTCGTTGCCGGGGACGAGCGGGCTCGACGCCACGATGGTGTGGCCCTTGGAGGCGAAGAAGTCCAGGAAGATCTGGCGGATGTCGGAAACGGAAATGGGACTGGTGGAGGGATTCATAGTTCCTTGGCGCGCTCGCGGGCGAGTGCAGCGGTCTTGGCCGGATGGGTCGCTTCGATTTTAACAAGGGCAAGCGTAGCAAATCAGTCCTGACGGTGGCGCCGTCATGCCGCCCGCAAGCGGCACTGCGCCGGGCAATCGAAACGGCTATGCTTGTGCCTGGACTGCGCTGCATGCGATCCAAATTATTCACAGTCACCACTCACAGTCACTACTTCAGGCCACGCCATGGACATGAAAACTTCGCCCCTCTCCCTGCTCAAGGACCCCAGTCTGCTCAAGACCGATGCGTTGATCAACGGCCAGTGGGTTGTCGGTTCCAGTCGCTTCGACATTCTGGATCCGGCCACCGGATTGAAGCTGGCCGACGTCGCCAACCTCGGTGCGGCCGACGCGCACGTGGCTATCGCTGCAGCCAATGCGGCCTGGCCGGCATGGCGCAGCAAGACCGCGAAGGAGCGCAGCATCATCCTGCGCAAGTGGTTCGACCTGCTGATGGCGAACCAGGAGGACCTGGGCCGCATCATGACCTCTGAGCAGGGAAAACCGTTTGCCGAGGCCAAGGGCGAAGTCGCGTACGGTGCCAGTTTTGTCGAATGGTTTGCCGAAGAAGCCAAGCGCGTGAACGGCGAAACATTGCCGCAGTTCGACAACAACCGCCGCCTCATGGTGATCAAACAACCCATCGGCGTCTGCGCCGCCATCACGCCCTGGAATTTCCCGCTCGCCATGATCACGCGCAAGGTCGCACCCGCTTTGGCCGCAGGTTGCAGCGTCATCATCAAGCCCGCAGAACTCACGCCGCTCACGGCCCTGGCAGCGGCTGAGTTGGCACTGCGCGCCGGTATCCCAGCGGGAGTGCTCAACATGATCACCGCCGATGCAAGTCAGTCCATCGCCGTCGGCAAGGTGCTGTGCGAAAGCCCGGTCGTGCGCCACATCAGCTTTACCGGATCCACCGAAGTGGGCCGCATTCTGATGGCGCAATCCGCGCCGACCGTGAAGAAAATGTCGCTTGAACTTGGAGGCAACGCGCCCTTCATCGTGTTCGACGACGCCGATATCGATTCAGCGGTCGAGGGTGCGATGGCCAGCAAATACCGCAACGCGGGGCAGACCTGCGTCTGCGCGAACCGCTTCTATGTTCAGGACGGCGTGTACGACCAGTTTGTGACCAAATTTGCTGCCAAGGTCAAAGGGCTGAAAGTGGGCAACGGCTTCGAGGAAGGCGTGGTCCAGGGTCCGTTGATCGAGGACGCCGCCGTTGAAAAGGTACAGCGCCACGTGGCTGATGCGATCGCCAAAGGCGGCACCGTCGTTGTTGGTGGAAAGAGGTTGGTGGGGCAATTTTTTGAGCCGACAGTGATCGCCGGTGCCAGCCCCGACATGCTGTGCGCGAAGGAGGAAACCTTCGGCCCGTTCGCTCCGGTGTTCCGATTCAAGACCGAGCAGGATGCGATTGATGCAGCGAACAACACTGAGTTCGGTCTGGCCAGCTATTTCTACAGCCGCGACGTGGGCCGCATCTTTCGCGTGAGTGAAGCACTGGAGTACGGCATGGTGGGAATCAACGTCGGCATACTGGCCACGGAACACGTTCCCTTTGGTGGCGTAAAACAATCCGGTTTGGGCCGTGAAGGCTCGCACCACGGCA
Source organism: uncultured beta proteobacterium (assembly GCA_903832285.1). Taxonomy (GTDB): domain Bacteria; phylum Pseudomonadota; class Gammaproteobacteria; order Burkholderiales; family Burkholderiaceae_C; genus CAIKVZ01. The sequence continues at coordinate 71,300 of CAILAY010000168.1, read as the reverse complement.
TGGATGACTACGTGGAAATCAAATACCTGTGCATCGGGGACATCCTGAAATAGGCACAGCATGAAAATGCAGGCAGGTCGCTCGACCTGCCTGCATTTTTCATACGCGCCCTGTTCGACCCACGACCGCGCCGGACCACTGCAAGCATGTCGCGCCGTCTCTTCGAGATCTGAGCGAGTGCATGGCCCGTCTGGAGCCAGCGCACTGCACGAAGTGACAAGCCCCGAACCGAGCGCCAGCAATAGTCGCGAGCGGGAGCCAGTTAGCGGAACGACTTCTTCGCATCGCGCGGCACAAACACCTTGCCGCCGCCGTGCGTGGGTTTGCCAAACGCCGGCTTGCGCGGTGCATATTCGGAACGCGGTGCAAACCCATCGGCCGGTCCGGCGTTGCCACCGTAACCACCCTTGCGTTCAAATCCTTGACCCTCCCGCGGGGCTGCATCCCGACCACCGAAATTCGACTCGCCACGCGGGGCGAACGAAGGTCTGTTGTTGCCGGGGAAACCGCGTTGTGCGTCGGCTGCCGGGCCGCGGGCATTGCGGTCGTTGAATCCGCCACCGAAGCCGCCGCTGGGTCTACCCGCGAAGCCACCACGGCTTGGCGGTCGGCTGTCGCGCGAGAAGCGGTCATTGCCACCCCTGTGTTCGCGGTCGCTGAAGTTACCGCCGGGGCGTGAATCAGGAATGCGCGCTTTGGGTTCCAGACCGGGAATCACCTCCGACTTGAACGGCTGACGGGTAAATGCCTCAATATCGAAGATGCGGCGACGGTCGCGCAGTTCGGCCATGGTCACAGCCACGCCGTCGCGTCCAGCACGACCGGTGCGACCGATGCGGTGCGTATAGTCTTCTGCCTTCATCGGCAGGCCGAAGTTGAACACATGGCTCACGCTAGGCACATCCAGACCGCGGGCGGCGACATCAGTTGCCACCAGGATCTGCACCTGGCCATCTCTGAAAGCCATCAGCCTGCGGTTGCGCAAGCCCTGGCTCAGGGCACCGTGCAGCGCCACGGCGGAAAAGCCGTCCTGCTGCAAGTCGTTGGCCAGCCCATCGCACTCAATTTGCGTGCTGGAAAACACGATCGCCTGCGCCATCGTCGTGTCGCGCAGCCAGTGGTCGAGCAACTTGCGCTTGTGCTGCAGGTTGTCGGCCCAGAACAGGATTTGTTTGATGTTCTGGTGCTTTTCCTGTGGCGAGTCGATCTGCACGCGCTGGGGTTCGCGCATCACACGCTGCGCCAACTGCTGGATGCGTGGCGCGAAAGTGGCGCTGAACATCATGGTTTGCTTGCGCTCGATGGTGAGCTGATTCACTTCGGCGAGATCGTCGGAGAAGCCCAGATCCAGCATGCGGTCGGCTTCATCCACCACCAGGAACTGCACCTTGTCCAACTTGATCTGCATGGAGCGTTGCAGGTCCAGCAGGCGGCCAGGCGTTGCAACCACCAAATTGGCGTTTTGCAGCTTGGCAATCTGCAATTGATAAGGCATGCCGCCAACGACGTTGGCTATGCGCAGGCCACGGCAATGCTTCACCAAGTCGATCGCGTCGTGCGCAACCTGCTGCGCCAGTTCGCGTGTGGGGCACAGGATGAGCGCGCCAGGTGCGGCTGGCTTGAAATTGCGGGGATTCGTGGGGTCCTTGCGTTTGTCACGCTTCGGAGGAGCCTCACCCTTGGCTGCAGCCTCGGCCACGGCGCGCTCGAATTGGGCGCGCTCCTTGGCTTGTGCGTCGGCCTCCTGTTCTAGTAGCGTGTGTAGCACGGGCAGCAAGAAGGCAGCGGTCTTGCCGCTGCCGGTCTGACTGGAAACCATCAGGTCGGTAAAGCGCAAGCTTGTCTTTTCCTGACCGTGTGCCTGCATCGCGAGTGGAATGGTCTTGATCTGCACGGTGGTGGGCTGCGTAAATCCCAGATCGGCCACTGCGTGAAGCAATTCGGGCGCCAACCCCATCAGCGCGAAGCCATTGGGTGTCGTATCCACCACGGGCGCCACAAGTTCGCTCAGCACTTCCGTGGGCTCCGAAAGATCCGGTGCCGCCTGGACATGGGCCTCGGCAGCAAACGAATCGGTGGAAACAATTTGCGCAGGCGCAAGGGCGCCCACAACGTCAAAAGAGTCGGTCATTTAATACTCACACGCGAGCGCCGCAACTGTTGTGCGGGTGCTCCGTCAATGGTTATAAAACATCAACCATCAACCGAAGCTCAGCGCCGGTGGTCCGGCGCGGTTGACTCCATTTTTGGAGTCCCAGGTGTGAAGGGAGATGCGCACTCAGGCTTGAATTTCAAGCACAGTCGATGATTATGGCACAGATTCGGGTTTACACCTAATCAGGAGTCATCCGGATGAAATTGGCACGATAGTGCACCAGCTCATCGATGGATTCATGCACGTCGGCCAACGCGGTGTGGCGCTGCTGCTTCTTGAAGCTGCTGTACACGTCGGGGCGCCAACGTTTGGCCAGTTCCTTGAGGGTGCTGACATCGATGTTGCGGTAATGGAAGAACGCTTCCAGTTTGGGCATGTACTTCACCAGAAAACGCCGGTCCTGACTGATGCTGTTTCCGCACATCGGCGAGCCGTTCTTCGGGACGTACTGGCTGAGGAAGGCGATCGTCAAGGCCTCGGCTTCGACTTCGGTGACGGTGGACGCTTTCACCCTCTCGATCAGTCCGCTTTTTCCGTGGGTTCCCTTGTTCCAGGCGTCCATCTTGTCCAATTGTTCATCAGACTGATGGATCACAAATACCGGGCCTTCGATGCGCGGCTCCAGGTTGGGGCCTGTGACGATCACGGCGAGTTCAAGCAGACGATCAACGTCAGGTTCAAGCCCTGTCATCTCGCAATCGAGCCAGACGAGGTTTTGGTCGGATTTTCCAAGGAGTGTGAGGTTTTCAGTCATAGCCGCAATTGTCGTCGATGACCTACACTCTGCGCCCATGCCGATTCCGTTTTCTGCTTCCCTGCTGTTCACCCTCGTTTTCTCCACCCTGCTCGCCCTGGGCTTGCTGGCCCGGTTCTGGCTGGCCTCGCGCCAGATTCGCCATGTGGCGCAGCATCGCTCGCAAGTTCCTGCCGCGTTCGCACAAAACATCAGTCTGGCCGCACATCAGAAGGCCGCCGATTACACGCTTGCCAAGACCCAGTTCGGGCTGCTCGAACTGGCATGGGGATCCGCAGCATTGCTGGGTTGGACGCTGTTGGGCGGACTCGACTTCCTTAACCAGATTCTGCTCTCCTGGCTGGGCGGCGGCATGGCACAGCAAATCGCGCTGCTGTGCGGCTTTGTGCTGATCGGCAGCGCGCTGGATCTGCCGCTCACGCTGTACCAGACCTTCGTGATTGAAGAGAAGTTCGGCTTCAACAAGATGAGCTTCAAACTCTGGTTGATCGACCTGGCCAAGTCTTCCCTGCTGGGCATGGTGATCGGCTTGCCGCTGGCCGCATTGATCCTTTGGCTTATGGGCGCAGCGGGTCAACTCTGGTGGCTGTGGGCCTGGTGTGTCTGGACCGGCTTCAACCTGTTGCTGCTGTTGATCTATCCGACCTTCATCGCACCGATATTCAACAAATTCAAACCTTTGGAAGACGAAGCGATCAAGGCACGCGTGACGACGCTAATGCAGCGCTGCGGCTTTTCCGCCAAGGGCTTGTTTGTGATGGATGGCAGCAAGCGAAGTGCCCACGCCAACGCCTACTTTACGGGTTATGGGGCTTCCAAACGAGTTGTCTTTTTCGATACGCTGCTGGCCAAGCTTTCGCCTGGAGAAGTCGACGCCGTGCTGGCACATGAACTGGGCCACTTCAAACACAAACATGTTCTCAAGCGCATGCTGTCGCTGTTTGCCTTGAGTTTGCTCGGTTTTGCCGTGCTGGGTTGGCTCAGCACGCAGGCATGGTTCTTCACCGGTCTTGGCGTGCGGCCCAACTTGGTGGGATTACTCTGGGCCACCGTGCAGGCGCCCACGGACGCGCTGGCACTGCTGCTGTTTGTGCTGACACTGCCGGTGTTCAGTTTTTTTGTCTCACCCTGGTTTGCGCACTTCTCACGCACACACGAGTTCCAGGCCGATGCCTACGCCGCAGCACATACCAGCGGAACGGAACTCGCCAGCGCCCTGCTCAAGCTATACGAGGACAACGCATCCACGCTGACGCCAGATCCCCTGTACGTGCGGGTTTATTACTCACATCCCGCGGCTTCCGAGCGCCTGGCCCGTATGAGTCCGCAACTTGGTTGAGCGCATCGCTCTCGACCCAGGACTGGTGGTGGCCAGCTATGGCCGCCACGTGCTGGTGGAAACGCCTGAGGGCGATCGTCTGATTTGCCATCCGCGGGGGAAGAAAAGCCAGTGCGTCGTGGGCGACCGCGTCCTTTGGCTGCCATCTGCCGACGAAGGCACAATAGAAAAGATCGAAGAGCGACGCAACATTTTCTACCGGCAGGACGAGGTCCGCACCAAATCTTTTGCCTCCAATCTAGACCAGGTCCTGATCCTGATCGCGGCCCAGCCAGAGTATTCGGAGAGCCAGTTATCGCGTGCCCTGATTGCCGCCGAGGCGCAGTCCATCACTCCTCTCATCGCGCTCAATAAGAGCGATTTGCGTGAACCCTTCGAGCAGGCCTGGCAGCGGCTGGCTCCGTACCGGCGCATGGGTTACGAAATGCTGCCGCTGGCGCTCAAACCCCGATCTACTGCAAGCGACGATGCGAGCGCGATTGCCGACAACTCATGCAATTTGTTGCTGCAACATTTGAACGGAAAAACCACGCTGGTGCTCGGTCCGTCGGGCTCTGGAAAGAGTACGCTCATCAACCGCTTGGTGCCACAGGCCACCGTGCTTACCGGGGAGATATCGCAGGCACTCAATTCCGGCAAGCATACGACCACCAGTACGACCTTGTATTGGGTCGACGCCGCACACACCACGGCCTTGATAGACTCCCCTGGGTTTCAGGAATTCGGATTGCAGCACATCGCGCCGATGCAGTTGGCGCAGTGCATGCCCGACATCGCGGCGCACGCGCAGAACTGCAAGTTCTACAACTGCACCCATCTTCACGAACCCGCCTGTGGTGTCATCGCTGCGATACAACCCGATGAGCGGCTAAGCGGAATCAGCGACAGACGCTACAAAATATATAGCATGCTGTTTTCGGAGTTATCGCAGCAACCAAGATATTGATCACTTCTGGAGCGATCAGCTTTCAGCCTAGCCAAGCAGCCGTGCCAGCGTAAGCAGTGCCAGCAGCACCAGCCACATCACGACCGAACGCCAGACCAGTCCAACAACGCTGCGCAAATGGGCCAACTCGGGATCGCGCCCGGGTGCGGACTCGGTCCCGGATTCGATCGCTCCACCTTGCAGACCCGGTATCGCACCCGGTCCGAAGGCGGGCTTCAAAATCTCGCCGCCCAGCCGCACGTTGATCGCACCGGCGGTCGCCGCGAGGATGATGCCATCGTTGTCTTGCGCGTCACGCTGCGCCTGTGAACGCCAAGCATCGATCGCATCCTCAAAACTTCCGACGACCGCGAATCCCAGGGCGGTTATGCGCGCCGGCAGCCAGTCAATGATCCACCAGACACGGGTCGCCACCGCCTGCAGTGCCTGACTCACGGGCTGCTGCACAGTAGCACTTTTGTATTTCCAGTAACGGGTCACGAACTCGCTCAAGCGGTACATCACCGCGCCCATCGGACCCAGCCCCAGTGACGCCAACAACGAAAACCAGCACAGCACGCCAAACACATGGCGGTGCGCGGCCAGCACCGAGTATTCAATCACGTGGCGCACGATTTCGCGCTTTGGCAAATCGCTGGCGTCCACTTGCTGCCACTGCGCCAAAAGTTGCCGCGCACGGTCTTCGTCACCCAACTCCAGCGCATCCCGGATGTCGGTGAAATGATGGCTGAACTGCCGAAAGCCAAGGGTGAAATACAACACCACCACGTTCCAGGCGATGGCGAACGGCCAACCCATGAACACAATCAGGACCCAATGCATCGCCAGCGCGACCACTGAGGGCAGCATCACCGCCAGTGACCAGGCAAAACCGCCATGGTGCGCGCGCCCAGTGTCGAAATTGCTCCGCACCCAGCGGGACCAGGCCCGAAGCCCGGCATGAACCGGGTTGACAGGCGACAAGGGGCGCACCTGCTCCAGCAGTAGGGCAAACACAATGGCGAAAAAACTCATGCAGCGATGATAGCGTTTGCTGCGGTGTCGAAGCCGTTGGCTATGCCGACAAGAATCGGTAGAAGTTGCGCAGCATGCCCGCGGTTGCGCCCCAGATGAAATGCTCCTTCCCGGACTCGGGATCGCGGTATGGCATGGAATACCATTGACGCGTCGTGTCCTGCCATGGCACCTCGTGTCGCCTGTGGTTCGATGGATTCATGAGAAACTCAAGCGGCACTTCGAACACATCCGCCACCTCAATCGGATTGATAGCGAGGGTGAAGCCGGGACGCACCAGCGCAACCACCGGCGTGATGACAAAAGACGAGCCCGTAATGTAGATCGGCAACTGCCCCAACACCTGCACATATTCAGGCGCCAAGCCGACTTCTTCATGTGCTTCGCGCAAAGCGGTGCCGGATGCGTCTGCGTCTTCTGGATCTGCCTTTCCGCCGGGGAAGGCGATCTGCCCGGAATGGGTGGACATGCGCGCCGTGCGGTGTGTCAGCAGCACCGTGGGCCGATCCTGCCGTGGTCCCCGCAACATGATCGGTATCAGAACCGATGCGTTGGTGGCGCCGCTTCGATTCGAATAGCGTTTCTCCAAAACCACCTCCGGCGTCCAACTCGGCGGATTGACAAACCGTTGCCGCAGTGCAGGCGCAAGCAGCGACTCATGTGCCACAGCCGGTAAATGCGTGTCGACTCCCACCACCGGGATCATGCGTGGATCGAAGTTCGGGATGGACGACAGCGACGTCGAAGCAAATTGGGACACGGCGGGTTCTGATTATAAAAAAACCGCCAGGCCCGTGGGGTGTGGCGGCTTCCTTAAACAGGGGCGAGTGCTTTATGCAGCCACCACCTTGGCCCGGTTCGGCAGCTTTTCTTTGATACGCGCCGACTTCCCGCTGCGGTCACGCAGATAGTACAACTTGGCACGGCGCACGTCGCCACGACGCTTGACCTCGATGCTGGCAATCAAAGGGCTGTACAACTGGAACGTGCGCTCCACACCCTCGCCGCTGGAGATCTTGCGCACAATAAAGCCGCTATTCAGGCCGCGATTGCGCTTGGCAATGACAACACCTTCATAGGCCTGCAGGCGCTTGCGCGTACCTTCAACCACGTTCACGCTCACGATGACCGTGTCGCCCGGGGAGAAATGGGGAATTACTTTCCCGAGTCGAGCAATTTCTTCTTGCTCCAGGGTTTGAATCAGATTCATGATTTCCTTAAATGATCTTGGGCGCGCCGGCGTCGGGATTGACACAAAGGCTTCCAACGCACTGAACCCAGATGGAGGAAGCTGCCGACCAGAGGATCGAGAACTGCGGATTATAGCGTGCCGCGAATTGCCCTCAGAGCTGTTTCGTCCTGGATGCTGAGTCGCCCCGCAGACCGCGCCTTTTCGATCAAGTCAGGACGGCGCCTGGCCGTGATTTCCAGCCGACGGTCCCGCCGCCAGCGTTCGATCTGCTGGTGGTGTCCGGACAGCAACACCGGGGGCACCGCAACGCCATCCCAGCTTTCAGGACGGGTGTAATGGGGGCAATCCAGCAAACCATCCAACGCCGGATTGAAACTGTCCAACTCGTGACTGCTCTCATCACCCAGTACACCCGGCTGTAATCTCGCCACAGCATCCAACAGGGCCATGGCGGCAATCTCGCCACCCGAGAGAACAAAGTCACCCAAACTGATCTGCTGGTCCACATGGGCGTCTACGAAGCGCTGATCCAAGCCCTCATACCGCCCGCAGATCAACACCGCACCGTCACTGCCAGACCAGTGCTCGATGCTCGCGTGATTCAAGGTTTGGCCGATTGGTGAAAACAGTATTACCGGCGCCCGGTCCTGACGCTGGGCCTTGATAGCGGTCAGCGCTTGCACCAGCGGCTCGACCATCATCACCATGCCGGGTCCGCCACCAAACGGACGATCGTCGACACGTCGATAGTTTCCCTGTGCAAAGTCGCGGAGATTCCAACACCGCACATCCACTGCTTTCGATTCGAAAGCGCGCCGGGTCACTCCTGTCGTCAGAAACGGTGCAAAAATCTCGGGAAAAAGAGTCACGACGTCGAAACGCATATCTTGTCTGGTTTGGGGACAGCGCAAAGGTTTGCTCCGCAACGTATCAGTAATCCTCTTGCCAGTCCACTGTGATGCGGCGAGTTGGCAGGTTCACATCGTCCACAAAGGCCGAAACAAATGGGATCAAACGCTCGGCGGCCTTGTTCGAACCGTCGGTATCAGACTGCTCGTAGGACATCACCAGCACGGTTTGCGGCCCGGCTGTCAACAACTCAGTAACCCGGCCCAGGGCCACGCCCTCGCGATTGACCACGTCGAGACCAATCAGATCGATCCAGTAATACTCGTCTTTGGCAACTGTGGGAAAGCTTGACCTTGCCACGAAGATGCGGGCGCCGCGCAGGGCCTCGGCGGAGTTGCGATCGTCAAACTCCTGCGCGCTGGCCACGACCGTACCGGAATGTTCCTTGGCTTCGCGCACGCGCAGCAATTGCGGTCCGGAAAAAGTCTTGGCTCCTTTTTCGGTCGGCAGCAAAAACCAACGTTTGGAAGAAAACAGTGCTTCCGGGTCGGCGCTGTAGGGGAGGACCTTGAACCAGCCCTTGATTCCCCAGGCATCGGCAATACGCCCCACCTCGATGGCGTCTGCAGGAAGTGACGCGGCTTCAAGACCGGGCAACACAGGAAGAAGACTTTGATGCAGCGCCGCCGGGTGAGCCGGCGGCGCCGACTTCAAATCAATCAAGCCGCTTTTTTGGCAGCTTGCTGGATCAGTCGTTCCACTGTAGGTGACGCTTGTGCGCCAACGCTCTTCCAGTAGGTCAGACGATCTTGAGTAAGGCGGATACTTTCTTCGTTGGCTGTGGCAATCGGGTTGTAAAACCCGATGCGCTCGATGAAGTTACCATCCCGACGGGAACGCTTGTCGGCAACGACAATGTTGAAAAACGGGCGAGCCTTTGCGCCGCCACGGGCGAGTCGAATGACGACCATGATTTATCCTTCAGTAGGCTGGCTCATTTCAAGGAAATTAGCCAGCCATTTAGTTCAGCGTTGAGACACGCAGCATGACCACCCGGCCAGCCACACGCTAAAGAGCCTTCCATTATAACCTTGCAGCCAAATATGCCCACCATCCGCCCCAGCCGCCACAGCGATGTCCCGGCCATAACCGCCATTTACACCCACCAGGTCCTGACAGGAACCGGAACTTTTGAGATCGAACCACCCATTGAGACCGAAATGGCGCAGCGCCGCGCGGACGTTTTGTCCAAACACCTGCCCTACCTCGTCGCTGAGCATGAAGGAAGGGTCGTGGGCTTTGCGTACTGCAACTGGTTCAAGCCGCGTCCCGCCTACCGTTTTTCGGCCGAGGACTCGATTTACCTCGCCGAAGACGCACATGGCTACGGAACCGGCCGCGCGCTGTTGGCCGAACTTGCCGTTCAGGCCGAGCGAGCCGGCCTTCGCAAACTCATCGCGGTGATTGGCGACTCGGCCAACGCCAGTTCCATTGGCGTGCACCGTTCAGTGGGCTTCGAACCCGTGGGCGTTCTCCGGTCATGTGGCTGGAAGTTCGAGCGCTGGCTGGACGTAGTGCTGATGGAAAAGCCGCTGGGGCTGGGCGACAATCATCCTCCCGGCGCTGTTTAGAAGATCTGCAAACTCAGCCAGTACGCCACAGCCGCCACGAATGCGCTGGCGGGGATGGTGAAAATCCACGCCCAGATGATGGTTCCGGCTACACCCCAGCGCACGCTACTCGCGCGTTGGGCGGACCCCACGCCCACGATGGCCCCGGTGATGGTGTGGGTGGTGGAGACCGGAACGCCCAGCGCGGTAGCCAGAAAGAGTGTGATGGCGCCACCTGTTTCAGCACAAAAACCACCGACCGGTTTGAGCTTGGTGATCCTCTGTCCCATGGTTTTGACAATGCGCCAGCCGCCAAACATGGTGCCTGCGGCAATCGCCGAATAGCAGCATACAACCACCCAGGTCGGCGGCGACTTGTCAGCCGCCGTCGCATAACCGGTAGCGATCAATAGCATCCAGATGATCCCTATCGTTTTTTGCGCATCATTGCCGCCGTGTCCCAGGCTGTAGGCTCCCGCCGACACCAACTGCAGGCTGCGAAACCAGCGGTCCACCCGCGACGGTGTGGAGCGGCGAAACACCACCGCCACCAGCACCATCATCAGGTTACCCAGGATAAAGCCAAGCAGCGGAGAGACGAAAATAAAGACCACCGTGCGCGCTATGCCTGACCCCACCAAAGAACCGGCACCTGCCTTGGCCATCACGGCGCCAACGATGCCGCCGATGAGCGCGTGCGAAGAACTGCTTGGAATACCGTAATACCAGGTGATGAAGTTCCAGCTGATGGCACCGATCAGGGCGCCAAAGACGACATTCACATCCACTACTCCAGGGTCGGCGATGCCTTTTCCCACGGTGGCCGCCACGCTCAGATGGAAAATGAAGATCGCAATCAGGTTGAAGAACGCCGCGAAGATAACGGCCTGCCCCGGCTTCAATACGCCGGTGGAGACGACCGTTGCAATGGAATTCGCGGCATCATGAAAGCCGTTCATGAAGTCAAACGCCAATGCAAGTGCGACCAGCACCAGCACCACTCCTAGCGAAACCGTTACCGTTGTCATGCTTGTCCCCGACGGTTCAGGAGTTCTCGAGGATGATGCCCTCGATCACGTTGGCCACGTCTTCGCATTTGTCGGTGATGGTTTCGAGCAATTCGTAAATCGCCTTGAGCTTGATGAGTTCCCGCACGTCGGGTTCGGAACGAAACAACTTGCTCATGGCCGAACGCATCACGCGGTCGGCATCGGACTCCAGTCGATCGATCTCCTCGCACGTTTTGAGCGCCGCCTCGGCCGCGCTGGCGTCGGCCACCTTGGCCAAGAGGTACACCGCATCCTTCACCCGTTCGCAGCACTTCACGCTCAGATCGGTCAGGCGGCTGATCTCTTCCGTCATATGGTGCACGTCGTAAAGAGCCATGGTTTCGGCCGAGTCCTGGATCAGGTCACAGACGTCGTCCATGGTATTGATCAGGGTGTGAATCTGTTCGCGGTCGATGGGCGTGATGAAGGTCTTGTGGATCGCCTTGTTCACCTCGTGCGTGACGCGGTCGGCGGCGCGCTCTGCATGATCCACCTCCTGAGTGTATTTTTCCCGCAGGTGAGGATCAGCGTAGTTCTCCACCAGCATGGAAAAAGCGTGAGCTGCCTCCACGATGCGATCGGCATGCTGATTGAACATTTCAAAAAAATTGCCTTCGCGTGGCAGCAACTTGGCAAACAGCATGGTCTCTCCTCAAATGAACAAATAGGGGCGCCGCAACTCCTCGCTTGACGCGTCGGGGAGTTTAACCGCCGCGAAAAATGAAATACACGGCTCCGACCAGGCAAAGGCCATCCCACAAGTAGTCCATCCTTAACGGTTGGTCCAGGTACCCCACTGCAAACGGCACAAACACGCACAGGGTGATCACCTCCTGCAAGATCTTCAGTTGTCCGACAGACAGACCGGCCTGCTGGTAGCCGATGCGATTGGCCGGAACTTGCAGCAGGTATTCAAACAATGCAATGCCCCAGCTCACCAGCGCGGCGCAGTACCAGGGTACGGTTGCCAGATTCTTCAGGTGGCCATACCAGGCCATCGTCATGAACACATTGGACGCCACCAGCAGGAGGATTGTCTGAATGGAAAATGGAATCGATGAGAGATATTGCATAGCCCGCATTATCGACACCATGCCCGAGACCGCGGCCGTTAGACTCACCCGATCATGCCCCGTCTCATGCACCGGCTCAAGACCCTCCTTCGCAACCTTGTCTTTGCCTTCATTGCCGCCATCGTGCTGTTCGAGGAATGGGGCTGGGTGCCGCTGGCGGCACTGTTTGCACGCCTAGCCAGACTGCCGCTGTGGGCTTGGGTCGAGCAGCGAATCCGGCTGTTGCCACCGTGGTGTGCGCTGCTGATTTTTGGCCTTCCGGTGATCGCGTTGTTGCCGGTGAAGCTGATTGCGGTGTATTTGTTCGCGCATGGCCTGCGGGGTCCGGGCGTGTTGCTGTTGCTCGGCGCCAAATTGATCGGAACGGCGGTTGCGGCACGCCTTTTCCAACTGACCGAACCGGCGCTCATGCAACTGCCCTGGTTTGCCCGCTGGTACCCCCGATGGAAGGACTGGAAAGATCAGTTGATCGAGCAGGTGCACCAGTCGGGTCCTTGGCAGGCGGCACGCCAACTCAAAGTCCGCGCTTGGGTCTGGTGGGCATCCTTTCGGACACGGATGTAGGCAAACCTCCTACAGAAAACGCGGCTTACGCCCGCTTGAAACTTGACGCGTTTCCGACACTGCGCGCGCGCCACCTCCGACTCAATTATTTGATGGCGCTCACTAAAGTGAACTTTTACCCCGCAGACGGCACAGGTGCCGCCAGCCATGGGTTTTTTTTCACCCCTTATCGGAGTCACGCCATGCAAGTCCAGCATCCATCGGTTTTCGAGGAACTCAAGAAGGTCGACGCCTTGGTCGATGCGCACAACGAGCCCGAGATGGTGGTTGAAAGGCTGCCGTTCACGGTGCGCGTGGTGCGCAGTGAAGAAGACTTGCTCAAGGCCGTCTCCGTTCGACATTCAGCCTACGCTCGGCACATGCCAACGTTCGCCGAAATGCTCAAGGACCCCGAGGAAGACGATACAAGATCTGACACTGCGGTCCTGTTGGCGGAGTCAAAATTGGACGGCTCAGCTCTTGGAACCGCACGAATTCAAACCAACCGGGTCCGCCCACTGAACATGGAGCGTTCAACCGATTTGCCAAAATGGATATCCAGCCAATCCATGGCAGAAATCAGGCGTTTTGGCATAGTGCGTGGCAGCGAGGGTGGCCTGGTGAAGATGGTTCTCGTCAAGGCCTGCTTCCTTTACTGTGAACTGAACGAGATTGACTGGGCGCTGCTCGGTGCTCGCCCGCCACTCAACCGGTCCTACGAAAAATTAATGTTCTCCGACATACTCGATGGCAACACGTACGTACCGCTGCCAGCAGAAAATAATGTTCCACACCACGTGATGGCCTTCGAAATTGGGACAGGAAAGGTTCGATGGACAGAAGCCAGCCATCCCATGCTAAATTTCTTCAGCTACACGCATCACCCCGACATTGATGTGCAGTACATGGCTGCGCACAAGGTTCCCCGCTTGCCAACCAAACGATTGCAGAAGTCCGAATCGGCACATGGTTCGATTCAGGGCTGATGTGCTTCCAGCAACGCAACACGAGTGATCGCGTTATCCTATGGGTATGTTGAACTGACTTGGCTGAGACAGCTGTCCTGTTTCCCCTTGGTTGAGTCCCGTATATATCCAATGGAAAACCGCTTTGAGTCGCTTCCTTTCACATTTCAAGTTATCCCGAACAGGCACCCAAACTACCCTGGACCTTCTGGTTTGGAGTATTTCGTTTTACGTCATACCCCTCGCCATCGCATTGGTTTCTCTGACAGCGTTGGTACTTTGGGATGACCTTTACGCGGCCAACCCGATAAAGGCACTGGACCTCAGGGCACTCACTCAGTCTGGCACTTCGTTGTCTCCGGCCGAGGCCCAACATGCATTGGTCACAGCGCCACTCACACAGTATTACGATACCAAGCTCTCGGAATCGCCGGTGTGGTTTGCGTTCAAAGTACCGGATGGGAACGGCAACCCGACGACGGTCGAATTCCCGGAACGCCACGCCGTGAGGATCGCTTGTTGGGATGGCGCTTCCCTGAAGTCACTGGGGTTCGCAACCGGCAATCACCAGTCCGGTTCCATAGTCGCTAGCCGAGCCGGCTTCTCCATCACATTGGCGTCTCCACCCGGTGCAGAGATCCTTTGCACTTCCTCCTTTGTAGGTCCGTCTCGTCTGAGCGCGGAAATTTGGTCCGCAGATCAACTCGCGAATGCCAACCGGGACTACCACCGAAAATCCGGACTGGTCGATGGCGGATTGCTGGTTTTGGCCCTTTTCGTACTGATTACCGCGGTCATCAATCGACAGAGCATATATGTGCTGTTCGCTGCTTGGCTGATCGCGACTGTGCGGTTGAGCGCGACGTCTGGTGGTTGGGACGACCAATGGCTCAACCATGCGGTTCCTCAGGAATGGATCCCTTTTGGGCGTTCCATTACTCGGGCAGCATGGGCGTTGTTAACGATAACTCTGTTCAAAGCGCTCTTTCAAGATGAACTCACCAAATCAAACTACCAGAAAGTACTTAACATTGCCCAGTGGCTTTGTTTGTTACTGATCTTCGCCGCAATATTCTTACCCCGTAGCATCTTTTATCCAACACTTTGGATTGTTGGAGGATCGGTGCTGGTGACGATGACTGTGAGCCTAGTCGGCATCGTTTATCGCACACGGTCTCGGGCGGCGCTTTGGTACGCCGCATCGTTTACCATAACTTCAATCTTCACATTTGCGGAAATTCTTTCGGCAGCGTATGGCACCAAGGGCCTTCTGGGTTCCATAAATGGCGTTGCAGCCGCCTTGGCGTCAGGTCTTCTCGCCTCCCTCGCCATCGCAGAGCAGATGCGCCAGGAGCACCAGCAGCGGCTGGAGGCGCAGGCTGAGTTGCAGCAGACTTTTGAGGCGGTTCCGGTGGGCCTTTTCTCGCTGGACATGGAGGGGCAATTCATAAGTGCCAATCCGGCCATGCTCAAGATGCTGGGTGTGACTTCAGCCCGTGCCATCGGCAAGGCGTGGCACCGCTACTTCACCATGGACAGTTGGACGCACCTGCAGCAATTGGTGCATGGGGATATTGGCGCCGAGTTGGAAATCGTCGAGCATGCGATGCCGGGCGACGGCGCACTGCGCTCGTACCTCGTCAAGGCAACACTGGCGCGAGGCAAGATTGAAGGTTCCATGCAGGACGTGACAGAAAAGGTCCGCGCCACAGGACACCTGTTATTTCTCGCGGACAACGATTCACTGACGCGTTCTTTTAACCGCCGCGGCATCGAGAAGGAACTGGAACACGCAATGACGCGCTTGGGTGAAGGACAACCGCTGGCGCTGGCCTATCTTGACCTTGACCGCTTCAAACTCATCAATGATTTATACGGCCGCAATGCAGGCGACGAAGTTTTGCAGCACGTATGTACGCGGGCCAACAATTTGCTGTCGGGAAGGATGTGCATGGGGCGCCTTGGCGGCGACGAGTTTCTGCTTGTATTGCCCGACACCAAGATCGAGTTGGCCTCGCTGATTTGCCAGCGCATCATCTCCAGCCTGAGCGGTCGGCCCTTCGATATCGACGACAAGGCGTTTCATGTGCGTGGCTCGATCGGCCTGATCGAAGTGGCACCAGGCACCAGCGTGAAAGATGCGATCTCCACTGCCGACCGGGCCTGCCGTGAAGCCAAGGGCGGTAGTGGCGAAGGCCTGGTGGTATACGGGGAAGGATCCTCCGCCTTCATGGACTACGAGGCCGAGATCAAGTTGGTGGCGCTGCTGGCCACTCCCGCCATCACTGACCGTCTGTATCTGGCCATGCAACCCATCATGTCGCTCTCGGCCCCGCACGACTCGCTCAACTTCGAGGTGCTGTTACGGATGAATGACGCGCAGGGCCAGCCCGTTCGCACCGACCGTGTGATCAAGGCCGCCGAAAGCAGCGGTCGCATGGGCATGATTGACCGGTGGGTGCTGGCCACAACGCTGGAGTGGTTGAACGCGAATTACGCCACCTTGAAGCACACCAAGTTCATCTGCGTGAATCTGAACGGCGCATCCCTCAACGACGAACGCTTTCTGGATGACGTGGTAGCGATGCTGTCGCTGCACCATCAGGTGGCGCACCACCTGTGCTACGAAATCACCGAGAGCGTGGCGCTGCACGACCTGGACAACACGTGCCGCTTCATCGATCGCGTGCGCAGCTTCGGCGCCAAGGTGGCACTGGACGATTTCGGTGCGGGCTACACCTCGTTCTCATATCTGCGCGATCTTCCGGCGGACATGATCAAGATCGATGGCAGCTTCATCGTGGACATGAACCAGCACCCGGCAAACGTCGCCATCGTCGAAGCGATCGTGAGCCTGGCCAACAACCTGGGCATGAAGGTCATCGCCGAGTGGGCCGAGGATATCGCCACGATACAGACCCTGAAAGAGATCGGCGTCGACTATGTGCAGGGCTTTGTCGTTGCTCGGCCGCAATCGCCTGACCAGTTGCTGGCAGCGAGTTCTTCGGCCAGTTTCATTCAGGACGAAGAACTGGCGCGGCTGGTGGAGTCTTATGGTCGCTCAGACGGGACCGTGCTGATGGTCGATTTCTTCGAGTCTGCTTCGCCCAAGAAGCCCCATTGACGCGCTGATCCCTTGCCTGACCAGAGCTTATGACACCCGAAGCGCGGTGCGCAGGTCGGCTCCAATTTGCGGTTTGCTATGGAACGGGTCGGTCGGATTACGCACCTGCATGATGTCTTCCATACGCGTTTGCACGCTGCCCAGTGCCTGCGGGTGGCTGAAGATGTAGAACTGGTTTGCCATCACCGCATCGAACACCTTTTGCGCGACTTCGGCCGCGCTTACCTTGCCCGACCCCACAGCCTTGTCACTCATGGCCTGGTTTATGAGTTGGCTGCGCGTGGGTTTTGCATCGACATTGCTGAGTTCCTGCGGGCGGTTGCGCTGGCTTTGGCTAATGCCGGTGGGCACAAAGAATGGGCACAGCACCGAGGCGCCGATCTGGTCAGTGACCAGCGCCAGATCCTGATAAAGCGTTTCACTCAAACTCACCACGGCGTGCTTGCTCACGTTGTAGATGCCCATGTTGGGCGCATTCACCAGCCCGGCCATGCTCGCCGTGTTGACGATGTGGCCGCGCCAGGTGGAGTCGGCAGCCGCTGCCCGAAGCATCATGGGCGTGAAGACACGCACGCCGTGTGCCACTCCCATCAGGTTCACGCCCAGCACCCACTCCCAATCCCTCAGCGTGTTCTCCCAGATCAGCCCGCCAGCGCCCACTCCTGCATTGTTGAATACCAGATGCGGCGCGCCAAAACGATCCTGTGTCGCCTGCCCCAGGGCCTCCATCTGCGCCGCTTCCGATACGTCCAGCCGAAACGGCAGCACCGCAGCGCCGGCGGCGCGCATCTCATCGGCGGCGATGTCGAGCGCGTCCTGCTGCACATCGGCCAACACAAGATTCATGCCCAGACGTGCGGCAATGCGCGCGCACTCCAGCCCAAACCCTGAACCCGCGCCCGTAAGAACGGCAGTCTTGCCTGAGAAGTCCGCAATCATTTCATGCTCCAAAAATTCTTCTGCATTATGGTTTTCCGGTCTTGGGCACCCAGCCCAGAAACTTGGCATGCAAGCTTTGCACGTACAGCCGATCTGCGGTCTCGGTCAACCCGCTGGTCTCAGGATAGGCGCCGCTGGGATCCTGCAGATCGGCCACGATCCGGCCGTCTTCGGTAAACGCGAACACATGGCCATAGGCCGGCGGTATCGGCCACAATGCGCGCGGCAGGCGCAACGTCAGTTTGCGCAGGAAGGGTTGCATCGCAAGCTTGTCGACGGTCGCGTTGCGCGGTTTGACCAGCCCCACCCAGATCTTTCCGTCCAGACCGCGCATCAGGTTATCCGGATAGCCGGGAAGGTTATCGAACACGAGCTTGATCTCCGGCATGGAGGCGACCGCCAACGTTCCATCGTGCGCTTGCACGGAAATTCTCCAGATGCGGTATTTTCCGGTTTCATTCACGAACAGGCTTTGCTCATCCTGACTCAGCGCAATGCCATTGGCAAAGGCAAAGCCCTGCACCAAGATGCGCGTGGCCCGGGTCGCCGGGTCGTATTCAAGCAGCCTCCCGGTGCTCGCCTGTTCCAGGATATCCAGCACGCTGGCCTCGAAGGTTCCACCCCATTCTTGCGGACCAAAACGGGTGCTCGCGTCAGTGAAGTAGATTTTGCCCGATTTGGCCACCACCACGCCGTCGGCATAACGTATGCGGTCGCCATTGACCTGGTCGGTGAGCACCGAGATGATGCCGTTCTGGCTGATGCTCAACAGGCCCTTGAACGCATCGGCAGCGATCAAGTTGCCTTGCGCATCAAAGTCAAAACCCAGCACCCGCCCGCCGGTATTGGCGAAGATCTGCTGTGCGCTTCCATCGGCATTCATGCGCAGAATGTTGCCGCTGGCCACCGTGGTGTAGAGCTTGCCGTCCTTGCCGAATGCAATGTGCTCGGGCCCCTCCTCACCCTTCAAGTCGATGCGCTTGATCGCAGCCAATCGGGTATTGACCGCAAACGGTCCGGCATAGCCCGCAGCAACGGGTGCGACCCAATTGACGGGCTCCACGGGCACCGGCCACAACGACAAGTAGGCCACCAGGCCCACCAGCAAGGCCGCAATCCACAGGACGAATGATTTCATGCTTGCTCCCGGTGCGTCACTGCACTCCGTCTCAGATCAGTTTCACCACTTGCTTGCCAAAATTCCTGCCCATGAGAAGACCAATAAATGCCTCGGGCGCTGATGCCAGTCCCAGGGCGACGGACTCGCGATATTTGAGCTTGCCACTGGCCACCCGCGTACCCAATTCGGTCAGAGCCTCAGGCCAGAATTCCATGTGCTCGCTCACGATGAAACCCTGAACCTTGAGGCGGCTCATCAGTATCAGCGCCGGCTGGGTCAAAGGCAAAGGCGCACCGTTGTAACCAGCGATCATGCCGCAGACGGCGATACGGCCAAAGGCATTCATGCGCGACAGCACCGTGTCCAGAATCATGCCGCCGACGTTTTCGAAGTAGCAATCGACGCCATCGGGCGTGGCCTCCTTCAGGGCCATATACAGCGACTTGGCATCTGGAAACGCCTTGTAGTCGACGCAGGCGTCAAAGCCCAGTTCTTCCACCACGTGGCGGCACTTGTCGGGACCACCCGCCAGGCCGACTGCGCGACAGCCACGCGCCTTGGCCAACTGTCCCACGACCGAGCCTACGGCGCCACTGGCCGCGCTCACGACCACGGTTTCCCCCGCTTTAGGCTCGCAGATCTTCATCAGGCCATACCACGCCGTCACGCCCGGCATACCCACCACGCCCAGACAGGCACTCAAGGGAACGTGCGCGATGTCGACCTTGCGCAGTGCTCCGCTCTGATTCGCATCGACCACGCTGTACTGCTGCCACCCGCCCATACCCACAACCTTCGCCCCAACGTGAAACTTGGGGTTCTTCGACTCCACCACCACGCCCGCAGTACCGCCCTGCATCACCTCCCCCAGCGCCTGCGGCTGCGCGTAGCTCCTGGCGTCATTCATGCGGCCCCGCATATACGGGTCCAGGCTCAGGAAGTGATGCTGCACCAGCACCTGGCCTTCCTGCAAGGCAGGTGTCGCGCTGGACACGAGTTTGAAGTTGCTCACAGTGGCCTCGCCCGTGGGACGGTTGTCGAGCAGGATTTGTTGATTCAGTGGCACGAGGTCTCCCAGGTTCAGTCGGTTGAAATTCCGGTAAAGATTTGGCTGCTCTTGGCTCCGGTGGCCAGACGCCGCACATACTTGAAAGTGCCGGTGGCGTGAGCGCAGCAGCGACCTTTTTCGTCGTAGATCGTGGCTTCGGTGAATGCCAGGGTGCTGCTTCTGTGCATCAGGCGACCCTTGGCCGTGAGCGGGCCCAGCGCGGGCTGCATGAAGCTGGTTTTCATTTCGATCGTGACCACGCCGATTTCCTTGTCCACACTGCGTGCCGCCACCGCCATCGTGACGTCGAGCAAGGTCATGCTGGCGCCGCCGTGGGTCACGCCAAAGGAGTTCAGATGCTCAGGCTGGGGCGTATAGCGCAGCTCAGACTGCCCGCCCTCGAACAGCCATAACTCGAAACCGAGGTGATGCACAAACGGAATTTCAGCACCAAATTTCAACATTCAGAGTCCTGTTTTTTGTGCGCGTAGCGAGTGGTCGTCAGGCCAGGCGGGCGGAGCGCAGCAACCGCAATTCCCTGACGCGTGCATGAGGATTGCGAGCACTGCGCAACGGCGCATCACGACGGCGCAGTTACTCAACCGCCGACGACGGCTGAGACGCCGCCGTCCACAGCCAGCCACTGCCCCGTGATGTGCTTTCCGGCGTCGGAAGCGTACAACACACACAGGCCTTTGAGGTCCTCTTCATCGCCCAGTCGTTTCAGGGGCGCGTGCGCCGCCAGCTTTTCCTCGCCCATGGCCTTTAGCGTCCCCGCCGTCATCTTGCTGGGGAAGAACCCGGGGCAGATGGCGTTGACATTGATACCGTAGCGACCCCACTCCGCCGCCAGCGCCCTCGTGAAATTGATGACCGCGCCCTTGGAAGTGTTGTAGGCGATGGTCTGCAGTTCGGGCGGGTTACCACCCAGGCCGGCAATGGACGCAAGGTTGATGATGCGGCCGGACTTGCGCGGGATCATGGCGTGTTTGGCGACATGCTGGCTCAGGATGAAGTAGCCACGCACGTTCAGGTTCATCACCTTGTCCCACGCCGCCACCGGAAAATCTTCGGCCGGCGCGCCCCACGCGGCACCGGCGTTGTTCACCAGAATGTCGACTGTGCCCATGCGCTCCAGCGTCTCGTTGGCGAGACGACGGATATCGTCCTCACGGGCGCAGTCCGCCGCGATCCAGCGCGCATCGATGCCGCTGTCCTGCAACTCCGCCACCGCCTGCTCCAGATCTTCGGCCTTGCGCGAGCTCAGCATGACGCGCGCGCCGGCTTCACCGAGCGCGTGCGCCATTTGCAGACCCAGGCCGCGCGAACCGCCTGTGACGAGCGCGGTCTTGCCGGTGAGATCGAACAGTTGTTGGATGGTGCGGGTCATGTTGGTTCCGATCAATGCTTTCAAAGTTAACAGCCTTATTCCGTTCGCCCGGAGCTTGTCGAAGGGTCCTTCGCAAACTCACGGCAAACTGACATTTCCGCGTCGTCGCGCCTTCAGAATGCCTCCTCAGGCATGCCGGTACAGGTCGGATCGCGGGTAGTCACGACGCCCAGCCATGCGCCAATCTTGGGCAACTCGTAGTGGTAGAAATAGCGAGTCGCATGCAGGCGACCGATCGTCGCTGGTTGTGATCTCTCGACGTCGACTTGCAGTGCCGCCGTCACCACGTCGAGCCAGATCCACGCCAGAACGGTGTGGCCGAAGGCCTGCATGTAGGGTACGGCATTGGCCAAGGCTTCAGCCGGATTTCCAGTGGCCCACGCGGCCTGTGTTGCCTGAACCACCGCCTGCAACGCGGCGACCAAAGCGACACTGTGCCCGGCGAGTTCAGGCACGGTTGCCGCTCGCTGAAGGGTAGCGTTGACCTGTGCGCCCAGCAACTGCAAACCACGCCCGTCTTCCATCAACACTTTACGCCCGAGCAGGTCCATGGCCTGGATGCCATGCGCGCCTTCGTGGATCATATTAAGGCGGTTGTCTCGCCAGTACTGCTCCACCGGGAAGTCGCGGGTATAACCGTAGCCGCCGTGGATCTGTATGGCCAGCGAGTTGGCCTCCAGGCACCATTCGCTGGGCCAACTCTTGGCGATGGGCGTAAGCACCTCCAGCAGCAAGCGCGCTTCGTCTGCAGCCTCCGGGCTGCCCGTGTGTTGCTCGTCCACCAGACGCGCGCAATACAGGACCAGCGCCAGCGCACCCTCGCCAAAAGCCTTTTGCGCCAGCAGCATGCGCTTCACGTCGGCATGCTCGATGATGCGCACCTGCGCCTGGGCAGAATCCTTACCCTGGGTCGAAAGCAGTCGTCCCTGAAGCCGATTCTTCGCATACTCCAGCGAGGCGTAATAGCCCGCCAGACCCAACATGGTGGCCGCCATGCCGACACCGATGCGCGCCTCGTTCATCATGTGGAACATGCACCGCAGACCCGCTCCGGCTTCGCCCACGAGATAACCCACTGCGCCGGCTTCGCCACGCACAGGATATTTGCCTTCGCCGAAATTCAGCAGCGTGTTGGTGGTGCCGCGCCAGCCGAGCTTGTGGTTCAGGCCCGCAAGCGCCACGTCATTGCGTTCACCCGTGAGTTGACCGTTCACGTCCACCAACTTTTTCGGAACGATGAACAGCGAGATGCCACGGGTGCCGGGAACAAGTTTGCCATCGGGTCCGGGAATCTTTGCCAGCACCAGATGAATGATGTTCTCCGTCAGTTCATGCTCACCGGACGAGATCCACATCTTGTTGCCCCTGAGCCGGTAACGGGGTCCGAGAGCATCGGACTCAAAACCGTCACCGTCGGGCATCGCGCGTGTGGCCACATCGCTCAGACTGGAACCTGCCTGTGGTTCGCTCAAGCACATGGTGCCGGACCAGCGCCCCGAAAACTCGTTCAAGGCGAACACTTCTTGCTGTCGCGCCGTGCCATGCACCATCAACAGATTCGCGTTGCCGGTGGTTAGCATGCTGGAGCCGATGCTCACCGATGCCAGCGCAAAAAAGGCGTTGGCCGCAGCTTCGACGGTGTATGGCAACTGCATGCCACCGATGTCGTGGTCTTGGGCCGCACTGAGCATGCCGGACTCCGCGTAGGCCTTGTGCGCATCGTGCGTGGCCT
This sequence comes from uncultured beta proteobacterium, assembly GCA_903832285.1. GTDB lineage: Bacteria > Pseudomonadota > Gammaproteobacteria > Burkholderiales > Burkholderiaceae_C > CAIKVZ01. The sequence goes on along the minus strand of CAILAY010000168.1, from coordinate 48,458 downwards.
GAGGCAGAACCACCTTGTCGCCCTCCACGCGAGGCTCCTGCGCGTCCACAAGCCGATTGAACGGCGCAAATCTTTCACGGGCGATACGCTCGCAAGTGTCAAGAACCGCATCAAAAGTCTCGCGCGAATGGTCGGCAAAGCGCTCGCGCTGATTCAACCGCGCGGCACCCAACCATTGGTACAGAAGGAAATCGATCGTGGGGCGCAGACTCATGGAAACCTAGTCAGTTGAGGACAGAACAAAGTTGGCTTCGCGTAACTCTTGGTCTGTCCCACAAGTTCTCACAATACTTCAAACACACCGGCTGCGCCCATGCCGCCGCCGATGCACATGGTCACGCACACGCGCTTCGCGCCGCGGCGCCTGCCTTCGATCAGGGCATGGCCCGTCAGGCGCTGGCCGCTCACACCGTAGGGGTGCCCGACCGCGATGGCGCCGCCATTGACATTGAGTCGGTCGCCTGGAATGCCCAGTTTGTCGCGGCAGTAAATCACTTGCACGGCAAAGGCTTCGTTCAGTTCCCACAGATCAATGTCGGCCACTGTCAACCCCAGGCGCGATAGCACCTTGGGTATAGCGAACACCGGACCAATGCCCATCTCGTCGGGCTCGCAGCCCGCCACGGCAAAGCCCAGGAATCGGCCCAACGGGGTCAGCCCTTTTTTCTGTGCCAACGTTTCGCTCATCACTACGCAGGCGCCAGCACCGTCCGAAAACTGGCTGGCATTGCCCGCTGAGATCAAACCACCAGGGATGGCCGAGCGCAAATCCTTGATGCCGTCATAGGTGGTACCGGCGCGAATGCCTTCGTCCTGACTACAGGTCACTTGCTTGGTGATCAGGCCCATCACCTTGTCAGCCACGCCCATGGTGACCGTGATCGGTGCGATCTCGGCTGCGAACAAGCCCGACTCCAGCGCCGCCGTGGCGCGCTGCTGGCTGGCGGCGCCGTACTCGTCCATCTGTTGACGGCTGACGCCGTAGCGCTTGGCCACCTGCTCGGCCGTCTGCAGCATGTTCCAGTAAATTTCTGGCTTGTTCTTCACGAGCCAGGGGTCGGAAAGCATGTGCTTGTTCATCTCCTGCTGCACACAGGAAATGCTCTCCACTCCACCGGCCACGAACACTTCCCCTTCGCCGGCGATGATGCGCTGCGACGCCAGGGCGATGGACTGCAGGCCGGAGGAGCAAAAGCGGTTCACCGTCATGCCCGACACGGTGATCGGGCACCCGGCGCGCAAGGCAATCTGGCGCGCGATGTTGGCCCCGGTGGCGCCCTCGGGCGTGGCGCAACCCATGATGACGTCCTCGACCTCGGCAGCGTCGATGCCAGCGCGGGCAATTGCGTGCTGCACCGCGTGGCCACCGAGTGTGGCTCCGTGGGTCATGTTGAACGCGCCCTTCCAGCTCTTGGCCAGCGGTGTGCGTGCGGTGGAGACGATGATTGCGGATGTCATGGAATTTCTCCTTGTAGGCTTCAGCTTTGCGGTGCCTTGGCACCCTCGGTCAAAAGACGGTGATAAAAACGAATCAACTCAACCAGGTTGTGTGCCGTAATACGCTCGTTCGTGCCGTGAAAACGCGGTAGGTCCTCGTGCTTGGCGCGCACTGGAGAGAACTTAAAAATGTGGTCGCTGATCTCGCCGAAGTGGATGGAATCGGTGGCGCCGATCATGAGACCCGGCGCCACCAGCGTGCCGGGAAACACTTCGCGCACGGTTTTGTTGATCAAACGGTATTGCGCCGAATCCGTGGGCGTCACTTTGGACGCATCCACCGCACCGGGCAAGGCAAACAATTCAAATTTGTCGCTGCCTGTCGCGTCCTTCACCTGCGCTTTCAAGCGCTCCATCACCTGATCTTTGGTGTCGCCAGGAAGCAATCGGAAGTTGACCGTCGCCTCGGCGCGCCCCGGCAGCACGTTTTCCTTGTTGCCCGCGTTGACAATGGTGAGTGCCGTGGTCGTGCGCAGCATGGCGTTGGTGCTGGCGCCGACCTCCAGTTGCTTTTGCACGATCGGGCCAAACAGCCACAGATTGGACAGGGCCACGCGTGAGAAGCCGCTCATTTCCGGCGCTGCAGTGGCAAACATTTCACCGGCAACACCGCGAATCCCGCCCGGCAACTGGTCATCGTCGATGCGCTTGAGCGCGGCGCTCATCATGGCGATGGCGCTGGTGCCTTTGGGTGGTGGCATGGATGAGTGGCCGGGTGTGGCTGACATTCGCAGCACCGTTGTCAGATAGCCTTTTTCGGCGATACCGATCAACGCTGCCGGCGCCGCCAGCCCGGGCATGATGCCCTCCGTAATGAGCAGTCCTTCATCCACGATGAAATCCAGCCGGACCTTGCGCTCCTTGAGCAAAGCCGCTATGCGGGCGGCGCCGCGCTGCCCCAGCACCTCTTCGTCCGCACCGTAGGCGAGATACACCGTGCGTTCGGGCTTGTAGCCGCTGGCCACCAGCATTTCCAGCGCCTCCATCTGTGCCATCAAATTGCCCTTGTCGTCCCAAGCGCCCCGACCCCAGACGAAGCCGTCCTGCACCAGCCCGGAAAAGGGCCCCTGTGTCCAATCCCCTTCGGTTCCTGGGGCTATCGGCACCACGTCCTGGTGGGCCATCAACAGGATCGGTTGTGCCTTCGGGTTGGAACCTTCCCACGTGTAAAGAAGACTCAGGTCGCCCACAAGCTCGCGTTTGAGCGCGGCGTGAGCCTTCGGAAAACGAGCCTGCAGCAGCCCATGAAGTTGCAGGAACTGATCGGCGTTGAGCGCTGCATCGTCACGCGACGAAACCGTGCGCAGCCGCACCGCTTCGCCCAATCGCGCCGCAGCGCCGGCCTCGTCAATCTGCAACACCGCAATGGGCGGCACATCGAGCTGGCGCGAGCCCTTGCGCAGGGTGTTGATGGCCAGCGCAGCCACCAGTACCACAACGGCAAGCAGCAGGCCGAGCAGAGATTTTTTGATCATTCCAATCCCCTCACTGTCCCACAAGGTATCAGAACGTTTTACCTTCAGCCACCAGTTTCGCCAGCAGCGGCGCGGGTTGCCAGAACTGGGCGTCATCCAGCGGATTCTGGGCAAAGCGGTTCATCGCTTGAACCACGTTGAACAGGCCCACTTCGTTCGCGTAATTCATCGGGCCACCGCGATGTATGGGAAAGCCGTACCCCGTGAGATAAACCATATCGATGTCACCGGCACGTGCCGCGATACCTTCATCAAGAATGTGAGCGCCCTCGTTCACCAGTGAAAACACCAGGCGCTGCACGATCTCCTCGTCCGAGATGTTGCGCGGCTTGATGCCCAAAGACGCACGGTGCGCTTCGATCATCTGGATCACTTCCTGATTCGGAATGGGCTCGCGCTTGCCCGCCTGATAGTCGTACCAGCCAGCACTGGTCTTTTGCCCGAAACGCCCCTTCTCGCACAGCAGGTCGGCTGTTTTGCTGTACTTCATGTTCGGTTTTTCCTGGTAGCGCCGCTTGCGGATGGCCCAGCCGATGTCATTGCCGGCAAGGTCACCCATGCGGAACGGTCCCATGGCAAATCCGAACTTCTCGATCGCTCGATCCACTTGCTGCGGGGTACAGCCCTCGTCCAGCAAAAATCCGCCCTGGCGCCCGTATTGTTCGATCATGCGGTTGCCAATAAAGCCGTCGCACACGCCGGAGACGACCGCAGTCTTCTTGATCTTCTTCGCCAGCGCCATCACAGTCGCGAGCACGTCTTTGGCGGTCTTCTCTCCGCGCACCACTTCCAACAATTTCATGATGTTGGCGGGGCTGAAAAAGTGCGTGCCAATCACATCCTGCGGACGTTTCGTGAAGGCGGCAATTTTATTCACGTCCAGCGTTGAAGTGTTGCTGGCCAGAATCGCACCCGCCTTCATCACGCGGTCGAGTTCCTTGAACACGGCCTCCTTCACGCCCATCTCTTCGAACACCGCCTCGATCACCATGTCGGCATCCCTGAGGTCGTCGTAGCTCAGCGTGGTGGTGAGCAGGCTCATACGCTGTTCGTACTTGTCAGCTTTCAGCTTGCCCTTCTTCACCTGCGACTCGTAGTTCTTGCGAATCGTGGCTAAGCCCCGATCCAGCGCCTCCTGCTTCATCTCCAGCATCTTCACCGGAATGCCGGCGTTCAGGAAGTTCATGGCGATGCCGCCACCCATGGTGCCTGCGCCAATCACCGCGATCGATTGAATTGCGCGCTTGGGCGTGTCCTCGGGCACGTCGGGAATCTTGGACGCGGCACGCTCGGCCATGAAGAGATGCCGCAATGCGCGCGACTCGCTGGTCCACATCAGGTTGATGAACAGTTCGCGCTCGAACGCCATGCCGTCCTCAAACTTCTTTTGCGTCGCGGCCTGCACCGCATCGACGCACTTGGCGGGCGCGGGGAAGTTCTTCGCCATGCCATTGACCATGTTGCGCGCAAACTGGAAGTAGGCGTCACCTTGCGGGTGCTTGCATGGCAGGTTGCGCACCAGCGGCAGCGGTCGCACATCAGCCACGGAGCGCGCAAACGCCAGCGCCTCCTGCTCCAGAGATTCGGCCGATGCTGCCATCTTGTCGAACAATTTTTGCCCCGGCAGCATGGCCAGCAATTCACTCTTCACCGACTCGCCGCTGACGATCATGTTGAGCGCAGGCTCCACGCCCAGCGCGCGCGGAAGGCGCTGCGTTCCACCAGCGCCGGGCAACAGGCCGAGTTTGACCTCGGGCAGCGCCACGCTACAGCCGGGCGCCGCGATGCGGTAATGGCAGCCCAGTGACAACTCCAGGCCACCGCCCATGCAAACACCATGGATGGCAGCCACCACCGGTTTGGCGGAGTTCTCGACCATCAAAATGACGCTGTGCAGATTGGGTTCCTGAAGAGCTTTGGGTGAGCCAAACTCCTTGATGTCGGCACCACCGGAAAAAGCCTTGCCCGCACCGGTGATAACGATGGCCCTTACGCTGGTGTCGGCATTGCCACGCGCCATCGCTTCGGTCAAGGCCCGACGCGTTGCATACCCCAAGCCGTTCACCGGCGGGTTGCTCAGGCTGATGAGGGCCACGTCGCCGTGGACTTGATACAGAGCCGTCATACAAATCCTTTAATCATTTGATAACAAAGCTTGCTCGCTTTGAACGCCAGGGAACAGAGCTTGCCACACCGTGGCCATTACCAGCAACACTGGATTCAAAAAGATTGTCGAGGGGAATCGAACGAGCGTTCTTTTTTATTCTAGAGGTTTTGACCGGTCAAGGGCCTGCGGTTTGTCCCAAGTGAGACAAGCGCGCAATTCAGGCGCTCCCTGGCAATCCAGGTTGCCCACACCCACGTCGGATTCAGAGCATTTCGGCTGGGCCGGAAAATTCCCATCGATACGGGTCCGCGGTCACACAGGATTCCGGTTGGTATGCCTCCTCGACTTGAAAGAGGCGGTCGCCAGGGTCTTTGTTCGCCCGCGCCGACGCCGCTCTTTTTATGAGGCCACGGTTCGCGGCAGGAATGTTGCATCAGATCCGTCGGTCGATGCCCAGTAGCGATCCGGCAGAGGCGGGCGAATCTCCCATGGAATGTGTTGTTTCTCCCGCCGCACGCGCTCTCGTGGCGATTGAAGGATTCATAATTGGCGGCTTACGATGTCGGTGGTTGCCGGGTTGTGCTTTTTCGGGACCATGACGCCTCGATGATTGCGAAGAAAGGTGAATCCTTTGTTAGAGAAGCAGAAGAACGCGAGATATTCGCAGAGCCGCACCGACACGCTGATCAGTGCTGGCACGCGTATTGAAGGCAATATAACTTTCACCGGCGTCCTCCGCATTGACGGGAAGATCATCGGCGACGTGTGCTGCGACGACGATGCCCACGGAACAATTGTCGTGGGCAAGTTGGGAAGTGTCACTGGCGCGGTCAAGGCGCCCCACATTGACATCCTCGGGCGTGTTTCTGGGTCTTTACAGTCATCGGAGTCGATCGAGATTCACCAAGGCGCTTGCGTCGTGGGGGATGCTTCCTATCGGGACATTGTGATCCATGAGGGTGGAGTCATTGAGGGGGTACTGACACCAAGGTTCCCAACGCAGGAGGATCGATCTGGGCAAGAACATCATGTTCAAAGTTTGGAGCCTCCGGCAGTCAAGAAATCCGATGGGCCACCCGCAGCGTCAATGGCAGTTGGCAATGAGGTCACGAAGGGCAATGAGGTCAGGAAGCGCCCAGGGAAGGGGCGCAAATTCGGCGTCGCCATCGCGCTGCTCATCGCGGTGGTTGCCGCCGTGTGGATGACCCGCGGTCCGACAGTCGTTGCGCCACCCGTGGTTGTTGCGCCACCCGTCGTTGAGGAAGTGCTCAAGGCCAATGACTCTGCAACCGTGAATCCGGCACCGCAATCGTCGCCTGTGGAGGGCGCCACGCCCTTGGACAGTCCGAAAGCCGTAACAGCAAGCGCAGTTCCGCTCGTCCCAAACTCGCAAACTGTCCCCAAGGAGGCTGTTCAAGCGAGTCCTCCAGTTATTTCAGAACCGGATCCTAAGCCTGTGGTGGTGGTGCAAGGGGACGATGCGAGCAAACCGGGGGACTTCGTGTATGTGATTGGCAAAGAGCCGACTGTGCTGTTCAGGAAGCAGCGCAAGGACCCGGCCGAAGGCGCGCGCATCGACCTTGCTCAAGGATCCAGCAAAAGGATCACGATGGCCAAAGATGACATTCTCCGGATAGAGCAAGGCAAAGGCCTTCAAATGTTTTATCAGGGGCGCAAGGTGGCTGCGGCAACCATTGAAAGCGGTGCCTGGATCAGTTTCGTGCCCAGTTCGCGCGGTGCGGCGAGCAACGAATAGCAGGGACAAAGACTTGTCGACGGCACAGACTGTCCCATGGGTATCGGGCGAAGTGGCGCTTCGCTTGGACATCAAGACGCAGTCAGACTACGTCTGAAGCTTGGCCTCTGCGAACGGCAGGTGTAGCGGCATCCGAGACCGACTCTGCGCACGGCCCGTTACTGAGTTTCAGGCCGCACGCGACCCACAGCGCTACACCTCCAGCCATTCCTTGCGTATGTAGCTGTCGGCGCGCAGTTCCTCAGGTGATCCGTCGAACACGACGCTGCCGTGGCCCATCACCAGGACGCGGTCGGAGATGGCCATGGCGATCGTGAGCTTTTGCTCAATCAGCAGCACCGAAATGCCGCGCTGTTTGAGGGCCTTGAGGTACTCGCCCACCAGTTCCACGATCTTGGGCGCCAAGCCCTCGGTGGGTTCATCGATGATGATGAGTTCGGGGTCTCCCATGAGGCTTCGGCACAGCGTCAGCATCTGCTGCTCACCCCCCGAAAGCACGCCCGCTTCGGTATGCTCTCGCTCCTTCAGGCGAGGGAACATCGCGTACATGTCGTCAAAACTCCACCCACCTGCCTTGCGCGCGCTTTTTTGCCCGAGCATGAGGTTCTGCTGCACCGTCAGCGTCGGAAAAATGTCCCGGCTTTCAGGCACGTAGCCAATCCCCAGATGGGCGATCTCGAATGCCTTCTTGTCGCGGATCTGCTGCCCCTTCCACAACAGGGAACCCTGGCAATCCACCTGGCCCATGATGGCCTTGGCGGTGGTCGAGCGCCCGGAGCCGTTGCGCCCGAGCAGCGCCACGATTTCGCCCCGATGTACCTCCAGCGAGACGCCATGCAACACATGGCTTTTGCCATAGAAAGCGTGCAGGTTGTCTATCTGCAAAAGCTTCATGCCTGCGCTCCTGCCTGGCTCATGCGACGACTCCCACTTGGGCGTGTGCCACCACCGAACCCAGGTAGGCTTCTTGCACCAATGCATTGGAGCGCACCACCTCGGGCGTATCGAAGGCCAGCACCTCGCCATAGACCACCACCGCTATTCTGTCGGCCAGGCCAAACACCACGCCCATATCGTGCTCCACCGTGAGCAGTGTCTTGCCCACGGTGACATCCTTGATGAGTTGGATGAAGCGCCGGGTTTCGCTCTTGCTCATGCCGGCCGTGGGTTCATCCAGCAGCACCACATGCGCGCCACCCGAAATCGTGACGCCGATCTCCAGCGCGCGCTGTTCGGCATAGGTCAGGTTCACCGCCAACACATCGCGCTTCTTGTCCAGGCGGATCATCTCCATCAGTTCTTCGGCGCGCTCGTTCGCGTCATCCAGACCTGCAAGAAAATTCCAGAAACTGTATTTGTAGCCCAGACTCCAGAGGACGCCGCAGCGCAGGTTCTCGAACACGCTGAGCTTGGGAAATATGTTGGTGATCTGGAAACTGCGACTCAATCCCAGGCGATTGATCTCGAAAGGCTTCTTGCCGTCGATGCGGGTGCCGTCCAGCAGCACCTCGCCGCTGGTGGGTACGAAGCGACCGCTGATGAGATTGAACAGCGTGGACTTTCCTGCGCCGTTGGGTCCGATGATGGCCACCCGCTCGCCCGCCGTAACCGCCAGATTCACGCCGCGGATGATCTCGGTCTTGCCAAAACTCTTGCGCAGGTTTTTCAGCTCCAACGCACAGGTCGCTACTGTTTTCATAGCATCTCCCGACGTTTGATTTCTTTCTCTATCTCTTCCTGCGTCCGGCCCCAATCCTTGACGAACTGGCTACGGGTGAGCTCAAATAGTCCCAGTCCGGTGAGCGTGGCAAAGACCGCGCCAAACCAGCTGTTGAGTCCCGTGGCATCCAGTGTTGCCCCCATGAAGTGCATCTCGGACCCCATGGCCGCATTGAGTTGCAGGTGATAGACCATCTCGATCATGGCGGCCGCGCCCAGCACCACCATGAGGCCGGTGACGGCAAGACCCAGATAACTCACCCACAGTGCGCGCAGCTTGCCGAAGCTGGCCACCCGCAGGTTCAGCATCAGCAGGCTGGCAATTCCGCCAGGCGCATACATCACCATGAACAGGAACACCAGGCCCAGATAAAGCAGCCAGGCCTTGGTGAACTCGCTGAACAGCACAGACGCCAGAACCATCAGGATGGCACCCAGGATGGGGCCAAAGAAGAAGGTGGCACCGCCCAGAAATGTGAACAACAAGTAGGCGCCCGAGCGCACCGTTCCCACCACCTCCGCCGTGACGATTTCAAAATTCAGCGCGCCCAAGCCACCTGAAATACCGGCAAAGAAACCCGCGATGATGAACGCCGTGTAACGGATTCTCTGGGTGTTGTAGCCCACAAACTCGACCCGCTCCGGGTTGTCGCGCACGGCGTTGAGCATACGTCCCAGCGGCGTGCGGGTGAAGGCAAACATGGCCGCCACGGTCACAAAGGTGTAGGCCGCGATCAGGTAGTAGACCTGAATCGGAGGACCATAGCTGATGCCCAGAAACGGCTGGCCGGTGACACGGTTACCTGAGACGCCGCCCTCACCGCCGAAGAACTCCGGGATCATGAGCGACATGGAAAACACCAGTTCGCCCATACCCAGCGTGATCATGGCAAACGTCGTCCCCGATTTGCGCGTCGTGACGTAGCCCAACAGCACGGCAAATCCCATCCCCACCAAGCCCCCGAACAGCGGCACCATGCCCACAGGAAGGGGCAAGCTGCCACCGGATATTCCGTTGAGCACATGGATGGCCCCGTATGCGCCCAGACCGGTGTAGACCGCGTGGCCAAAGCTCAGCATGCCGCCCTGGCCCAACAGCATGTTGTAGGACAGACAGGCAATGATGGCGATGCCGATCTGCGACAGGATGGTGATGGCCAGACTGCTGGTGAAGAGCAGCGGCACCAGCGCCAGCAGCAGGGCAAACAAACCCCATACCAGCCAGCGACCCACATTGATGGGTTTGAATTCGTAATGACTTTTCGTGGCCATGGCCTATTCCCGTGTGCCCAGCAATCCCTTCGGCCGAAAGATCAGAATCAGCACCAGGAACAGGTAGGGAAGAATCGGTGCCACCTGCGACAGTGTCAGCTTGACAAAGGTGTTGCCCAAGGCGCCAGCGCTCAAGTGCAGACCGAGTTGCGTCGCCAGCGTGCCCACCGAATAGTCAAAGGCGACGGCAAAGGTCTGGATCACACCGATCAGTACCGAGGCCAGAAACGCCCCTGCCAACGAGCCCATGCCGCCCACCACCACCACGACAAAGATCACGGAGCCCACGGTCGCTGCCATCGCGGGTTCGGTCAGGAACGTGGTGCCGCCAATCACGCCCGCCAGACCGGCCAACGCCGCGCCGGCACCAAAAACCAGCATGAACACAGCGGGAACGTTGTGCCCCAATGCTTCCACCGCTTCGGGGTGCGTCAGAGCCGCCTGGATCACCAGACCGATGCGGGTGCGCTTGAGCAACAGCCAAACCGAGACCAACATCACCAGTGCCACCAGCATCATGAAACCACGGGTCGCAGGAAAGGGCGAGCACACCACCCGCACGGAAACATCTGCTGCACTGCACATCGCCACCGACGCCGCACCCCACATCAGGCTCAAGCCCTGGACGGAGTGGTTGATGAGCGTGAATGCCGGCCCTTGCAGCGCTTGCGGCGGGCGAAAGTCCACCGCGATGCGGCCCCAGATCAGTTGCACCAATTCGACGATGACGTAGGACAGGCCGAAGGTGATCAGCAGTTCGGGCACCGGTCCGAACTTGTGCACGCGCCGCAGAGCAAGGCGTTCGAACAGTGCGCCCAAGCCGCCGACCACCAGCGGAGCCAGCACCAGCGCCGGCCAAAAGCCTGCCACGCTGGCGATGCTGTAGCCGATGTACGCGCCGACCATATAGAAACTCGCGTGCGCAAAGTTGAGCACGCCCATCATGCTGAAAATCAGCGTGAGTCCCGAACTCAACATGAACAGCAACAACCCGTAACTCAGCCCGTTGAGCATCGAGATGATGAAAAACTCCATCGTTCAGACCTTCCCATTGCCTTAACGTCACATCGGCTTGCCTTGGGCGGGCGCGCCATGAAAAAAGCCGGGGGTGCGTCCTGGCGCACCCCCGGCTGGGATGTTAAACCTCAGACCGTGGCTGCGGCGTCGGTGTAGTCCCCAATGCGATCAAAGTTCAAATACTGGTAGACCTTGTCGCTGGCGGCAGTCAGCACGCCCATGTCGGCCATGTACTCGGCCTTGGTGGGGATGCGCCCGAGCTTGGAACAAATCGCGGCCAGCTCGGCCGAGCCGAGGTAGACGTAAGAGTTCTTGCCCAGACGGTTGGGGAAGTTGCGCGTGCTGGTGGAGAACACGGTGGCGCCCTCCTTCACCTGCGCCTGATTGCCCATGCAGAGCGAGCAGCCCGGCATTTCCATGCGCGCGCCGGCCGGTCCCAGGACACCATAGTGGCCTTCTTCGCTCAACTGCTTGGCGTCCATCTTGGTGGGCGGCGCCATCCACAGCTTGACGGGAATGTCGCGCCTGTTTTCGAGCAGCTTGCTGGCGGCGCGAAAGTGGCCGATGTTGGTCATGCACGAACCGATGAAGACTTCATCGATCTTCGCGCCCGCCACTTCGGACAACGTCTTCACATCGTCCGGGTCGTTCGGACAGGCCACGATCGGCTCATGGATATCGGCCAGGTCGATCTCGATCACGGCTGCGTAGGCGGCGTCGGCGTCACCCTTGAGCAGTTGGGGATTGGCGAGCCAGGCTTCCATTGCGGCAATGCGACGCTTGATGGTGCGCACATCGGCGTAGCCGGTGGCAATCATCCACTTCAACATCGTGATATTGCTGCGGATGTACTCTTGAATCGGCTCCTTGTTCAGGTGCACCGTGCAACCCCCGGCGCTGCGCTCGGCCGATGCATCGCTCAACTCGAACGCCTGTTCCACCTTCAGGTCCGGCAGGCCTTCGATCTCCAGCACGCGGCCCGAGAAGATGTTCTTCTTGCCTTGCTTTGCCACCGTCAGCAAGCCGGCCTTGATCGCGTAGAGCGGAATCGCGTTCACCAGATCGCGCAGCGTCACACCCGGCTGCATCTTGCCCTTGAAGCGCACCAGCACCGACTCCGGCATGTCCAGCGGCATCACGCCCGTTGCGGCACCAAAGGCCACCAGGCCCGACCCCGCGGGGAAGCTGATGCCGATGGGGAAACGCGTATGGCTGTCGCCGCCGGTGCCCACGGTGTCGGGTAGCAGCATGCGGTTTAGCCAGCTGTGGATGATGCCGTCGCCGGGGCGCAACGGGATGCCGCCGCGCGTGCTGATGAACTCAGGCAGCTCATGGTGCATCTTCACGTCCACCGGCTTCGGGTAAGCCGCTGTATGGCAGAAGGACTGCATCACCAGGTCGGCGCTGAAACCCAGACAGGCGAGGTCCTTCAACTCGTCGCGCGTCATGGGACCGGTTGTGTCTTGCGAGCCCACGCTTGTCATCCTGGGTTCGCAATAGGTGCCGGGGCGCACACCTTGTCCTTCGGGCAGGCCACAGGCACGGCCCACGATCTTCTGTGCGAGCGTGAAACCCTTGTGCGTATTGACCGGATTCTGTGGCAGGCGGAACAGCGTGGAGGCGGGCAAGCCCAACGCTTCGCGCGCCTTTGCGGTCAGACCGCGGCCGATGATCAGGGGGATGCGTCCGCCCGCACGCACTTCGTCGAACAGCACTTCACTCTTGACTTTGAACTCGGCAATGACCTTGCCGTCCTTGAGCACCTTGCCCTCGTAGGGCCGCAGTTCGATCACGTCGCCCATGGCCATCTGGCTCACGTCGAGTTCGATCGGCAGCGCACCCGAGTCTTCCATGGTGTTGTAGAAGATTGGCGCGATCTTTGCGCCCAGGCAGACGCCACCAAAACGCTTGTTGGGAACGAAGGGAATGTCCTCGCCCGTGAACCAGAGCACCGAGTTCGTCGCTGACTTGCGTGAGGACCCGGTACCCACCACGTCGCCGACGTAGGCCACGAGATTGCCCTTGGCCTTGAGTTCGTCGAAGAACTTGACCGGGCCGCGCTTGCCGTCTTCCTCGGGCACGATGCCGGGGCGCGCATTCTTGTGCATCGCCAGGGCGTGCAACGGAATGTCGGGGCGGCTGAAGGCGTCAGGCGCAGGCGACAGATCGTCGGTATTGATTTCACCGGCCACCTTGAACACCGTCAACTTGATCCCCTTGGGCACTTCGGGACGCGTGGTGAACCACTCGGCGTCGGCCCAGCTTTGCAGCACCGCTTTGGCGAAGCCGTTGCCCTTGTCGGCCTTTTCCTTGACGTCGTGGAACTGGTCGAACATCAGCAGCGTCTTCTTCAGACCTTCGGCCGCTTCGGCCGCCACTGCTGCGTCGTCCAGCAGATCAATCATTGGGCTGATGTTGTAGCCGCCGAGCATGGTGCCCAGCAGTTGCGTGGCGCGCTGACGCGAGATCAGCGGGCACCTTTCCGTGCCAAGCGCCACGGCCGCCAGATACGAAGCCTTGACCTTGGCTGCATCATCGACGCCGGCGGGCACTCGGTGCGTGATCAAGTCCACCAGCGTGGCATCTTCACCTGCTGGTGGGTTCTTCAGCAATTCAATCAATTCCGCCGTCTGCTTGGCGGACAAAGGCAGCGGGGGGATCCCGAGGGCGGCGCGTTCGGCCACATGGGCGCGGTAGGCTAGCAACATCTATTTCTCCGGTTAAAAAAAAACAAAATTGTCGACAAATCTACCGCAAATTCACGGAAGACTATTTTGTCGCCGGGGCATCAAGCACGCTTGCACCCGGGTTCTTCTTCAAGGCCTCAGCCACCGCCATTTGTGCTGGACTCATGCACTCGTCGGCCAGGCGCTTGCCCAATTTTTGGTTCATCAGCATGGACTTGTTCGCCAATTGCAGCCAGACCGCGCCAGCCTTGTGGTCTTCCAGGCGAATCGCGCCGGTGGACGTTTCCACGGGGAACATGCGGAACGTCACTTTTTGCAGTTGCACATCGAAGTACCCCGGCGCCTTCGGGTCCGCGGTCAGCGTCACCCAGTTCCCCATTTCACAGGGCAAACGGCCCACGTGAACGCGCTCAGCGATCGCCAGTTCAGCCGGCGTCAACGCGGCCTCGGCCGCATCCACCGCCACCGCCAGGTTCTTTGCCTTGATCTTGATTTCGGCGCGACTGGCGCTGGCGGGTACTTTGATGGTGGCTTGCGCCAGCACCAAGGTCGGGACGGATGCGACAAGTAGCATTGCAAACAGCTTTTTCATACGAGTTCCTGGGTGAGGGTTTCAATGCGGCACAGCGCAAAAGTAGCCCTGCACCTCGGACGGCAAGCATAGTCCGGTATGGTGTGCTCGCTCCAGTAGCTGCCAGTAATAACGGTAACTGGCGCGGTCATGCAATCGGGACTTGACCGAAATCGGCGCCCAGTCCGCGCGCGCTGCTGCTGCGATGATTGTTGCCGCAACCTCGACCTCCCGCAACTCCGGCTTGAAGGCCGCCAGGATAGGGCGAATCTGATTCGGGTGAATGCTCCACATGCGGGTAAAACCCAGTTCATTCGCGGCGCGGCGCGCAGCGCCCTCCAGCACCACTGTATCGGAGAACTCCGTTACCACACCGTGCGCCGGCACCTTGCCAAAGGCATGACAGGCGCTGGAGATTTCCAGTTTGGCACGCACCACCAGCGGATGCATGAACTGATCCAAACACTGCGGGTGATTTCCAGTGCTCATGGCAGACGCGGGAATGGCGCCGCCGTGGGCAGAGACAAAGTCCATCAAACCAAAACTCAAGGACTGCACGCGAGGGTGGGATGCGATCTCAAATGCGCGGTGTACCGCCGCCGGAGACTCGATCAGCACGTGCAGTGGCAGGGCGCACGTTCCCACTGTGAGAGCGCGATCGACCGCGGCAACCGCGCGATCCACGTCGGCCAGTGACTCGACTTTGGGAATCATCAGATGGCACAAGGCGGTACCCGCACGCCCCACGATGGTGGCGACGTCGGAAGCAAAGGCCGGATGCCCCACCGGGTGAACACGAACTGCTATGCGGGGCGCAATCGTGCCAGGAACTGCGGTTGCACGTTGCATCGCCTGCAACGCCAGTTCCACCACCACCAGTGCGTGTTCATGCTCACCGCCCACGGGCGCACCGTCTTCGCAATCCAGCGTAACGTCAAACACGCAGGTGCCAAATTCCTGCGTCATTTCAGCCTGCAATTGCAGACTCTTGCGCATGCGCACCTCCACCCCGCTGTAGTGATCGCACACCGGCAGAGCGCTGCCAGCAGCCTGGGACCCCAGCAATATTTCGCGCGGATGTTTCATGGGTTGCTATGGTTTCCCAGCACGGCAGTGGCCGTTGCGAGCAACTCGCGACCTAGGCGCGGGTGGCGGACCACCGGAATGCACTCAAGGTGCATGAGGATTGGCCGACGAGCCCCGCAACGACGGCCCCGAGTTGCGCAGCAGGCTACTACAGCAGATGTTTGACACCCTCCTGTTCACCCTGCAGTTCTGCCAACGTCTTGTTGATGCAGCCCTGGCTGAACTCATCGATGGCCAAGCCTTCGACCAGCTTGTATTCACCGCCTTGGCAGGTCACGGCAAAACCGAACATCGTGTCTTTCGGGATACCGTATTGGCCATCGGACGCAATGCCCATGGTGACCCACTTGCCGTTGGTACCCAGGGCCCAGTCGCGCATGTGGTCGATCGCCGCATTTGCAGCGGAAGCAGCGGACGAAAGGCCGCGCGCTTCGATGATGGCGGCACCGCGTTTGCCCACCGTGGGCAAAAAGGTGTTGGCGTTCCAATCCTGGTCGTTGATCATGTCCTTGACCGACGCGCCGTTGATGGTGGCGAAGCGGTAGTCGGCGTACATGGTGGGTGAATGGTTGCCCCAGACGCACAGCTTTTCGATGTCGGCCACCGGCTTGCCGGTCTTGGCCGCGATCTGGCTCAGAGCACGATTGTGGTCCAGACGTAGCATGGCGGTAAAGTTCTTGCGCGGCAGATCGGGTGCGCTCTTCATCGCAATATAGGCATTGGTGTTGGCGGGGTTGCCCACCACCAGCACCCTGACGTTGCGGCTGGCGACGGCATTCAGTGCCTTGCCCTGCGCGGTGAAGATGGCCCCGTTGATGGACAGTAACTCTGCGCGCTCCATGCCCGGACCACGCGGACGCGAGCCCACCAGCAAGGCGTAGTCAGTGTCCTTGAACGCCGTCATCGGGTCGCTGTGCGCTTCCATGCCAACGAGCAGTGGAAAGGCGCAATCCTGCAACTCCATCATCACTCCCTTGAGTGCCTTCTGTGCCTTTTCGTCAGGAATTTCCAACAACTGAAGGATGACCGGCTGGTCCTTCCCGAGCATTTCTCCGGAGGCGATGCGAAACAACAATGCATATCCGATCTGACCTGCGGCGCCGGTGACGGCAACTCGAACGGGCTTTTTGCTCATGGTAAGTACTCCAGAATGTTGAGTTGAAACAGCAACGAAGTCTAAACTGAAAGCCTGAAAGCGTCAATTTGTCTTATGTCTTATATAAGATATGATTGGACCATGGCACATGTCCCGCCCAGCACGCACGAGCACGCCGCAATCGCTGCGAATTCGGTAAGTGCCGGCACCCCTGCATTCAGCCCGCTGTATCAGCAGATCAAGACGCTGATACTGCAAAGTCTGCAAGCCGCAGAGTGGAAACCGGGCGAATCGATACCGAGCGAAACCGAACTCGCGGTGCGCTTTCGCGTGAGTCAGGGAACGGTGCGCAAGGCGATTGACGAACTGGCCGCCGGCAATCTGCTGATTCGGCGTCAGGGCAAGGGCACGTTTGTCGCCACCCATGTGGAACAACATGTGCAATACCGCTTCCTGAAACTGGTTCCAGACAGCGGCGAAGCCAGCAGCGAAGGTCCATCGCAGCGCAACATCATCGACTGCAAGCGGATGCGTGCCAGTGCCGACATCGCGCGCGCCCTGGGGCTGCGCACGGGCGACTCGGTGCTGCAGGTGCGCCGCGTTCTCTCCTTTGGCGGGGTGCCCACAATTCTGGAAGAGCTGTGGTTGCCCGGCACGCCGTTTAAAGGCTTGACTGCAGAGAGATTGACAGGATACCACGGCCCGATGTACGCGCTGTTCGAGACGGAATTCGGTGTGCGCATGGTGCGCGCAGAGGAAAGAATTCGAGCTGTACTGCCAGACACCGAACAATGCGCATGGCTGAAGGTCAACCCGCAGACGCCCCTGTTGAGTGTGGAGCGCGTGGCCCACACCTACAATGACGTACCCATGGAACTGCGCCGTGGTTTGTACCGCACCGACAGTCACCACTATTTGAATGTGTTGAACTGACCTTCACATTGGTGAAGTCTGCCGCCAGTTGTGTGCGGTGCAATAGAATTTCCCGTTACCCCAAGAAAGCACCGACATGAGCTTCAGCACACCGACCGCGAAACCCAAACGGCCCGAGTTCCGCAACATCAATGCCTTCAGGGATCTGCCGGGTTATCGGTGGCCTCTGGCCTCCATCATCTCCGGCATGCACCGCATCAGTGGCCTGATCCTCTTCTTGCTGATGCCCTTCATCATCTGGATGTTTGCCACTTCAATCACCTCCGAATATTCGTTCGCCCGTTTTACCGCAGCCTTCAGCGCAGGCATGTTGGGTTTGCCCGGCGCCATCTGGAAGCTGCTGGCCCTGGGCGTGATCTGGGCCTATCTGCATCACTTCACCGCCGGCATACGCCATCTGTACATGGATGCCCGTCACGCGGTCACAAAGGAATTCGGCAACTCTTCCGCGGTCGCGACACTGATCGTGAGCCTGGGTTTGACGGCCGTACTTGGCGCCAAGCTGTTTGGCCTCTACTGAACACAAATGGCTTGTGGGTCAGCTCGTTAGCCCCGGCCGCAACCGAACAGATCAGATCTTCAGTTCTGTGCTCAATTAATCAGGGGAATTTCAATATGTCTGTAAATCACGGATCCAAGCGCCTCGTCACGGGCGCCCACTATGGACTGCGCGACTGGATTGCGCAGCGTGCCACCGCCGTCATCATGGCGCTGTTCACGCTGCTGGTGTTGGCACAGGTGTTATTCACCAAGGGCTCCATCGGATACGACAAATGGGCTGGCATTTTTTCCGCCCAGTGGATGAAGGCACTGACCTTCGCCGTCATCCTCGCTCTGCTGGTCCACGCCTGGATCGGAATGCGCGAAATCTGGATGGACTACATCAAACCTGTCGCCGTGCGCCTGACGCTCGAAATTTTCTCCATCGTCTGGCTCGTCGCGTGCGCGGGTTGGGCCATTCAAGTTCTTTGGAGGTTTTAAACCGTGGCTTATACCGTTAGCAAAAGAAGATTTGACGCCGTCATCGTGGGGGCGGGCGGCTCCGGCATGCGCGCCTCGCTGCAACTCGCACGCGCCGGTCTGAATGTTGCAGTGCTGTCCAAGGTGTTCCCAACGCGCTCACATACGGTCGCGGCGCAAGGCGGCATCGGCGCCTCGCTGGGCAACATGAACGAAGACAATTGGCACTATCACTTCTACGACACCATCAAGGGCTCGGATTGGCTGGGGGATCAGGACGCGATCGAGTTCATGTGCCGCGAAGCAGCCAATGCCGTGTACGACCTGGAACACATGGGCATGCCGTTTGACCGCAATCCTGACGGCACGATCTATCAGCGTCCGTTTGGCGGCCACACCGCCAACTACGGCGAAAAAGCGGTCGAGCGTGCTTGTGCCGCGGCCGACCGCACCGGCCACGCCATGCTGCACACGCTGTACCAGCAAAACGTCAAGGCCAAGACCAACTTTTTCGTCGAATGGATGGCACTGGACCTGATCCGCGACGCCGACGGCGACGTGGTGGGAGTGACTGCGCTTGAGATGGAAACCGGCGACGTGTACGTGCTCGAAGCCAAGACCGTGCTACTCGCCACCGGCGGTGCCGGCCGCATCTTCGCGGCCTCCACCAACGCCTTCATCAACACTGGCGACGGCCTGGGCATGGCGGCACGCGCCGGCATCCCGTTGCAGGACATGGAGTTCTGGCAGTTCCACCCGACGGGCGTGGCTGGAGCCGGCGTGCTGCTGACCGAGGGATGCCGCGGCGAGGGTGCGATTCTGCTCAACGCCAATGGCGAGCGCTTCATGGAGCGCTACGCGCCGACGCTCAAAGACTTGGCGCCGCGCGATTTTGTGTCGCGCTGCATGGACCAGGAAATCAAGGAGGGTCGCGGCTGCGGTCCGAACAAGGACTACATCCTGCTCAAGCTCGATCACCTGGGCGCCGAGACCATTCACAAACGCCTGCCCTCTGTGTACGAGATAGGCAGTAATTTTGCCAACGTGGACATCACGCGCGAACCCATTCCCGTGGTTCCCACGATCCACTACCAGATGGGCGGCATCCCGACCAACATCAACGGCCAGGTGGTCGTTCCAAAGGACGGCGTAAACCAGGTCGTGAAGGGTCTCTATGCCGTGGGCGAATGTTCCTGCGTGAGCGTGCACGGCGCAAACCGACTGGGTACGAATTCGCTGCTGGATCTGCTGGTGTTCGGTCGCGCCGCAGGCAACCACATCGTCGAGTTCAACGGTGCCAACACACACAAGCCCCTGCCCGCGGACGCCGCCTTGCAGTCACTGGCAAGGCTGGAACGCCTGGACAACGCCACCACCGGCGAATACGCGCAACGCGTGGGCGACGACATCCGTGCCACCATGCAGTTGCATGTGGGAGTGTTCCGCACTCAGGCCAGCATGGACGAAGGCGTTGGCAAAATTGCGGCGCTGCGTGAACGGGTGCAGAACATCACCTTGAAGGATAAATCCCGGGTGTTCAACACGGCCCGTATCGAGGCGCTGGAGGTCGAGAACATGATCGAAGTGGCACAGGCCACCATCGTGTCTGCGGCCGCCCGGCACGAGTGCCGCGGTGCGCACACGGTGCATGAATACGAGCGCGATGCCAGTGACGCCACCTGTCCGCTGGGCCGCAACGACGCTGAATGGATGAAGCACACGCTGTGGGACAGGGCGAGCAATAGCCTGAGCTACAAACCGGTGAATCTGACGCCGCTGACCGTGGCGAGCATCCCTCCCAAAGTACGGACCTTCTGATACCTTGCGGGACAGACCAAATGGGTTATTGGGGTCAGACACCAAATTCGCTGCGGCGCTTGCGCCGCGTCCCATCGGAGCCGACGGCCCTGCGAAATTGGGCTCTGACCCCAAAAACCCGATCTATCCTCAACTGATTAAGAATTGCGGGGCAGGCCACTGCGCTGACCCGAACTGATTAAGGAAATTGACATGGCCAAACGCACGTTCAACATTTATCGCTACAACCCAGACCAGGACGCCAAGCCCTACATGCAGACCATCGATGTCGAACTCGACGGCCACGAACGAATGCTGCTGGACGCCCTGATGAAGCTCAAGGAAGTCGATCCCAGCATCAGCTTTCGCCGCTCGTGCCGCGAAGGCGTGTGCGGCTCGGACGGCATGAACATCAACGGCAAAAATGGCCTTGCATGCCTGACAAACATGCGCACGCTCACCGGGACCATCGTGCTCAAGCCACTGCCTGGACTGCCGGTTGTGCGGGACCTGATCGTCGACATGACGATGTTCTTCCAGCAGTACAACTCGATCAAGCCCTACCTCATCAACGACACCGTGCCACCGGAGAAGGAGCGCCTGCAAAGTCCAGAGGAGCGCGAGGAACTCAATGGTCTGTACGAATGCATCCTGTGTGCGAGTTGCTCTACCAGTTGCCCCAGTTTCTGGTGGAATCCGGACAAGTTCGTCGGCCCCGCGGGTCTGTTGCAGGCCTATCGCTTCCTCGCCGACAGCCGCGATCAGGCTGCAGCCGAACGACTGGACAACCTGGAAGACCCGTACCGGCTGTTCCGCTGCCACACGATCATGAACTGCGTCGATGTCTGCCCCAAGGGTCTAAACCCGACCAAGGCGATCGGCAAGATCAAGGAAATGATGGTCGCGCGCAGCGTTTGATCTTGGACAAAGCGGCAGCGGCCGATCAAGGGGAAACTTACATGGTCGGCGAATTGCTGGACGAGCGGGCTCTGAGCAAACTCAAGTGGCGCTGCCGTCGGGGTCTGCTTGAAAACGATCTGATCATCGAAAGGTTCTTCAGACGTCATGAAGGCAGCTTGAGCGTCAAGCAGTCGCAGGCTTTAAGCGCTTTGATGGACTTGAGCGACAACGATTTACTGGATCTGCATCTGTCCCGGAAAACCCTGGCTCAAGTAGATCCAGAACTGGATCACGGCGACGTCCGCGAAGTGTTGGAAATGTTGAAATTGAAAGAAACGCCTTGAAAGGTCAATCATGAAACTTGCCGACAACAAAGCCACCCTGTCCTTCAGCAACGGCAGTCCCAGCATCGACTTGCCTGTCTATCAAGGCAGCGTCGGTCCGGACGTGATCGACATCCGCAAGCTCTACGGGCAAACCGGCATGTTCACCTACGACCCGGGCTTTTTGTCCACTGCGGCATGCCAGTCAGCCATCACCTATATTGACGGTGACAAGGGCGAATTGCTGTATCGCGGTTACCCGATCGAACAGTTGGCCACCCAATGCGACTACCTTGACACCTGCCACCTGTTGCTCAAGGGCGAGTTGCCCAGGGAACAGGAACGCAAGGACTTTCACAAGCTCATTATCGGCCACACCATGGTGAACGAGCAGATGCAGTTCTTCCTGCGAGGTTTTCGTCGTGACGCGCATCCCATGGCCGTCCTGACCGGACTGGTGGGCGCGCTGTCTGCCTTCTATCATGACAGCACCGACATCAATAACCCCGAGCACCGAGAAGTGGCCGCGATCCGCCTCATCGCCAAGATGCCCACCTTGGTCGCCATGGCCTACAAGTACGGTATCGGCCAACCCTACATGTACCCGCGCAACGAACTGAGCTACGCTGGCAATTTCCTGCGCATGATGTTTGGCGTCCCCTGCGAAGACTATCAGGTCAACCCCGTACTCGAGCGCGCGCTGGACCGCATCTTCATCCTGCACGCCGACCATGAGCAAAATGCCTCCACCTCCACCGTGCGTCTATGCGGATCGTCAGGCACGAACCCGTTCGCGGCGATAGCAGCCGGCGTCGCCTGCCTTTGGGGACCTGCGCACGGCGGCGCCAACGAAGCCTGCCTGAACATGCTGGAAGACCTGCAACGCCAGGGCGGTGTGGCCAAAGTGGGCGAGTTCATGGAGAAGGTCAAGGACAAGAATTCCGGCGTCAAGCTCATGGGCTTCGGGCACCGCGTCTACAAGAACTACGATCCACGCGCCAAGCTCATGCAGGAAACCTGCAACGAAGTCCTGGCCGAACTGGGCCTGGAAAACGACCCGCTGTTCAAGCTCGCCAAGGCCGTGGAAAAGATCGCCCTGGAAGATGACTACTTCGTGCAGCGCAAGCTCTATCCGAATGTGGACTTCTACTCAGGCATCGTGCAACGCGCCATCGGCATTCCCGTGAATCTGTTCACGGGAATATTCTCGCTGGCACGCACCGTCGGCTGGATCGCGCAACTCAATGAAATGATCAGCGACCCCGAGTACAAAATCGGTCGTCCCCGGCAGTTATTCACGGGCTCGGTGGCACGCAACGTGCTGCCCATCGAGAAACGCTGAATCCCGATATCATTGCGAATCAAATCCGGCCCACACGGCTTGCCGTTGTGGGCCGTTTTTCTTATGAACGCCATAAAACTACGTCTACACCCACACAGGCTCATTTACACCGGCCTGTGTGCCGCGGGTCTGGGAATGACACTGCCCGCGCAAGCGCAAGAAGCCTCCGGTTCAGCAGCCACACTCACGCCAACACCCGTCAGTTGGCGCCTCACGTCGGAAACATTGCACCTTCCGGGGTCTGAATCCATGGGGCTGATTGGTGGGGACGTGCTGGTTGATGTTAACGACCATGTGCGCCTTGGCGTGGGATCCTGGGGCGCCGTGCGCGGCGAGCGCGGTGGATTCATTACATTGGGACTGACGGGTGAGGTGCACCAGCGTCTGGGCACCTCCTGGGACAGTCATGCGGGGCTCTTTGTCGGCGCCGGTGGTGGTCGCAGCAGCAACACCTTGGCCGGTGGTGGTCTGATGCTTCGTAGCGACGTGGGTTTGAGCTACGAGACATCCGGTTCTGGCAATTTCGGCTTTGGCTATAGCCACGTCAGCTTTCCAAACGGCGTCATCCGCAGCACACAGCCTTACATCCGGTACGAATTTCCGTTTTACGGTCTCGTCAACAGCGGTTGGTCGCCAACGCAGACGACGGATGGCCCACTGGGTCGCAGTCTCCCCGCCCGCAGTCAGGAATTTTCTCTGGTGGCCCGGGATTACGTCATACCATCATCGGTGCTGGGAACGAGCGGCCAGCCACAGCATGCACGCATGCAACTGATGGGGGTGCAGTGGTTGTCCGCCATCGACACCCACTGGTTCACGCAAATCGAAGCTGAGGGCGCCATGGGTGGCCAGAGCAATGGCTACATGCAGATACTGGCCGGCGGTGGCTATCGACTCGCCCTGTCCAACAGCACGACTTTGAAGGTTCATGCGGCAGCCGGACCCGCCGGTGGTGGTGGTGTCGATGACGGTGGTGGCATGCTGCTGGATGTCGGCTTGGCAGTGCAGCAAAGAATCTCGGCACGCAATGCACTGGAATTTTCTGTCGGTGAGGTGCGCGCGCCCTCCGGCAGTTTCAAGGCTCGCAGTCTGGCGCTGCAACTGACGCATCAATTTGGAACGCCTGCCGTGTCTTCGCCTGACGCGGTGTCATGGCGCGCGCTGGACGGCTTCGATGCGGAACACCTGCGCGTGCGCGCGGTGAGTCAAACCTATTTCAAAGCCAACCCACAGTGGCGCAGCAGCGATCCACAACTCTCCATCAGCAGTCTGGGCGTGCAACTTGATTATTTCCTCTCACCGCACGGGTACCTCACAGGCCAGGGCTTGGCCGCCTATGCGGGCAAAGCCGGCGCCTACATGACCGGGCAAGTCGGCGGCGGGATGCACTGGCCGCTCACACCGAACTGGTTTGTCGAAGGCGAAATGCTGCTCGGTGCAGCCGGTGGTGGTGGTGTGGCCGTCAGCGGCGGGTTGGTGGGACAGGCTAACGTCAACCTCGGCTACGAATTCTCAAAGACACTTGCTATTCTGGCCACCGCCGGCAGCATAGACGCCGCACGCGGCCCCTTCAAGGCCCATGTCGCAGGGATCGCGCTGAGCTATCAATTCACGGGGTTCGGAGCCAAGTAGCGAAAATAGGAAACCCGAAAAAAAGCCCCGCAGCACAACGTCTGGCGGGGCTTGTCGCGGCTCCTGATGGTCGGAAAAAGACCTGCAAGAACGCATTCTTGGCGGAAACGAAGGGATTCGAACCCTTGATGGGGCTCAACACCCCATACTCCCTTAGCAGGGGAGCACCTTCGGCCACTCGGTCACGTTTCCAATGTTCCTATTATGCCCGAAGAGGGTCGGATTCCAGTGTGCCCGCGCTGCAGATTGCTGCGTCAGACAACTGGCTGATCCAATTCAAAGGCGCGATGCAGCGCGCGCACCGCGAGTTCCATGTACTTCTCGTCAATCACCACCGAAGTCTTGATTTCACTGGTGGAAATCATCTGGATGTTGATGCGTTCTTCACTGAGGACACGGAACATCTTGCTGGCGACCCCTACGTGGCTGCGCATGCCGATGCCCACGATGCTGACCTTGCAGATGCGCGGATCGCCCACCACTTCTTGCGCACCCAACTTGGGCAGAACCTTCTCCTTGAGCAGGTCCATTGCCCTGGCGTAGTCACCGCGATTGACCGTGAAGCTGAAGTCGGTCAGTCCGTCCTTGCTCAGGTTCTGAATGATGACATCGACATCGATATTGGCGTCGGCGACGGCGCCCAGAATTTGGTACGCGATGCCCGGAGTATCGGGCACCCCCAGCACGGAGATTTTGGCTTCGTCGCGTGTGAACGCGATCCCGGACACGATGGCTTGTTCCATTTGCTCGTCTTCTTCAAAAGTTATCAGGGTGCCAGACTTGGCTTCTTCATTGAGGTCGATGTCCCAGGGCGTAAAACTCGACAACACGCGCAGCTTGACCTTGTATTTGCCGGCAAATTCCACCGAACGGATTTGCAACACTTTGGAGCCCATGGACGCCATCTCCAGCATTTCTTCAAAGCTTACGCTGTGCAGACGCCGCGCTTCCGGAACGACACGCGGATCGGTGGTGTACACGCCGTCCACGTCGGTGTATATCAGACATTCATCGGCCTTCATGGCCGCCGCCACCGCCACTGCCGAGGTGTCCGAACCACCCCGGCCTAGTGTGGTGATGTTGCCCTGGTCGTCCACACCCTGAAAGCCGGTGACGATCACCACCTTGCCCGAGGCCAGATCGGTTCGCACCTTGGTGTCATCGATGGATTCAATGCGGGCCTTGGTGTAGGCCATGTTCGTGCGGATCGGAACCTGCCAGCCCGCGTAGCTCACCGATTCCAATCCTTCGGCCTGCAGGGCGATCGCCAGCAAGGCGCTGGACGCCTGCTCCCCGGTTGCGGCCAGCATGTCCAGTTCCCGGCTGTAGTCCTCGCCCGGTTTGGCGGGCGCGAGTTCCTTGGCGAGACCCAGCAGGCGATTGGTCTCACCGCTCATGGCCGAAGGAACGACCACCATCTGGTGGCCGGCGCGGGCCCACTTGGCAACGCGCTTGGCGACATTTCGGATGCGCTCAGTCGAGCCCATCGACGTGCCGCCGTACTTATGAACAATCAGGGACATCGGGAGAAATTTCTGAAAAGTTGCGACTAAAGAGGAGCCGAATTGTACCAATCCAACACATCGTTGCTGCGGCGCACAAAGCCACGGCCAAGCTTGATGTGGATGGCGTGACCACGGGTGCGACAGGCCGCCAGCTGATCCAGTAACTCTTCGAGCTGCGCAGTGCTGGGACTGGTGCTCCATTTCGTCTTCAACCATTGGCGCAACGCGTTCGCTTGCCTGGGGCGCGATAGTTCCTGAAGCGCAGAAATATGTGGTGGCACCCCGACACGCAGCAGGTCCTGACTGGCAAGTTCTTCCAGCAAGGTTTGCGCCTGTGCCGCGTGGGCGGCACTTCGCGCAAAGGTCTGGCGAAATTGGGGAAATACTTGGTCCAGCACGGGCAGCAGTTGCGAGCGGATACGGTTGCGTGTGAACTGTTGCTGGGCGTTGCTCGGATCCGTGAGCCACGCCACACCACGAGCGCCAAGCCAAGCGCGAAGCTGTGCGCCAGGAACCCGCAGCAAGGGCCGGTGATAGTGAATGCCATCACGTTGCCAATGGGCGGGCATCGCGCTCAAGCCCGGCAGACCAGCACCGCGGCTAAGTGCCAGCAGCAGGGTTTCGACCTGATCGTCCGCGTGATGCGCCAGCGCAATCGACGCCACCGGATCGTTCGCCCATTGCTGTTGAGCCACTACCCTGAAAGCGGTATAGCGTGCATCGCGTGCCGCGTCCTCCGGACTCTGTCCCCTGACATGCCTGGCATCCATCCGGTGTACGGCCAGCGGTACACCCAACTGGACGCAGAAGGCCTCGCAGTGCCCCACAAAATCATCCGCGCAGTCCTGCAAACCGTGGTGCACATGAATCGCCCTCACCTGGTGTGGCCACCGACGCGCGCAGGCTAGCAACAGTGCCGTGGAATCAGCCCCGCCGCTATAGCCCACGGCGAGGGGTAACGCCGGCGCAAAGGCATCGATCGCGGCGTCCACGGGATGGCTCATGCTCTTGTCGTCCTTGATCGAAGTGCCTGTGCCACCCCACCCCCAATGCAACCGGGTGGTCTGCCGCGGCATGCTCCCCGCTCCCACCCAACCTGTCGGCAGGCAACAGGCAGGATGATTTAAGCGGCCGCCTTTTCCTTCTTTTTGGCCGCCGCGGGCTTCTTGGCGGGTTCCGGGTTCGTCACCATCTCCGGCACCGTAACGTTCAACGCAATGGATTTCATGATGGCCCGCAGGTCAGGTTCTGCACGCGCGAAATCAGCGACGGTTGAATTCAGATTCAACACCAGCATCTGCTCCTTGACGGGCGTGATGAGCATGATGTTGTAGTACTCAATGCCACCCGATTTGGAGAGGAACTCGAGTTGCATCCACTGCTGCTTCGCCAACTCCATGAGCTTGCGCTCCTTCCAGACCAAAGCGGGCACTCGCTGCTCGAACACCTGCTCGAACACCTTCAGCGACTGTGCCATGTTCAGATTCGAAATATTGTGCGGTTTCAGGTCGTAGCTAAGGGTGGCGGTTCGCGTGCTATTGCCGATCACGAAACCCGGGCCCCGTGTCGGACCATAAAGTTGGTCAATGTCGGCACGCTTAAGCAGCGAAAAACCATTGGGCAGATCGATCTTCAGGCCCGCTTGCGCAAACGTGAAATCATTCGCCATGGCTGCCGCAGCAACTGCCCAGAACAGAGTGAGAGCAAGGAGGAGTTTTTTCATGATATAGCCGTGCGTGGTGGCGCAATATCGTGGCGCCAGAATGATGGAAATGACGCGAAATGCTACTTGCTATCGGCCTTGATATCCGTAAACCGCCCATAACTTTGCAAGCGCTCGTAACGCCGGTCCAACAACTCCTTGACCTTGAGATCGCTGACCTGCCGATAGGCGTCAACCAGCGCGCGCTTGAGAAAGGCGGCCATCTGCTTGTGATCGCAGTGCGCGCCCCCGACCGGTTCGTTCACGATCTTGTCGACCACACCCAACGCCTTGAGTCGGTGTGCGGTGATGCCCAGGGCATCAGCCGCGTCCTGGGCCTTATCCGAGGTCTTCCAAAGAATTGAGGCACAACCTTCGGGGCTGATGACGGAGTAGATCGAATACTGAAGCATCACCAGTTGATCGCCCACTGAAATTGCCAGTGCACCTCCCGAGCCGCCTTCGCCGATGATGGTGACAATGATCGGCACCTCCAGTTGCGCCATCTCGTAAATGTTGCGGCCGATGGCTTCGGACTGGCTGCGTTCCTCGGCATCGATGCCGGGGTAGGCTCCCGGCGTGTCGACGAAGGTGAACACCGGAAGCTTGAACTTTTCTGCCAGCTTCATAAGCCGAAGCGCCTTGCGATATCCCTCGGGTTTGCTCATACCAAAGTTGCGCAGTGCACGCTCCTTGGTGTCGCGCCCTTTCTGGTGCCCCAGCACCATGCAGGGTGTGCCGTTAAAGCGCGCCAACCCGCCCACGATGCTCAGGTCATCGGAGAAATGCCGGTCGCCATGTAACTCGACAAAATCCGTGAACAGCTCGCGCACATAGTCCAGCGTGTAGGGACGTTCGGCGTGGCGTGCAATCTTGGTGATTTGCCATGCGCTCAGGTCGCTGTAAATGTCCTTTGTAAGCTGCTGGCTCTTCTTGCTGAGTTGATTGATCTCTTCGGAGATGTCCACCGCAGACTCGGTCTGCACATAACGCAGTTCTTCAATCTTGGTTTCCAGATCCGCAATCGGCTGTTCGAAATCGAGGAAAGTTCTTTTTGCCAAAGTCGGCTCCCATTAGTCAGTTGGGGACAAAGCAAAGTTCGCTGCACGTAACTCTTGGTCTGTCCCACAAGGTATCAGTATGCCACCGGAAGCGGATCCAGCGAGCGCCAAATATACCAAGTCGCCACGCTGCAATAAGGCGCCCATGCCGCGGCCACTTCACGTGCGTCGCTACGGCTTACGGCTTCGCCCGAAAAATAGTTGCGACTGATGCCGTTTATCAGCCCAACATCGTCAAGCGGCAGGATGTTGGGGCGCATCAGGTGAAAGATCAGGAACATCTCGGCCGTCCAGCGGCCGATACCCCGGATCGACACCAGTTCGGCAATGATGGCTTCATCGTCCATGCCGGACCAATCGTTTACATGAAGTGCACCGGCATCGAAATGCAGCGCCAGATCGACCAGGTACTCGACCTTGCGCGCACTCAAACCTGCCGCCCGCATGTCGTCCACCTTGAGCTTGAGCACATTGCCCGGGCTCATTTTCCGCGGCAGCACAACAAAGCGCTCCCATACAGTCTGCGCCGCCTTGACCGAAATCTGCTGGCCCACAATGCTGCGCGCCAGCGTCACGAAGGCATCACCTCGCGACTGCAGGCAGACATCTCCAAACTGCGGGATAAGCCGCTTCATGACCCGATCCTTGCGCGCCAGGTGTCGGCAGGCATCTGCCCAGTAGACGGGCGTAATGACGGCGCTGGCCGACGGCTTAACGGTTGCCATCATGCCGCCCGAACATCTTCTCCGCCGCGTCTTCCCACTTATCCGTCCTCATTGCGCTGCCTCCCACGTCGTGCCCACGGGCGAGTCCTTGAGCGCGATGCCCTGTGCCAGCAGTTCTTGTCGGATGCGGTCTGCCTCGGCGAAGTTCTTCGCCGCCTTGGCGGCTGCGCGTAGCGCAATGCGCGACTGAATCGCCGCCTCATCGAGTTCGGCACCGGTCTGCAAATAGCGCTGCGGATCGCCCTGCAGCAACCCAAGGCAGCCACCCAGACACTTGAGCAGACCACTCAATTCACCCGACTGAGTCCGATTGACTTCGCTGGCCAGATCAAACAAGGTGGCCACCGCCTCCGGTGTGGAAAAGTCGTTGTCCATGGCCGCCTTGAAGCGCGCAGCAAAGGGTTCACTCCAGTCCAGCGTCATCTCACGTGGCGCCACGGCGTGCAGCGCCGTATAGAGTCGTTTGAGCCCGGTGCGTGCATCTTCCAGCCCGGCGTCGCTGTAGTTGAAAGGGCGGCGGTAATGCACGCGCAGCATGAAGAAGCGCACGGTCTCGCCGTCAAAACTCTTGAGTACGTCGCGGATCGTGAAAAAGTTGCCCAGACTCTTGGACATCTTTTCATTGTCCACCTGCAGGAAACCGTTGTGCACCCAGTAATTCGCCAGCGGCTGTCCGTTGGCACCCTCGCTTTGCGCGATTTCGTTCTCATGATGCGGAAACTGCAGGTCCGCGCCACCGCCGTGAAGGTCGA
This sequence comes from uncultured beta proteobacterium, assembly GCA_903832285.1. Lineage (GTDB taxonomy): Bacteria > Pseudomonadota > Gammaproteobacteria > Burkholderiales > Burkholderiaceae_C > CAIKVZ01. The sequence goes on along the minus strand of CAILAY010000168.1, from coordinate 18,543 downwards.
AGGTCTTGCCCAGCACGGCACAACTCATGGCCGAACATTCGATGTGCCAGCCCGGGCGTCCCGATCCGAAGGGCGAGTCGTACCTGGCGTCGACAGGCTCGTCCGGTTTGGCCGCCTTCCAGAGCACGAAGTCCAGCGGGTCTTCCTTACCGTCGATTACCGCCACGCGCTCTCCCGCGCGCAGTTGGTCCAGCGACTTGCCACTGAGCTTGCCGTAGCCGGGGAATTTGCGCACAGAAAAGTTCATGTCGCCGTTGCTGGCCTGGTAGGCCAACCCCTTGCCCTGTAGCATGCCGATGAGATCGGTCATCTGGCGCACGTAGTCCGTGGCACGCGGCTCTACTGTCGGTGGCGCAATGCCCAAGGCGGCCAGGTCTTGGTGCATGGCCGCGATCATTTCATCCGTGAGCGCTCGGATGCTGATGCCGCGTTCGACCGCACGCTTGATGATCTTGTCCTCAATGTCGGTGATGTTGCGCACGTACGTCACGCGGTAGCCGCTGGCAGCTAGCCATCGCTGCACCACGTCGAAGGCCATCATCATGCGCGCGTGTCCTACGTGGCACAGGTCGTAGATGGTCATGCCGCAGACGTACATGCGCACGTGGCCGGGCTCGATCGGGGTAAAAACTTCCAGTGCACGCGACAGCGTGTTGTAAATGCGCAGGCTCCTGAAATCCAGCAAGGTGTCCGGCCCACCAGCCGCGCGACGCGCTCGGCACAGGGTCTGGATACCGGTCTCAATTAATCGACGGTGTCTTGCAGCTCATAACACCCTGCAGAAAATCTGCACCGTGGGCTACAATAAAACGCAGTATAAAGCCCCGCTCACGGCTTGCCCGGCGCATTCATCAACCACTCTTGGTTACCACATGTCATCTTTGCGCTCAACGCTTTCTCCTGCCCTGCGCCTACTGCTGCTGGCCGTGGCCATTGGCGCGGGTTCGGCCCGCGCTGACGTCTATTTGGATGTGAACCACTTGCTGCGCGATGGCAAGCGTGCCGAGGCCCTGAACGCAGCGCAAGCCTACATCGTGACCCAGCCGCACGACCCGCAAATGCGCTTTTTGCTGGGAGTGATTCAGAGCGAATCCGGCATGAGTTCGGACGCGATACAGACCTATCAACTGCTGACCCAGGAGTATCCTGAACTGCCTGAGCCCTATAACAACCTGGCGGTATTGCTGGCGGCTCAAAGCCAGTTCGATCAGGCTCGCGTCGCGTTGGAGGCGGCGATCCGCGCCAATCCGGAATACGCCATTGCACACGAGAATCTGGGCGATATCCATGTCAAACTGGCTGCCCTATCGTATGGCAGGTCACTGCAAACTGACGCCGCACACTCGGGCGCAGCTTTCAAACTTGAACAGATTCGGCAGTTGTTGGCGCCGGCGAACAAACCGGCAAAATCCCCCTGAAACCGAGTTCCGTTTGGTCTTCCCATCCAAGCTTTTTTAACTGGAGTCCCGTCTTGAGATCAAGCCAATATTCATTCCTCCGCCGCGCCCTTGTGACGAGCTTGGCCATCGTTTCAATCGCCGGTCAGGCCTGGGCGCAAAGCGCACCCAAAGTCAAATTCTCCACCAGCGCGGGCGACTTCGTGGTCGAGGTCTATCCCGACAAAGCGCCAAAAACTGTAGAGAACTTTCTGCAGTACGTGAAGGACAAGCATTACGACGGCACCATCTTTCATCGCGTCATCAACGACTTCATGGTACAGGGCGGCGGTTTCACCACATCCTTTGTTGAAAAGAAGACCCGCCCAGCGGTCCAGCATGAGGGTCGCGAAGCCCTTGCGAAGGGCTTGAAAAACGTTGTCGGCACGTTGGCAATGGCCCGCACCAACGACCCCCAGTCGGCCACGGCGCAATTCTTCATCAACGTCAAGGACAATGCATTCCTCGATCCAATCCTGATACCGCCGGGAGACCCCGTTCCAAAATTCGAATACCAGGGCCGCGTCTATGAAAACACACCGCGCGCCAACCTCATCAATGCCCCCCAACTGTTCGGCTACACCGTATTCGGCAAGGTTGTCAGCGGCATGGACGTGGTCAACAAAATGAAGGCCGCACCCACCGGCGCGGGCGGAATCTTTCCCAGCGACGTTCCCAAAACACCCATCGTCATCACTTCCGCAACCCTTGTTAAATAACAAAACATGAGCAACCAAAAAGTCGAACTTCACGTCAAAGGCTACGGCGTCATCACTCTTGAGTTGGACGCTGAAAGGGCACCCAAGTCCGCGGCCAACTTTCTCAACTATGTGGCCAAGGGTCATTACGACAACACAATTTTTCATCGCGTCATCCCCGGCTTCATGGTTCAGGGCGGAGGCTTTGAGCCTGGTATGCAGCAGAAGACCTGCGACGCCCCGATTGAAAATGAAGCCAATAACGGACTCAAGAACGCCAACTACACGGTGGCGATGGCACGCACTTCGGACCCGCATTCAGCCACGGCACAATTCTTCCTGAACGTGGCCGACAACGGATTTCTAAATCACTCTGCTCCTACAGCCTCTGGTTGGGGATACACGGTGTTCGGCAAGGTGGTATCTGGCACCGATGTGGTGGACAAGATCAAGGCCGTCGCCACCGGCCGCAAGGGCCATCACGACGACGTACCCAAAGAAGACGTGGTGATCGAAAAGGCGGTTGCGCTCTGACGCCGCACGGCAAAGCATGCCTACGACCGTACCCCCGTTGGCCCGCCTTGTTGCTGCGGCCAGTTGGCGTACGATCGATTTCATTTCGGATCTGCATCTTCACGCGGCGGATGAAGCCACGTTTCTCGCCTGTCAACAGTATCTGTTGCACACTCGCGCCGACGCTGTTTTCATTCTGGGCGATCTGTTCGAAGCCTGGGTCGGTGACGATGCGGCGCTGGGCACTTCGGTGCAGGATTCGTTCGAGGCGCGCTGCGCCGAAGTACTGCGCTGCGCAGCTCAGCGCACGACGCTGCTGTTCATGCACGGCAATCGCGATTTCCTGATGGGACGCAATTTCTTGCAGCATTGCGGGATGCAGTTCCTGCCGGACCCGACCGTTCTGGAGTTTGCCGCGCAGCGTTGGTTGCTGACCCACGGCGATGCATTGTGCCTGGCCGACATCGACTACATGCAGTTCCGTCAGCAGGTTCGTGCCACAGACTGGCAGCAGGAATTTCTGGCACGTCCTCTGGCTGAACGGCAGACCATTGCGCGCTCGTTGCGCCTGCAGAGCCAACGGGTCCAGCGCGCCGCCGAAACCTATGCCGATGTCGATGCCGATGCGGCGCGCGCATGGCTGGACACAGCCCAAGCCAGCGTCATGATTCATGGTCACACGCACCGACCCGCTTGGCATGACTTGGGGCAGGGTCGGCAACGGTGGGTTTTGAGCGATTGGGATTGCAGCCTGCCGACGCCGCGCGCACAGGCGCTGCGCGTTCAATCGGGGGACGGGCCGGCGCTGGTGCAGCGAATCGCGCTGGCATCGAACTGACGCATCGCACAGCGCATGTGGAACGGGTTAGTGCACTGGTTATTTCCCGGACGAAAGCGCGTTGATGTCATTGGCGATGCGTTGTGGCAACAAACGCTGCAGTCCCATTGTTTTCTGGCTCGGTTGACGCAAGAGGAGCAGCGCAGCCTGCGCAGTCTGTGCGCTGAATTCCTGGCGCAAAAGCAGTTCCACGGCGCCCAGGGTCTGGTCATCACCGATGCCATGGCACTGTCCATTGCAGCCCAGGCCTGTGTGCCACTGTTGCATCTGGAAGAAGGAGCTCAACCCGCAAAGCTGCTGCGTTGGTATGACGATTTCGTCGGCATCGTGCTCCACCCCGCTCAAGTGGTAGCCACACGAGAAGTGGTGGACGATGTCGGCATCGTGCACCACTACCGGGAAGTCCTGTCCGGGGAATCCATGGACCGCGGACCGGTGATGCTGAACTGGCACGACGTGGCCCGTTCGGACGCGACCGCAGCGCAGGGCTACAACCTGGTGATCCATGAGTTTGCGCACAAGTTGGAACTGCGGGACGGTCAGGGCAACGGTTGCCCACCCTTGCCCAAAGGCTTCATGGCAACCACTTCCAGCGCTGCAGCACGTGCCGCTTGGCTGGCCATGATGCAGCCGACCTATGAAACGTTTCGCGATCAAGTCATCAAGGCCGAGCGCTTTGGTGGCGTCACCCCCTGGATGGACGCGTACGCCGCCGAATCGATGTCGGAATTTTTTGCGGTGGCATGTGAAGCCTATTTCGTCCAACGCGCACGCTTTATCCAGGAATTTCCGCAATTGCGGGAATTGTTCGACGCGTTCTTCAATCCAGACCAGATTTCACGTTGACCGTGCCGTCTGCCATTGACGGCTGCAAAGAAAATATTACCGCTTCAACAACACCTTCAGAGCCGTCTGAACGCGGTGAGCCCTGGCATTGTCGAACGTATTCGCGAGCAGGCGCGCCATGTCCTGTGCCCAAGTTTGCACCGGAGCGGGGTCATTGCGACGCGTCAGAAGTTGCAATTGCAACATGCGCCGTTCATTCATATGTTCTGCCGGTGTCGGCACTTCCGCCGCCATTTCCAGGCGCAACAATGTCTGTGCCACGCCCGCTGCATCATCGGCTTTGGGTGCCGCACCCAAAGCCTGAGTCCAACTGCCGCGCACGGCTGTGCTCACACGGGGCCCAAAATCGCCCACACTGGGAACGAGCGCTGCGTCGCGCTTTTCCCAAGCCGTCAGCAAATGCGTCAAGGCCTCGCCGTGGGCTTGTGCGGCCAGCTTTTTGAGCGCAAATTCGGCCCGCTCCATCGCCTCGCGCTGAGCTCGAAACGCCGCGTCGCCCAAGCGCGGGCCGCGATCTGGTGCGGGGGCACGCTCAGAAAACCGGGGGCCACGGTCACCGAAACCAAGGCGTGCGCCGTCGCGCGAATCTGGCCGGGGACCACGTGAATCGGAGCGTGAGTCCGGTCGGCTTCCGCGCGTCGGAGCCGAAGGTTCGGATTTGCGCATGCCGGGACGATCGTCGCCACGCATGGCAATCACGGGCTTGACGGGCTTGGCCGGCACCACGGGGGCAACTGCCGAGGGTGCTGCCGTAGTTTCGCTCTCAGATGCCGCAACTGTGACATCCCCAGCCCCACTCAAAGGCGGCTCAGTCACTACGGCAACGGGTGCTTCAACCGTCGGCACCGCAGCCGCTGCCGTGGCGGCCCGGTCTGATGCCAATGTCTGTCCGCGCAGGGCCGCATCGAGTGCGGCCATGGCGCCGCGAATTGCGCCCGCATCACCCTTGGCGTTGGCCGCCTCCAAGGCCTTGGCCGCGTCCAACACGGCACGATCGTGTTCGCCCAACGCAGCGGCTGCCTTCTCTCGCTCCATCGTCTTGCGATTGAAAGCATCGTCGATCGGCTTGCGAAACGCATCCCACAGCTTTTGTTCATGCCGGCGCTCCAGCGGAACCGCCTGCGCTTCCGCCTGCCAGCGCTGCTGCAATGCCTTCACCGAATCGATATGCAGCATTGGCGCTGCCCCTAACACCTTGGCCTCCTCGATCAAGGCGTGGCGCTGTTCGAGGCTGCTTTTTTGCAGTGCTTCGAGTGGCGCCGCAGCCGAGGCGATGGCCTCCTGCCACAGCGGCTGCAGTTCTGCAAAAGCCTTCTCGCTCAGATGTCCGGCCTCGCGCCAACGGTCACCGAACTGATGCAGGCTGCGGCTCACGGCCTTCCAGTCGTGAGCGCGCCCATCCTGCGGTTGCGGGTTGGCAGCAGCCCACGCCTTCACTTCGTCAATCAGCGCCAAGCGCTGTGCCCGGTGCTCAGCCGCTTCACTCTTGAGCTTGTCAAGCCATGCCTCCACCACCTTGTGCGCCTCATTGCAGGCTTCATCAAAGCGCTTCCATAACGCATGGTTAGGCACACCACCCTGATCGGTCTGCTTCCACTGTTCGCGCAGCGCGCGCAGGGTTTCCTGCATCTTGCGCCCACCCATGGCCTGGCCTTCGGGGCGTTTCAAGAGTCCCTCTGCCTTGCCCACCAATTCTTCCCGCAACTGGTCGGCTCGCCAACGCTGCCAGCCTTCCAATTCACCGGCGGCTGCAAGCGCGGCGTGCGCCTGCGCCTCTAGTTTGTCGTCGATCAGTTTGACATTTTCCTTCAGCGCATTGCGCAAGGCAGCAGCCGCACCGGCACTGGCCTTGCCGTGTCCTTCCGCCACCTCCTGCTCCACCTTATGCAGCGCCTCCTTCACCTTGTGCATCGCCTTGGCACGCATTTCCTTCAAAACTTCAGGGTCGATCCGGGGCCTGGGAACCACAGGTTCCGGTTCCAGTGCCACACCTCTTGCTGCGCGCAACTCGTCCGCCCAAAGACGCACCGGTGGCAACGGTGCGGCCGCATCCTCGGCTGCCGCGACCGTGAGCGCCACGGCGGCCTGAAAGGCCGACCACACTGCCCCCAATTGGGATTGGGAAGAATCCAGCAAGGGCGGAAACTTGGCGTCCACGCTGGGCCAATTGACATCCGCGGTCAGCACTTGCGCCTGGGTTTTCCAGTGTTCCACGTCGCTGCCAAGGACTTCCAGCGCCGCCTGCGCGTCCTTCCAACTCTTGGTGGACAGCACCTCAATACGCTGCGCCAGCAACACGGCAGCTTCGCGCTGCACTTGTGTACGGTGTTGCAGGTCCTCAATCACTCGCACCCGTTCGGCCAACTCCAGTTTGACCGAGGCCAGGGGTTCTCTGCTCAGCGGCGCGCCCGCTTTGGCGGCGTCACGCTGCCAAGCCAGCGCATCAGCGATGTTGATCTTGACCTGCGTCAGTAGCAGTTTCGCCTTCTCGGCCCACTCGCTGGCCAGCGCCTCCTGCCCTTTGGCCCGCCGCAACTCGTCCAGTTTCTCGCGCAACGGCTTGGCGGCGCCCTTGTCCTTGACACTGAGTTCCTTGAAGACTTCCTGCATTTTTTCCGCGCTGGGGTCGTTTGCCAGCCACTGGCGAACACGCGCCGCCCGTTCACCAGACGTGGGCGCAGAGAACGCGCCGCCAGTCAAAGCATCCAGGGGATGGGGTTCGTGACCCTTGGGCGAAGGTGGCGCCGTTTCGGGTGTTTCGGATTTGGCAGCTGAGAAGCGGATCATAGGATTGGAAAAAGGGGCAGGCGCAAAGTTGCAGGCAGTATTGTCGCTGTTATCCGCAGTGGTCAAAGAGCACCCGATAAAGGGCCAAACAGCGCAGCGCAGCACAAACAAACTTGCCGGTCTAACCGCAACAAAATTCTTCAGCGCAATTTGCGGCACAGGCAGGCCGACTCCTTCATTAACCATTGGCCCATATTTAGCAACTTGTGCCATACGGGTCAGTATAGGATATATATTGGCATAACAAAACTACTTGTTATCCTTGACTTGATATTAAGATTCACCCAGAATCCAAACATTCCAAAAATAAGGGAAAACCCGTATCGGCTACCGAACCCCGGCAAAGTTAGGTCGAAGCGTCCAACTGACCCGCCAGCCGATCTTGATGGCGTATCCATCCCAACGAGGGGCTGGAGCTTTAGCGGCAATAAAGCCGTGCGACTGCAACCAACCCGACGAGAAGAGGAAGTGCTATGACAGCGTTAACAACCATGGGGCAGAGCTTTCAGCGAATAAGCTCTGCCATGACACGAGTATTTTTTCAGACCACCCACAACAGTTTCGCGGTGCTGGGCTTGACCGTGGCATTTGCCATCATCGCTTTGATGGCGCGGCCGGATCTGCGCCAATCGAGCGAAAACCAGCTCTCCACGTGGCTGCAGTTGCGGCAGACCGAAGTCCTGGGGATGAAGGTCGAGGCCGACGCCGCTGAACGGGCCACCGTCGCCAACCCCAAGGACCTGCCAAAGCAACAGGCGGCCGTGGCCTACTGGCTCAGCAAAAAATACCACATTGCGCCAGAACCCTTGAGTGCCCTGGTGGTGGAGGCGTATGAAGCGGGCGCAAGAGCCAAGCTTGACCCAACCCTGGTATTGGCCGTGATGGCGATTGAATCTGGCTTTAACCCTTTTGCCCAAAGTCCGGTGGGTGCCCAAGGCCTGATGCAGGTGATGACAACGGCACATTCCGACAAATTCGAAAACTTCGGCGGCAAACTTGCCACCTTTGACCCGGTCACCAATTTACGTGTGGGAGTTAAGGTGTTGCAGGATTGCATCGCGCGGGCCGGGTCCGTTGAAGGCGGCTTGCGCTATTACGTGGGTGCGGCTAACAATGAAAGCGATGACGGCTATTCCAGCAAAGTTCTTGCAGAATACGGTCGTTTGCAGCAAGTTGCCGCCGGCCGCTCAGTCCCGGTGTCGAACCCGAACACCGCCGTGCCGGCGCCGAGTCCAGCCAAACCGGCCGTGACCGACGAGAAGCTCGCGCTGCTCACATCCCCCTGAAATTGCAGCCTCGGCTACACTCTGGCCGGTGCGCGACTGGCGATAGGGGCGACCTGCCCTGACGTGGGATCTATACCACTGGGAAGCGCACCGTGGCGGGCCTGGGTCAGCTACGTTTAGCCGTTCGCCTGGGCAGCCCTTGTGTGATGCGGTCGTCGAACCGTCGTTCCATGCAGGGATCCACGTCTTTAAGGACTGCCAGCATGTACCACCGAAATATCCTCGTCGAACAAACCGACCCCGAGATCTGGGCCGCCATCCAGGCCGAAAATGCGCGCCAGGAACACCACATCGAGCTCATCGCCAGTGAGAACTATGCCTCGCCTGCTGTGATGGCCGCGCAAGGGTCCCAACTCACCAACAAGTACGCCGAAGGTTATCCGGGCAAGCGCTACTACGGCGGCTGTGAACACGTCGATGTGGCCGAACAACTCGCCATTGAGCGTGTCAAGCGGATTTTCGATGCCGAAGCGGCCAACGTGCAGGCGCATTGCGGCGCCTCGGCCAACGAAGCCGTGTTCCTGGCGTTTCTCAAACCCGGCGATACCATCCTGGGCATGAGCTTGGCCGAAGGCGGCCATCTGACGCACGGCATGGCGCTGAACATGAGCGGAAAATGGTTCAAGGTCGTGAGCTATGGTTTGAATGCAGCAGAGGAGATCGATTACGACGCGATGGAACGCAAGGCGCATGAAAGTCGCCCGAAGCTCATCATCGCGGGCGCCTCGGCCTACTCCCTGGCAATTGACTTTGCCCGCTTTGCCAAGGTTGCCAAGGACGTGGGCGCGATTTTCATGGTCGACATGGCGCACTACGCCGGCCTCATCGCCGCTGGTGTTTATCCGAATCCAGTGCCGCACGCCGACGTCGTCACCTCGACCACCCACAAAAGCCTGCGCGGACCACGCGGCGGCATCATCCTGATGAAGGCCGAGCACGAGAAAGCCATCAACAGTGCCATCTTCCCGGGTTTGCAGGGCGGACCGCTGATGCATGTGATCGCGGCCAAGGCCGTGGCCTTCAAGGAGGCACTGGAACCGGGTTTCAAGCTCTACCAGCAACAGGTGCTGAAGAATGCGCAGATCATGGCAGACACGCTGAACCAGCGTGGCCTGCGCATCGTCAGCGGGCGCACCGAGAGCCATTTGATGCTGGTGGACCTGCGCAGCAAAGGAATCACAGGCAAGGAAGCTGAAAGTGTGCTGGGCGACGCCTACATGACGATCAACAAGAACGCCATTCCCAACGACCCGGAAAAGCCCATGGTGACCAGCGGCGTGCGCATCGGCACACCCGCCATGACGACACGCGGCTTCAAGGACGCGGAGGCGCGTGCCACGGCGCATTTGATCGCGGACGTACTGGACAATCCGCGGGACGCGGCCAACATCGAAGCCGTCCGCGCCAAGGTAAGCTCCCTGACCGCACGCTTCCCGGTGTACCAGTGACGCACCCTCACCCCTGCCATCGCCCGCGTTCGGGCGAGGGAGCCAAGGCAACGCCATGAAATGTCCCTTTTGCGGAAACCTTGAGACCCAGGTGGTCGAAACCCGCATTTCGGAGGACGCGGACTCCATTCGCAGGCGTCGCCAGTGCGGTGCCTGCGACAAGCGCTTCACAACCTACGAGCGGCCCGACGTCAATTTCCCTGCCATCGTCAAGAAAGACGGCCGACGCATCGAATTCAATCGAAGCAAACTGCGCGACTCCATCAACGTGGCGCTGCGCAAGAGGCCGGTCAGCACCGAGCAAGTCGACAGCGCGATCGAGCGCATCGAGGAGAAACTGCTGAGCCTGGCGCTGCGTGAAGTGCAGTCGCAGCGCATTGGCGAACTCGTCATGCGTGAACTGAAGAAACTCGACAAAGTTGCTTACGTGCGCTTTGCCAGCGTCTACCGGAATTTCGAAGACATCGACGAGTTCAAGACGCTGGTGGATCAGGTACGGGGGTAAGGCACCGCAGCCCGCACCAAGGTGCGCAAGCCCTTGCAGGCGACTGCGATTGCAGGTTCCAACAACGGCGTGTGACCGGGACTCGAAATGTGCACCTCAAGACCGCCGGGAGGGCGCGATTTTGCAAGCGCTTACGAACGGCTGCCGACTATCGGTTTTGCCCGGAAACCGCCCCACCACGGTTGATCGGGGTGTAACCCACTTCAATGAAGATCTGGCTCCTGACCGGGATGCCAAGAAAGTACCCGGGTGAAAATCGGGCCTTGCGAAATGCCTGTAGGGCCGACTCGTCAAACAGCCCCGGTGGCGCCGCCCGCACGACCGAAACGTCGTCCACTTCGCCCACACTGCTGATCAGCAGACGCAGCACCACTATGCCTTCCTGCAGTCCTGCCGCCTCCGGATAAACCGGGTCAATGTCCTGCAGCGGACGAGGCGGCGGATCGAGACCTTCGGCACCGTGGTAGGCCGGTGCGGGCGCGAGATTTTGGCGGGTACCCGGTGCGACCGTGGTTGGCGCTACCGGTACCACTGCCACAGAAGCCAGACCTTGCGGATGCTTCGCGGTCACGACGGGTGCGACGGTTGGGGTGGCCGTCGTCGGCGCATCCGTCTTGCCCTGCGCGGGCGTCGTCGCCGCCCCGGTTCCAGGCGCAACGGCCCGCATCATCAGGCGCGCCTGCAGCGCTTCTGACGTGCTCGGCGCGGTGCCGTTCAGGTGCGGCCGAACGAAGCCGAACAGCAGCAGACCATGCACCGCCAGTGACAGTGCGCCCGCCCACAGAAGGGAATTCCCGTGCACTCGTCTACTGGACAATCTCGCGCCAGCTGATGCGCTTGCCCACGGGGGGCGGCGGTGGGCAGATCAAATGATAGTTTGACAACTCAGCCCCCCCACCCTGCGCGAACGGATCCGAACATCCTGGAGGGCCACCACCGCCAACACCGCCACCACCACCCGGTTTTTTTTCTGTAAGGCCCACGACCAAGTCGTCAGATCCGAAGATTGACACCACGCCAGTCGTCGTCACCGGTTGCCCGGTGATGAAGTTCAACTGGTTGAAAATGTTGAAGCCGGTGGAGCACTGCGTTGCGCTGGGAATATTGGACACGAATCCCAGCGTGCTCTGTACTAGCAACATGTCAACCGTGATGCGCTCACTGCCCAGCGCCACATCCGTCAGGCCCTGATTCAGATCCATGTACCAGCCCGCGGTGGAAGCACATTGCGCTGCTGTGACACCGCCGCCTGCCGTGCACGGCACTACGGTCCGGGTGAGCGAGCCACCGCCAAGGGAACCGGTGGTCGTGACAGCAACCGGTTTCAGGCTGGCGCGCAGCGTGAGCGGATCGATCTCGGCCGTGGGCGGCGTCGTTGCGGTGGGTATCGTCATCGGATCCATGATGCTGTAAACGGTCTGCTGCTGGTGCGCGGAGAGGTCCGAGACGCCTAGCAATTGACCCGTGCCCACGATCAGGAAGGTGTTGCCATTCACCTCCGCCAGATTGAGGCGCGTGCTGATGGGTTGCGGCGTGCCATCGGGCGCCGTCAGCGTGGTGACCAGAACCGCCGTGGTGCTACCGCTGTTGAGGTCAAAGCGCCACAGGTTGCCCAGCAGGTCACCACCGTAGACCCAGAGTGCCGTATTGTCTTGCACAGGATTGTTGGCGAAGGTGGTCAGTTCGCGCAGGCCGCTGGGGTTGGTGGTGCTGCCCACGCCCGTGCCAATCTTCTGGATGAGTGCGCCGGTATCGGCGTTCAGCACGTAGAGGTAGCCCTGGCCATTGCCGGACCCCGTCACGTTGTTGTAACCCGAGGTCAGCAGCACCACCCAAGTCCCACTGGCGAGCTTTGTGATGACGGGCCGGCCGAAGCTAAGACCCAGATCCTTGTCGTTGGCTGCGGTAAATTCCCACAGCGCCTTGGGTACCGTCGGATCTGTGACGTCCAGCGCGTAATAGCCCTGTCCACCGGCAGCCAGACCACCCACCAGAATCGACTTCCAGACGCTTCCGTTGTAGATATCGTCCGTCACCGGCGAACCGTCCACGTAGAAGCGGTGGTTGGCGCCGTAGGCCACGTCGGCCAGCGCGTATAGTTTGGACAGCACCGATGTGGGAATCACGGCCCAGGCCTCCTTGCCCGCGTCAGTGCCCCAGGCCACCAACCCTGCTGCGGCACTTGCCGACGTGGGCGCTGTATCCGCGTAGAACGCGTGCAGCATGCCGTCATTGCCCCCCACGTACACCATGGGGGAGCGGGACGCCGCAGCACCGGTCGCGAAGGCCTTGTAGCCCGCGTCGGTGTAGAGTTGGGACGGCGATCCGACGTAGGCCAGTTGCGAGTCGCCAATGTCACCCAGCGCATGAGTGCGCCCGCGGTACAGTTTGGACGGGTCGTTAGCAATATAGTTTTCGAAACCCTTCTGGCCACGCAGGAAGTTCACCAGATTGGGGCCGGCGGCGGCTGACAGCTGCGCCGCCGAGGTGCTGGAGCCGGTCGACAGGTATTGCGACAAGTTGCCGACCGCGGTACTGCCGAACCAGGCCTGCTCCGCACTGCTCAGGGCCGTAGTGGGCGCGCCGGGACTGGCACAGTTGGACGTATTCCAGGTGAAAGGCACCAGGTTGTTGCTCGCTCCCTTGTGAATCAACCAGATGTTGCGCGAATCGCATTGGGTCGATACCAGGGCATCCAGTTGGGTCATGGCCGACCAACTGCATGCGGGCACTGTTGCCGGGCAGGTCGTCACCAAGCCTGAGGCATTGAAGGAACTGCCGGTCACGTCACCGGTCCACTGCCCGGTAACAAAGCTGGTCGCGAACAGCCCGTTGGTGCCCGAAGTCGGCGTCTGCGACATCAAGGTCACGCCCGCACCCGAACCCGTGTTGCTGCTGATGCTGGTCAAGGCCCCGGTAATACCGAAGATCAGGCTGCCCGGATCCCTGGCACTGAAGAAGCGGCCACGGCCATCGACAGCGGCATGCCAGAAATCGTCAATCGATCGCGGATCATTGAACGATGCGTCACTGGGTGTCGTCCCCGCGGCCACCGGTAGCGGCCACACTGGCCAACTGACGGCCCCGGCACGGATGCCGGCAAAATCGCCGGCCCCCGACTGATACGCCGTGTTGAAGTTCAGCGTGCCGGACACACCCAAGCCCACAGCAAAGGTCGTCATATGCTGGGACTTCATGCGATCATCCTCATTGCCGATGCCGCTACCCACGAACACGTTGTCGGGCAGATCCGGCCGCAGATCGGTCACGTAGTAGTACTGCGCCACATCGGCCAGCGAATTGTCGCTGCCACCGGCTGTTGTTCCGCCGGTCACACTGCAGGGCCAGGCTGTGCAAGGCGCTGTCGGAAGCGGGCCAATGGAGGTCAAGCTGGTCGGAACCGACGCAGGTATCGTCGGCGGCGGAGCAGACGACGGACCGCCAGCGCTGAAGGCCGGGCCCGTGGCGAACAGCGTCGGCTGCTGGGTTTGGGTGTAACACACGTTGTCCAGCGGCGTCCACGAACTCGTCACCGGCGGACTCACCACAGGGATGCCCGCCAAGGCGCCACCGCTCGTGCCCTGGGTCGTGACGTTAGTGGTGGTCTGGTACTGCACCATGCGTCCCGGCACCGAAGTGCAGGTGGTCGTGACAAAGCTTGGATCGGTGCCTGCGTTGCACGAAATTGCCGGAATCGGCGCTGTCGGGCCGGTCGTCGTGGTGCTGCAACTGGTGGCAGTCCAGGAGTTTGCGGCAGCGGCTGGCGCTGGCGTGCACGAAGCCACCGCAGTAGGCCCGGTCGTGACCGGGGTGCAAACGGTGCTGGTCCACGAATTGGCAGCTGAAGCAGTTACCGGCGTGCACGACTGCACCCAACTGACAACGGGAGCACCCGTCGTGCAAGTGGTGGCAGTCCACGGCGGCGTTGTGGTCGCGCTGGCTGGCGTGGGAGTGCACGAAGCCACTGCCGTTGGCGGAGTCGTCACGGTGCTGCAAGTCGTCCCCTCCCAGGGCGGGGTCGTCGTGGCAGACGCCGTGGCCGGGGTGCAGGAGCCGGTGGGTGTGGGACCGTGGGTGACGGTGTTGCAGTTAGTGCCAGTCCAGGAGTTCCCTGAAGCCGCCGTTACCGGCGTGCACGAAGCAACGCCTGTGGGTCCGGTGGTGACGGTATTGCAGGTCGTGGCAGTCCAGGAGTTCCCCAAACTTGCCGCTGCCGGGGTGCATGCAGCAACCCCGGTGGGACCGGTCAGGACGGTGCCGCACGTGGTGGCAGTCCAGGCTGGCGTGGTCCCTGCGGTGGCAGGAGCCGCGGTGCAGGTGGCCACACCCGTGGGGCCGCTGGTGACGGTGTTGCAGGTGGTGGCGGTATACAAGTTCCCCGACGAAGCCGACGCAGGCGTACACGAAGCCGCAGGCGTCGGACCGGAGGTAACGGTGTTGCAAGTGGTCGCGGTGTAGGCATTGCCCGACCCCGCTGTCGCAGGAGTACATGAGGCCACCGGTGTCGGACCGGTGTTCGTTGTGCTGCAACTGGTGGCGGTCCAGGAATTCCCGGCACCTGCCGCCGCCGTCGTGCATGACGCCACGGGTGTTGGACCGGTGACGACGGTGTTGCAGACCACTGTTGCCGATGGTACGCAGGCTGCCACGCCGCTCGGTGCGGTCCAGCCGCAGGTGGTCGCGGTCCACGGAGGCGTGGTGGTGGCGCTGGCGCTCACCGGCGTGCAACCCAGCGGTGCGTTGGTGGGTCCGGAGGCCGACACCGGGCAGGTGGTGGTGACCCAGCCGTTCGCGGACGAAGCCGCTGCCGGCGTGCATGAGCCGGTGGGTGTCGGACCCGTGACCGCCGTGCCGCAGGTTGTGGCCGTATAGGAATTTCCGGCACCTGCCGCCGCATTGCTGCAGCTTTGCCCCACCGTGGGACCCGTGGTGACGGTGTTGCAGGTCGTTGCGACATAGGAATTCGCTGAGCTCGCCGCCGCCGGCGTGCAGGATGCCGCGCCCGTGGGGCCCAGGTTCACCGTGTTGCAGGTGGTGGCAGTCCAAGGCGGCGTAGTGCCAGCACTCGCAGCCACCGCCGTGCAGGACGCGACTCCCGTCGGACCGGAGGTCACGACCGGGCAGGTGGTGGTGGTGTACAAGTTTCCGGCGTTCGCCGCCGCCGGCGTGCAGGCGCCTATCGGCGTGGGTCCGGTGGTGACCGTGTTGCAGGTGGTGGTGGTGTACGAGTTACCGGCATTCGCGGTCGCGGGTGTGCAAGCGGCAACCCCGGTGGGCCCGGTGGTGGCCGTGGTACAGGTGGTCTGGATGTAGCCATTCCCCGCACTCGCCGGCGCCGGCGTGCAACTTGCCACCGGTGTCGGTCCGGTAGCAATGGTATTGCAGGTCAACGTGGCCGATGGCACGCACACAGCCACGCCAACAGGTGTCGACCAGCCGCAGATGGTTGCGGTCCAGTTGTTGGCGGCACTCGCGGGCACAGCGGTGCAGCCTGCGGGTGCAAGCGTAGGCCCTGTGGTCACAACCGGGCAGGTTGTCGCAACCCATCCATTGCCAGCAGAAGCGGCCGCCGGCGCGCAGGACCCGGTTGGTGTGGGCCCGGTGGTGACGGTGGTGCAGGTGGTGGTGGTATAGGAGTTGCCGGCATTCGCCGTTGCTGGCGTGCAGGCCGCAGCACCCGCTGGGCCGGTGGTGACGGTATTGCAGGTGGTGGCAACATAGGAATTACCCGCTGCCGCTGCCGCGGCCGTACAGCTTGCCACGCCCGTGGGCCCCGTGACGACGCTGCCACAGGTGGTGGTGGTATAGGCATTTCCCGCGGCAGCTACGGCCCCGGTGCACGAGGCCACGCCCGTGGGTCCGGTTGTTGTCGTGGCGCAGGTGGTGGCGGTATAGGAATTACCCGAATTGGCCGAGGCCGTGGCGCATGACGCCACGGCAGTCGGTCCGGTGGTGACTGTGTTGCAGGTGGTAGCAGTCCAGGAATTCCCCGAACCGGCGACTGCCCCGGTGCATGAAGCAGCCCCTGCTGGCCCGGTGGTAACAGTGTTGCAAGTGGTCGCGGTGAAGGAATTCCCGGCGGCTGCAGCCGCCGGGGTGCACGAAGCCACTCCGGTGGGCCCGGTGACGACGGTATTGCAGCGCACCGTGGTCGACGCGATGCAGGCGTCCGCGCCCGCCGGCGTAGTCCAGCTACAGGTCGTAGCGGTCCAGCTATTGCCTGAAGCCGCCGTCACCGCGGTGCAACCCAGGGGCGCGGCCGTGGGTCCGGTGGTGACAGTGCTGCAGGTGGTGGCGGTATAGGAATTGCCCGAGGCTGCTGTCGCTGCCGTACAGGATGACGATGGCGTGGGTCCGGTGGTGACGGTGTTGCAGGTGGTGGCGACGTAGGAATTTCCAGCGCTGGCTGCCGCTGCCGTGCACGACGCCACACCGGTGGGGCCTGTGGTGGGCGTGTTGCAAGTGGTGGCGACGTAGGAATTGGCCGAACTCGCTGCCGCCGGCGTGCATGCCGCCACCCCCGTGGGACCGGTGCTGACCGTGTTGCAAGTCGTCGCGGTGTAGGCATTCGCCGAACTCGCGGTTACCGCCGTGCAGGTTGCTGGTGCCACGGGCGTGGGACCGGTCGCAACCACCGGGCAGGTAGTGGTGGTGTATAGGTTCCCGGAACTCGCGGCCGCTGGTGTACAGGTGGCCACCGGCGTGGGGCCGGTGTTGGTGGTGACGCAAGTCGTGGCGACATACGAATTGGCAGAGCTTGCCGCCGCGGGCGTACATGACGTGACGCCCGTGGGTCCGGACGTGACGGTCGCGCAGGTGGTGGTGAGGTAAGCATTGCCCGAACTCGCGCTCGTCGGCGTACATGACGCAACGCCAGTAGGTCCGGTTGTCACATTCGAGCAGGTGGTGGCGGTGTAGCCATTGGTCGAACTCGCAGTGGCTGCCGTGCAGGTGGCCGCGGGTGTGGGACCGGTGGTAAGCGTGCTGCAGTTGGTCGCAACATAGCCGTTCGCCGAACTGGCGGTGGCAGGAGTACAGGAGGCGACCCCGACCGGCGTCGAGGTGATGGTGCTGCAGGTTGTCGTCACGAACGACGCGTTGGTGCCGGGCGTGCAACTCGACACTGCCGTCGGCCCGGTGGCATTGACGGAGCAACTGATACCGACCCAGCCATTTCCGGCCGTAGCCGTCTGCGGCGTGCAGGCCGATACGGCGACGGTGACGCTGCTGTAGGCGCTGCAACTGGTGGTCGTGTAGTTGTTGGCCGCGCTCGCCGGGTCGGGCACGCAACTGCCTGGCACCACCGGGGTCGGTCCCGTCGCCTGGTTGACGCAGGTGATGGCGGTGCTAGACGTGCAGGTGGCCACCGGAGTCGAATTCTGGCTGGTGATGGCCCACCACTGGCTCGTGCTCATCGTGGCACCGGTGGCAGTGGTTTGCATCGGCTGTGTCGTACTGGCCGCGAGCTTGGTGGTGCTCATCACGAGTTGCGATGTGCTCACACTGGATTGCGAAGTGCTCTGGGTCAGCTGGGTCGTGCTCCTGCTGAGCTGCGTCGTGGCCTGGTTGAGCTGCGAGGTGCTCTGCGTCAGCTGCGCGGTGCTCTGCGTCAGTTGCGACGTACTCTGCGTCAGTTTCGACGTACTGGTGTTGAGCTGCGAGGTCGACGATGTGGGCGTGCTCTTCGTGAGCTGGGACGTGCTTTGCGTTAGCTGAGACGTGGCCTTCGTCAACTGCGACGTACTCTGTTTGGTTTGCGATGTGCTCTGCGTGGTCTGCGCGGTGCTTTGCGTCAACTGCGACGTGGCCTTGGTAATGGCTGTGGTCACAATGTTGAGCTGCGAGGTCGAGATCGTCGGTACGCTGGAGGTGATTTGCGTGGTGCTCATCAACAGCTGCGACGTGCTCGCGGTGATCTGCGAGGTGGCCTTGTTGAGCTGCGAAGTACTTTGCGTCAACTGCGAACTGCTCTTGGTCAGCTGCGAGGTGCTCGCTGTGACACCCGAGGTCATGATATTGAGCTGCGATGTCGAGATCGTCGGTATGCTGGACGTGATCTGCGAAGTGCTCCGGTTCAGTTGCGACGTGCTCTGCATTGCGGCCGGATAAACGGTCTGCTGCATGGCGGAAGTGCTGGCCAGGGTCTGGCTCGTGGATTGGGTCACCAGGTTGGTGTTGCAACTGGT
>CAILAY010000167.1 GCA_903832285.1 uncultured beta proteobacterium | reverse complement strand
GCGGGTTATTGGGGTCAGACACCCATTTCGCCGCGGCGCAAAGCGCCGCTCTCTGCGAGCGAACAGAAGGCTGCGCGAATTTGGGTTCTGACCCCAACAACCCTGCTCTGGCCTCAACCGATCAGACTTGACCCGCGGCACCGCGCCGAAGATACTGCGCGCCATGCAACAATCCGACCGCATGGAAGAACTTCCCGACCCTGAACCCGTTGTGGCGCCCTTAGCGTACCTGACGGAGCCGTTGCGCGACCTCTCGGCCTGGACGCGCTATTTCCGCGAGGCCGAGATCCCCGTGCTGGCCGCCACCTCCCGGTCGCTGGAAACTTTGCGTGCCATCGAGGACGACGTGGACGCGAGCATGCTGAGCGCTGCGATCCAGGCCGACCCGCTGATGACGCTCAAGGTACTGGCGCATGTGGCGAGCAGGCGCCGCGCCGGCGTTGCGACCGAAACCGAAACCGTCACCACGTCGCTCGTGATGATGGGGATTTCGCCGTTCTTCAGGGCCTTCGGCCTTCAACCTACGATTGAGGACCGGTTGCGCGACCAGCCGGAGGCACTGCAGGGACTGCGCGAGTTGTTGCGTCGCTCGGAACGCGCCGGTCAATTTGCGCTGGGTTTCGCCGTGCACCGCAGCGACACCGACGCGGATGTGATCCACCAGGCTGCATTTCTGCACGATTTTGCCGAAATGCTGATATGGTGCCATGCGCCGACGCTGCAACTGAAGATCCGCGAAGCACAGCGCGCCGATCCCACGCTGCGCACCGCCACCATCCAGCGCGCCGTGCTGGGTATTGAACTGGACGATCTGCGCCAGACGCTGATGAAGCTGTGGCGACTTCCCGAGTTGCTGGTGCGCATCAGCGACGGCAAGCACCCCGACCACCCCACCGTGCGCAATGTCGTGCTGGCCGTGCGGTTGGCACGGCACACGATGCTTGGTTGGGACAATGCCGCGCTGCCCGACGACATTGAAGACGTCGCCAAACTGCTCAACGCTGCACCGCGTGTGGCGCTGGCGTTCGTGCGCAAGATCGACCACCCGGTGTGACGCTGTCAACGCCCGGCCCCTGGACAGGGTCCTGAGCCGCGACGACCCCCAACGAACGGTCCAGTGCGGCAAGCGCTGCTTAACCTATCATTGTGCAATGCCCCAATTCTCGCCGCTGAAATCCATCGAGCGCGCGGACAATGCTTCCGCGGGGCCGGCTGAAGGCGCGCGGCTGGGGCGCTTTCAATTGCTGCGGGTGCTTGGCGAAGGCGCGCAGTCGGTGGTCTGGCTCGGCTTTGATCCGCGGCTGGAACGGCAGGTGGCAATCAAGCTGCCGCGCGCCAGCGCCAAGGTCGATGCCGAAACCTTGCAGCAGTGGCTACGCGCAGCCCGCAGTGTGGGTCGCATCACACACCCCAACATCGTCCCGTTGTTCGAAGCCGACGTTCTGGATCAACAGCCCTACTTGGTGTTCGAATACGTGGCGGGGCCAACGCTGGCCGAGCACCTGCGCGAGCGCGGCGCCTTGCCGCCGAGCGAGGCGGTGGAAATGATGCTCGGGATTCTGGGTGCCCTGCAGGCGGCGCACGCGGCTGGCGTGGTGCACCTGGACCTCAAGCCGTCCAACATCCTGATTGACCCCGGCGGCCAACCCCGCGTCACCGATTTCGGCATTGCAGCGCGATTGGCGGAGCCTGAGGCCGGAGCTACTGGCAGTGGAACACCGGGCTACATGGCGCCGGAGGCCGCCGCCGGTGCGCCTGCGACCACGGCCATGGATGTGTTTTCTGCGGGACTTATGCTGGCACAGTTGCTCACGGGTGAGCGGTTGGTGAACGATACCGATCCGACGCGTGCCATGCAGCGCATGGCAACCGAAGATCTGGCGCTTCCGGAAAAGAGCGCGGCCAAGGCCGGCGACCCCGTCATCGACGACCATTTGCGCAGTATCGTGCAGCAGGCGATTCGCCGCATACCGGAGCAAAGACTGACCAGCGTCCAGGCCATGCAGCAGGCTTTGCAGTCCTGGGTGGAAAGAAATAGCGCACCAAAGCAGACCGTCGATGCGCCTGCAGCCGGCAACAGCAAGGGTACGCTGGAATTCCTGCTGCGTCGCATGCGCCACAAGAGCGATTTCCCCGCTTTGTCGGACTCGGTGGCGCGGATTCAAAAGCTGGCCACATCCGAAAACGAAAGCGTGGGCAGTCTGACCAACGAGATCCTCAAGGACGTGGCACTGACAAACAAGTTGCTGCGGCTGGTGAATTCGGTAAATTTCGCCCACGCAGGTGGCGGCAGCATCAGCACCGTGTCGCGCGCTGTGGCCTTGGTCGGATTCAGCGGCATCCGCAACATGGCGCTGAGCCTGGTGTTGCTGGACCACATGCAAGATAAGGTGCACGCGAACCAACTCAAGGAGGAATTTCTGCGCGCCATGATGGCTGGTTCGATGGCATCCGAACTGTGCAGTTCGACGCGTGAAAGCGAAGACGCTTTCATCGGCGCCATGTTCCAGAATTTGGGACGGTTGCTCACGAGCTTCTATTTTCCCGAAGAGGCGCGCCAAATGCGCGAGCTCATGAACGCCAGCCGCACGCCCTGCGATGAGGCCAGTGCCGCAATGCGTGTGCTGGGGCTGAGCCTAGAGGAATTGGGCGTGGGTGTGGCCCGCTCTTGGGGGCTGCCCGAGAACTTGCAGCGCTGCATGCGCAAGCCGACGGGGGAGCCACCCCCGTACTCTGCGATTCCCGTCCAGGATCGCGTGCGCTGGCTCGCTACAGCAGCAAACGATGTGGCCGACACGCTGCTGCGCAGCGAACCGGACCAGGCTGAAGTTCATATGCGTGAGGTATCCGAGCGCTACAGCCGAACGTTGGGTTTGTCGACCAAACAAATTCAGCAGGCAACCAGCATGGCGCGCGAGAAGCTGGCACATATGGCGCAGGCCATGCAAGTGCAGGTGGCGCCCAATTCGCCCGCCCGCCGGTTGTTGCACGAGCGCGAGGAGAACCCGAAGACCCGGCTGGACGCCGCTGAAACGCTGCACGCCACGGTGCTGGAAGCCGCACCGCAACCTACGCTGCAGACACAGTCGCAAGCGCAGGCTGTCACGGCAATGCTACCCGCCACGGATGTACTCGTGGCCGGCATTCAGGACGTCACCAATTCCATGGTGGCTGAGAGCTTCAAGCTCAACGACGTGATCCGCATGATTCTTGAGACGATGCTGCGTGCTTTGAACTGTCAACGCATGGTGTTCTGTCTGCGCGATGTCAAATCGGACTGCCTCACCGGGCGCTTCGGCCTGGGTGCGGGTGTCGAAGCCGTCGTTCCTGCATTCCGCATTCCTCTGAAAGGCCAGTCCGACCTGTTCAGCCTGATGTGTTCCAAAGGTGCGGACACGCTCATCAGCAATGCTGCCGATCCCCTGATCGCTGCTCGTTTGCCGGTCTGGTACAAACAGGCGGTGAACGCGCCCACCTTCGTGTTGCTGCCGTTGCAACTCAAAGGGGCGACGTTCGCCCTGATCTATGCTGACGCTCACGCAGCGGGCGGTATTGCCCTGGACGAAAAGCAGTTGTCCCTGTTGCGCACGCTGCGCAATCAGGCCGTGATGGCCTTTCGTCAGGCGGGGTGATCGCTGTCGCACAACCCGGCGCAGCCCCTACAAAGCCATTGTCACCAGTTTGAAGTCGGCATCTTCCGCAAAAGGCTTGATCGCAAAGCCAAGATTCTTCATGAGCTTGAGCATGTCGGGGTTCTTCGAGAGCACCAGGCCATCGATTTCGGTCAGGCCCTTCTCGCGCGCCACGTCCATGATGGACTGCATCAGGCGCGAACCCATGCCCTGGCCCTTGAAGTCGTCGGCCACCACCAGCGAGAACTCGCAGCTGGTGCTGTCCGGGTTGGTGATGTAACGCGATACGCCCACGATGCGATCGCGCTCGACTGTCACGCCATCGGTGTCGATGCCGCGTTCCTTGACCACCGCCACCAGAGCCATTTCGCGGTCGTAGTCGATCAGGGTGAAGCGCGACAACAGGGTCGCGGGTAGTTCCTGGATGCTGGAGACGAAACGGAAATAGCGGCTCTCGGGCGACATGCCCCGCACGAGGTCCTGCAACATCTGCGCGTCGTCCGGATGGATCGGGCGCACCGTGTAATCGCCACCGTCGCGCAATGGCCAGAGTTGTTCGTACTGTGCCGGATAGGGCAGGATCGCAAGGTGGTTGTAATGCTGCGCGGAAGCCGGAGCTCCCGCCACCACGATGCGGGCATCCACTGCCAGCGCGCCGGACTCGTCCGCGATGATGGGGTTGATGTCCATTTCCCGCAGTTGCGGCAATTCGCACACCATCTCCGAGACACGCAGCAGGATCTGTTCCAACGCATCCGTGTCGGCCGCCGGTGCCCCGCGCCACTCTCCGAGCGTCTGGGCCACGCGCGATCTCTCGATCAGGCGCCGAGCCAAAAACTGGTTCAGCGGCGGCAGTTCCATGGCACGGTCGTCGATCAACTCGATCATCGTGCCGCCCGCGCCAAAGGTGATGACCGGACCAAAGGGATCGTCAGTGACAAGGCCAACGCAGACTTCGCGACCGCGCTTTTGCCCAGACATCTTCTGCACCGTCACGCCGTTGATATGCGCCTTGGGGAGCAGTGCCTGCACCGAGCGCATCATGTCGACGTAGGTGTCGCGCACGCTCAAGGCGCTCATCAGGTTCAGCACCACGCCCTGCACGTCGGACTTGTGGCTGACGTCGGGCGAATCGATCTTCAGCGCCACAGGAAAACCCAGCTGCGAAGCGATCATCATGGCTTCGTTGGCGCTGCGCGCAAGCAGGGTCTTGCTCACGGGAATGTGAAACGACGCCAGCAAAGCCTTGGACTCCATCTCGGTAAGCACGTTGCGTCGCTCCGCCAGCACACTTTCGATCAACAGGCGCGCGCCCTCGACATCGGGTTGGGCCAGATTCGACAAGGGCGGCGGCGTCTGCTGCAGCAGCTGCTGGTTTTGGTAGAAGGAAGCGATATTGCCAAAGGCGCCGACCGCCGCTTCGGGCGTGCGAAAGCTGGGGATGGAAGCGTCCTTCAGAATGGCGCGCGCCGCGCCCACACTGGCGTCACCCATCCAGCAAGTCAGTAGCGGCTTGCCCGCCCGTGCCTGCACGTCGGCCAGCACCTGCGCGATGGCGCCGCCATCGACGCCCGCCTTGGGCGAATAGATCACGAGAATACCGTCGATGGCGCGGTCCTGCCCTGCGGCCTCGACCGCGGCGCGGAATTGATCGGCACTGGCTTCTTCTGACAGATCGATCAGATCGCTGAGTGACGCCATCGGTCCCAGCAAGGGCTTCAGTGCCGCCGCGCGCTCCTGCGACAGGGTGCCCAACTGCAGCTTGACCTCGCTGATCCAGTCGGCCGCGAGCACGCCAGGCCCACCCCCGTTGGTGATGACCGCCAGGCGCCGCCCCACCGGGCGATAGCGCGATGCGAGGCATTTGGCGGCCGAGAACAGGGCCACAAAGGAGCGCACACGTACGGCACCGGCGCGCCGCAAGGCCGAGTCAAATACATCATCGCTGCCGACAATGGAACCCGAATGTGTGAGCGCGGCGCGATTGCCTTCTGCCTTTCGTCCGGCCTTGAGCACCACCACCGGTTTGGCGTTGGCGGCAGCACGCAGCGCGCTCATGAAACGCCGCGCATGGGTGATGCCTTCAAGATAAATCACGATGCTGTGCGTCTGCGCGTCGGACGCCAGAAAGTCCAGCACCTGGGCCATGTCCACCGATGTGTTCGGTCCGAGCGAAACCACGGCCGAGAAACCCACGGCATTGCTTCTGGCCCAGTCCAGAATGGAGGAAGTGAGTGCGCCCGACTGCGACACCAGCGCCAGTGAGCCCGGCGCTGCCAATGCGCCTGCGACGCTGGCGTTGAGCTGGAGGTGCGGCCGCTGGAAACCAAGACAGTTGGGCCCCAGCAGGTGGATGCCTTCACGGCGTGCAATCTTCGTCAACTCGGCCGCCTGCAGCGCGTCAATGCCGGCAGACACCACCAGCGCCGAAGGGCATTTGATGCGACCGACCAGTTCCAGCGCAGCAGCCACGTCTTTCGGCGCCAGCGCGATCACCGCCAGATCGGCAGCGGCCTGCGCCAGATCGGCCAGCGTGCCGCTGGTATGGATGTCCAGGAACGTGATGCGGCCGGCAAAGCGCTGTGCCTTCAGTGCCGCCAACAACAGCTTCGCCTGCGGCGTCTGGGACGCCGGGTCATCCACATCGCCGCAGAAAACCACGAGCGACCCGGGAGAAAAGAGCGAGGTGAGAAAGTGCTTGTCCATGAAATCGCAATCAAGGGTTTACCCTATATTAACCGCCTGGAGTCTCGCAGTTGCGGGCGACGCCTCTATTTTCCTCGGCTGGTCGCACCGACTTACAAGTCGGCCAAAACCCTGATATGGGCGGCCACGCTGCGCGAGAGGGCACTCAGGTTGTAGCCGCCTTCCAGGCACGAGACGATGCGCCCCTGGGCGTGGCGCAACGCCACATCCTTGACGCGGTTCGTGATCCAGATGTAGTCCTGCTCCACCAACCCCAGTCGTCCCATGTCGTCCTCGCGGTGCGCGTCAAAGCCCGCGCTGATGAAGATCATCTCGGGTCGGTGTGCCTCCAGTCGCGGAAACCAGGTGGCCTCGATCAATTCACGGATGTCCATGCCTTTGGTGTAAGCCGGCACCGGCAGGTTCATGAGATTAGGGGCGCTGGAGTAGGTCCATTCCGGGTAGTGGGGATGCTGGTAAAAACTCACCATCAGGATGCGCTCGTCGCCGGCCACGATGTCTTCCGTGCCGTTGCCGTGGTGCACGTCAAAGTCCACGATCGCGACCCGCTGCAGACCATGGCGCTCCAGCGCATATTTGGCGGCGATGGCGACATTGTTGAGAAAACAAAAACCCATCGCCTTTTCGCGACAGGCGTGATGCCCCGGCGGGCGTACCGCGCAAAAGGCATTCGCGAGCTCGCCCGCGATAACAGCATCGGTTGCTGCCAACGCCGCGCCAGCAGCACGCAGGGCAGCGTTCCAGGTGTGCACATTCATGGCGGTGTCGGGGTCCACCTGCGCATAGGCGGGGCCACCTGCCTGAACCTCGTCTGCCAACTGATCGCTCAAGCCGCGCAGTGAGGCCACATACATTCGAGCGTGCGCCAGTTCGATATCTGCCAGCGAGGCGATGGGTGCCTCCAGTCGCTCCAGCGCATCGCCCAGGCCGGTGATCAGCAACCGGTCTTCGATCGCATCCAGCCGCTCCGGGCACTCGGGGTGTCCCGGCCCCATTTCATGTTTCCTGCAATCGCCGTGGGTGAAATAGCCGGTCTTGTTCACGATCCTCATCCTGGGAAGAAATTTTCGGGTAACGTCTCAACCATGCAAGCACATGTCAAACTCAAATCGATGCTCGATCAGCTTAACACGGTGATCGTGGGCAAGGCGCCGCAGGTGCAGGATGGCGTCGCCTGTCTGCTCGCTGGCGGCCACCTGCTGATCGAGGACGTGCCGGGCGTGGGCAAGACCACTCTGGCACATGCGCTGGCCAAGACCCTGGGACTGCAGTTCTCGCGCGTGCAGTTCACCGCCGATCTGATGCCCAGCGACCTGTCGGGGGTATCCGTCTATGAGCGCGGCCGCGAAGCTTTCGTATTCCATCCCGGGCCCCTGTTTGCACAGGTGCTGCTGGCTGACGAGATCAACCGAGCCAGTCCGAAAACACAGAGCGCGTTGTTGGAAGCGATGGAAGAAAAGCAGGTCACGATCGACGGCGAAACCCGCCCTCTTCCCTCGCCCTTTTTCGTCATCGCCACGCAGAACCCGCACGACCAGGTCGGCACCTACGCGCTGCCGGAATCGCAGCTGGACCGCTTTCACATGCGCATCTCGCTGGGTTACCCGGACCGCGTGGCCGAGCGCGAACTGCTCTGCGGCGGGGACCGGCGTGACTTGGTGGAGACGCTGCCCAGCCTGCTCACCGCGAGTGAGTTGCGCCAACTGCAGCAGCAGGTGCTGCAGATCCATGCGGCACCTGCCCTGCTGGACTACGTGCAGGACCTCGTGGCAGCCACGCGAAATGGCCGCTGGTTTGCCCAGGGTCTGAGCCCGCGGGCAGGCATCGCCGTGCTGCGCGCTGCCAAGGCACAGGCGCTGCTGAGCGGGCGCGACTACACCGCCCCGGACGATGTGCAAGCCATCCTGCCGCAGACGATAGCGCACCGCCTGATCCCGGTAGGCGAGGCGGGGCGCGGCTCGGTCGAACAAGTGCGGGCCATGATGGAAGCGGTGGCAATTCCGTGAGACCAGCTGGTGCCCCACGCCTGCAATTTTGAAGCCTGGTTTGCGAGGCGCCCCGAATCATGAGAATCCGTTCTTTCACGCCGATGACAGGCAAGCTGCTGGATCCCATGAGAGCCCGTTTTCGTCGCTGGTTTGAAGCGCGCCTTGCGCCATCGGACAGCATCACGCTGACACAGCGCACGGTCTATATCCTGCCCACGCGCGCCGGATTCATGCTGTTCGTGACGCTGATGCTGCTGCTGGTGGGTGCCATCAACTACCAGCTCAACCTGGGTTACCTGCTGACCTTCCTGCTGGGCGGAAGCGCCGTCGTCGGCATGCATGTCTGTCACGGCACATTGCGCGGTTTGGGTCTTCACCTGCTGCCGCCCCAGCCGCAGTTTGCGCGCGCCAGCGTGGTGCTGGAGGTGGTTCTTTCCAGTCAGAGCAGCAGCGTGCGTCACGGCATCGGCCTGAGCGTCGTGGGGCTGAATCAATGGGCCTGGAATGACGTTCCGGCGCAGGGTAGCAGCACGATCCAGGTGGCGTGGCAACCGCTCCAGCGCGGTTGGCACCGTGTACCCACCCTCACAGCCGAAACCCGTTTCCCCATGGGCAGCTTTCGCGTCTGGACCGTGTGGCGCCCCGCGTCCAACGTGCTGGTGTATCCGGCACCCGAAGCGCACGCGCCTCCCCTGCCGCCGGGTCAGGCTCGCTCGGGTGGAGCAGCTCTAAGGCACGCGCGCGACAGCGGCGAATACGATGGCGTTCGGGCCTATCGCCGCGGCGACCCGCTCAAGCAGATCGTTTGGAAAAAGGCCGCCCACACCGACCACTTGGTCAGCCGTGAACGCGAGCCGCAAGAGGGCGAAGAACTGTGGCTCGACTTCAACCGCACCGGCATCACTGCCGCAGCGCCTTCCAATGCAGCCGGTGAAGCGCTGGCAAAGCAGTCGATCACAGAGCACAAACTCTCCCGCCTTTGCGCCTGGGTGTTGCAGGCCGACCGGCTGGGATTGGACTACGGCCTGCGTCTGCCCGGAAAGGTCGTCGCTCCCGGCAGCGCAGACGCACACAAACGGGAATGTCTGGAGGCGCTGGCTTTATGTTGAAGTTGAGTTTTCGGGCCTTGCGCCGAACTACGCGCTTGGTGGCCGGGGTTGAGCCCCGGCGGGCGAGTTGGTGTCCATCTGTTTGCGTAGCCCGCGGGGCATGCCGGATTCGTCGTCCCGCTGCGCGGGCACACTGCGATGCTCGGCGCACCGTCAACCGTCCGGACGACATCCCGGCAAAGGCGCGCAAGTCGGCGCATGACCCGACATGAATAAGCTCTCAACCCTTCCCCGCGACAGCCGCGACACCCTGTTCCTGCTGGTGGTGATTGCGGTGGTGGTGGTGCCGCAGTTGAACTACCTGCCCTGGTGGTGCGGCGTGCTCACCGCCGGGGTGCTGCTGTGGCGCGGCACACTGGCCTGGCACAACCAGCCTTTGCCTGGCAAGGTCTGGCTGGTGGGATTGATGTTGGCGACAGCGGCTGCGACCTGGACCACGCACCGCAGCTTGTTCGGACGCGAGGCGGGCGTGACCCTGATCGTGGTGCTGCTGGCGCTGAAGACGCTGGAGTTGCGCGCCAAGAGAGACGCCTATGTGGTGTTCTTTCTGGGCTTCTTCACCATGCTCACCAGCTTCTTCAATTCGCAGTCGCTGCCCATGGCTGCCGCCATATTGCTCGGGCTCATGGGCTTGCTCACGGCACTGGTGAACGCCCACATGCCAGTGGGCAAACCACCCCTTTGGCTGGCCGCAAGAACTGCGGGCAAGATGGCTCTGCTGGGTGCCCCCATCATGCTGGTGCTGTTTCTGCTGTTCCCTCGTCTGGGGCCGCTGTGGGGTTTGCCAGGCGACGCCATGAGCGGCCGCAGCGGGCTCTCGTCACAGATGCAGGTGGGCAGCATCGGGCACCTCGCGCTGGACGACAGCATTGCGCTGCGCGTGCGCTTTGACGGTGCTGTGCCACCACAGCGTGAACTCTATTTCCGCGGGCCCGTGTTGTCGGTGTTCGACGGACGCACCTGGCACTCGGCGCAGACGCGCTATCCCGGGCGTGTGCTGCCAAGCGCGAATCTCGAGGTTGAAGGCACGCCCTTGAAGTATGAAGTCACGCTCCAGCCCACACTGCGGCCCTGGCTGCTGGTACTGGACGCTGCCGTGCAGGCACCCGTCGTGCCAGGTCATGAGGTGCACATGGCGTCCAATCTGCAGTGGTTCACGCAGCGACCCATCACCGAGCTATTGCGCTACCAGGCGCAAAGCTACACCCAGTTCCGCCACGGTCCCCTGCATCAAACGGTGGGCCTGCAGATGAGCCTGGACCTGGAACTCCCTGCGGGCTTCAACCCGCGCACGCTGGCGCTGGCCACGCAAATGCGCAGCGAAGCGACTCTGACACACGCCGACACGGCCAAGCTGGTGGACGCCGCGCTGCAACGCCTTGCCAGTGGCGGCTACAGCTACACGCTCGATCCGGGCGTGTACGGCCGCGACAGCGCCGACGAATTCTGGTTTGACCGCCGTGAAGGTTTCTGTGAGCACATCGCCTCGGCCTTCGTCATTCTCATGCGCGGCATGGGAATTCCGGCACGCATCGTTACCGGCTATCAGGGTGGAGAACTCAACCGCGTGGACGGCTACTGGATACTGCGTCAAAGCGATGCCCACGCCTGGACCGAAGTCTGGTACGAGGGTCGGGGTTGGGTTCGCGTCGATCCCACCGGCGCAGTTTCTCCCGCGCGCGTCGGCTCACCGCAGCGGCTGCAAGCACCCGCGGGACTGGTTGTCAGCGCCTTCAACAGCGTGTTCGGACCGGTCAGCCCGGACACCCTGGCACGGCTGCGCGCCACCTGGGAGGCGATGAACAACAGTTGGAACCAGTGGGTTCTGGACTACAGCCAAAGCCGCCAGCTCAACCTGCTGAGGAACATCGGCTTTTCTTCCCCGCGTTGGGAAGACCTGGTGCTGGTGCTGGCCGCGCTGCTGGTGACCGTGGCCCTGAGCGGCGCTGTCTGGACGCTGTGGGAGCGCCGTCAAAGCGACCCCTGGCTGCGGCTGCTGCAGCGCACGCGCTCGCGCGCCCTGCGCGCCGGTCTGGTGCTGCCGCTGAACGCGCCGCCGCGGCGCATGGCCGCGTTGCTGCAACAGCACTACGGCACCCAAGCCAGCGCTGCAGAACGCGCCTGGCTGCTGCGCCTTGAGGCGCAACGCTACGCCCGTGTCGATCCGCAGCACGCGCGCCGCACGCTGGCACAACTTCGCCGCGAATTCCGGCAACTTTCCTGGTCCTTCACATGAATCTTCTTTCGCGTCTGTCCGCTGCCGTGCTGTTTGCCCTGGGTTGCGTCTTGTGTTCTTGCGGCGCAGGCGCCGGTGTTCCCACAGCAGGGCACACGAGCCACACGCCCGCGGTGGGCCCGGCCTACGCGCACCGCGCCGATGTGATGGCGCAGACAACCGACATGGCGCAGCGCCACGGACTGGATCGGCGCTGGGTGCGCAAAGTCGTGGGAAGGGCGCATTACATTCCCTCCGTGGTCAAGCTCATTGCGCCACCCCCGCCCGGCGTTGCGAAGAACTGGCGCGCTTATCGCGACCGCTTTATCGAACCGCTGCGCATCCAGGCCGGCGTCAAATTCTGGCAGCGACACGCCGACGCGCTGGAACGGGCCGAACGGGATTACGGTGTTCCGGCCGAAGTCATCGTCGGCGTCATCGGTGTGGAAACCTTTTACGGCCAACAGACCGGCACCTACCGCGTGCTCGATGCGCTCGCCACGCTGGCTTTCGATTTCCCAAAAACGCATCCGCGGGCGCAGGAACGCGGTGCCTACTTCAAGTCTGAACTGGAGCAATTCCTGCTGTTGAACCGGTACGCGGGTACCGATCCAGCGACACAAAAGGGCAGCTATGACGGCGCCATGGGTCTGGCGCAATTCATGCCTTCGAGCTGGCTCAAATACGCGGTGGATTTCGATGGTGATGGCAAGACAGATCTGGTCAACAGCGCAGTCGATGTGATCGGATCGGTGGCCAATTACTTCCGGATCTTCAACTGGCAAAGCGGCATGCCTGCCTATTACGCGGTGCGCTTTGACACTGCCACCCTGGACCTGGACGCCCTGCTTGCGCCCGACATCCTGCCGACCTTCAGCGTTGCCAGCTTCCAGGCCAAAGGCGCCGTGCTGGAGGGCGATGCGCTGCAGCACAAGGGTCCGCTGGCGCTGATCGAACTGCAAAACGGCGACCCGCTGCTGGAGGGAAATGCACCCACTTATGTGGCGGGGACAGAGAACTTCTATGCCATAACACGCTACAACTGGAGCAGTTACTACGCCATGGCCGTGCTCGATCTCGGGCATGCCGTGGCGGCCGCACGCCAGCCCTAAGCGACGGCCGCTGCTTCAAAGGCCGGCGCCAGAGCATCGGCCCAGTGCGCCAATTCGGACTCCTTCACCTGCAAATGCGTCAGACACTGCGAACCGAACAGCCGCCACTCCTTGGGTTCATCCAGCCCTTCGAAATCCTGCACCAGATAATCGGCTACCAGGCCGGCCGCCACCAGGGTACGCACGTCCGTCGTGACACTCTTGTCGCCCAGCACCGTGAAATCGTGGTGCAGTCGCACGGCATGGGTCAGGACGGCGGGGAAGCGCCAGGTTCGCGCCACAATCGCGCCCACCACCGCATGGTCAGTGCGGTGTGCAAGGTTCTCGGTTTCAGTGAAACTGCGATCCTGTCGCGCCATCGCTTCGGTCAAGGTTCCCGAGTAGCCACGCACACCCTGCATCATGATTGGCAAACCGACATGGCAAAAAAGTCCGAAGCTGTGCGCCAGATCGACGTCCACGGAATAGAGTTGGCGCGCGATATGCGCGGTGGCCATGGCGCGTCGTGTGCTTGATTCCCAGAAGTGCTCCAGCAAGGGCGAATTAACCTGGATGCTGTGTCTTGTCAGAAATCCGGTCAGCAGCTGCATCGCGGGACGCACCCCCAGCATGGCTATGGCCTGCGCCACGGTTTGCGCCGGTCGCGCCCGGCTGTAAAGCGGACTGTTCACCCAGCGCATCAGGGCGGCAGCCATGGCCACATCACCACTGGCAATGCGCGCGATTTCACCTGGCTCAGGGTCGACCAGATGCACCTGGGCGCGCAGCTCGTTCAGCAACTCCGGACAGGGCGGAATGATGATGTCACGCACCGCGCCCTGATGGCGGGCGGTGTCCAATTCACGGTCGATGACAGCGGTTCGCATGCAGATTCCTTCAGTTCCCGATGCGCACTATATTCGCCAACCGGGCGTGCGCCGGCTTTGACGTTAACATTTGCCCATTCAGCTTTGAGATTTCCCATGACCTATTGCGTCGCCATCAAACTCCATGCCGGACTGGTGTTCCTGTCCGACTCGCGCACCAACGCCGGACTCGATCAGATCAACACGTTTCGCAAGATGATCGTCTATGAAAAACCGGACGACCGCTTCATGGTATTGCTCTCTGCAGGCAATCTGAGCGTGTCCCAGTCGGTGCGCGAAATATTGCAGGTGGAGCAGCTCAAGGAACACCCCGACAGCGAACCCATCACGATCTGGAACGCGAAAAGCATGTTCGATGCGGCGCGGGTGCTGGGCTCGGCCATTCGCCACGTCTACGAGCGCGACGGGGTGTCGCTCAAGGCAGCAGGTGTGGAGTTCAATGTGTCGCTCATTTTCGGCGGCCAGATCAAGGGCGAGGGCATGCGCCTGTTCCAGGTCTACTCGGCCGGCAACTTCATTGAGGCGACGCCCGAAACGCCCTACTTCCAGGTGGGCGAATCCAAGTACGGCAAGCCCGTTCTGGACCGCGTCATCACCCCCGAGATGCCACTGGACGAAGCCGCCAAATGCGCGCTGGTGTCGATGGACTCCACGCTCAAATCCAACCTTTCGGTGGGCCTGCCGCTGGACCTGGTGGTGTACGAAGCGGATCAGTTCCGCACCGACAAGATCGTCTGCATCGATGAGAACAACCCCTACTTTCGCATGCTCCACGCGACCTGGGGCGTGAAGCTGCGTCAAGTGTTCGACAGCATTGAAGACCCGGTCTGGGACGGCGGCCACACCGAGATCCCGCTCAAGGCCGCGTCCGGCCGAAGCAAGGCCCTGAAGAAGATCACCACGCCCGAAGAAAAGTTAATCTGAAAACCTGAATACTTGCGGGACAGGTGTTATTGGGGTCAGAGCCCAAATTCGCCGAGCCTGTGGCTCGCCCTTCGGGTTCGGCGCAACGCGCTGCAGCGAAATTGGTGTCTGACCCCAATAACACTGCTCTGTCCTCAACCAATACCGGGAGGTTGGATGTTTCTCGCGTGACAGACTCCAACTGACCAATATCTCCTATGCCGCTCATCATCTTTTCCCACGCCAACAGCTTTCCTGCCAGCACCTATGGCGTGCTGTTTCGCAGTCTGCGTGCGCTCGGCCATACCGTGTGTGCACTCGAAAAGCTGGGCCACGACCCACGCTTTCCGGTCACCAACAACTGGCCGAACCTGGTGCAGCAACTGGCTGAGTTTGCGCATCTGCAAGTCGCAGCGCACGGCGCACCGGCGATGTTTGTGGGTCACTCCATGGGCGGCTTTTTGAGCCTCATGGTGGCGGCGCGCCACCCGACTCTGGCACGCGGCGTGGTCCTGCTCGATGCGCCGTTGCTGGGTGGCTGGCGGGCCAACACGCTGGCGCTGCTCAAGCACAGCGGCCTGATGGGTTCCCTGTCGCCCAGCGCAGTGAGCCGCAAGCGACGCCAGCACTGGGACAGCGAGCAGCAGGCCCTGGCGCACTTCCAGCGCAAGAAAATCTTTGCGCGGTGGGCCCCTCAGGTGCTGCAGGACTACATTGGCCACGGCACGATCAACGTGGCAGGACAACGTGTTTTGAGCTTCGACCGGGCCGTGGAGTCGACCCTCTACAACACCCTCCCCCACAACCTGGAAAGATGGTTGCGCGCCCATCCGCTGCAGAGTTCCGTGGCCTTCATTGGCGGCACGGAATCGCAGGAGATGAAGCGCGCAGGCATGTCCCTGACGCGCAAGCTGGCCCGGGGCCGCATCACGATGCTGGCGGGCTCGCATCTGTTCCCGATGGAGGCGCCGCATGAAACGGCGGCTGCCATCGACGCGGCGATCCAATCCTTCAAGTGAAAGAACTGACTTTCATGACTCGGAGCGTGTCGCGGGCGAAGCATGAAAGTTGGCGTGATTTGCTGATCTAGCGCAGCATGCTGCCCTCGCTGCGGCGTAAATTTCACCGGTCAACCCGCGGTCTCGCCTTTGCGTGCGGGGTTGGATGTCCGGCGTTCGGCGCGCGCATTGAAACGGGGGATTTATGCAATTCAAGGATTACTACGAGGTCATGGGTGTGGCGCGGGACGCCACGCCCGACCAGATCAAACGCGCCTACCGGCAACTTGCGCGCAAACACCATCCGGACGTGAGCAAGGCCAAGGACGCAGAGGTCCGCTTCAAGGAAATAGGGGAGGCTTACGCCGTGCTGAAAGACCCGCAAAAGCGGGGCGCTTACGATCAGCTTGGTGCCAACTGGAAGTCAGGACAGGACTTCCAGCCTCCGCCCGACTGGGGCACACGCGCCGAGCAGGCGGGCGGCGGTATCAGCGAGGCCGAAGCGGCGAAGTTCAGCGACTTCTTCGACTCGCTGTTCGGGCGCGAACATGGGGGGCCGCCCTCGCGCAGCCAGCGCTCGCAGCCGTTCCACGCCCAAGGCGAGGACCATCACGCCAAGATCCAGATTGACCTGGAGGACGCTTATCAGGGAGCCCAAAAAGAGCTCACGCTACACGTGCCGCAGGTCGATACACAGGGACAGGTCTCGAAGCGCGAACACCACATCAGCTTCAAGGTTCCGCGCGGCGTGCGCGCCGGGCAGCAGATCCGTCTGGCCGGTCAAGGCGGCGCCGGCATGGGCGACGGCCCGTCGGGCGATCTGTATCTGGAGGTCGAGTTCCTGCCCCATGCGCCTTACCGCGTGGACCGGCACGACGTGTATCTGGACCTTCCCGTATCTCCGTGGGAAGCCGCACTGGGCGCAGAGATCGAAGTACCCACGCCCACCGGCAAGGTGGCATTGACCGTTCCGGCCAATTCGAATACAGGGCGCAAGCTTCGCCTCAAGGGACGGGGACTGCCGGCCACCACACCCGGCGACTTCTACTTCGTGCTGCAAATTGTTTTGCCTGCGGCTGCCACTGAGGTCGAACTGGGCGCCTATCGCGAACTGGCGGCACAGTTCAAAGACTTCGAACCCCGCGCCCACCTGGGAGGATCCAAATGAGCAACATCCAACAGACAAATCCGGCCGAAGTGCAATTGCTGGATGAGCATGCGGCGCTGACGCTGGACGAACTTTGCCGGGCCTGTGCAGCGCAGGCCGCCTTCATCATGGAAATGGTGGAGGAAGGCATGCTGCAGCCTGTAGGGAAAGCGCCCACAAGCTGGCGTTTCAGCGGTATCCATGTGGAGCACGCCCGGGTCGCACTGCGCCTGCAGCGCGACCTCGGCGTGAACCTTGCCGGTGCGGCGCTGGTGCTGCAATTGCTGGAGGAAGTTGAGACGCTGCGTGCTGCGCTGCACGCGGCACGTTGAAGTCAGTTGCGCAGGTCCCCGTGCATCAAGACCTGAAGGCGTTCGAGCAAGTTGTCCCGCAGTCCCTGGAGTTCGCCCAGACGCGCCAGCGCCTGCTGTGTGCCGCCTCGCGTCTGAAGTTCGCATAGCTCCGCGGCCAAGGCGTGCACCTGACTGTGCAAGGGAGCGATAGCCTCGAAGCCTGGCTGCGCTCCAAAGCGGGCAAGACCTTCGCCGTTGAGCCACAATCCGAGTCGGCATTGGTCCTGATCCAGCCGTGCTGCCGTCGCCCGCTCGCCCCTCAGGTAGCTGGCGATGCTCACGCTCCAGGCGCGATGCTCGACTGCCGCATAGACCAGCGGCAAGTCGTCGCGACTCGCGCGCGGCGCGTTGACCCAGGCAGCATCTGGCCGCCATGCCGCTGACCAGGGTGGTATTTCTTGGGCCGGCATGGGCCGCGCAATGCCGTAGCCCTGCGCCAGTTCACAACCGAGTTGCAGCAGCAAGGCACCATGCTCCACCGTCTCCACACCCTCGGCGATGACCCGACGACGAAAAGCCGCAGCCAGACCGATGACGCCCTCCAGAATGGCCAGGTCGTCCAGGTTATCCAGCATGTCCCGCACGAAACTCTGATCGATCTTGAGCAAGGCGACGGGCAGCCGTTTCAGGTAGCTCAGCGAGGAATACCCGGTGCCAAAGTCATCCAGTGCAAAGCTCACGCCAAGCTCGCTGCACGCCTGGATCACCTGTGAGATCTGGGCCACGTCTTCCAGCGCGCTGGTTTCCAGCACCTCCAGTTCGAGGTC
Source organism: uncultured beta proteobacterium (assembly GCA_903832285.1). Lineage (GTDB taxonomy): Bacteria > Pseudomonadota > Gammaproteobacteria > Burkholderiales > Burkholderiaceae_C > CAIKVZ01. Next base: position 32,348 of record CAILAY010000167.1, on the reverse strand, counting down.
ACCCGGCCTGACCTGCGGGTGCGCCAGCAAAATGACCCGCAATCGCTCCACAAAGTCGGCCTGCTGGAGCTGTCGCGCCCCGACATTGACACTCACCGGAATATCCAGACCGGCCTTGCGCCACTGTGCCATCTGTGTCAGCGCAGAGCCGATCACCCATTCGCCGATTTCAATAGCCAATGGATGATCTTCAACCACTGCCAGGAACACACCCGGCAACAGCAGACCTCTTTGCGGATGCTGCCAGCGGATGAGCGCTTCTGCCCCGATGACCTTGCCGCTACGCATGTTCACCTTGGGCTGAAAATACAGCACAAATTCACGTTCCACCAGCGCCCGGCGAATGTTCTCCAAACTTTCGTGGTGACCTCTGACACTGCTGTCATGTTCAGCGTCAAACAGGTGATAGCGGTTCTTGCCGGCCAACTTGGCCTGGTACATGGCCTGGTCGGACTGGCGCAACAATTGATCCGCATCCACCTCCTGCGCCTGCGGGTAAAAAGCGACTCCCAGAGTGGCCGAAACCTGAAGCACAAGTTCGCTCACCACCACCGGAGACGCTGCGGCTGCGAGCAAGCGCTCCAGCATGGGCACGCTGGCGGCGACATCCGCCAGATCGACCAGTACCGCAACAAACTCATCGCCGCCCATGCGCGCCAACGTGTCACCCTCGCGCAGGGTCTGTTTCATGCGCCCCGACAGTGCAATCAGCAGCTGGTCGCCCACTTCGTGACCGTGGTTGTCATTCACGGTCTTGAAACCATCGAGGTCGAGATAGACCACGGCGAGCAGCTGCGAACGCCGTTGCGAATGGGCCATCCCCTGTTGCAGGCGGTCTGCCATCAGGACCCGGTTGGGCAGTCCGGTCAGGGCATCAAAATGAGCCATGTACTCCAGCTGATTTTGGTGCTCCTTGATGGCGCTGATGTCGGTAAACAGCGCCAGGTAGTGGCGGATATCCCCGTTGTCATCGCGCACCGCGCTGATGGTTTGCATCTCCGGGTAAGTTTCGCCGTTCTTGCGCCGATTCCAGATTTCGCCGTACCAGTAGCCCTTCTCTGTCAGGTCACGCCACAGGTTGACGTAGAACTCCTTGCTCTGTCGCCCGGAGCTGAGCAGCCGTGGATTGCGTCCCAACACTTCGTCACGGCTGTAGCCCGTGATACGCGTGAATGCATCGTTCACATCAATGATCGCGCCGTCGGCCGAGGTGATCGTGATCCCCTCGCGCGCATGGGTAAAGACGCCGGCCGCAAGGTGCAGTCTTTCTTCCGCCTTCTTTTCCGCAGAAATGTCGGCAATATAGCCATGCCAAAGTGTGCTGCCATCGGGTAGTCGCTCGGGCTGCGCATCGCCGCGGCGCCAACGAATATCGCCGTCGGCAGAAACCAATCTATATTCCTCGTGCCAGGGATTCAGCGTTCGAGCCGACTCCTGAATGGAGGCACGCAGTCTGTCCGCGTCCTCCGGGTGCTGCTGAGCAAACAGCAATCTGCCATCAATTTCAGGTTGGTCCGGTTGCAGGCCATACCATGCGAGGAATCGTGGATTAACGTACGGAAACAAGGTGCGCCCGTCAGGGAACAACTGAAATTGAAACAGCATCCCCGGAACCTGATCCGCAAGGTCGCGCAGCATGGCGGTACTGTGTGAGCGCTGACGCGCGATGCGCAAGAGGAAGATCGCGGCCACCAGCAGGGCGATGGTGCTTCCTGCCGCGAGCGCCACGATTTGCCGGGTCGTGCGGCGCCAATTCGCCAGCAGATATTCTTCGGTGACGGTCAGATTGATGATGAGCGGAAATTTGTCCACGACTCGCACCGCTGCCATGCGGACGGTCGGCAGACCCCAGCTCGAGAATCGCGGGACCGATGTAAAGATGACGTCGTCCGTCTTCTTCATCTCTTCGACCACGAGGTGGGACGAGCCGGTGAGGTTCTTCTTGCCAATGATTTCATCTGACGGCGGCCACCGCGTCAGCACCGAGAAGTCACTTCGATAAAGTGATATGGCCGCGCCTTCTCCCAGATCGGCCCCCAGGCGGGCATAAAAATTCATGAATTTCTCGACCGAAATGCCCACCAGAACCAGACCCATGAAGCGTCCGCGCGAATCGTTCAGTCGGCGACTGAGAAAGAAGACCCATTGGCCATTCACCTTGCTTTTCACGGATAGACCGACGAACAGGCCGATGTCGGAGTCGTCTCGTTGGGCCTGAAAAAAGTCACGCTCGGCCACGTTAATCGCAGGGGCGGGAAATGAACGGCTGAAGTTGATGATTTCCCCGCTCGCGTCAACGATGGTGGCGACATCGAGTTGGGGTAACACGCTGACCTTGTCACTCAAAACACGGCGCATGGCTTCGGTGCCCACCTTGGCACGCAGTTCTGCGTCGCTCTCAATGCCCAGGGCTTGGATGCGCTCGGCGAGACTATCCAGGGCGAGTTGGGACGACGACATCGTCTGGTAGGTCTGTTCCGACAAAACCAGCGACAGCACGGACAACTGGCGACGCCAGGTTTCGATTTCCCGCTCGCGCAGGAAGACGGCAGAAGCTATCGACGTGGCGATGATGACCGCAATCAGGATTCCGGCAACAGCCCAGATAACGTGCCGCTCGCGGAATCGCCCTGCAGTCATGAATGTCCGACCCCTATGGCCTTGCAAACTTCAGCACGAACTCATCTTTGGGCTGTGGCGGCTCGGGCGTGTTCTTGTCGCGTGGGTCCGACGGATTGCGCAAGAAATCCGCCTGCTCGATGAGTTTGAAACCGGCTGCCTCCACCTCACTACGCAAAAACTTTTCTTCGATGCGATGCAGTGTGCCGGACTCCGAGATGCCGGTGCCGACGCGGCCAGAGTGATCGGCAATCACATAGATGCCGCCCGGCTTGAGCGCGGCAAATACGGCGGCATTCATGCGCGCGCGATCCACACCCATGTGCCCCAGATCGTGGTAGTTGAACATCAGCGTCACCAGATCAAGCCCTGGCGGTAGCGGATCTTCAAACTTCTGCACCAGGGAGGTGATATTCGACAACCCCGCATTCTTCGCCCGCTCTGCCAGCGCCTGGGCCGAGGTGCGCCGCACGTTGGTCGGCGGCAAGGGCGAACGCAGAGCATCCCCTTCGGGTGTCACGGCCGGACGCGGCGGCGTGTCAGCGCTGCGCGGCGGAGCACTTTGCCCAACCACCCGCCCGGTCGGTCCAACCGAGCGCGCCAGCAGTTCCGTCGTATAACCACCGCCGGCACTCAGGTCCAAGGCCGTGATGCCGGGACGAATGCCAATGAAGGCCAGCAGTTGCTCTGGTTTGCGCCGGACATCATTGCTGCGATCTGCCGCTGTCCGGTCCGCACTGGCGACGATCTCGGCAATCCGTTCCTTGCTCAACGTCGCCGGTGCCGATGCGACTCGCTCATCCGCAGGCACAAGCCCACAGGCATGGAGCGACAACAGTGCCGACGCCAATGTTGCAAGATAAAGAACGGCGCTGCAATCACGTTGCCAGTTGACGAGTTTCATGGCTGCCTTTGCATTGATGTTTCTGAGATGACCCAGTGTAGCCATTCAAGTGCACGGGCGTCGACGACTGGCGTCAGCGCTGGCCCATGGTGATATCGCCAAACAAGCTGTTCAAGCCCCGCGGCTGCGAACGCCAGTATTGCGGCGGTGCCTCCACCTGCGCCCCCAGTTTGGCGGCAGCGTGCCAGGGCCAGCGTGGATCAAAGAGCATGCCGCGCGCCAGCGCCACCAGGTCGGCCTGACCCTGCGTCACGATGGCTTCAGCCTGCTCTGGCTCGGTAATCAGCCCCACGGCTATCGTGGTTAATCCCGTGTCTCGGCGCACGCGCTCGGCCAGCGGCACCTGGTAATTCGGACCCAGGGAAATCTTCTGCAATGGCGACAACCCGCCGCTGGACACGTGGATGTAGTCGCAGCGCCGTTCGCGCAAAGCCTGACCGAAGGCCACGGTTTGATCGACATCCCATCCGCCCTGGACCCAATCCGTGGCCGACACCCGGATGCCCACCGCCATACCGGCAGGCACTGCCGCGCGCACGGAGTCAAATACCTCCAGCGGGAAACGCATGCGGTTCTCCAGGGCTCCACCATACTCATCGCTGCGTTCATTCGACAGTGGCGAGAGAAACTCGTGCAACAGATAGCCGTGGGCGGCGTGGATCTCGATCGCGTCCAGACCCAGGCGCTGCGCGCGAGCAGCGGCGCTGGCAAAGGCCTGACGCACGCGCTGCAGATCGGCCTGCGTCATCGCCTGCGGCGGCGGCTCGGTTGCGCTGTACGCAAGCGCCGATGGCGCCATCGGCCACCAGCCGCCTTGCTCCACCGTCTGCAACTGTGCGCCCTCCCATGGCACGTTGCTGGAGGCCTTGCGCCCCGCGTGCGCGAGCTGGATCGCGATCGGCATGTTTGAATGCTTGCGCACCGACTGCAGCACCTTGGCGAGCGCGGCTTCGGTGGCATCTGACCAAAGGCCGACGTCGCCGGCCGAGATGCGGCCCTCGGGTTCGACCGCCGTGGCCTCGATGATGAGCAGCCCGGCACCCGACAGCGCCAGTTGGCCAAGGTGCATCAGGTGCCAATCCGTGGCCTCGCCATCCACCGCGGAATACTGGCACATGGGCGCGATCACGATGCGGTTCTTCAGCCGCAAGGGGCCGACGGAAAAGGGGGAAAAAAGTTGGCTCATGGTCTATTCCTTGTCGCGTGTGCAGAACTACCCCGAATGTGGGACAGTGACGCCATCGAGTGCAGAGTCTACGTAATTCAAATGGTCTGATATTGAACTGAATCATGAAAGAACTTGTCTTTATCAAACGCAGCAACGGAGCTCATTGGGTGGGCGACGGTTTTCCGGTGCGCAACATCTTCTCCTACAACGACATCCACGAGCAAATGGCGCCGTTCCTGATGCTGGACTATGCCGGTCCGACCCGGTTCGAACCCACGCAGCAGCGACGCGGTGTGGGTGAGCATCCGCACCGCGGTTTCGAGACCGTCTCCATCGTCTATGCCGGTGAAGTGAGCCATCGCGATTCCACCGGAGCGGGCGGCACCATCGGCCCGGGCGATGTGCAGTGGATGAGCGCGGCCTCCGGCATCGTGCACGAAGAGTTCCACAGCGCGGCCTACGCCGCGCGCGGCGGTGCCTTCGAAATGATCCAGCTCTGGGTCAATCTCCCGGCACGGGACAAGATGACACCGCCCGGCTATCAGAGCATCAGCGCCGCGCAGATTCCGCAGGTCACCCTGCCTGGGGGAGCGGGCACGGTGCGCGTGATTGCCGGCCAATACGAAGATGCCGAAGGGCCGGCGCGAACCTTCAGCCCGATGAACGTATGGGACCTGCGTCTGCAGGCGCGGGGCGTGGCGAACCTCACCCTGCCTGCGGGCCACACCACGGCGTTGTTCGTACTGCGCGGCGCCATTCAAGTCGGCGGAAAGACTGTCAGCGAAGCCGAGTTGGCGGTGATGGAGCGCGAGGGTGATCAGTTGGCGTTCGAGACATTGGAAGAGACAACGCTGCTGCTGTTGAACGGTGCGCCACTGAACGAACCGATCGTGGGTTACGGGCCGTTCGTCATGAACAGCGAGGCGGAAATTCGCCAAGCCATGAACGATTACCGTGCGGGCCGCATGGGACACATCGCAACCTAGGCGCTACGTGCCGCAGTCGCAACCTAGGCGCTACGTGCCGCAGTCGCAATCTCGAGCGAGCGCAGGCGCAGCTGCGGATCGAACACGTCGCACACCAACATGAATTCATCGGCTTCGGTCGCCCGAGCCAGGGCGGCGAGGCCCGCGCGCACCTTGTCCGGACCACCCACCACGGCAGCAGCCAGAAAGTCGCCGATTGCCGCGCGCTCTTGCGGCGCCAGCGATGGCAGGAAATCTTCCACTGGCGGCGGCAGACAGCGACGCTCTCCGTGCAGGATGCCGAGCACACGCTGATAAGTGCTGCTGGCCAGAAAGTCCGCTTCGTCGTCGGTGGGCGCGGCAATCAGCGGCACGCCGATGATCACGTAAGGTTTGCTCAGCGTGGCCGAGGGCCGGAACAGCCTGCGATACAGATCGAGCGCCTGCATCAGCATGCGCGGCGCAAAGTGCGAGGCGAAGGCGTAGGGCAGACCGCGCTCGGCGGCGAGCTGTGCCGAAAACAGGCTGGAACCAAGCAACCAGATCGGCACGTTCGTGCCCGCGCCCGGATTGGCCACCAGGCGCTGCTCCGGCTGCACCGGCCCGAGCAATCGCTGCAACTCGGCCACGTCATGCGGAAAATCCTCCTCGGTCTCAACCCGGTCCCGGCGCAGGGCACGCATCGTCAAACGGTCGGTTCCCGGTGCGCGGCCCAGCCCCAGATCAATGCGATTCGGATAGAGCTCGGCCAAGGTGCCGAATGCCTCGGCCACCACCAGCGGCGCGTGGTTGGGCAGCATCACGCCGCCCGATCCGACACGAATTGTTTTCGTGCCGCCCGCGACATAACCGACCAGCACTGCAGTGGCGGAGCTGGCAATCCCCGGCATGTTGTGGTGCTCGGCCAGCCAGTAGCGCTTGAAGCCCAAGGCTTCGGCATGTTGTGCGGTGCGCAGGCAAATCGCCAGCGCGTCGGCGACTGTGCCGTCTTCGCGCACGGCGACCAGATCGAGCATGGACAGGGCGACATCTTGAATGCGGTTCATGCACGCGATTGTCGCCGGTTCACGCTTACGCTGTGAAACAGGCCGAGTCATTCAAGTGTGTCCTTTCAGGTTGCAGCAAGGCAGCACTGCTAACCTGCGCACCTTCCCCTTCCAGTGAGAGTCCTGACCATGTCCACCCCCATTCCTGCCACCCTGATTCCTGGCGACGGCATCGGAGCCGAGATCGTCGATGCCACCTTGGCCGTCCTGGACGCGTTACGTGCTCCCTTCGTCTGGGACCGCCAGATCGCCGGCATGGGCGGCATAAAGACCGCGGGCGACCCGCTGCCCCAAGCCACGCTCGACAGCATTCGCCGCACACGGCTGGCGCTCAAGGGTCCGCTGGAAACGCCTTCGGGTGGCGGCTACCGCTCCTCCAACGTGCGCCTGCGCGAAGAGTTTCAACTCTATGCCAACCTGCGCCCCGCGCTCACCATCATCCCGGGCGGTCGCTTCGACAAGATCGATCTGGTGGTGGTGCGCGAAAACCTGGAAGGCCTGTACATCGGGCACGAGGCCTACATCCCGATCGACGGCGACCCGCATGCCGTCGCCATGGCCACCGGTATCAACACCCGCGCCGGCAGTCGCCGCCTGCTGGAGTTCGCCTTCGAGCAGGCGATTGCCACTGGCCGCAAAAAGGTCACGATCGTGCACAAGGCCAACATCATGAAGGCGCTGACCGGCATCTTTTTGGAGACGGGTCTGGAGCTGTACGAGAGAAAGTACAGGGGGAAATTCGAGCTCGACACCGTGATCATCGACGCCTGCGCCATGAAACTTGTGCTCAACCCCTGGCAGTTCGACATGCTCGTCACGACCAACCTGTTCGGCGACATCCTGTCTGACCTGGTGGCGGGGTTGGTGGGTGGACTGGGCATGACGCCAGGGGCGAACATCGGCGCCGACGCAGCTATCTTTGAGGCCGTGCACGGCTCGGCGCCAGACATCGCGGGCAAGGGCATTGCCAACCCCATCGCCATCATGCTGGCCTCGGCCATGATGCTTGACCACTGCAAGTTGCCGGACCTCGCGCAACGCCTGCGCCGCGGCATCGACGAAACGCTCAACATCGACAAGGTCCGCACCGGCGACCTGGGTGGCAGCGCCAGCACCGCCACCTTCACGAAGGCCCTGGCGAGTCGGATCGAGAACAGTTAACTTTTCGTTGGCCCCGGTCGATCCGGGCGGCGATCATCAGACCGCGTTCTTATGACTACCGTCGCACAGCGCCTGATTGGCGCTGGCCTTGCAGCCGCAAAAATAGACCGTCTTGCTTTCAGTAGCGCTGTACTTGAGAGGCGTGAAGCTGCCACCCTTGTGCGAACCATCGCAGAAAGGCTGCGCCTTGCTTTGCCCGCAGGAGCACCAGTAGTAATCTTTTCCAGCTTCAACAGCAACGGGAAATGGGGTCTCGGAGGCGCGAACGGGAGTGCTCATGGTGAATCCTTTGGGGTTTGAATGGAATGAGCCGCAGGCCCGTCGCTGCATTGTAGTTGCGCGCAGGATCGGCCCCAGCGGAATGCTTTCGGGAAACCCCCATGATCCACGGGTGTTGGTTTGTGCTAACTTCGGCGCGCCGAAGGTCACCTCCGGACACCAGGGCACAAGCCTCCCCAAGAACCCGGAAGGACACTGATGCACAACACGCCGTCGTTGGTCATTGATATGGCAGCCGCACCATGAAGCTCAATCTTAAATTGCCGCTGGCTTTTAGCGCCGCCGTCGCATTGATGCTGGTCGCGGCGCTGTATGGCGTGTTCAGCCTGAATCAGTCGTTGAAGCTGTACGAGACCACGGTCCAGAGCAGCAACGACAATGAACGCGCCATCGCCGAGGTCGCGAGTTCCTTCAAGACCCAGGTTCAGGAATGGAAGAACGTGCTGTTGCGCGGCAAGGATCCGAAAGAGTTGGAGAAGTATTGGGCCTCCTTCACCCAGCACGAGCACGACGTCGCCGAGCAGACGGCAAAGCTGCTCGCAGCCATGCCGCAGAGCGAAGGCAAGTTGCTGGCGGAAAAATTCATCCAGGCCCATGCAAAGATGGGCGAAGACTATCGCCGGGGCTTGGCCGCCTTCAAGGCTGCCGCGTTCGACCCCACCGTGGGCGACGCCGCCGTCAAGGGCATGGACCGCGAACCCAGCAGGCTGCTGAATGAGGCGATGGCCAGTATCGCCGCCGCCAGCAAGCTCGTGGCCACCCAGGCGGCCGACGACGGTCGGCGCGCGACGCGCATCAATCTGGTGCTGATGCTGGTGCTGTCCGGCGTCAGCACCCTGGCTGGCGTTGTGCTCAGCAGAAACATCATCCGCCAGCTTGGCGGCGATCCAAATGATGCGGTTGTCATGGCGCAAAGAGTTGCCCAGGGTGACCTCAGCGTGCACGCTGAACTGGCTCCGGGCGACACCACCAGCCTCATGGCACAGCTCAAGGTGATGCAGCAGAGCCTCTCGAATGTGGTCGCCAATGTGCGCAGCAACGCTGCTTTCGTGGCGCATTCGGGCACCAGTCTGGCAGCGGGAAATCGCGAACTCTCCGACCGGACCGAGCAGCAGGCTGCCAATCTGGAGCAGACCGCCGCCAGCGTGCATGAGTTGTCGTCCACGGTGCAGCACAACGCGCAGGCCGCCCACCAGTCTGACTCGCAGGCTTCGAGCGTGCGTGATGCCGCTGATCAGGGCGCCTCCATCATGGCCGAGGCCATCGCTGCCGTGGAGGCGGTTCAGGGCAGCGCCAAACGCATGGACGAAATCGTCAGCGTCATTGACGGCATCGCTTTCCAGACCAATATCCTGGCGCTGAACGCCGCAGTGGAGGCGGCGCGTGCCGGCGAATCGGGTCGTGGGTTTGCAGTGGTCGCGGCCGAGGTCCGATCGCTGGCGCGGCGTTCCGCCGAATCATCCAAGGAGATCCGTCAACTCATTGGCACCTCGTCTTCGCAGGTGGCAGACAGTGTGCAGAAGATCCGCGCCGCGGGCGGCAACATGTCACAAATCATCTCAGGCATCCGAGATGTCGCCGCCAACATGTCGGAGATATCCACGTCCAGCAACGAGCAAAGCGCCGGACTGATGGAGATCACGACCGCTGTGCGCCAGCTCGATGAAATCACCCAGCGCAACGCCCAAATGGTCGAGCAGGCGGTGGCGCAGGCCGCCGATCTGGAAGCGAGGGCCTCGACCCTGGTGGAGTCGGTGGCGGGATTCAAGCTTCAGCAGGGATCACCGGAAGAGGCGCGGACCCTGGTGGAACGCGCCATGGCGTTGCGCCAACGAAGCCACTCCCTGGAATCCTTCCTGCGTGAGCTGACAGATCCGGCACAGGGATTTTTCGATCGCGACATGTATGTTTTTGTCTTTGACCGCAGCAGCCGGTACGCCGCGTTTGGCGGCAATCCCGCGAAGGTCGGCACCTATGCGCGAGACATTCCCGGCGTGCATGCGCAAGCCATGATGAGCGCCATCGTGGCACAGGCGACGCGCGAACCCGGTTGGGTGGAATACGACATCACGAACCCGAGCACTGGTCGGGTGCAGACCAAGATGTCCTATATGCATCAGCTTACCGATGACCTCTTCCTGGGCTGTGGCGTGTACAAGAATCTGGTTGGTTGACGACGGTCCTGTGGTCTCGACCAGGCCACTGCAGGCAGGAACCCGCGCTGCCGGCTACTGATATGCCTCCAGCAGCTGATCGAGCTGATCCCTGAAACCGCTCTTCCTGTCGGGCCCACAGAAGCTGGCTTCAAAGCTGTTTCGGGCCAGCGCATAGGCGTGCTGCAGTGTCAAGCCCGTGGCCGCAAAGGTCTGGACGAAGTTGGTGTTGATGTAGCCGCCAAAATAGGCCGGGTCGTCGGAGTTGACCGTGGCCACGAGACCGGCGTCCAGCAAGCGTCCCAGGTTGTGATCGGCGAGATTCGGGAACACGCGCAGCTTCTGATTGGAGAGCGGGCACACCGTCAGCGGGATGCGCTCACGCGCCAGCCGCTGCATCAACAGTGCGTCCTGCACGCACTGCACGCCGTGGTCAATGCGCTCCACCTGCAGCACATCGAGCGCGCTCCAGATGTAACTTGGCGGTCCTTCCTCGCCCGCATGTGCGACCCGGTGAAAACCCAATTCGCGGCAGCGTGCAAACACCCTGGAAAATTTTTCCGGTGGATGCCCCAACTCGCTGGAATCCAGGCCCACGCCTATGAACTTGTCGCGGTGCGGCAGCGCCTGCTCCAATGTGGCAAACGCATCCTCTTCACTCAAATGCCGCAGGAAGCACAGGATGAGTGCGGCGCTGATCCCGCTTTCGGTTTGTGCGTCCACACAGGCACGGTGCAGGCCATTGATGACGGTGTCCATGGCCACGCCACGCGCGGTATGGGTTTGCGGATCAAAGAAAATTTCCGCATGCACCACGTTGTCGGCGGCAGCGCGCCGCAGATAGGTCCGCGCCATGTCGTAGAAGTCCTGCTCCTTGAGCAACACGCTGGCGCCGGCGTAGTAGATGTCCAGAAAACTCTGCAGGTTGCTGAAGGCATAGGCCGCGCGCAGCGCTTCAACGTCGGCATAGGGCAGCGCAACACCATTGCGCCCGGCCAGTGCAAAGATCAATTCAGGTTCGAGCGAACCCTCGATGTGGATGTGCAACTCCGCCTTGGGCATGGCCCGCAGAAAATCTGCCAGCCGCTCGGGAGCGATGGGTTTGATGTGTTGCACTGTGCGCTCCGGAACCAATTCGTCATTGCGAGACCCGTGGCCTCGCAATGACGGACACTCATTCCTTGATGTCTACGCCATAGAAGCTGTGGCGGCCAAAGGGACTGAGCTTGAAGTCGACCACTTCCTTGCGCACGGGCGCGATCTGCACCGCGTGGGCGATCGTGAACCAGGGCGCCTGTTCCTTGAAGATCACCTGTGCCTGCATGTAAAGCTTGTTGCGCTCGGCCGGGTCACTGCTCACCTTGGCTTTCTGCACCAGGTCTTCAAAGGGCTTGTAACACCATTTGGCACTGTTGCCACCACCAGGTTTGGCAGCGTCGCAGCCCAGCAAGGTGTGCAAGAAGTTGTCCGGGTCGCCGTTGTCCCCAGTCCATCCCAACATGCCCATCTGGTGTTCGCCGTTTTGCATGCGCTTGCGGTACTCACCCCACTCGAAGCTCTTGATCTCGGCCGTGACGCCGATCTTGGCAAGATCAGCCTGCATTAACTCCGCTATGCGCCTCGCGTTCGGATTGTAGGGGCGCTGCACTGGCATGGCCCACAGATCAGTGCTGAAGCCGTTGGGCAAACCCGCAGCGACCAGCAGTTTCTTCGCCGCCGCCGGATCAAAGGCATCGTCCTTGATGGAGTTGTTGTAGGACCACTGTGTTGGTGGAATCGGATTGATCGCCGCCACACCCGTACCCAGATAGACCGCATCCACGATCGCCTGCTTGTTGATGGCCATGTTGATGGCCTTGCGTACGCGCACATCGTCAAACGGCTTCTTGGTGACGTTGTAGGCCAGGTAACCCACATTCAGTCCAGGCTGCTCAAGCATCTGAATCTTCGGATCAGCACGCATCGCTGGAATGTCCGCCGGAGTCGGATAGGGCATCACGTGGCACTCACCTTTTTGCAGCTTGGCCCAACGCACCGAAGCATCGGGCGTGATGGAAAACACCAGGTCGTCGATCTTGGCCTTGCCCGCGTAATACTCGGGGAAGGCCTTGTAGCGGATCAGTGCATCCTTCTGGTATTGCACCAGCATGTACGGGCCGGTGCCAATGGCTTCCTGGTCGATCTTCTCGGGTGTTCCCGCCTTCAGCATGGCGTCGGCGTATTCCTTGGACTGCACGCCAGCGTACTCCATGGCCCAGCCGGAGAGGAACGGCGCCTCGGGCTTGTTGAGCGTGATCTTGACGGTCAGGTCGTTGATCTTTTCCACTGACTTGATGAGCTTGTCCATGCCCATGTCGTTGAAGTACGAATGGTTGGAACTGGTGACCTTGAAATAGGGGTTGCTCTCCTTCCACTGGCGCTCGATCGCGAAGATGATGTCGTCGGCATTCATGTCACGCGTGGGCTTGAAGTTCTTGTTGCTGTGCCACTTCACGCCCTTGCGCAGGAAGAATGTGTATTCCTTGCCATCCTTGGAGATCGTCCAGCGTTCGGCCAGACCTGGCACCACCGCCGTGCCGCCGCGCTCGAAGTCCACCAGGCGGCTGTAAATCTGCGAGTTGGCGTCGAAGGACGTACCGGTGGTGTTGATGCCGGGGTAGAAATTCTCCGGGCTGCCCTCGGAGCAGTACACCAGCGTTTTGGCAGCGACCGGCGTCAACGCCAGCAACGCCGGCAGCGCCATGGCACATATCAGCGCGCGTTTGCTCCCCAGTTTTCGAACCGGGCGTGTATTGGATTGCATCACTTTCTGACTCCTCTGGGTTAAGGTTGCTATGCAACCGGTTGAACAAATCTTTCGGCCTCATGGCATGCCACCTTGCGACCCGCCAGCTCGCGCAGCACCGGACGCTCCACGTGACACCGTGCCAGCGCCTCGGGACAGCGGGTGGAAAACACGCAGCCACTGGGCGGATGCAAGGGCGAAGGCAATTCGCCCTTGAGCACAATACGCTTCTTGCCGGGGCCGCTGCCCACGATGCCTGGGGTGGACGCCAGCAGGGCCTGAGTGTAGGGATGAAGCGGATGCGTGAACAGTGCCTTCTTCTTGCCCTGTTCCACCGCGTGGCCGAGGTACATCACCATCACGTCATGCGCGATATGGCGTACCACGCCCAGATCGTGCGAGATGAAAAGATAGGCCAGCCCCAACTCCTGCTGCAGGTCGTCCAGAAGATTGAGAACCTGCGCCTGGATCGACACATCCAGCGCCGATACCGGCTCGTCGGCCACGATCAAGGAAGGCTTGAGCATGAGGGCGCGCGCAATTGCAATGCGTTGGCGCTGCCCGCCGGAGAACATGTGCGGATAGCGGTCGTAGTGTTCGGCACGCAAGCCCACCAGAGCGAGCATGGCGCGCGCCTGCCCGTTGCGCTCACTTGCGTTTAGCGAGGTATTTATCTCCAACGGCGCCTCCAGGATCGCGCCGATCTTCTTGCGCGGATTGAGGGAGCCGTAAGGGTTCTGGAAAACCAGTTGCACGGTATGGCGCAACGCGTGTCGTTCGGCCGCTGAAGCCTGAACCACGTCCACACCGTTAAGAAGCAGCTCGCCCGCAGTGGGAGCCTCAATCAGCGACGCCATGCGGGCCAGTGTGGACTTGCCGCAACCCGACTCGCCCACCACCGCCAGGGTCTCGCCCGGGCGCACCGTGAATGACACGCCGTCCACCGCCTGCAGCTGTTCGGGCGCACGCAACGGGCCGCGACTGATCTTGTAGACCTGGCGCAAATCCCTGGCGACGAGAACCGCCGTCCCGTCGCCGCTCACGACACTTGCTCCAACGGAAAGAGACAGCGCACCCGCCCCTGCCACAACGTCGGCCGACTTTGCCCGCAACTGTCGGCTGCGTAGCCGCAGCGGGGTGCAAAGAGGCAACCGCTGGGCCGGTCATAAAGGCCAGGAACCATGCCCGGTATGGTGGTCAGCCGAGTCATACCGTCGCTGCGCTCGGGCAGCGCTGCCATCAGGGCCTCGGTGTAAGGGTGCTGTGGTGTGGCGAACAGTTCGTGGGCGCGGCGCTCCTCCATGATCTGCCCCGCGTACATCACGGCCACCCGCTGTGCCATCTCCGACACCACACCCATGTTGTGCGTGATCAGCACCAGCGCCATGCCGCGCTCCTTTTGCAGACTGCGCAGCAGGTCCAGAATCTGCGCTTGAATCGTCACGTCCAGCGCGGTCGTGGGCTCGTCCGCGATCAGCAGTTTGGGGTTACACGCAATAGCCATGGCGATCATCACGCGCTGGTTCATGCCGCCCGACATCTGATGCGGATAAGCCTTGAGGCGACTCTCGGGCGCGGGGATTCCTACCTGCTCCAGCAACTCGATGCAGCGCCGATGCGCGGTCTTGCCGTCCATGCCCAGATGCAGCTTGAGTGTCTCAGCCAGTTGAAATCCAACCGTGAAGCAGGGATTCAAACTGGTCGTCGGGTCCTGGAAAATCATCGCCACATCTTTGCCGATGAGCTTGTTGCGCTGCGCGCTGGACAAGGCCAGCAGGTCGTGACCGTCAAAGCGCAACCTGTCCGCGGTGACAACGCCCGGGTACGACACCAGGCCCATCAGCGCCATCATGGTCACGCTCTTGCCCGAACCCGACTCACCCACGATACCCAACACATCGCCCGCATCGAGCGACAAGCTGACGCCGTCCACAGCCTGCAGCACCGCGTTCTTTGAAGGAAACGCGACGCTCAGATTTTCGATTTCAAGCAAAGGCATGGAAACATATTTTCGTCAAAACGACCCGCCATCATGCCGCATTTTTTTGCTCAGAATCGCGCCCACTCCTGCTATTTGTATGCGCCGGGTATGCCCACGATCTGCGCCCGCCGAAGCCGAGGCACACGCCCGGCGCTCATATGCTTCGCTTTTTGAAATCACGCCAAGCGTGCGCCTCAGCCTCGGCTCGATTTTGAGGCGCGCAGCGGTCCTTTCAAATGGCTAAAATGGCTACACACTATGAAAGGATACACCATGCGCGTTACTGCCACCGAGGCCAAAAACCAATTTGGCTCGCTTTGCGCCCGAGCAAAAACAGCGCCTGTGATTGTGGAAAAGGGTGGCAAGCCTGATTCCGTGATTTTGTCGTACGAGGAATTTTGCGCCCTCCAATCCACGCGTACATCCCAAACGATGGCTCAACGCAAGCGGGTTTTCAACGAGACCTACGGCGAGTGGATTGACGCCCAGAACGAGCATTTCGAAAAGCACGGTTTGTGGTGCGATGGCCTAGTGTCGTGGATGGAGCCAGCTTAGATGGCTCAGTTCGACGTCTATATCAATCCGCAGCCAGGGGCTCGGGAATTCGTGCCTTATGTTATTGACGTACAAAGCGGGCTCATCGATAAACTGACTACACGTCTGGTTCTGCCACTGACGCGTGTCGGCGTGAATGTCGGAAAACTGCCGGTCAACCTGTGCCCCGTGGTTGAAATTTCAGGCGAGACGCTGAGCTTGCAGCCGCACTTGGCGGCACCCATCGCAGCGCGCTTGCTTAAGAAACCAGTCATATCGCTGCGGCACAGAGCCAGCGAAATCAGTGCCGCACTGGATGCGGTGATTTCGGGGTTTTGAGACTTTTGACCATTGACGCCATTCAGTGATCGTCACCGTTGTATATCCACATGGACTGCGTGGCTCCAGCGACATCGAAACCGCACTTGCCATAAAACCCGATGGTTCGGCTGTCGGACACAAGAATGTGTTGATGAAAATCGGCGTACCGCGCTTTGAGTCTCTGGACAATGGCAGCCCCGATTCCTTTGCCATGATGTGACGGCAGCACCAGCAGATGCGGGTAATACACAACCAGATGCCCGTCGGAAATAGCGTTCCCCAAACCGACCAGCGTGCCGTCCTCCCAAGCCGAAACCACGGTGTGCGAATCGCGAAGCGCAGCCAGCAATTTTTCGGGCTTCTTTGCAGACGACCAGTGGTTCGCGGCGTAAAGCGCCACGAGTTGCGCTTCAGGTAAATCACGCGACTCGGACAAGATAATGGACATTGGTAAGGCTAGAAAACGTAGTTCAGAGGAAGAATCGGCAATTCGCCTTTATCCGATTTGATCACACCTTCCCGCCGGAGTCGGGGCACACGTTTGGCGCGATTTCAAAAAGCGAAGCGTATGAGCGCCGGGCGTGTGGCCTGGCTTCGGCGGGCGCGAACCACGAAGCATTTCACCGCGCACCAACGCACCACGAACTGCGACCAGAACCACATCGCCGTCAGCGTTTCAGTTTCGGATCGAACGCATCGCGTAGTCCGTCGCCCAGCAGGTTGAAGGCCAGCACCGTGATCAGAATCGCCAGACCGGGGAAGGTCACCACCCACCAGGCGCGCATCACGAACTCGCGGGCATCGGCCAGCATCGTGCCCCATTCGGATGCGGGTGGCTGCGCGCCCAAGCCGAGAAAACCCAGTGCGGCCGCATCCAGAATCGCGGTCGAAATGCCGAGCGAGGCCTGCACGATCAGCGGCGCCATGCAGTTGGGCAGGATTTCGTTGAACATCAGGCGCCAGTGGCTGGCACCGTTCATGCGGGCGGCCGTGACGTAGTCTTTTGACGCTTCGGTGATGACCGCTGCGCGGGTGATGCGTACATAGTGCGGCAGCACCACCACCGACACCGCCAGCATGGCGTTCATCAACCCGGGGCCGAGGATGGCGACAATCACGATCGCCAGCAACAGGCTGGGCAGGGTCAGGATGATGTCCATGCAGCGCATGACACCAATTTCGTAGACGCCGCGCACATAACCCGCCGTCAGGCCGAGCACGGTGCCGATAATTACCGACAACGCCACGACTGCCAGACCGATCGCCAGCGAGAGCCTCGCGCCATGGATGAGGCGCGACAAAATGTCGCGGCCGATGGCGTCGGTCCCGAGCCAATATGCGCTCGACCCACCGGTCTGCCAGGCGGGCGGTTTGAGAAAAACCGCACTGTTTGTCAGGTCCGGTGCATAGGGAGCAACCCATGGCGCAAAGGCGGCCAGCAGCAGCACCGCGACCACCACGCACAGGCCGGCGAGCGCCCCCTTGTTGGCGCTGAAATAGCCCCAGAACTCCCGTAGCGGATGCGGCGCCTCGGCCATGACGGTGAGGTGGGAGTTCGTCATTTCTGGTGCAGCACACGCGGGTTGATGACGCCGTAGGTCACGTCCACCAACAGGTTCACCAGCATCACCATGCCACCAAGCAGCAGCATGCCACCCTGCAACACCGGATAGTCGCGCCGACCAATGGCCTCGATCATCCATTTGCCAACGCCAGGCCAGGAGAATATGGTCTCCGTAAGTATGGCGCCGGTGAACAGCACACCCACCTGCAAACCGATCACGGTCACCACCGGAATCAGCGCATTGCGAAAAGCATGCAGTGCCACCACGCGCAGATTCGACAAGCCCTTGGCACGTGCCGTGCGTATGTAGTCTTCGCCCAGAACTTCCAGCATGGCCGACCTTGTCATGCGGGCGATCACGGCAAGAGGATTGGTGCCAAGAACAATGGTCGGCAGAACCAGATGTGTGGCGGCCGACCAGAACGCGCCCTTGTCACCGGCGAGCAAAGTGTCAATCAACAGGAAACCGGTGACGGGTTCAATGAAATACTGGACCGCAATGCGCCCCGACACCGGCGTCAGATCGAGTTGCACCGAGAACAACAGGATCAGCAGCAGACCCCACCAGAAGATGGGCATGGAGTAACCGGTGAGCGAGACTCCCATCACGCCGTGGTCCAGCACCGAGTTGCGCTTCACCGCGGCCAGAATACCCGCCGGAATTCCCAGTATCAAGGCGAACAAGATGGCGCAGGTCGCCAGTTCAATCGTCGCCGGAAACAGTGCCAAAAATTCCCTCAGCACGGGCTCATGCGTGATCACCGAATTGCCAAGATCGCCCTGCAGCACACGCGCGATGTAGATCCCGTACTGCACCATGATGGGTCGATCCAACCCATACTCCTTGAGCAGCAACGCATGCCGCGCCGCGTCAATGCCCCGTTCCCCCGCCAGTGTCTCCACCGGATCACCCGGCACCAGCCGGATCAGAAAGAACGCCACCAGCGTCATCCCGATGAAGGTCGGAATGATCAGGCTGAAGCGTGTGAAGAGAAAACGAAGCATGGACTGCTCGGCGTGCCACGCAAAGAGCCGCCAAAAGGCGGCTCTTGCGTGTCAGTTACAGACTTATTTGCCGCCAGGGATCTTGCCTTCAACGCCCTTCACATAGAAGCCCAGTCCCCCCAGAAACTTGTCATCGGCAACGGCGTCCTTGGCCACCTGAACCTTGCCGGTGTTGTCGGTGATCGGACCCTTCCAGATGACGAAGCTGCCGTCCTTCAGGCCTTTCTTCACTTCTTCCACCTTGGCCTTGGTCTCTGCGGGAACGTCTTCAGCAATGGACACCAGGTCAATCGCGCCTTCCTTCACGCCCCACCAGGACGCTGTGCCGCCAGTCCACTTGCCGTCCAGCGCGTCCTTGGTCGCCTTGATGTAGTACGGACCCCAGTTGATAACGGCCGACGCCAGATGGGCCTTGGGGCCATAGGCCGTCATGTCCGAATCCCAGCCGAAGGCGCGCTTGCCCTTGCTCTCCGCGGTCTTGAGCACGGCGGGCGAATCGGTGTTCTGGAACAGCACGTCGGCGCCGCCGTTGATGAGCGAAGTCGCAGCTTCGGTTTCCTTGGGCGGGTTAAACCACTCGTTCACCCACACCACCTTGGTCTTGATCTTGGGGTTGCTCGACTGCGCACCCAGGGTGAAACTGTTGATGTTGCGAACCACCTCGGGGATCGGAACCGATGCCACAATGCCGAGCACGTTGCTCTTGGTCATCTTGCCCGCGATCACGCCAGCCAAATACGCGCCCTCATAGGTGCGGGAGTCGTAGGTGCGCATGTTCTCTGCCTGCTTGTAGCCGGTGGCGTGTTCGAACTTCACACCCTTGTTGTCGGCCGCCACCTTGAGCATGGGCTCCATGTAGCCGAAGGTGGTGCCGAACACCAGCTTGTTGCCCTGACCTACCATGTCGCGGATCACACGTTCGGCGTCGGCCGACTCGGGCACGCTCTCGACAAAGGAGGTCTTGATCTTGTCGCCCAATTCCTTCTCCAGCGCCTTGCGGCCATTGTCATGCGCAAAGGTCCAGCCGCCATCTCCCACCGGGCCGACATAGGCAAACGCAATCTTGAGGGGTTCGGCCTTGGGCGCAGCGGCCGAGGCAGCGGGTGCAGGTGCGGGAGCCGCCTCTTCCTTCTTGCCGCAAGCGACCAAAGTGGCTGCCGCGACGGCCGACAAGGCCACCACTTTGAAGAGAGCGCGTTTTTGCAAATCGGTCATGTCAAATCCTTTGAAGAGTGGTTGATGGGGGACGCAAAAGCGCACATTATGAACCGGGTTTAGGACTTTCACATGGACCTGTTTTGACACCGCCAAACCGGTGTTGACGGTATGCGTGACCTGACTTGGCTAGGCCGGCGGGGCGGCAACACCTGATCACACCAGAACGATGGTCAATTCAAACAGGTAGTCGGCGAGGACCGCTTCAAGCTGCGGCCTGAGATGACCCAGGTTTGGGGGCAATGTGACATGCACACGCATGCCGCGCTTGCCACCCTCACTGGCCTCGACACGAGCCACCCCGGTGCCCCACTTCTCTTCAATCATCTGCTGCACCAGTCTTTGCGTGGCGTCGGCGCGCAACTGGGGTTTGAAGATCTTGCCCACGCCGGTAAGCGGAATGGCGGGTATGACGTAGAAGTGCTTGGGCCAGGCCGGGCGTTCGGCGATGTGCTCCTGGGCGTAGGCGTGAAGTTCCGCCTGCGTCACCACCGCGCCTTCGCGCAGACTCACGTAGCACACCGGCAATTCGCCGGCGTAGCTGTCGGGTTGTGACACGGCTGCCGCCATCGTGACCGCGGGGTGCTTGCTCATCACACCCTCGATCATCAGCGGGTCGATGTTGTGACCGCTGCGGATGATCAGGTCCTTAGCGCGGCCAGCGATGTAGACGCGACCCTCCGCGTCGGTGTAGGCGAGGTCGCCGCTGTTGAGCATGCCGTCCACGAACACACCCTTGTTCTGCTCCGGGTTGAGGTAGCCGCGAGACACCGTTGGTCCGCTCACCGTCAGCACGCCGATCTCCTGCGGAGCGCAGGCGTCGCCCAGTGATCCGTCGGCCTTCAGGCGCCGGATGACGAGCTGGGTGTAGGGCAGTCTGAAGCCCACCGAACCCAGCGTGCGCTGGCCCAGCGCGGGGTCGATGCAGGTGATGCCTGCGGTTTCGGTCATGCCCAGCACTTCATGCAGCGGGCGGCCGGTGTGCTCCTCGAATCGTTCCACCACGGCGCGCGGCACCGAGGCCGCGCCGCAACCGCCAGTCTGCACGCTGGAGAGATCGGCACCATCCAGCGGCACATCGCACAGTGCACCCACCACCGTGGGCACGCCGCCGATCCGTGTGGCCCGATAACGTTGCACCAGTTTCCAATAGCGCCGAACCATCGCGGGGTTGCGAAATCCGGCGGGCGAGAGCATCACCACTTCGGCGCCGCACATGAACGGCGACAGGCCGTTGATGATGGTGCCGGCCACGTGGAAAAGCGGGAAGCCGTTGAGTCCCACGTTGCCCGCTTCCATGTGCATCAGCACGACACCGCCAAAGGCGGCGGTAATCTGATTGCGGTGCGAGTGTTGCACCAGCTTGGGCACGCCGGTGGTGCCGCCGGTGTGGAAGTAGGCAGCCACATCATCATCGCAACCGGCTTGGCCGAAAACCAGATGATCGTCAGGCTGGAGCATCAGCGCCGGCAGGAAATCCAGCGCCGCATCGCTGACCGGAGTAGACGGCGGCGAGACCCGGATCAGTTGCAACTGCGGCAGCAGCGCCTTCACCTGGAGCGCCTTCTCCCAGATGTCGAGCTGCGGGTGTGGCCCCAGCGCCACCAGCACAGATGCGCCAGACGCTTGGATGAGATCGGCCACATGTTCGGCTTGCAGCAGAAAGTTGATGGGGACGGCAAAACCCGCGGTCTCGGCACCCCAGAGCGTGGCATGGGTTTCGATCAGGCTTGGCAGCATGTAGGCCACGCCCGGTCGCGGTCCCGCCAGGTGGTGGAATAAATTGGCCGCGCGCCGGATCAGGCCCAGCAACTCGCGATAGGTCACGCGGCGCGGTTGCTCGTCGTCGTCCCCGGTCATGACCAGGGTCAGGGCGATGCGCTCGGGGTAGCGCTGGGCGCTGGCCACAAACAGGTCGAACACGCTGCGTGCAGAGACCCGTTGCTCCAGCGGCATCTCCTGCTCGAAGTGGACAATGTCCTCCAGCGTGCGCAGAGGTTGGGAAGTGAACGCGTTCATGATTGATCGTGAAACTCAGCGCAACCAGTGTGCGACGACGCGGTCGTATTCGCCGCTGGCCTTGGACAGGTGCAACCACTGGTCGATCCATGCCTTGAACACGGCATCGCCGCGCGGCAGCAGCCAGGCCATTTCTCCATGTTGCAGCGGGCTGTTGGGGTTCACGGCGCACAACCCGGGACGCAGTTTTTCCTGCGTCAGGGTCTCCACCGATTCGGAAATCATGACGTCGGCGTGGCCCTTGAGAAGCTCGTCGAAGATGGTGGTGTTGTCGTTGTAGATGACGATCTTCGCCTGCTTGAAATTGGCGCGTGCGAAGCGCTCATTGCTGCCGCCGGGATTCTCGATCACCGTCACCTCGGGCCGGTCGATGGCGGCCACCGTCTGGAACTTGGCCACGTTTTCGCACCGTGTGATCGGTGCCTTGCCGTTGACCATGTAGGCGGTCGAAAAGAAGGCGCTCTTTTGCCGGTCCAACGACACCGATATGCCGCCCACACCGACATCACATTTCTCCAAGAAGTCCTTCATCAATGTCGGCCAGGTGGACTTCACGAAAACCAGTTCCGCGCCCAGGGCCTTGGCCGCGGATTGCAACAAATCGACATCAAGCCCCTCAAACGCGCCGTCGGCACGCAGCAGGCTGAAGGGTTTGTAGTCGCCCGGTGTGCAAACGCGCAATTTGCCGCTCTTCATCACCTGATCCAGCCGGGAGGTGGGTGCTTCCTGGGCTGACGCGAGCGATGCTATCAACAGTGACATCGCGACGAGGCAAGAACGGATGAACATGGGCCAACTCCTGAATGAAGACAAGTTTGCGATGCAGTGCGGTTGGCACTGTAACGCAAGCGCACTGTACTTCGAATGGGAATGCCATGTTCTACGCAACGACGTTCATCACACCGTCCATCTCCTCATGCCCGGAACCGCAAAAGACGTCGCAGAAGAATGTGAACTTGCCGACTTTGTCGGGCCGCAGCGGCAGGCGCACGACCTTGCCGGGCAGCAGGTCAGCGCGGAGGCCGAAATCGGGCAGACTGAATCCCATATCGACGTCCTCACTGGTCAGTTCCAGCAGTACCGGGATCCCCTGTTTCAGTTCGATCATGTTGGGTGTGTACTCGAATCGCTTGGCAGAAATCGGCACGACCCTGGGTTCCAGTTGTGCGTGCACGATGCGCGCCAGTAACCCGGCACCGGTCACCCATACCACGGCGCGCAGAGAAAATTGTCGTCGGTTGCGGTTCACCGGATCAAGCCTTGGGCACAGGCATTTCGGACACCAGGAACTTGGCACCGTGCTCCTGTGCTTCGACGCTGCGATAGCCCAGGCCGGCGTAGGGCTGCTCCGGGTTCCAGGTAGCCGGAGTGCGCTTGGGCTGCGAGCCAGGGGCCGGCAATTGGAATATCAGCGACTTGGCCGAATGGTGTGCAATGTGGCCCGTCATGTGGTGATGCTCCTGATGAATGTGCCCGTAGAACACGGTCACGTTGTCGTAGGGCATCAGCAAGTCAACCGCCTTGGCGCCGTCCCGGGTGGCCCAGTCCCACTGGGGATAAAGATCGAACAGGGGACGATGCGTGAACACGACGATGCGGGTGTCTCTGGGTTGACGCTGCAAGTCAGCCGCCAGCCAGGCCAGTTGCGCCTCACCGATCTGCGCCCCCGGGTCGGAGACGTTGTCGAGCGCGATGAAGTGCACTCCCTTGTGGTCGAAAGAATAGTGCGTCTCGCCGAAAAACTCCTGGTAGGCTGCACCCCGATCCAGCGACGCATCGTGTTCACCCGGCATCAGCCGGATGTTGCGCACCTTCAGGCCGGCGATGATGTCGCGAAACTCCGCAAGTCGTTGTCGACGGACCCCAGGGTCGTCGGTGGTGTGGGTCAGGTCGCCGGTAAACACCACGAAGTCGGGCGCTTGCGCCAGACTGTTGACGGCAGCGACGGCCTTCTTCAACGTCACCTTGGCGTCCGGGTTGGGTGGCCCTTCAAAACCCCAATGGGTGTCGGACAACTGCACAAAGTAGAAGTCCTGGTGCGCGCCGGTGGTGCTGGCGCAGCCCGCCACTGACATGAACACGGCGCCACCCAATCCCGCCAATTGCAGGAAGTCTCGCCGGTCGATTCCTTGTTTCATCGCATGCTCCTTGGTACGTCCGAAATGTCGGTACCGTGCAATACTGCAAAGGCGCCGCAGTTATTCCCGATCGTGCAAAATTCTTTTCGACGAATAGCCCTCGGGAATAAAAGCCGCATTGCTTCGGTATGGCAAGAACAAACTTTTCTTTTGATGTGACTGATGCCAACACCCGCAGGCGTTTCGAAGGCCTTGTCTTACCTTGCCTGGACGCTGCCTACAATCTGGCGCGCTGGCTGGTGCGCGACGACATCAACGCTCAGGACATTGTGCAGGACGCGTTTTTGCGCGCGTACCATTCTTTCGACAGCTTTCGCGGCGATCAGGCCCGGCCCTGGATACTGGCGATCGTGCGCAACGTGTGCTACACGTGGCTGCGCGAAAACCGTGGCCTCGCCCAGGATGTGCCGTTTGACGAGGAGTTTCATGGCGTGGACGATTCCATCCCTGCCGAAGCCATTCTGGCCCGTGCGCAGGACCGGCGTTGCATCGATCAGGCGCTGGACCGATTGCCGACCGAGTTTCGTGAGGTGCTGGTTTTGAGGGAGCTCGAAGACATGTCCTACAAGGAGATTGCGTTGGTTGCAGCAATCCCGATCGGCACCGTCATGTCACGCCTGGCGCGCGCGCGAAAATTAATGTTGATGCACTTGCGCGACATGGGAATGGGAGCTCACCATGGAATGTAAGGACACACTGGCATGCCTGCCAGCCCACATCGACCACGAACTGGGCGCGCGCGATGCAGCGGAGCTTGAGCGACATCTTGCGCACTGCCACGACTGTCAGAGCCAATTGCAACTGGGTGCGGCGATGCATGCCGCAACTGCTGCCACGGCCACGCTGCACCGGGCACCTGCGGGTCTGGAACAGCGCATCCTGGCGGCACTTCCGGACGCGCCCGAGAACGCCGCAACTCGCCCGTCGCCTCCGCGATCAGGCTGGTCTTGGCTCAATTGGGGCAGCGTCATGGTGACGGCCAGCGCGGTGGCATGGAGTGTTGGCTTGACGGTGCTGCAGCCGTCGGCCAGCGACCTGCTGGTCGACAACATCGTGTCCAGCCACATGCGCGCCAGCCTGACCCAACGCCTGACGGACGTCGCTTCGTCGGATCAACACACGGTCAAACCGTGGTTCGCTGGCAAGCTCGATTACTCACCACCGGTGCGGGACACAGCTGCCCAGGGCTTTTCGCTCACCGGCGCGCGCGTCGACTATGTGGACCACCGACCGGTCGCAGCGCTGGTTTACGCGCGCCGCCTGCACGTGATCGATCTGTTCGTGCTGCCAACCGACGCCGAGGCCCGGAGCCGCCGCATAGCCGGCGAACAGTCGCTGAGCCGACAGGGATATCAGGTCGTTCACTGGACCCGCGACGGCATGAGCTTCTGGGCCGTCTCCGATGTCGGCAAGGACGAATTGGAGCAGTTCCGCGATCTGCTTCTGGCAGCGCCTCTGTGAGGCGCGGAGCTTGGCGGCCTGCGCCTGCGGCATGACCTGCGCAACGGCAGTCGCCCACTTCGAGACAAAGGTCGGGGCGGCGTTCCGTTCACGCTTGCTCTGCCACCAGCATTCCCTGTCGTTCGATGAATGCCACCACGTCAGCCAGCCCCGTTTGCGTCTTCAGGTTCGTCATGACAAAGGGGCGCAGTCCACGGGGCGTAGTGCGCATGCGGAGGGTGTCGGTGCGCATCACGTCCAGGTCGGCGCCGACGTGCGGCGCAAGGTCGGTCTTGTTGATGACGAGCAGATCGCTCTTGGTGATGCCGGGGCCGCCCTTGCGCGGGATCTTTTCACCAGCTGCCACGTCGATCACATACAGCGTGAGGTCGCTCAACTCCGGGCTGAAGGTGGCTGCCAGGTTGTCGCCGCCGGACTCGATGAAGACGATGTCGGCATCGGGGAACTCCACCAGCATGCGGTCGATGGCCTCGAGGTTGATGGACGCGTCTTCGCGGATCGCAGTGTGCGGGCAACCACCCGTCTCCACGCCCATGATGCGCTCGGCCGGCAGCGCGCCGCTGAGCGTGAGCAAACGCTGGTCTTCCTTGGTGTAGATGTCGTTGGTGATCGCCACCAGGTCGTAGCGGTCGCGCATGGCCTTGCACAGCATCTCCAGCAAAGTGGTTTTGCCGGAGCCAACGGGCCCGCCGATGCCAACGCGCAGGGGCGGAAGCTTTTTGGTGCGATGGGGGATGTGATGGAGTTGCGTCATGATCAGGATCGGAAGAGTCGAGAGTATTGGGTTTCGTGTTGCGCACTGAGGATCGTCAGCATGGGCGTGAAAGCCTGGCGTGCGCTGTCTTTCAGACCCATGGCCTGCTCCACCACGGCAGGCATTTCATCGGCCAGACGCGACAGGATGCGCTGCCCCGCACTTTGGCCCAACGGTACAGATTTGATCGCGGCTGCCATCATGTTCTCGGCCCAACTGAAGGCGAAGGCCAGCAGCGCGTCGCGCACGCCGGCCTGGGTGGCGGCGGCGGCCAGCGCAAAGGCGATAGGGTAAGTGGGCTGCATCTGCGCGCAGGCCTCGATGTCTTCTGGGCTGGCGGTGTTGTGATGGCGCAGCCATTCCATCAGTGAACGCCCCATCTGCGCGGTTTGTGCCCGCATCTCCTGGCTCTCTCGGGTCTGTAGCATCCAGTGATTGAGCTCGCGCACGTGGTCCATGTCACGTCGTCGCCAGGCGCCAATAGCCTTGGCGAGTGCTGCGAGATCGGAGCGCGCCAGGCTCAAGTGCAGTTGATCCACCAGCCAGTCAGAGGCCGATGCTTCCGAATCGACGAGGCCGCTTTCCACCGCCGCCTCCAACCCTTCCGAGTACGCAAACCCGCCCACAGGCAGCGCGGGAGACGCCAGCCACATCAACTGCAGCAGGCTGGGCGCAGGCAGCGCGCTGTGGTCGGATTGCAGACGTGATCGCATCAGTGATCGTGCTTGCAATGCGGGCCGTGTACGTGCGCCGGTTCGGCAGTCTTGATGCTGATCGTCGGCTTGTGTGAATGCTCGTGTGCTGTGGCGTGGGCATGACCGCCCGAGGCATAGGCGCCGCTCTCGGGTTCGAACGCCTCCATCACCTCGTTCACTGCCAGATGCATGGCGCGCAGCATGTCGGCCAGCACATGGTCGGGCTCGATCTTCAGATGATCGGGTTGGAGTTCAATCGGCACGTGCCGGTTGCCCAGGTGATAGGCAGCGCGCGTCAGATCAAAGGCGCTACCGTGCTCGGCGCAGGCAGTGATGCGCAGCACTTTTTGCGGCGCTGCGATGACGCGGATGAGCGAGCCGTCTTCGACCACCAGCACATCGCCGCCGCGCAGCACGCTGCCGCGCGCCAGGAACACGCCGATGACGCGACCCTGCGAGTCGCTGGCCTCGAACCGGCTTTTTTGTCGCAGATCCCATTCGAGTTCGACCGTGGCAGCGCGCTTGACCAACGCCGCAGCGAGGCCCTGGCCCTGGGGAATGAGTTTGGAAGTTTTCAACATCAGAAAAGAAAATAGCGTTGTGCCATCGGCAGGCTGGTGGCGGGCTCGCAGGTCAGCAGTTGACCATCGGCGCGCACGGCGTAGGTCTGGGCGTCCACCTCCATCTGCGGCAGATAGTGGTTGTGCACCATGTGCTGCTTGCGCACGCTGCGGATGTTTTTCACGGTGCTCAAGGTCTTGGTCAGACCAAACTTTTCCCTGATGCCAGCTTTCAAACCCGCCTGCGAAACGAAGGTGAGCGAGGTGCGCGCAATGGCGCCGCCAAAGGCGCCGAACATGGGGCGGTAGTGCACCGGCTGCGGCGTCGGTATCGAGGCATTCGGGTCGCCCATCGCCGCCATGGCGATGAAGCCGCCTTTCAGGATCAGCGCCGGCTTCACGCCGAAGAACGCCGGTTTCCAGAGCACCAGGTCGGCCCATTTACCGGGCTCGATGCTACCGACTTCGTGCGCAATGCCGTGCGTCAGTGCCGGGTTGATGGTGTATTTGGCGATGTAGCGTTTCACGCGGAAGTTGTCATGGCGCGCGCTGTCGCCGGGCAAAGAGCCGCGCTGCTGCTTCATCTTGTGCGCCGTCTGCCAGGAGCGGATGATGACTTCGCCGACACGGCCCATGGCCTGGCTGTCGCTGGACATCATGCTGATGGCACCCAGGTCGTGCAGGATATCTTCGGCGGCGATGGTTTCCTTGCGGATGCGGCTTTCGGCAAAGGCGAGATCCTCTGCGATGGCCGGGTCCAGGTGGTGGCACACCATCAGCATGTCCACGTGCTCGTCCAGCGTGTTCACGGTGTAGGGGCGCGTGGGGTTGGTGGAACTGGGCAGCACGTTGGGTTCACCCACCACCTTCAGGATGTCGGGCGCGTGGCCGCCGCCAGCACCTTCGGTGTGGAAGGTGTGGATGCTCCGGCCCTTAAAGGCAGCGACGGTGTTCTCCACGAAGCCCGATTCGTTCAGCGTATCCGAGTGGATCGCGACCTGGATGTCGGCCTCTTCGGCCACGTTCAAACAGTTGTCGATGGCTGCGGGCGTGGTCCCCCAGTCTTCGTGCAGCTTGAGTCCCAGCGCGCCGGCGTTCACCTGCTCGCGCAGCGCGTCGGGCAGACTCGCGTTGCCCTTGCCCATGAACCCCAGGTTCATCGCGAACGCGTCTGCCGACTGCAGCATGCGTTCGATGTTCCAGGCGCCGGGCGTGCAGGTGGTGGCAAAGGTGCCGGTGGCCGGACCGGTGCCGCCGCCCAGCATGGTGGTGACGCCGCTGGTAAGCGCCTCTTCGATCAATTGTGGGCAGATGAAGTGGATGTGCGTGTCGACGCCGCCGGCCGTAACGATGAGCCCCTCACAACTGATGATTTCGGTGCCAGGACCGATGACGATGTCCACCCCCGGCTGGACGTCGGGGTTGCCGGCCTTGCCTATTCGCTCAATGCGCCCGCTCTTCAAACCGATGTCGGCCTTGACGATGCCCCAGTGGTCGATGATGAGTGCGTTGGTCAGCACCGTGTCGACAGCGCCACCGGCCTGCGCGCCAGTGCCGGATCCATCGCGCGTGCGCTGGCTTTGCGCCATGCCATCGCGTATGGTTTTTCCGCCGCCGAACTTGACCTCCTCGCCGTAGCCTATGGCGTTTCCAGCGGCGTCGGTCAAGCCCTCGCCGGCGCGCAGCGTGTAGTCGACCTCAACTTCGACGATCAGATCCGTATCTGCCAGCCGCACGCGGTCGCCCACAGTGGGGCCGAAGATCTCGGCATAGGCGCGTCGTCCTATCGTTGCCATCACAGTACTCCCTGCGTCAAACCCCTGAACCCATAGACCTGGCGCGCACCCGCGTAGTCCACCAGTTCCACCGTGCGCTGCTGCCCCGGCTCGAAGCGCACGGCCAAGCCCGAGGCAATGTTCAAACGCATGCCATGTGCGGCTTCTCTATCGAATCGCAGCGCGCCATTGGTCTCGGCAAAGTGGTAGTGCGATCCGACCTGGATTGGACGGTCACCGGTGTTTTGCACCAGCAGCGTGTGCGTGCGCCGACCAGGGTTCAGGATGAGGTCCGGACCGTCGGTGAAGAGTTCGCCAGGGATCATGCTATTTGACTTTTAGACGATAGGTTGGTGCACGGTCACCAGCTTGGTGCCGTCGGGGAAAGTGGCTTCGATCTGGATGTCCGGAATCATTTCGGCGATGCCGTCCATCACATCGGCGCGGGTCAGGATGGTCCTTCCTGCGCTCATCAGTTGCGCCACGGTCTTGCCGTCACGCGCACCCTCCATCACCGCCGCGCTGATGAGCGCCACTGCCTCCGGGTAGTTGAGCTTCAGGCCGCGGGCCTTGCGTCGCTCCGCCAGCAGGCCGGCGGTGAACAGCAAGAGCTTGTCTTTTTCACGAGGAGTTAGTTCCATATCGTTTCACTCCGTGCTGGCGTCATTAGCTCGTGCGGTCGCAAATGCCGGTCGAACGCGGGGCTGAGTTCCATGGTGTGCTTGCGTCTTCTATCAAGGGAGAGATGTCTTGCGCATTGTCTCGCAACTTGCATGCCGATACGGCAACGACGGTACCAATGGGTGCATGCACCGGGATGATGCTTGAGAAGCCGCCACGACACGAGCATCCGCTTGGAATTGGTGCAATAGCAGACGCCCTTGTGGTGCATCGCCCAAGACTGACCTGGGTTGGCGTAGCTGCTGCGTTCATCAAGCGAAGCTGGCACGGTGCTTGCAATAACGCCTGCAGCGGTTTGTTTTCAAACTGCCCATTTCGCCTAACCCATACCTTTTACTGGAGCATCATGATGAATCGTCGAGGACATCTCAAGGCCATCGCCATTGCGGCAGCGGTCGCAACGGGCGCATTGACTTTCGCCACGCAAGCACTGGCAGCAGACACGATCAAGGTAGGAGTTCTGCACAGCCTGTCAGGCACCATGGCCATTTCCGAAACCGTGTTGAAAGACACGGTGCTGATGGCGATCGACGAAATCAACGCCAAGGGTGGCTTGCTGGGCAAGCAGCTTGAGCCCGTGGTGGTGGACCCGGCCTCCAACTGGCCGCTGTTCGCCGAGAAGACCAAGCAGTTGCTGGGCCAGGACAAGGTCTCCGTGATCTTCGGTTGCTGGACTTCCGTGTCGCGTAAATCGGTGCTGCCGGTGGTGGAAGAAATGAACGGTCTGCTGTTCTATCCGGTGCAGTACGAAGGTGAAGAACTGTCCAAGAATGTGTTCTACACCGGCGCTGCTCCGAATCAGCAAGCTATCCCCGCAGTCGACTACCTGATGAGCAAGGACGGCGGCGGCGCCAAGCGCTGGGTGCTGCTGGGCACTGACTACGTTTACCCCCGCACCACCAACAAGATCCTGCGCGCCTACCTGAAGAGCAAAGGCGTTGCCGACAAGGACATCGACGAGAAGTACACACCATTCGGCCACTCTGACTATCAGACCATCGTCGCCGACATCAAGAAGTTTTCTGCCGGCGGCAAAACCGCCGTAGTCTCCACCATCAACGGCGATTCCAACGTGCCTTTCTACAAGGAACTGGGCAACGCCGGCCTGAAGGCCAAGGACGTTCCCGTCGTCGCCTTCTCCGTGGGTGAAGAAGAACTGCGCGGCGTGGACACCAAGCCCCTGGTGGGACACCTGGCCGCATGGAACTACTTCATGTCGATCAAGGGCCCAGCCAACGACGAGTTCATCAAGAAGTGGTCGACCTACGCCAAGGCCAAGAAGCTGCCTGGCTCAGACAAGCCTTTGACAAACGACCCGATGGAGGCCACCTACATCGGCATCAACATGTGGGCTCAGGCCGTTAAGAAAGCCGGCAGCACCGACACCGACAAGGTGATCGCAGCCATGGCCGGCCAGACCTTCAAGGCGCCCAGCGGCATCACCTCAATGATGGACCCGAAGAATCACCACTTGCACAAGTCGGTGTTCATCGGCGAAATCAAGGCGGACGGCCAGTTCAACGTGGTATGGAAGACACCGGGCCCGGTCAAGGCCAAACCCTGGTCTCCGTACATCGAAGGCAATGCTTCGAAACCCGATGAGCCAGTGAAAAAGTAAGAAGCTACTGCGCAGTCCGATCTGGGGTTTTCCAGTGCTCGACGTACAGGTGTACGGCTCCGCGCTTCAAACCCCACCTCGGACCGCTCGCGACGCTCCTTCCTTTCTTCACCCAAAAGGACATTTCGGGAGTTGCAGCGTGGACATCCACCACCGTGCCCACACTACAGGTTCTTTCATGATGCTTCAATCTGTCATATTCCTTGCCGCGCTGTTCGTGGGGGAACAGGCCCACGCACTCACCGCGGTTGAAGCCAAGGCGATCGCGATCGGGGACACGGATGCGCGCATCGCGGCCTTGAACCATGCCATGCCGAAGGCGGACGAACGCACGGCAGCTTTTGTCCAGGCCTTGTCGGACGACAGCATCAAGCTCGCGGGCGAACAGCTCGTGCTCTTCAAGGACGGCAAGGCCTACGACCCGGTCACGGGTAACGACCTATCTCTTCCCTCAGCGTTGGACGATATCACCAACAACAACCGCATGCGCGGCGAACTCGACAACGCTCTGGCCGCGCTCAAGCTGTTTTCCAAAGACCCGACCGTGCGCGCTGCAGCGATTCTCGAACTGCAAGGCAGCAATGACGATGCGCGCCTGTCGCTGATCGAGAAGGCCCTCGCTACCGAGAGCGTGACCGCACTGAAAGACCAACTCGGTTTGCTGCACGCCGCGATGCTTCTCAACAGTCCAGACCAGAGTAAACGCCTGAAAGCCGCCACTTTGCTGGCACAAAGCGGCAACCCCAACATCAAGACGCTGTTACTGGAACGTCTCAAGATCGAGACAGAAGGCGACGTCAAGACCGCCCTTCAAACCTCCCTGCGATCGGTCGAATCGTCGCTCATGCTGGGCGAACGCCTGGGCCAATTGTTCACGGGCATCAGCCTGGGTTCCATCCTGCTGCTGGTGGCTCTCGGTCTGGCCATCACCTATGGGCTCATGGGCG
>CAILAY010000166.1 GCA_903832285.1 uncultured beta proteobacterium | reverse complement strand
TTCGGCTTATACCGCGCTATTTTCCGGCATGCGGGGTGGGCGGCCTTGATGGTGGTGATCAAGGCCGTGGCCAGCTATGGTGTGCTTTACGCGCTGGCGATGTATTGGCTGGCCTTGCCCGGTGTACCGCGCACCTTGGGGCTGCTGCAACCGCTGTTGCTGTTGCTGGCGATGGCCGGCTCGCGGGCCACGGCGCGCTACCTGCTGAGTGGTTTGTTCCTCAATCAACATCAGCGCAACTCGCGTCCCAAAGTATTGATCTACGGTGCGGGCTCGGCCGGGCGCCAGTTGGCCGCAGCCATTGCCAACGGCATGGAGATGCGCGCCGTGGGTTACCTCGACGACGACTCCAGCTTGCACGGCCAGGTGCTCAACGGCTTGCGCATCTATGCGCCCGCTGGGTTGCATCGGTGGGTGAAGGAACTGCATGTCAGCGACGTGCTCTTGGCTATTCCCTCAGTCAGCCGCCAGCGCCGCAACGAGATTCTGGATCTAACGCTGCGCGCCCGCGTATCGGTGCGCACCCTGCCGGGGTTGATGGATCTTGCCCAGGGCCGCGTGCACGTGAGCGACCTGCGCGAGCTCGATATTGAAGACCTATTGGGGCGTGACGCCGTGACGCCCAATGCGACGCTGCTGGGCAAGAACATTAGCGGCAAAGTGGTGCTGGTGACTGGCGCTGGCGGCTCCATCGGCAGCGAGCTGTGCCGTCAAATCATCAAGGCCGCGCCCACCAAATTGCTGCTGCTGGAGCGCAGCGAGTTTGCGCTCTACGCCGTGCATCAAGAGTTGCTGCAGTTGCTGGCGGCTGAGGGTATGCCGCAGGTATCTTTGCTGCCCCTGCTGGCTTCAGTGTGCGACGAAGACCGTTTGCGTGAAATCATGCGCACCTGGAAGCCGCATACCGTTTACCACACGGCCGCCTACAAACATGTGCCGCTGGTGGAACACAACCCGGCCGAAGGCCTGAAGAACAACGTGATCGGTACCTTGACCACCGCAACCGTGGCCGCGGAACAAGGTGTGAGCGATTTTGTGCTCATCAGCACCGACAAGGCGGTGCGCCCCACCAACGTCATGGGTGCGAGCAAGCGCGTGGCAGAAATCGTGTTGCAGGCCATGGCGGCAGCGTCGCCCGAACAGGGGTGGGACACGCGCTTTACCATGGTGCGCTTTGGCAATGTGCTGGGCTCTTCGGGCTCCGTGGTGCCGCTGTTTCGCAAACAGATCAAAGACGGCGGCCCCATCACGCTCACGCACGCCGACATCACGCGCTACTTCATGACCATTCCGGAGGCCGCACAGCTCGTGATTCAGGCCGGCGCCATGGCCGATGGCGGCGATGTGTTTTTGCTGGACATGGGTGAGCCGGTACGCATCATCGACTTGGCGCGTCGCATGGTCGAGCTGTCAGGCATGACCGTGAAGGACGAAGCCCACCCCAACGGCGACATCGAATTGCAAGTTACCGGTTTGCGCCCTGGCGAAAAGCTTTACGAAGAACTGCTGATCGGCGACAACCCCGAGCCCACCCAACACGCGCGCATCATGAAAGCGCGCGAAGGTTTTCTGCCCTGGGAACCCTTGCAGTATTGGCTGGCTTCGCTGTCGGCGGCGCTGGCCGCCAACGACGTCACCGCGCTTCGCATCCGTTTGGCCGAACTTGTGCAAGGCTACACACCCGCCGGTGACGTGGTGGACTGGGTGCACATGGAAGGCGTGCGCCACGAGCGAAGAGTGCTGAGTCGCCAGGCTTAACCGCTCAATGC
>CAILAY010000165.1 GCA_903832285.1 uncultured beta proteobacterium | reverse complement strand
CAACACGCGCGCCAGGTGCTGATGCTGGCAGGCTGCGTGCAGCCGGCGATGATGCCCAACATCAATGCCGCCACCGCGCGCGTGCTGGACGCTGTCGGCATTCAAACTGTGGTCGCGGCCAAGGCGGGTTGTTGCGGCGCCGTCAAGTTTCACTTGAACGACCAGGATGGCGGACGGGACGAAATGCGCGCCAACATCGACGCCTGGTGGCCCTATGTGGAGGGCGGTATCGAGGCGATCATGATGAATGCCTCCGGCTGCGGCATCACAGTCAGGGAGTACGCCCACTTGCTGCACGAGGATCCCGCCTACGCGGCAAAGGCGCAACGCGTCTCCGACCTCACGCGAGACCTGAGCGAATGGCTGCCCGAACTGGCGCAAAAGCTGCAGGGGAAACTGCGCATGGACAAGACGCGCGTGGCCTATCACCCGCCCTGCTCGCTGCAGCATGGGCTGAAGCTGCGCGGCGGCGTCGAACGCTATCTGGGGGCGTTGGGCTTTGACATCCGGACCACGCGCACCGAATCAAACTTGTGCTGTGGCTCAGCCGGAACCTATTCTGTGCTGCACCCGAAAGTGGCGTATCCCTTGCGCGACCGCAAGCTGGCACACTTGAGCGAGTTGAGACCGGAGAAAATAGTGTCGGCCAACATCGGCTGCATCACGCACCTGCAAAGTGGTACGGCAACGCCGGTGAAACACTGGGTGGAGTTGCTCGACGCCGCGCTGCTCGGCAGCACGGATTGATACCGACGCCCTGGGCGACAACTACTGCGACCAGTAGACCGAGTTCAATGATTTCATGCCGTGATGAATACACACGGCGAAACTTCATCTGCATAGCTGCCAACGCTGGAGTTGCAAATACGACAGCGAAGCGTGAGAGGTCATGGGGTTTGAGACTGCGAATGACTCTTCACCACCTTGGAACGGACGCTCAGTCGTGACACCCGAAGGGCTCCAGCGGCTGATTGCGGCCGCTCACCACTGGCAGGTCTCTGGCGGTTCAATTTTCGAGTTTGCGGGGTCTGTCAATGTTTATGCATATGCGCCTGAACAGTGCCATTTGCCGACAATGACTTTCCCGAAACGCCTGCCCAATGCCCGACATTGAACACCGCTTCAACTCTTTTGGAACCGTTGAATTGGACCGCGTTGATTGAACAGCACAGGCTGCGACCAAGTCTTCCGTTCGGCGTGGCCTGCATTTGCGCGACATCCCAGGCCCGGCACGAGGCAGGTTGGATTCGGCTCTGAAAATAGTGCGTTACGTTCGCTGGCGCACGGAAGTCATGGCTTCATCGACTTACAAAGCAAGGTACATGGCAGCGATTCATGATCACCCTATCTCGCAACCGGGCAGTCAGCACCAGAGGACAGAGCGGCCAAGCTGCATGCCGGAAATTCACAGACATAAATCTACACCTGTTCATGGTCCGTGTGCGGTAGCGGGCCGGATACGGGAGGCTTGCAATGAACAAACAGAAGGCGACAGGTATGAAAATCAAAGCAGTTATTTCGGCCATCAAGTCCGTGACAATGGGCATGAGTGGTTTTTCCTTCGCCCAGGGAAATGGAAATCGACGAGACGACGATCAAAATGAACAGGCGCAACGCGCCGGTCAGCAACCTCGTCCAAACAACAATGCCCCCCGACCGGCGCCTTGCCTTGCGTCCCACCCAGGCCCGGGCCTATTCCCATGCTATTGACACTCGTTTCATCCGCTTCACCACGCGGAGCGACCACCGCGCCCATGATGGCTCCTTCCCGATCCGTTCGGCAAGCCGGCGCGCGGTGCTGGTCCTGGGTGCTCGTTGGCGTGGCCGCTCTTGGGCTGGCCGCCTGCGGTGACCAGAAGGCGTCCAGCGCTGCCCGTGCCGCGCCCCCGGTCGGCTTCCTGACGGTGGTGCTGCAGGCACAGGGACTGCACACCGAGTTGGCGGGTCGCACTCGAGCCTCGCAAAGCGCCGAAGTGCGTCCGCAGGTGTCGGGCATCCTGCAGAAGCGTCTGTTCACCGAGGGTGCGACGGTCAAAGCGGGGCAGTCGCTCTACCAGATCGACGCGCGCACGCTGGAGGCGGCCGTCAAGAGTGCCGAGGCCGCGCGGGCCAGGGCGCTGGCCTCCGCGCAGATCGCCCGCACGAACGCCGAGCGCAACGCCGAGATGGTGAAGATCGACGCCATCAGCCGCCAGGTGTTTGATGAAAGCCAGGCGCAGGTAGTCCAGTCAGCCGCCGATGTCGCCGTGGCGCAGGCGGCGCTGGACAATGCCCAGATCAACCTTCACTACAGCCGCATCGTCGCGCCCATCGGCGGACAGATAGATCTGTCCGTGGTGCTGCCCGGTTCGCTGGTCATCGCCAACCAGGCTCAGGCACTGACCACCATCAGCCAACTGGATCCCATCTATGTCGACATCACCCAGTCGAGCTCCGAACTGCTTGAGCTGCGGCGCCAGTGGCAGGCCGGGACCTTCGGCCGGGTCGATGCCAGCGGCGCCCCGGTGCGCCTTGCGCTGGAGGATGGCAGTGCGTATCCGCATGCCGGCAAGCTTCGGTTCACAGGTGCCACCGTTGGCCAGAACACCGGGGCCATCACCCTGCGCGCAGTCTTCCCCAACCCCGAGCGGCTGCTGATGCCCGGCATGTACGTGAGGGCGCGGCTGGCCACGGGCGAGTCTGGCGAAGCCATCGTGCTGCCCCAGCAGGCGCTGCAGCGGGACCCGGCGGGCAACCCCAGCGTGCAACTCATCAACGCTGACAACAAGATCGAGAAACATCCGGTCCGGCTGGGCCAGGCCCTGGGCGCCCAGTGGCTGGTGCTGGAAGGCCTGAAGGCCGGTGACCGGGTGATGGTCGACGGATTTCAGAAGGCCCGCGTGGGTCAGGCCGTGACGCCCGTGGCGATGCGCCTGGACGGCAGTCGCGTGGTAGAGGCGCAGCCCTCGGCGCCGGCAGGGCAGGCCCCTTAAGCCTCCGCCGCGCCCAAACCCCGAGCGCTGCGGCCGACAGGCCCCGCCGATCCGGGTGACCCCGGTTTTTCCCGAGCACACCTAACCGCACACGCAGCACCATGGCCCACTTCTTTATCCACCGTCCCGTCTTCGCCTGGGTGTTGTCCATCGTCATCATGCTGGCGGGGGCCATGTCCATCTTTACACTGCCACTCGAGCAGTACCCCGACATCGCGCCTCCACGGGTGTCCCTAAATGCCACGTACACGGGCGCATCGGCTGAAACCGTGGCCGACTCCGTCACCCAGGTGATCGAGCAGCAGCTCAAAGGTATCGACAACGTGCTCTACATGAGTTCGACCAGCGACTCCGCTGGCCGCTCGCGCACGCAGTTGACGTTTGCCCCTGGCACCGCCATCGACGTGGCCCAGGTGCAGGTGCAGAACAAACTGCAGGTCGCAATGAACCGGCTGCCCGAGGCGGTGAAGAGCCGGGGCGTGTTCGTGAACAAGGGCGGCCAGGACAACCTGATGACCTTTGTGTTCACCTCGCCCGACCCCTCGGTTACGCAGGTGGCGATCGGTGACTACATCAGCAGCAACGTGGTCGACGTGATCTCGCGGATCGACGGTGTGGGCGATGTGAACGTGTACGGCACGGGCTACGCCATGCGCATTTGGATGGACCCGAGCAAGCTGGAGCAGTATGCGCTGATGCCGTCGGACATCATCGCCGCGCTGGACTCGCAGAATGCCCAGGTGTCTGCGGGGCAGTTGGGTGCGCTGCCTGCGGTGACGGGCCAGATGCTCAACGCCACCGTCACGGCGCGCACCAAGCTCAAGACGCCCGAGGAATTCCGGCGTATCGTACTCAAGGCTGCGGCCGATGGATCGCTGGTCACGGTGGGTGATGTGGCCCGCGTTCAGTTGGAAGCCGACAACCTGCTGGTGAAGTCCCGCCTCAACAACCGTCCTGGCGCCGGCCTGGGCGTCGTGCTGACTGACGGCGCCAACGCCATGGCGGTGGCTACGGCCGTCAATACCAAGATGGCCGAACTGGCACCGTTCTTCCCGGACGGCATCACCGGTGTCATCAGCTCGGACAGCACTCCTTATGTGCGGGCATCGATCAAGGAAGTGGCCATCACGCTGGCGGAAGCAATGCTGCTGGTGGTGATCGTGATGTTCGTCTTCTTGCAGAACCTGCGCGCCACGCTGATTCCCGCCATCGCCGTGCCCGTGGTGCTGCTCGGCACTTTCGGCGTGCTGTCGGTGCTGGGTTACTCGATCAATATGCTGACCATGTTCGCCATGGTGCTGGCCATCGGCCTGCTGGTGGACGATGCGATCGTGGTGGTTGAGAACGTGGAGCGGGTGATGCACCAGGAGGGCCTGCCCGCGAAGGAGGCCACCATCAAGTCCATGGCCGAGATCACGCCGGCATTGGTGGGCATCGGCCTCACACTCTCGGCGGTATTCATTCCCATGGCGTTCTTTTCGGGATCGGTGGGGGTGATCTACCGCCAGTTCTCGATCGCCATCGTCTCGGCCATGGCAATCTCGGTGCTGGTGGCGCTCACGCTCACCCCGGCACTGTGCGCCAGCATCCTCAAGCCCACGCACCACCTGCATGAGGGCGCTCCCATCCGCGCGGGTTTCCTGGGCCAGATCGATCGGTTCTTCCGGTGGTTCAACGCCGGCTTCGACCGTAACTCCGCGCGTTACCAGGGCGCCGTGCGACAGTTGTTGCTGCGTGGCAAGCGCGTGATGCTGGTTTTCCTGCTGCTCATCGGCGGTGTGGTGGTGCTGTTCCAGAAGCTGCCCACCTCCTTCCTGCCAATCGAAGACCAGGGTTTCATCACGGCCAGCGTGACGTTGCCGGCGGGCTCGTCGGACGCGCAACTGGAGGTGGTCCTGCAAGACATCACCCGCTATTTCACCGCCCAGCCCGACGTGTTGCGAGTCAACTCTGTGGCGGGCAACAACGGCAACCAGAGTTCGGGCACGATCATCGTGCGCCTGAAGCCCTGGGACGATCGCCCGAATGCCGACCAGAGCGCCGAGGCGATTGCCAGCAAGGCCACGCGCGACCTCTCCCGCATCCGCTCGGCCCGGATCTTCGTGTCGATGCCGCCCGCCGTCCGTGGCCTGGGCTCGGACGCCGGCGTGAACTTCATGCTCAAGGACATCAACGGTCTCGGGTATGAAGCCCTGAAGGCGGCCAAGGACCGCGTGATCGAGCTGGCCAGCCAGCGGCCGGAGCTGGCGAACATGCGCACGACCGATTTCGACGCCACCTCGGAGCTCAAGGTGGTGATCGACGACCGTAGGGCGGCTGCGCTGGGCGTGGCTACAGACGATATCAACAACGTGCTATCCAGCGCTTTGGGCGGGTCGTACGTGAACGACTTCGTGCACAACGGCCGCGTAAAACGCGTCTACGTGCAGGGCGATGCGCCGTTCCGCATGCTGCCCCAGGACATCGGGCAGTGGACGGTGCGCAACCGCACTGGCGACATGGTGCCGCTCTTGGCCTTCACCTCCACCACCTGGAGCAGCAGCGCGCCCCAGCTGCTGCGCTACAACGGGTCACCCGCCATGGAGATGGTCTCCAACACGGCTGCTGGCGTGAGCTCGGGCGCTGCCATGGGAGCCGTCGAGGCCATCATGAGCCAGATGCCTGTGGGCATCGGCTACGAGTGGACGGGGGCGTCGTTGCAGGAACGGCAATCCGGCGCGCAGGCGCCCATGCTGTACGCCATCTCCATCCTGTTCGTCTTCCTGTGCCTGGCGGCCCTCTATGAAAGCTGGAGCGTGCCGTTCTCGGTCATCCTGGCCGTGCCACTGGGCATTGTTGGCGCCTTGTTGGCGACCTACTTACGCGGTATGTCCAACGACGTGTACTTCCAGGTTGGCTTGCTGACCACGGTCGGCCTGGCGTCCAAGAACGCCATCCTTATCGTGGAGTTCGCGGTGCAACTGATGGACCAGGGCAAGAGCGTGTTCGACGCCACGCTGGAGGCTGTGCGACGGCGGCTGCGGCCCATCCTGATGACCTCGCTGGCTTTCGGCTTGGGTGTGCTGCCGCTGGCCCTGGGCACCGGACCGGGGGCGGCCAGCCGTCAGGCAATCGGCACGGCCGTGCTGGGTGGCACCGTGCTTTCCACCGCGCTGGGCCTATTCTTCGTGCCCGTTTTCTTTTTGTTGGTGCGCCGCTGGGTCATGAGGAAACGGCCAGGCGAGGCCGCAACAGCGCCCGCTGCCGTGCCGCCGCTGTCGCATCAGGGAGAAGCCTGATGCCTCACACAAATGCTTCCGTCAAACGGGCAGCCGCGATCGGTGCGCTGATTGCGTTGCTTGCAGGCTGTGCCCAGCAACCGCCCGCCAAGCCCGACGTGCAGGGCGTGGTCGCCCCCACGCTGGGTCGACCGCTGGCGGTTGCCGAGGCCAGCTCGGCCGCCCTGCAGGCATCCCAGCGCTTGACATGGGTGCAGCACCCGGGTTTGCGCCAATCGATTGCCCAGGCGCTAACTCACAACCGCGACCTGCGTGTGGCCTTGTCCAACATCGAGAGGGCACGCTCGCAGTACGGTATCACGAGCGCGGCGCAACTGCCCACGGTGGCCGCGACGGCGCAGGGCAGCCGCACTGCGACGGATCGGTCCAGCACGGGCCAGGCCGTCACCTCCAACCAGTACGCCGCGCAACTCGCCGTCACCAGTTTCGAGTTGGACCTGTGGGGCCGCGTGCGCAACCTCAACGAAGCGGCGCTGCAGCAGTTCCTGCAAGCGGAGGTGAACCAGCTGAACGTGCAGATCACGTTGGTGGCCGACGTCACGAACACTTGGCTGAACCTGGCCGCCAACGAGGCCCGCCTGACCCTGGCACGGGACACCCTGGCCGGCCGGGAGAAGGCTTACCAGCTCACCGAGCGTATGCACCAGTTGGGCGGCACATCCGGTCTGGTGCTGGCACAAAACCGCGTCACGGTTGAAACCGCGCGCGGCGATGTCGCTGCTTTCACGGCCCAGGTGGCCAAGGACCGCAATGCCTTGAATGCACTGGTGGGCAGCGGGCTCAACGCCGACTGGTTGCCGACTGCCGACACGTTGCGTGGCGGCTTGGCAGCAGCGCCCGCGGCTTTGCTGGCTTTGCCGGCGGAACTGCCTTCCACCCTGTTGCTGGCGCGCCCCGATGTGCGCGCGTCCGAATTCAACCTGCAGGCCCTGTCGGCCAATGTGGCGGCGGCGCGTGCGGCGCTGTTCCCGACCATCAGCCTGAGCACAAGCATTGGCACCGGCAGCAGCGAGTTGGACCAGCTTTTCGGCAGCGGCAACAACACCTGGAGCTTTGTGCCCCAGGTTCTCTGGCCCATTTTCGATGGCGGCAGCGCCCGCGCTGCGGTCCACGTGGCACAGGCCAACCGCGACATCGCCGTGGCCCAGTACGAGAAGGCCATCCAGACAGCCTTCCGGGAGGCCTCGGACGCCTTGGCCGAACGCGCCCAGTGGCAGGCGCGCCTGGCGGCCCAGCAGTCCGTGGTGGATGCCAACTCGCAGGCCTTCGAGCTGTCCGAGGCGCGCTTCACCTCCGGTGTGGACAACTACCTAACGGTGCTCGATGCACAGCGCAGCCTGTACTCCGCGCAGCAGGACCTGATCGGCCTGCGACAGTCCGAGCAGGCCAACCGCGTTGCGCTCTGGAAAGTGCTGGGCGGGCAGTCTGACTCGCCAGTCGGGCAACGTCCTTCAGTTCGCTAGAGCCTCGCACTTTTATATATTTGACGCCATATACCTCATCCAGTTTGACAAAGAATGTTGGTTATGGAGCGAGAATTTCGGGTAGACCCATGTCGGCTCCTGCTGGAGGCTGTGTAAAAAGAACCGCATTTTGCGCCGCCCAGCCAGTCTCACGAACGAGCAGCAGCTTTTCCCGATTTTTTGGTCTTCGAATGTTTCGGGGCGGCTTGATGGAACTCAGACTCCACCCTGAGCGCCCAGGCGGCGGAGAATTCGTGAACAAAGGCCCTCAAGCACCCGCCAGTCTCATTGCACTGATCAGGTTGGCAACTCCAAGAATGCGCATCATCCGCCGGTTGTTGCTGGTTGTGCATTGCGCCCTGAGCGGGCAGGTGGGACAGGCGCTTCTCCAGTAGGTGCGAATCTTCAGGTTGTCTTCGGTCGATGTGCATCGATAGATCGCTCGCTTGCCTGCTGGGCACTGGTACTCGTCGTCGCGGGCGATGTAGATGAAGTCGTCCTTGCCGTAGCGCCCATGTGCCTTGGCGCTGGAAGTCATTGGCTTGGGTCCGAACGTTTGTATTCCGGTGTCAGTGCAGGCCTTGATTTCCAGGCTGTTGTAGTAGCCCCGGTCCGCAAAGGCTTGCATCGTCGTCCAGACACTCGGGCAGCAACGTGACCTGACTTCCTTCTTCACCCTGGATGTACCGTTTCATCTGTACGCCTCCATCAATGGGCTCACTTTGATATCAACGCACGATCCCTCTAGGGGGTGTACAGGGTCAGGATGTTTTCACACAGTCTCGCTGCACTGCCGCTGTACCGTTCGCTCCAGACCGGACTTCCCTATCGAGGGATCGGCAGACCGACCTTGCCCCTGAATTGTGGGGTGCGTCAACCCTTAAGAGATTGATCGCATTGGGCATGAATTGGTGCCGCCGATTCTGAACTGTGACCGCAACAATTCACGTTGAGGCAAGAGAGCATGATTTCGCGAAATATGGCGGGTTTTTCCAAGTGCGCGGCATGTGATGCTCCGGGAATGACAGCCAGGGAGCTGTTCTT
>CAILAY010000164.1 GCA_903832285.1 uncultured beta proteobacterium | reverse complement strand
TTCGGCTTCTTCGCGCCGGCGCGCCATCGTGTCGCCCGGTTGGCGCGACAGCCAGGCGTCGTAAAACTTGTACTGGTCGCGGATCTGCAAGCCCCCGCTGAAAAACTCGTAGGGTAGCTGGTTGTACATCTCGTCGAACTTGCGCATAAAGGGCCTCTTGACAAGGTACTAAGCAAAGTTCGCGCCACGCCCATTTGATGAAGCGAAGGAAATCAGGGGCGTGGCGCGGGACTTGCATGGCCAACCGGTACGGCTCGCTCGCAAGCGAGCAAAATGCTGTTGCCTTGCCCTTGCTGAGCACGCTGATTCCAACCGAGAACGGTCCATGTCTATCCATGCTGCGCTGAACCACGTCACCCACTACACATACGATCGTCCGGTGAATCTGGGTCCTCAGGTCATTCGCCTGCGACCGGCGCCGCATTGCCGCAGCAAGATCATTTCCTACTCGCTCAAGGTGGAACCGGCGGAGCACTTCATCAACTGGCAGCAGGACCCGTTTGCGAATTACCAGGGGCGCCTGGTGTTTGCCAAGAAGACGCGTGAGTTCAAGGTCACGATCGATCTGGTGGTCGAGATGGCGGTGTACAACCCCTTCGATTTTTTCCTGGAACCCAGCGCCGAGAAATTCCCCTTCAAGTACGAGAACCTGCTCAAGCAGGAGCTCGCACCTTACCTCGCGGCCGAGCACCTGACAAAGCGCCTCAAGACCTTCCTCGCCCGTATCGACCGCAAAAGGCGCCGCACTATCGACTTTCTGGTGGACGTGAACCAGATGGTGCACAAGGACATCAGCTACTTGATCCGCATGGAGCCGGGCGTGCAAACTCCCGATGAGACTCTCAAGCTGGGATCGGGCTCCTGCCGCGACTCGGCCTGGCTGCTGGTGCAGCTGTTGCGACACTGCGGTCTGGCCGCGCGCTTTGTTTCGGGCTATCTGATCCAGCTCAAGCCCGACGTGAAATCGCTCGACGGCCCCAGCGGTACCGAGGTCGATTTCACCGACTTGCACGCCTGGTGTGAGGTCTATCTTCCGGGCGCGGGCTGGGTCGGTCTGGACGCCACTTCGGGCCTGCTGGCTGGTGAAGGCCACATCCCGCTGGCCTGCACCCCAGAGCCCTCAAGCGCAGCACCGATTGAAGGCGGCATGGACAAGTGCGAGGTGGAGTTCGCGCATCACATGGTGGTGACGCGCATCTATGAGTCACCGCGCGTGACCAAGCCCTATAGCGAGGAACAATGGGCCGCCGTGATGGCGCTGGGTCAGGCGGTGGACGACGAATTGAAGGCTGGCGACGTGCGCCTGACGATGGGCGGCGAGCCCACTTTCGTCGCAGTGGACGACCGCGATGCACCCGAATGGAACATCGATGCCCTGGGACCGACAAAACGCGGTTTTGCCACCGAATTGGTGCATAAGTTGCGCACCGAATACGGGCATGGCGGATTCCTGCACTTCGGCCAAGGCAAGTGGTATCCGGGCGAGCAGCTGCCGCGCTGGGCGCTGAACATCTATTGGCGCGCCGACGGTCAACCGGCTTGGAGCAACCCGGCGCTGTTCGTCGACGAACGCCATCCTACGCACTACACCAGCGCCGACGCGCTGCGCTTCACGCAAACCCTGGCCGCCAAGTTGGGAGTCACCGACAAGCATGTGCAAAGCGCCTACGAGGATGCCTGGTACTACCTCTGGCGCGAGCGTCGTTTGCCGGTCAACGTCGACCCCTTCGATTCCAAGCTCGACGACGAGA
Source organism: uncultured beta proteobacterium (assembly GCA_903832285.1). GTDB lineage: Bacteria > Pseudomonadota > Gammaproteobacteria > Burkholderiales > Burkholderiaceae_C > CAIKVZ01. The sequence continues at coordinate 6,316 of CAILAY010000164.1, read as the reverse complement.
TGGAGCGCGCCCGGCTGCGCCGCGTGTTCGAGCAGAAGCTCGATTCCGTGGTGGGCTATGTGCTGCCGCTCAAGGGCGTGGACCAGCCGCGCTCTGCCGTGCCGAAATGGACCACCGGACCCTGGTTTTTGCGCGACGAGCGTATGTACCTGATGCCGGGCGATTCGCCCATGGGCTTGCGTCTGCCGCTGGACTCCCTGCCCTGGGTGAACGAGGCCGACTACCCCTACGTCTACGCGCAGGACCCGTGTCAGGATCCGATCGAACTGCCGGCGCATGACGGTCTGGCCGCGCGCCATGCGCCCTCCACCACCGCAGCGGCAACCGCATCTGCAGCCGCCAGCGCGGCCTCGCCCTACCTCTCGGGCACCGGTCCGCGGCCGGAAGCGCCGCACCGGTTGCAGAGCGCCAGCGCGTCCGCAACCGTGTTGACGTCTGCGAACGCGCAAAGCCCCGAGCAAGCGGAACCGGACGACTTTGTACGGCTGCCCGAGCGTCAGGAATCGGCGCACTGGGTGACACGCACGGCGCTGTGCGTGGAGGTGCGCGATCCGCGCCGCTCCAGTGGACCCAAGGCCGAGAGCGTGGGCGAAAAGTCGGCCGTGCTTTACGTCTTCATGCCGCCGCTGGAAAAGCTCGAAGCCTATCTGGACCTGCTGGCCGTGATTGAATCCACGGCTCAAGAATTGGCAATGCAACTGGTGCTGGAAGGCTATCCGCCACCGCGCGATGCCCGCCTCAAACTGCTGCAGGTCACGCCCGATCCGGGGGTGATCGAAGTCAACATCCATCCCGTGACGAACTGGGCCGAACTGGTGAAGAACACCGAGTTCCTGTACCAGGTGGCGTTCGAGTCGCGGCTCTCGGCTGAGAAGTTCATGAAGGACGGGCGTCACACCGGAACCGGCGGGGGCAACCACTTTGTGATGGGCGGCGCCACGCCCGCCGACAGCCCGTTTCTGCGCAATCCCGAACTGCTGGCCAGCTTGCTGCTGTACTGGCACAACCACCCATCGCTGAGCTACCTTTTCAGCGGTATGTTCGTCGGTCCCACCAGCCAGGCGCCGCGCGTGGATGAGGCGCGCAACGACCAGCTCTACGAACTCGAAATCGCGATCGAGCAGATCTACAAGAACCGCGAAATCCACGGTCAACAGATGCCACCGTGGCTGGTCGACCGCACGCTGCGCAACATCCTGATCGACGCCACGGGCAACACGCACCGCAGCGAGTTCTCCATCGACAAGATGTACTCGCCCGACTCCGCCACCGGGCGCCTGGGCCTGCTGGAGCTGCGTGCTTTCGAGATGCCGCCGCATCCGCGCATGAGCGTGGTGCAGCAGTTGTTGTTGCGCGCGCTGGTGGCGCGTTTCTGGAAGGCTCCTTATCGGGCGCCGGCGACGCGCTGGGGCACGGAGTTGCACGACCGCTTCATGCTGCCCAGCTTCATCGAGCAGGACTTCCACGACGTCATGGCCGAGATGCGCGGTTGCGGCTACACGTTCGACGACAGCTGGTTTGCGCCGCACTACGAGTTCCGTTTTCCGATCGTGGGTTCGGTCCAGAGCTTTGGCATGGAGCTCACGCTGCGCAACGCGCTGGAGCCCTGGCACGTGATGGGCGAAGAAGGCGCACCCGGTGGCACGGCCCGCTACGTGGACTCGTCGCTGGAACGCATGGAGGTGCGCGTCACGGGACTGAACCCGAGCCGCTACGTCGTCACCTGCAACGGCCAAGCCTTGCCGATGCAGTCCACCGGAACCGTCGGTGATTACGTGGCGGGCGTGCGCTACAAGGCCTGGAATCCGCCCTCCGCTCTGCACCCCAGTATTGGCATCCACACGCCGCTGACCTTCGACATCATCGACACCTGGATGAAGCGTTCGCTGGGCGGCTGCCAGTACTTTGTGGCGCATCCCGGCGGGCTCAATCCGGACACCTTCCCGGTCAACGCCTACGAGGCCGAGAGCCGACGCATGGCGCGTTTTGCCGCGATGGGCCACACGCCCGGCGTGGTCCATGTGCCACCGGCGACGATTAACGTCGCCGCCAGCCGCGAGTTCCCTTTCACGCGGGATTTGCGCCGCAGTTAGGAACGAAACAGAACGGCGCCGCTGGCATACTCCCGACCTGTGAAAGAACCCCAATCCTTGCCGCTGTCAGCGCCGGCCAGCGCCACAGCGAATGTCCGTACCATCCTGCAGCAGTGCATGGCGGCCAGCGGTCACTTCGATGAATTGCGGGGCGCTGCACGCGACACCCTGACGACGGTCTGGCGTCAGTTTCTGGACAACGTGGCGGATCAGGGTGCGCCGGACCTGAATCGGCGCGCCGCCAGTCTGGCGCGGCAAATCCGCGACAACGGCGTCACCTACAACGTGTACGCGGACGAGAACGGACCGCAGCGACCCTGGTCGCTGGATCTGTTTCCGCTCATCATCGATCCCGAAAACTGGACCAGGATCGAGAGCGGCATACGCCAGCGCATGCGGCTGCTGGAGCGCGTCATGATCGACGTCTACGGCGAGCAACGCTTGCTGTCCCAAGGGCTGTTGCCTGCGGCGCTGGTCCATGGGCACCCGGGCTACCTGCGTGCGATGCACGGTGCCAAGCCCGTGGGCGGCACCCATCTGCACATCGCCGCTTTCGATCTGGCGCGCGGACCCGACGGCAATTGGTGGGTCGTGGCGCAGCGCTGCCAGGCACCCTCTGGCCTTGGCTATCTGTTGGAGAACCGGCTCGCCATTTCGAGTCAGTTTCCGCAGGGGTTTCAGGCGCTGCGCGTGCAGCGTCTGGCCAGCACCTACCGCGCCTTGATGGACGCGATGAAACGCGCCAGCCCACTGGGTCAGGAATCGCATTTGGCACTGCTCACGCCCGGCCCGTACAACGAAACCTATTTCGAACACGCCTATCTGGCGCGCTATCTGGGGCTGACTCTGGTTGAAGGCAGCGATCTGACGGTGCGCGACGAGCACCTGTTTCTCAAGACGCTCAAGGGCCTGGTGCCGGTGCACGGACTGCTCAAGCGCGTGGACGACCAGTACCTGGACCCGCTGGAATTGCGCGCCGATTCGAGCCTGGGCGTGCCCGGCCTGCTGCAGGTGATCCGCGCCGGCCATGTGCTCGTGGCCAACGCCCCTGGTTCGGCTTTTCTGGAGTCTCCGGCCTTGCTCGGTTTCCTGCCCGCAATGGCGCAAGCTCTGCTGGGTGAGGAACTGCAACTGCCGGCTCTGCCGACCTGGTGGTGCGGCGAACGCTCGGCCATGGAAGAAGCGCTGGCGCAACTGGGCGGCTGCAGCATCCGGGCAACCTATCCGCAGACCCCCGGCGAGGGACCTGTCGATGGTGCGTTGGCGTCAACGCTGGCGGCGCGCGAGTTGGACGAATGGGCCGGGCGCATCGTGCGCCAGAGCGAAGAACACACGGTGCAACTGCATCTGCCGCTGTCGCAGATGCCAACCTGGCAGAGCCAGGACGCACCGGATCTGGGACGTGTGCTGCCACGCTCGGTGATGCTTCGGGTGTTCGCAGTGTCGGACGGCGTGCAGTCCTGGTGCGTGTTGCCGGGTGGTCTGGCGCGCTTGGCCGCGGGCGCGGACGACATGGCGTCGATGCAGCGTGGTGGCAGCAGCGCCGACGTCTGGGCGCTGACTGATGGCGACGTCGACGGCAGCACACTCCTGAAGCCGCACCTGAGCCCGGCCGCGATCGGGCAGCGCAAGCGCGTAGTGACCAGTCGCGCAGCAGAGAACCTGTTCTGGTTGGGCCGCTACACAGAGCGCACCGAAAATGCGATCCGGCTGGCGCGTCTGAGCCTGGAATGTCTCAACGGCGAAGAGCAGTCGTCGCCCGCCCTGATGGCGTGGGTCTGCGACATGGCCGTGCGCAACGGACTGGTTCCGCCCAGTGTTCCGCCCGCGGTCCAGGCGCGCCGGGTGTTCGAACGAACGCTGATCGCGAACCTGGGCAGTGCCAGCGACGCCGCCAGTGTGGGCTACAGCCTGCGCGCGCTGAAAGCGTCGGCGTCCACGCTGCGTGAGCGTTTGTCGCAGGAGCATTGGCAGGTGATCGTTCGCGCCGAACACGAACTGTTTTCCGGCTGCGCGGCCTATGCCCGCAGCGAGGACTGCTCGGCGCTGGGTGCGTTGCGCGTATTGAGCGCCAGCAGCGACCACCTGGCGGCCATCACGGGGGCACAGACCGACCGCATGACGCGCGACGACGGCTGGCGGCTACTCAGCATCGGCCGTCACATCGAGCGCCTGGGATTTTTGGCGACCAGTCTGCAGTGTGGACTGGAGACCGGATCGGTGCACAGCAGCGGCGGCTTCGAGGCCATGCTCGCGCTGTTCGACAGCAGCATCACGTTTCGCGCGCAGTATCAACAAAGCCACGACCTCGCGGCGCTGATCGAACTGCTGGTGCTGGACCCGGACAACCCGCGCTCGTTGCGTTGGGTGGCGCAGACGTTGCGCGCCCGCCTGTCCAAATTGGCAGGGTGCGAACGCGACCAGATGAGCGACCTGGCGCAGTGCGTGCCCGACATCGCATGCTGGAGCCTGGAGTCGTTGTGCGCCGAGTCCACCGGCGCTGCGCCAGAGGACCGGTGCCCGGCGCTGAACGCGGTGTTGTCGCAATGTGTGTCGGCCGCGCACACGGTCTCCGACCAGATCAGCACCCGCTATTTCACGCACTCGATCATTTCAAGTCAGAGCGTGGGCCGGCGATGAAATTGCAACTCACGCACGTCACGCACTACGACTACAGCCCGGCGGTCGAGACGGCACAGCACATGGCCTATCTGCAGCCGCTGGACGCGCCGTTCCAGCGGCTGTTGAGCCACTCACTGGACATCCATCCGACACCGGCTCAGACCCGGCTCAGTCGGGATGTGTTTGGCAACACGCGTTGTTTCTTTTCATTGCAGACGCCGCATCCGGCGCTGGACGTGGTGGCCCGCAGTGTGGTGGAAACCTTGGCCCAGCCCCGGACCGGGAGCCAGATCAGTTGGGAGAAAACGCGGGATCTGTTCCGCTACGTTTCAGGTGGATCGTTCGAGCGCGCGAGCGAATTTGTTTTTGTCTCGCCTCACGTGCCGCGGCACGCAGATTTCCTCGCCTATGCTCGACCCAGCTTCGTGCCCGGCCTCTGTCTGTTGGAGGCGGCCGCCGATCTGATGCAGCGCATCCACGCCGACTTCAGCTACGTGAGTCACAGCACCCAGGTCAACACGCCGGCACTGGAGGCGTTGCGCAAGCGCCGCGGCGTGTGCCAGGACTTTGCCCACATCATGCTGGCCTGCCTGCGCGCAAACGGGTTGGCGGCGCGCTATGTGAGCGGCTACATGATGACCCAGGCGGCACCCGGCACGGTGAAGCTCAAGGGCGGTGACGCCTCCCACGCCTGGGTCTCGGTGTACCTGGCGGACCTGCCTGAGGGCCGCAGGTGGTGCGACTTTGACCCCACCAACAACCGCTGGGGCTGGCAGTCGCCGGGTGAAGAATATGTGACGCTGGCCATTGGCCGGGATTTTTCCGACGTCTCACCGCTCCGCGGCGTGATTCATGGCGGCGCCCAAAGCACGCTATCGGTCGGCGTCACGGTGGAGGAGTCTGGCATGGGCGCAACCTTGGACGACGTGATGAGGATGAGCATGGGCCAGTCGCAAAGCCAGAGCCAGAGCCAGTTGTGACGCGATGTGGCTTGCATTTGCAAGTACAAGTTGAAAGTCTGTAGCGTCTGTAGCGAGTCAGACGGGCAGTCAAGGAAAGGCTTGGCGTGCTCGTAACTACGACGGCTCGTGGTCGGTCATACCTCATTGGACAAGGCTTAGGAGTGACAGGGGCCGGCATTTTTGCTAACGTTGCAGCCCAATGCCGGTTTGGCGGGCCGGCCGTTCCCCGATCCACGGGTTGATCCACCCGCCGCGAACGCTTCTCGCATAAGGCAGTGTTACGGGGCATACCTCCGGGTGCCACCGGTCGTACATGAACAGGGGAGACAAGACATGGCACAAGACGACAAGGGCGGGGGTGGCAATCTGCCCATAGCGAGCATCGTGGCGCTGGTGCTTTTTACCAGCGGGCTGTGGGTACAGCACCAGCCGCTGCAGTCGGATCGCCCGGGCCTGGCGCTCAAGCAGCAAAAAGACGCCGAGATTCACCAGGATGTCGACGCCCGGCTCTGGCAGGACCCGCTGGAGGCCGTGAAGCGCGCCGAGGCCGAAAGCAGCAAGGACGCCAAGTCGCCCTCAACAAAGGACGCCGCCGAGGAAGACCGGCGCAAACCCGGGTCATTTCTCGCCTGGATGAAC
>CAILAY010000163.1 GCA_903832285.1 uncultured beta proteobacterium | reverse complement strand
TTGAATCGCGCATGAACGCCTGGCGGCGCAACCTGGACAAGCTTGGCATCGTGCTCAGGGACCGCAAGGTGGACTACGCGCTGTATACGCGGCGGCTGGAGGAATTCAACTTCGACATGACGCTGGTCGTGGAGAACAGTTTCACGCTACCGGTTGTGGCGGACTACATCTCCACCTATGGCAGCAAGGCGGCGGACGAAAGCGGCAGCAACAATCACCGGGGCGTCAAGAGCCGCGCGGTGGACCGGGCACTTCAAGCCATGAACGAGGCCCGGACGCTGCCCGAATTCCGCGATGCCTGCCACGCCCTGGACCGGATCGTGATGTGGAACCATTGGCAAATTCCGGAGCTTTATTCCGATCAGGAACTGATCTCACATTGGGACAAATTCGACATGCCTGCCATCCAACCCAGGTACTTCACCACCGACCTCCCCTTTGACGTCGACCCGCAGCTGGTCTGGCCGCTCACCGCCTGGTGGATGAAGCCTGCCGTAACAGCCAAGCGCTAGCACCACCATGCTCGGATACCTCCTCAAACGCATTGCCCTGATGCTCCCCACGTTGCTGGGCGCGCTCACGCTCACCTTTGTCGTGATCCAGTTCGTCCCGGGAGGTCCGGTGGAGCAACTGCTGGCGCAGTCGCACATGGGCCGGGGCGGTGTTTACAAAAGCCGGGGCGACACCGACGCCAAGCAGATCGAGGAACTGAAGAAGCTCTACGGCTTTGACAAACCGGCCTCTGTTCGTTACGTCGACATGTTGCGGAATTTCGCCAGTTTCAATCTCGGACGCAGCTTCACGCATGACAAGGACGTGTGGCAACTGATCAAGGAAAAGCTGCCCGTCTCCATCAGCCTGGGCCTGTGGACCTTCTTCATTTCCTACCTGATCTCGGTGCCCCTGGGCATCGCCAAGGCGGTGCGCGAAGGCTCGCGTTTCGACGTCCTGAGTTCTGCTTTGGTGCTCATCGGTTACGCCATCCCCGGTTTTGTGCTGGGCGTACTGCTGATCGTGCTGTTCGCCGGCGGCAGCTTCTTTGACCTCTTTCCGCTGCGCGGTCTGACCTCGGATCACTGGGCCGAATTATCCTGGCCGGCGCGCATTCGCGACTACCTTTGGCACCTGACGCTGCCTCTCACTTGCATGGTGCTGGCCTCCTTTGCCGAAATGACGCTGCTCACCAAGAACACCTTCATCGAGGAGATGCGCAAGCAGTACGTGTTGGTGGCCCGCGCCAAGGGTCTGTCGCAGCACCGTGTGCTGTGGAAACACATTCTGCGCAACGCCATGATTCCACTGGTCACAGGTTTTCCGGCGGCCTTTGTGGGCGCCTTCTTTGCCGGTTCCCTGCTGATCGAGAGCCTGTTCTCGCTCGACGGTCTGGGGCTGCTGAGCTATGAATCGGTGGTGCGGCGCGACTACCCCGTGGTGCTGGGTTCGCTCTACCTGTTCACGCTCATCGGACTGGGCGTGAAGTTGCTGTCAGATCTGCTGTACATGGTGGTTGATCCGCGCGTGCAGTTCGGAGCCGTCGGGAAATGAGCACTAACGCCACACAATCGCTGTCGCCAAACCAGCGCGCCTGGGCGCGTTTCAAGCGCAACCGGTTGGGCACCTGGTCGCTGTGGATCATGCTTTCCCTGTTACTCGTCAGTGCGCTGGCCGAACTCGTGAGCAACGACCGGCCGCTGCTGGCGCACTACCAGGGACAGACCTATGTCCCGATGCTGAGCAATCCGCCGGAGACGCAGTTTGGCGGCGATTTTTCCACGCCCACCGACTGGAAGGATCCGTTCATTACGGAGCAGTTCGCCAAGCCAGGCAACTGGACCCTGCTCACGCTCAATCCGCATTCGGCCAATTCAATGGACTACTTCAGCAAGTTTCCCAGCCCGTCCGCACCGAGTGCGCAGAACTGGCTCGGCACCGACGCCAATGGCCGAGACATGCTGGCGCGGCTGCTCTACGGCTTTCGCGTGAGCCTGCTTTTCGCCCTCGCGCTGACGGCCGTGGGCACCGCTTTGGGCATGGCGATGGGAGCGCTTCAAGGCTATTTTGGTGGCCGCACCGATCTGGTGACGCAGCGGCTGATTGAAATCTGGAGTTCCATCCCCGAGCTTTATTTGCTGATCATTTTTGCCTCCATCTTCGAGCCGTCGTTGCTGCTGCTGCTGGTGCTGCTCTCGGTGTTCGGCTGGATCGGACTGTCCGACTATGTGCGTGCGGAATTCCTGCGCAATCGCCAATTGGAGTTCGTCAAGGCAGCGCGCGCCCTGGGCCTGAGCAACGCCCGGATCATCTGGCGCCATGTGCTGCCGAATTCGCTCACTCCGGTGATCACCTTCCTGCCCTTTCGCATGAGCTCGGCCATCCTGAGCCTGGTGGCGCTGGACTTTCTGGGCCTGGGCGTGCCCGCCAGCGTGCCGTCCCTGGGCGACCTGGTACGCCAGGGCAAAGCCAATCTGGATGCCTGGTGGATCATCGTCCCCACGTTCGTCGTGCTGGTCGTCAGCATGCTGTTGCTCACCTTCATTGGTGATGCGCTGCGCGACGCCTTTGACACCCGCAAATCATGAGCGTCCCGCCACTTCTGTCAGTCGAAAACTTGAGCGTGCGCTTTGGCAGCACGACGGTCGTGGACGACGTCTCCTTTTCCATCCAACCAGGCGAAAAATTCGCCTTGGTGGGGCAGTCCGGTTCCGGCAAATCGATCACCGCGCTGTCGCTGCTTCGCCTGGTGGACGGCGCCAGCACGAGTGGATCGATTCACTTTGGCGGGACCGACCTGCTGCAGCAAAGTGAGCGCTCCATGCGCGCCATTCGAGGCGCGCAAATCAGCATGATCTTTCAGGAGCCAATGACGGCGCTGAATCCCCTTTACACCGTGGGCAATCAAATTGCCGAAGTGCTGGAGTTGCACGAGGCACTGCGGCCAAATGCGGCGCGCGCGCGTGCCATTGAGCTGCTTGGCAAGACCGGAATCCCTGACCCTGAAACCCGGGTCGACGCTTACCCGCACCAACTCTCGGGCGGCCAACGCCAGCGTGCCATGATCGCCATGGCGCTGGCCTGTCGCCCGCAGCTGCTCATCGCTGACGAGCCAACAACTGCGCTCGATGTGACGATACAGGTGCAGATCCTGGCGCTGCTGGACGATCTGCAGCGCGAGTTCGGCATGGCGCTTTTGTTCATCACCCACGACCTGAACCTGGTGCGCCGCTTCACCCAGCGCGTGGGCGTGATGCAGGGCGGAAAACTGGTGGAGATGGGCGACACCGCTGCGGTGTTTGGCAATCCGCAGCACGAGTACACGCGCCGATTGCTTGCAAGCCGCCCCCAGCGCGTGGTGCTGCCAGTGGCACAGGACGCGCCCGTGCTGCTGCAGGCGCGCGGCGTGGACGTCACTTTCAGCAGTAGCGCGGGCTGGTTTGCGCGCCGCCACTTCAACGCCGTGCGCGCAGCCACACTGCAACTGCAGCGCGGGGAAACCCTGGGCATCGTGGGTGAATCGGGGTCCGGGAAAACGACCCTGGGCATGGCCCTGCTGGCGCTGCAGGATCTTGCAGCGGGTGAAGTCCTGATCGATGGAGCACGCATCGATAACGCCCCCAGACAGGCCTTGCGCGCCATGCGCCGGCGCATGCAGGTGGTGTTTCAGGACCCCTTTGCCTCGCTCAGTCCGCGCCAGACCGTGGGCCAGATCGTGGGGGAAGGTCTGGCGCTGCATCAACCGGAATTGAGCGTCGCGCAACGCGAACAGCGGGTGCTGCAGATGCTGGATGAGGTTGGACTGGGCGAGCGCCACGGCATGGCGCAGCTGCTGCAACGTTATCCGCACGAATTCTCGGGCGGCCAGCGCCAGCGCATCGCCATCGCGCGGGTCGTGATACTGCGACCTGAAGTGCTGGTGCTGGACGAGCCCACCTCGGCGCTGGATGTTTCGGTACAGCAGCAGGTGCTGGCACTGCTGGCCGAACTGCAGCAGCGCTATGGCATGAGCTACGTCTTCATCAGCCACGACCTGGCGGTGGTGCGCGCAGTGTCGCACCGCGTGCTGGTGATGAAGGACGGCCAGATCGTGGAAGAAGGCGATGCACTGGCGCTGTTCGAGGCGCCGCAACATCCCTACACGCGATCGCTACTGGCGGCCGCGCATCTGGCACCCTGATGCAGGGGGAGCAGCATGACCCCATCCAGCGATCCAGCCCTGATTGAATTTGCCCTGACACTCATGCATTCGCGCCGCAACATCTTGCCACTGCATCTGGAGGAGCCCGGCCCCAACGCTCAACAACTGGAGGACATCCTTGGTGCGGCCGCGGCTGCGCCCGATCATCGGCAACTGCTGCCCTGGCGTTTCGTGGTCGTACCCAATGCGCAGCGCGCGCGCCTGGCCGAGGTGTTCGGCCAGGCGCTGCTGGATCGCGATCCAAACGCCACGGCCGAACAAATCAAACAGGCAAGGGAAAAGGCGTACCGCTCGCCGTTCCTAATGTTGGCCATCGCCAAGTTGATCGGACAGCCTGAGCCCGAACGGGCAGCCACCGCACACGCCACCCCGCATTTCAGCGCGGCAGAACCGGAAGTCAACGATGGTCAGCGTCTGGTGTCACTGGGATGCGCGATCCAGAACATCATCCTGAGCGCACACGCCTGCGGCTTTGGCACCGGGCTCACCAGCGGTCAGGCGCTCTCGTCACCCGGCTTGCGCGCGCTGTTCGAACTCAAGCCTTATGAGCAGGCCGTGTGCTGCATCAACCTTGGCAGCGTGAGCAAGAACCAACCGGGCAGACTGCGCCCCAGCGTGGCAGACTATGTGTCGGAATTATCCTGAGACCTTGCGGGACAGACCAAGAGTTACGCGCAGCGAACTTTGCTCTGTCCTCAACTCATACCGGGATGTTGGATGTTCCTTGCGCGACTCCGACACGTTCTCATGCAATTGCCGGTACAGATTTAGGGTCTTGCGCAGGCTGACGCCACTACCGGCGAAAATGGCGCATGTCTGAACGTGACACGCACCGCACCATACCGCTGACCGATCTGCGCAACAGCGGTCTCGCGCTGCCGCGTCCGACCCGCTCCGATGTCGTCCGTGGCGAGCTCACCGACACCCGCGGCCGCCCGCTGCGCGATCTGCGCATCAGCGTCACGGATCGCTGCAACTTCCGCTGCAATTACTGCATGCCCAAGGAGGTCTTTGACAAGGATTACGCCTACTTGCCGCACGGTGATCTGCTCAGCTTCGAGGAGATCACGCGGCTCGCGCGGCAATTCATCGCGCACGGAGTGCAAAAGATCCGCCTCACCGGCGGTGAGCCGCTGCTGCGAAAGAATTTGGAGCGCCTGATCGAGCAACTGGCTGCGCTGCGCACACTTCAGGGGCAGCCCCTGGATATCACCCTCACCACCAACGGTTCCCTGCTCGCACGCAAGGCCCAGTCACTCAAGGACGCCGGCCTGCGGCGGGTCACCGTGAGCCTGGACGGTCTGGACGATGCGGTATTCCGGCGCATGAACGATGTCGATTTCCCGGTTGCCGATGTGTTGCATGGCATCGAGGTGGCGCGTCAAGTCGGTCTGGGACAGCGGGAGGGAAAACCCACTGGTGGCTTGAAGGTCAACATGGTGGTCAAGCGCGGCAGCAACGACCACGAAATTCTGCGCATGGCACGGCACTTCAGGGGCACCGGCATCGTGCTGCGGTTCATAGAATTCATGGACGTGGGCGCAACCAATGGCTGGTGCATGGACGAAGTCGTGCCCTCGGCTGAAGTCGTGCGCCGCATTCACGGCGAAATGCCGCTGCTGGCGCTGGAGCCCTGCGCCGCGGGAGAGACCGCGCAGCGCTGGGGCTATGCCGATGCACACGGCCGGCATGACACAGCGGCCGGAGAAATCGGCGTCATCAGCAGCGTCACCCAGGCCTTTTGCAGCGACTGCAACCGTGCCCGCCTCTCCACCGAAGGCAAGCTCTACCTGTGCCTGTTCGCGCAGCACGGCTTCGACCTCAAACCGCTGCTGCGCGGCGATGCCAGCGACGAAGACATCGCCAGCGTGATCGGCCAGATCTGGCAGGGCCGCAGTGACCGCTACTCCGAGTTGCGCAGCTCACTCCCGCCCGACGCTGCGGGCGGCGCACGGCGGGTCGAGATGAGCTATATCGGTGGTTGAGACAGGGGAAACGAAGTGGGCCTTCTCGACATCAGTGCCATCATCCTTGCCGGCGGACGCGGCACACGCATGGGCGGCGTCGACAAAGGCATGCAGGGTTTCTCTGGCAAACCACTTGCCCTGCACGCCCTGCAACGCCTGCAGGTCCAGCGGGAAGGTCCACTGGGCGCAGTGATGATCAATGCCAATCGAAACCTTGCCGCGTACGAGGCTCTTGGCGTTCCGGTATGGCCCGATGGGTTGGCCGACTACGCGGGGCCGCTGGCGGGCTTTCTGACGGGTCTGGAGCACTGTAAAACCCCTTATCTAATGACCCTGCCCTGCGACACGCCGCTGTTCCCGCTGGACCTGGTGCAGCGTCTGGCGCAGGCGCTGCAGCGCGAGGACGGCGACATTGCGATGGCGGCGGCACCCGAGGAAGATGGACAACTGCGGGCACAGCCGGTGTTTTGCCTGATGCGGCGCGAACTGCTGGGAAGCCTGACGCGCTTCACTGCGCAGGGTGGTCGCAAGATCGATAAATGGACAAGCCAGCACGCTACCGTGCTGGTTCCCTTTGATGCACCCGGCGACGACGCCAAAGCGTTTTTCAACGCCAATACCCTGGACGAACTGCATTCGCTGGAGCGCCCATGAAAAGCCTCAACGCCATCGCTGCCGAGCTCCAGGGCTACGACCCTTTGGCACTCAAGTCTGCCGATGTGGTCAACTTCCTTTCCCGGCTGGTACAGCCTGTCTCCGGGATCGAACAGGTCGACATCTTTTGCGCCCTGGGCCGGGTGCTGGCGCGGGACGTGATCTCTCCCATCAGCGTGCCGCCACACGACAACTCGGCCATGGACGGTTACGCCTTCGACGGTGCGCAACTGGTCACCGACGCCCAACTCACGTTGACGGCGGTCGGAACCGCCATGGCGGGTAAGTCCTGGCAGGGCTCGGTGGGTGCGGGCCAATGCCTGCGCATCATGACCGGTGCTGTCATGCCGGCGGGTCTGGACACGGTGCTGCCGCAAGAACTTGCAACCGTGTCGGGCGATCAGATCACTGTCCCCGCGAATGCATTGCACCGCGGGGACAACCGCCGGTTACTTGGCGAGGACCTGATGACGGGCAGCATCGCGCTGCAAAGCGGGGAGCCGCTCACTCCAGCAGCGCTGGGCCTTCTGGCCAGTTTGGGCATTGCCAGTGTGCCGACCTTGCGGCGTCTGCGTGTAGCCTATTTTTCCACCGGCAACGAGATCCTGAGCCTGGGGGATGCGCCGCGCGAGGGCTCGGTCTTCGACAGCAACCGCTACACCGTATTCGGACTGCTCACGCGGCTGGGTTGTGAGGTCATCGACATGGGCGTGGTGCGCGACGAACCGGCCTTGCTTGAAGCCGCCTTCACGCAGGCGGCGAAGCGGGCCGACGCCATCATCACCAGCGGCGGCGTGAGTGTGGGCGAAGCCGATTACACCAAGATGATGATGAAGAAACTGGGCGACGTGGCCTTTTGGAAGATCGCCATGCGCCCAGGACGGCCTATGGCGGTGGGGCGCATCGACAACGCCGTGCTGTTCGGCCTGCCCGGTAATCCGGTGGCTGTGATCGTCACCTTCCTGGCCTTCGTGCGTCCGGCGTTGCTGCAGATGATGGGTCGCAAGCTTCACCACCAGCCGCTGCTCAAGGCGCGCAGCGCGCTGCCAATCCGCAAGAAGCCGGGTCGCACGGAATACCAGCGCGGCATCGTCCGCACCAGTACCGACGGTTCCCTCTCGGTGCAAATCACCGGTAACCAGGGATCGGGCGTGCTCAGTTCCGTGGTCCAGGCCAACGGCCTGATCGTGCTGGGTCACGAACAGGGCAACGTGGCCACAGGCGATGAGGTCAATGTGATGATGTTCGATGGTGTGATCTGACGTTGTCGTCGATCATGCGCGGCACTCAGTGCCTTCCGGCCGCCTGCTGCAGGGCGTGCTCCACACCCTGATTCGCCAGCGCATCTGCCCTTTCGTTGCCCGGATGGCCCGCGTGTCCCTTGACCCAGCGCCACTCGATGTGGTGACCGCCGCCGCTCACCAGGGCATCGAGTTTCTGCCACAGATCGACGTTCTTCACCGGCAGCTTGGCAGCGGTCTTCCAGCCCTTGGCTTTCCAACCCACCAACCACTCGGTCATGCCCTTGAGCACGTACTGGCTGTCCACGTGCAACGTCACCTTGCAGGGTCGCTTCAGCGCACTGAGCGCCTCGATCACCGCCGTCATTTCCATGCGGTTATTGGTGGTGTCCAGTTCGCCCCCAAACAGGGTCTTTTCGGTGTGCCCCGACTTGAGCAGCGCACCCCAGCCGCCGGGCCCAGGGTTGCCCTTGCACGCACCGTCGGTATAGATGTCAATGGAATTCAAGGAGCGGCTTCACTTTCTGTTTGATTTGAGGCAGCGCCCGGGCGCGCGCTCACTTTGTTCGCGATCGAAACCGGAACGACCGCGACTTTGCTGGCGTTTTTCCAGGCCGGCTCCAACCTCTTCATGCCGCGTACGCGTTTCACAGCGACGATGAAATACACTGATCCAAAAATCGGCCACCAACGCGCGCCCACGCTGTCCATCCAGGCGCAGCGCTCCAGCCAGGCCTGGCTGTGCAGGGCGGGGCGATAGCAGCCGAACTGGTGCAACTCGACTTCGAAACTCAGCAACCGCAACCAGTCGCGCAAGCGCCAGTAACCAATCCAGTTCTGCACATCGGGCAGGAATCGCTCGCCAAAACCCAGAT
Source organism: uncultured beta proteobacterium (assembly GCA_903832285.1). GTDB lineage: Bacteria > Pseudomonadota > Gammaproteobacteria > Burkholderiales > Burkholderiaceae_C > CAIKVZ01. The sequence goes on along the minus strand of CAILAY010000163.1, from coordinate 5,825 downwards.
GCTGCGTCCAGCGCGCCCGGCGCTGGCGCATGGCCCACATGCCCACCGGATTGAAGCCGCAGATCACCACGCGCCCCTCGGGCACAAGGACCCGCTCCACCTCGCGCAGCGTGGCGTGGGGGTCGGAGTGCAGCTCCAGCGCATGGGGCAGCAGTACCAGGTCCAGACTGGCGGCGGGAAACGGCAAGGCGCCAAAGTCGGTGCACAGTGCGGGAGCGGGTGACGCCCCGGTAGCCAGGTGACGCAATTGCACATCGTTGCAGGCGAGCCAACGGTGTGGCATGCGGTTGGCCTGCAGTCCATCCAACTCGGGCATACCCAACTGAACCGCGTTGAAGCCAAAGATATCGCTCACGGCCCGTTCAAACTGCGCGCGTTCCCACTCCAGAAGATACTGGCCGGCGGGTGCCTTCAGCCAGGTTGGCAAGTCGATGACGAGGCGGTCGGGCGACAAGGTTACTTTAGCCATTCGTATTCGAGTATCGGTGAAGGGCCAACTATAGGGCACACTTTGGGGTCATTCCCCACAACACAGCATGACCCGCGACCAGATCCGCGCCTTTTTCGCTACGCTCAAGGCTGCCAATCCCGCTCCTACAACCGAGCTGGAATACACGAGCGTGTTCGAGTTGCTGGTGGCCGTGCTGCTGAGCGCGCAGGCCACGGACGTGAGCGTGAACAAGGTCACGCGCCGGTTGTTCCCGGTGGCGAATACGCCGCAAAAGATGATGGCTCTTGGACAGGAGGGACTGGAGCGCTACATCAAATCCATCGGCCTGTACCACAGCAAGGCCCGACACCTTGTGCAGACCTGCGAACTGTTGATGAAACATCACCAGGGCCGGGTGCCGCGGGATCGCGCGGCACTGGAGGCCCTGCCCGGGGTCGGGCGCAAGACCGCGAACGTGGTTCTGAACTGCGCCTTTGGGGAACCCACCATGGCAGTCGACACGCATATCTTTCGGCTCGCCAACCGCACCGGCATGGCGCCAGGAAAAACACCGCTGGAAGTGGAAAGGAATCTGCTGCGGCGCATCCCGCCGGAGTACCTGGTTGACGCACATCACTGGCTGATCCTGCACGGCCGCTACGTCTGTCTGGCACGTACACCCAAGTGCTGGCAATGCAGCGTGGCGCGTTACTGCGACTTCAGGGACAAAACACCTGGGCCCTGAGCCGCGCTGCCTTGCGCTACTTTCTTAGCAGCACCACCGGCTGTTCGAGCAGGCTGTGCACGCAAATCCGATCATCGAACACGCGCTCCAGCGCACGCTGGGTGCTGGCGTCCGCACAGCCGCCCTGGTGCTGCACCCGGCCCTCGTGCAGGATTACCATCTCATCGGCCTGAAGCGCCAGCGACACCTCGTGCAGCACGCTCACCACGGTCTTGCCCGTCGCCACCAATTCGCGCACCAGCGCCAGCCAGTCAGCCTGGTGCGGAGGATCCAGGTTGGCCAGCGGTTCGTCCATCAGAAGCACTTGGGATCGCACTGCCAACGATCGCGCCAACAATACCCGCTGGCGTTCGCCGGCCGACAACTGGCCCAGCACCCGGGCGCGCCAGTCCCAGGCTTGGGTCGCACGCAGCGCCTGTTGCACGGCTTCATGATCGAGCGCGGTCGGACCGACCAGCCAGCTCTGGTGCGGCAAACGCCCCAGCATCGCCACGTCATACACCCGCAAATCGTCGGCGCTGGCCTCGTGCTGACCCAGCCAAGCCATTTGCTGTGCCCGTTGACGCCGCGGCATCTGCGCTGCATTTTGCCCCAGCAGCAGCACTTCTCCGCTGTGCGGCAACAACTGCGCCAGCACCTTGAGCAGCGTCGATTTTCCCGCACCGTTGGGACCGACTATGCTGATCCAGCGTCCCGCCGGCAGCGCTAGTTCGATGTCGTGCAGCACCTGGATCGACCCCAGCGTGGCGCCTACACCTCGTGCCTCAAGGGCCAGACCGTTCATGTCGGCGCTCTCCCCTGCGGACGGCGCATGAGCCACAGCAAATAGCCGCCGCCCAACACTGCGGTCAACACACCCACGGGCAATTCCTGTGGCGCCATGAGGCTGCGCGCCAGGATGTCGGCTGCCAGCAACAATACGCCACCAGCCAAACTGGAGAGCAGGAGCAAACGATCGTGCGTCGTCTTGAGCAACGAGCGCACGAGGTGCGGCGCCGCCAAGCCGACAAAAGCGATCAGGCCCGTCTGTGCCACCGCTGTGCCAGTGGCCAAAGCCAACACCGCCACCAGCACGGCTCGCATATGCACCAGCGGCAAACCCAGGCTGTGCGCCGTGGCTTCGCCCAACGCCAGTCCGTCCAGCACCGGGCTCAAGAGCCAGGCCACGAACGCGCACAGCAGCCAGACTGCACCCATCAACCCGCAGGCGCTCCAACTTACGTAGCCCGTGCTGCCCAGCATGAAGGCCTGCATGGTCTGCGTGATCTGCGGCACTAACAGCACCACGAGCGAACTCATGGCACCCAGCACCACCCCCACCACCACCCCCGCAAGCAGCAGACGCAGGCTATTTTGCAGGCCTTTGGCCAGCAACAGTGTCAACACAACCGCGGCGCTGGCTCCGCCAAAGGCGGCACCTGTCAAGCCCAGGCGCAGCAGCCAGCCGATGGCGACGCCTGAGCCCCCCAGCAGTGCCAGCGCCAACGCCACGCCCAGCATGGCGCCGGAGGCACTGCCCAACAGGTAAGGGTCGGCCAATGGGTTGCGAAACAGGCCCTGCGCCACGGCACCCGCCAGCCCCAGCAAGGCGCCTGCTGCCCAGGCGCCCAAAGTGCGCGGCAGGCGAATGTCCCACACAATCTGCCACGCGACCTGATCCTGCCAGGCGCTCCAGACACGCTCAAAGCCAGTGCTGCCAACACCCGCACCGACCAATGCCAGGGCAACGCTGACGAGCAACAGACCCAGCGTCAGGAGGTCTGCCATCCTTTGATGCCTGAAGGCGGTGTTCATGGCAATTTGTCGCGCGCACATTGTGCGATCAGTTGCGCGGCCTGCGCCATGCGAGGTCCGGGACGCACCAGCATGTCGGCCTGCTCCGGCCTGAAGGCACAAATGCGCTGCTCGCGCAGCGCGCGCATGCCAGCCCAGCCCGGACGCTGCACCAACCCCTGCGCGCTACCGTCGCCGATGATGATCAGGTCCGGGTTCGCGCGCACCACAAACTCCGGATTCAATTGCGGGAAAGGACCGAGTTCGGCAGGAACAATATTGCCCAGGCCCAGGACCGTCAGCATCTCACCGATAAAGGACGAAGCACCGGCTGCATAGGGCTCGCGGCTCACCTCGAAATACACCCGGGTGCCGCGTGCGCGAACCGGCACCGACGCAACGGCAGCAAGCATCGCCGCGTCGATGCCGCGCCACACGCGATCGGCATCGGGCACATCCAGCAGCGCGCCAAGCTGATGCAGCACGCGTTGCACGTCGGCGAAGTTCTTGGGTTCCAGTGCCAGCACCTTGATGCCCAGCGACTCCAGCCTTGCGACGACACGCGCCGACGCGGCCAGCAACACCACATCGGGCTTGAGCGCAACAATGGCTTCGATGGGCGCGTCATCCAGACCGCCCAACTGTGGCAGGCTGAGCACGGATACGGGCCAGTTGGAGAACCGGTCGACGCCCACGAGACGCTGGCATTGACCCAGCGCGCACACGGTTTCGGTCAGTGAGGGCAGCAGACTGACGATGCGACCGGGCGATGCATTGAAGCGCACCGTCACACCGCGGTCGTCGGTGATCTGCAGCGCCTGCGCCACCGTGGCCGTCACGTACAGCAGCAGGACCACGAGTGAGCGCTGGATTTGGAGACGACGCAGGCACTGCATGTGTTTGCCTCCAATCAGAACTTGGGCTGCCAGTTCAGGCCCAGCACCAGGCTGCGAGCGGCCTGGTTGTAGCCATAAACAGTCTCATAGTGGCGGTCCGCCACGTTCTGAAGGCGCGCCGTCGCGTTGAGCTCGGTGGTGATAGCGTACCGGACGCTCAAATCCAGCACGCTGTAGGCCGCCAGCGTATGGTTGCCGTCCGGACGCGAACCACTGTAGCTCAAATTCGCATCCAGATTCCAGGCTCCAACGTCGCGCCCCAGCCCAAGATTGGCCAGCGCGGCCGCACGCAGCGTGAGGCGCTGCCCGGTAATCAGGTCGATCGGGTCCTGCGAAGTGGCGCTGGCGTGCACACGGGTGTTGCCCAACGTGCCGCCATAGCTCAACTCGACGCCCTGATTGCGCGCCGAGCCGATATTGACGCGGTTGTAATTGACGTCGTTGGCGATCAGGTCGGTGTAGCGATTGTGGAACAGCACAGCGCGCAGTTCCTGACCGCCGGTGGCGTATTGCAAGCCCAGCTCACTCGATTTCACGTGCTCGGGGCGCAGCGCCTCATTGCCACCCCAGGGGTAGTACAAATCGTTGAACGTGGGCGCATTAAAACCGCTGGAACTGGAGATATTGACGCGCCACTGCGGCGTGATGCGCCATGCGTAACCGGCGTAGTAGGTATCGGCCGAGCCGAAGACGGAATACTTGTCCTGTCTGACATTCAACTGCACCTGGCTTTGCGCGTAGTCGGCCTGGTAGCCCAGGCGCAAGCTGTCTTGCTGCCGCGACGTCTGCAGATACGCCGTATCGCTGCCAATGCGCTGCTGCGTTGATTCGTATCCGCTGGTGATGCGCTGGCCCGTCGCAAACTTCCACTCCAAACCCATTTGGGATCCCGTGCTCGATGAGTTCACCCAATAAGGGTAAGCGGTGACGCTGGCGTTGAGATCGTCCTCGCTGCGGCTCACGGCTGCGTTCAGGCTCAAGCCGCCCGAGAGCAAGAATTTGCCGTCAAGCACCGCACCGCGTTCGGCGTATCGCGCTACGTCGGCCTGGTTGGGCGGACCGTACTGACTGTCGTACTGGATCGCGCCGCGCGAGTCGCGTAGCCGCAGGCCCAGGCTGCTGCTTTGAGTGCCGCCGCCCAGTACTCCCAGGTCCTGGGTCAGACCCAGCGATGCCGCATGGCGCGAATAGCCGTCACGATCGGGATTGGTGCCGGGAAGTTCGTTCTGGTTCGCGGCGTTGAAGCCGAGTGTCCCAATCGATTCCAGCGCGACGTTCAGACGCGTTGATGAGCCCAGCGGGGTCGACACACTGGCGTCGAATTGATGCAATCTGTCGGATCCGGCACGTTCGGAAACGCTGACTTTTGGTGTCGCACTGCCCGAACGCGTAAACACCTGGATTACCCCGCCGATGGCAGCGCTGCCGTAGAGGCTGGAAACGTTGCCGCGCACGATCTCGATGCGCTCCACATTATTCAGTGGCACCTGCTCCAGCGCCGCACTTCCAAAGTTCAGGTTATTCACGGCAATGCCGTCGATCAGCAACAGCGTGTGGCGCGATTCGGCGCCCCGTAGAAAGACACTGGATGCCGTGCCAAGACCACCGTTTTGCGTGACTTCCACGCCCGCCACGGTACGCAGCAGACTGGGCAAATCGGGCGCCTGGGCGGCATCGATATCGGCGCTTGTGATCAAGGTAGTTGCCGGCAGCGCGTCCTGCACGCGTTGCTCCGTGCGGCTGGCCGAGACCACCACCGAATCCAGGGACAGGGACTGGGCGTGGCACGAAATGGAGGAAAAAATAACGCAAAGAAGCGCCCCGGGGTGCGCAATGCATGGACGTGATTTCATGAATGAATAGAAGCAACAAATGCCCGCACCGGCGTCCCCGCCAATGCATGAGCGATACGAGTCCACGCACGCGCGAACTCACCGTGTTGGCCGGTATCCGGGCTGGCGGAACTGCTTTCATCGCCTTC
>CAILAY010000162.1 GCA_903832285.1 uncultured beta proteobacterium | reverse complement strand
TGGACTAAACCGCTCGCGCGGTAAGCCGCATCGATGCGGTGTCGGTGTTTGCTACAGGGCGAGTCCGTGGCTATGTTGTGAACCGAGGCAATCGGCCTCGTTCACTACAGGAGCACCACCATGGAGTCATCAATTCAAGCCGTCTCGCCGCTGCGTCAACGCATGATCGAGGACATGCGAATGCGCAAACTGTGCGAGAAGACTCAAGTCGCCTATATCCGCGCCGTGCGCAAATTGGCTGCATATCTGAAGCGTTCACCCGACACTGCCAGCACGGAGGAACTGAGACGCTTTCAGTTGCACTTGGTCGATCACGGCACCTCACCGGCCACGCTCAACGCCACCATCATGGGATTGAAGTTCTTCTTTGATGTCACGCTCAATCGTGGCGAACTGATGGCCAAGATGCAATCGGTGCGTATGCCGCGCACCCTACCCGTGGTGCTCAGTCGCGATGAAGTCGCACGCCTGATCGCCGCCGCGCCCAACCTGAAGACCCAGACGGCCCTGTCGGTCGCGTATGGCACGGGACTGCGTGCCAGCGAGGTGATCGCCTTGAAGGTTGGCGACATCGACAGCGAACGCATGATGCTGCGCGTGGAGCAGGGCAAGGGCCAAAAGGATCGCTACGCCATGCTCTCGCCCGTACTTCTGGAGCGACTACGCTGCTGGTGGCGACTGGGCCACGCCCAGGGCAAGATCTTGCCCGGCGGCTGGCTGTTCCCAGGCCTGAATCCGATGGACCCGCTGAGCACGCGTCAACTCAACCGGGCTATCCACTTCGCGGCCGAGGTCGCCAAGATCGATAAGCGCGTTTCGATGCACACGCTGCGCCACAGCTTCGCTACCCACCTGCTGGAGCAGAAGGTCGACATCCGGGTGATCCAGGTCATGCTCGGACACAAGAAGTTGGAGACCACGGCACTTTATGCGCAGGTGGCCACCGAACTCCTGCGCGAAGTGATCAACCCGCTGGAGACCTTAGAGCCCGCATAGGGACCTTCAGTGGGGCGCCTCGATTTGGAGGTCGCCGACATCTTTCGCACCCATGGCTCGGCTTGGCGCAAGTCCCAGCAGGGGCACCTGAGCCTGGGCCAACTCAAGGTCATGTCGGCCATCGAACAGTGCCGAAGCGCGGCGCTGGGGGGACACCTGTTGCACTGCGAAGCCTGCGAGCACGGCGAGATCGCCTACAACTCCTGTCGCAACCGCCACTGCCCCAAGTGTCAGGCCAGTGCGGCCAAGCGGTGGCTCGACGCGCGGCAAACCGAGTTGCTGCCGGTGGATTACTACCATGTGGTCTTTACCTTGCCCGCACCGATCAGCGCCATTGCGTTGTACAACAAGGCCGTGATCTATCGGCTGCTGTTTGAGGCTGCATCCGAAACTCTGATCACCATTGCCGCGGATCCCAAGCATCTGGGAGCGCAGATCGCAGCGACCCTGGTGCTGCACACCTGGGGATCGGCGCTGACGCACCATCCGCATGTGCATGGCATCGTGCCCGGCGGTGGTCTATCGAAAGATGGACAACGTTGGGTGGCGTGCAGACCGGGTTTCTTCCTGTCGGTGCGTGTGCTCTCGCGGCTATTTCGTCGTCGCTTCCTTGAAGAACTCCAATTGGCGCATCTTGCCGGGCAGTTGCAGTTCTTCGGCGAGTACGCCCAACTCAGCGATGCGAGCACCTTTACCAAATGGCTCGCGCCGATGCGGCGCTGCGAATGGGTGGTCTATGCCAAGCGCCCGTTTGCCGGACCACAAGCCGTGCTGGCCTATCTGTCGCGCTACACCCACCGGGTCGCCATCGCCAACTCAAGACTGGTCTCGATGGATGAGCACGGTGTCACGTTCCGCTGGAAGGACTACCGGGACAAGGGCAAGACGCGGCACAAGACCATGACGCTGGAGCCCGAGGAGTTCATGCGCCGCTTCCTGCTGCATGTTCTGCCCCGCGGCTTTCACCGCATACGCCACTACGGACTGATCGCCAACAACGCTCGCAAAGAGAAGCTGGCGCACGCCAGGGACTTGCTGGATGTGGCGCCTGCTGTCGTTGCCGATGCGAAGACCTCCGACGAACCATCGGAACCGGTGCGAGCGACCTTCGTCTGCTCGCACTGCGGCGCGCCAATGATCATCGTCCAAACGTTTGCGCGCGGGCAGGCCATCCGCGCACCACCACACATTGCGAGTGCGCCATGAGATCAAGAACGCCAAGGTTGCCAGACTGCATGCTGACTCCGCATTCAGCAGAGCCAGCGTGGATAAGCCTTGCCCAACGGTGCCAAATCGCTGACGCTCGCTCAACGCGCCATCGAAAATGTTGGGCTATCAGTTCTGACGACAGCAGCATGAGCGCTGTGCGCGGCACGATGATCACCATGGTCGCGTCATCAAACCGCACTGCGGCTCTTCAAATCCCCATAACTGTGTAGCTCGCCTCCACCGCTGCAGCACTCGCCGCGGTTTCCTCCATGGGGGCTTTTACGACGCCTGCCCGCACGGCTTGGTGGCATCCCGTACAGCCGTGGCTTTGGGCAGGCGTCCTACAACCCTTAACCATTGCCAGCAACGCTCAATACTTGAAACCATGACCCAAATCATCCCCAAACCAGAAACTCTTGCCCAACTCGTTTTTTGGGTCCGTGGCGAAAAGGTGTTGCTGGATGCTGATCTGGCCATGCTGTACGGCGTGGAAACGGGTGCGTTGAACCGTGCTGTCAAGCGCAACATCGAGCGGTTTCCAGTCGACTTCATGTTGCAACTGACCCCAGAAGAATGGGAAGACTTGAAATGCCAAATTGGCATCTCAAGTTCACCTGTCGCCGTCGCTAAGGGCAAGACACTTGGGGCTATCCGGTCACAAGCTGTGGCAGCAAGCGCACACGGTGGCCGTCGCGCCATACCCTTTGCGTTCACCGAACAAGGCGTCGCCATGCTCTCCAGCGTACTGCGCTCCCAACGTGCAGTCGAGGTCAACATTGCCATCATGCGCACGTTTGTGCAGTTGCGCCGCCTGATGGACTCCAACCGCGATTTAGCCCGCCGCATCGAGGCCATGGAAACCCGCTACGACGAACAGTTCTCCCAAGTGTTCGATGCCATTAAGCAACTCATATCAGAAGACAAAACGCGCAAGGCCAAACCGCCCATCGGCTTCCTTTGACCATAACAGCCTATGTCACAAAACATTTCCCAGAACGCCCTGAACGGGCAGATGCCCTTCACCCTACGCGGCCGCAACCCCGATGTGTTGACCTGCATCGCCAATCTGTCGAGCGACGTGGTCTTCACACCGCCCGAACTGGCCAACCGCATGCTGGACATGCTGACCAAGGCCTGGGCTGATGACCACGAGGGTGCAGATTTGTGGGCGAACAAGAACGTGCGGTTTCTGGACCCATTCACTAAATCAGGCGTTTTTCTGCGCGAAATCACCAGCCGCCTAACCCATGGACTTGCGCAAGAAATTCCTGATTTGAATGCGCGTGTGTTTAGCTGAATTCATCGTCAACATCGTATCAATTGGACAGTCCCGCACTAAGACCGCTTCCTTCCGCTGCTGACCCGTAATTCGCTGCCCCCAATCACACTTCGCTACCCGCACCCTCACTCGCAGGGTTTGGGGTCGGGGTTCGCGCCGATTTCTGGGCCTTTGACAGTATGAGGCGCGGGCCCCGTCCCCAAACCCTGCGGCCAAAGAACACAAAGCTTTCGAGACAAACCCAAGAGAAATCAGCGCTGTAACTGGCGCAACTTGATAAAGGCCAGCGCGGCCATCACCGCATCGTTCAATGCGTCGTGCGCTTCGCGCAACGGCAGGCCCAGTTCCTGCATGAGCGTGGCAAAGCGCAGATCGATCGAGGCGTTGGCCTGCTGCTGATAAGGCGGCAACTGGCGGAACTTGTAGTCGTAGTAAAGCGCTGAGACTTCGATCTTCGGCTGGGGCAAACCCATTCCCAGAATCGGCCAGATGGCGCGATGCAGCATCGCAACATCGAACTCCAGGTAATAGCCCACGAGCGGACGGCTGCCAATGAAACGCATGAGCTTCTTCACGGCCTCATCCGCTGGCAGTCCCTGCGCCAGATCGCGATCACGCAGACGGTGCACCCGCACGCTATCGGCGGACACGCCATGCTCGGGACGGATCAGCAATTCCAGTCGCTCGCTGGTCATGATGCGGTTGCCCACGATGCGCACCGCGCCGATGGAGATGATCTCATCGGTGCGCACATTCAGGCCCGTAGTCTCACAGTCCAGCGCCACCCATTCGTTGGCTGGCGGCGGATCGAACATGAAGCGGAACTCGGGGTCGCCCAGGTGGTACAGCAGCCACTCGCGTTTGAGCGAACGCCACCAGCGCTGCGGCAATAGGAGCTCCTTCATCACAGGGCGTCGAGTTTGAAGCGGTAACGCAGCACCGCCTTGAAGCGCTTCACCACGCCCAACGCATCCTTGAGCAGGTCACGGTCCAGGCTGGAGAGTTTGGCCAGTTCCACACCACCCGAAACGGCGCGACCAGTCTCCAGTTCAGCCAGCCCGGCCTTGAGGCGCAGGCCCATCAAAAACTGCAGGCTTTCACTCAGTTCGGCCCCCATCTCCGCGCCGAGTGCGCCCTGCAGCACCAGTGCGGCAATGCGATCTATGGTGCTGGTGGCGCTCAGGTGCCTCTCCAGCGCCATGCTGCGCACACCGTGCACCAGCGGAAATATTCCTTCCTTCTTGAGGTTCAGGATCTGGGCCGAATCGCCCAGTCCCAGCAGCCTGTTCCACCAACCCTGGCTGTTGCCGAAGGCCTCGATCGCTGCGGCAAAGCGGGCCAGCATGGCATCGTTGTCGGTGGCCAGTTTCATGATCCCGGCGCGCAGTTGCTCCAGCAATTGCGCGTCGCCGCAAACCGCGTGCGCGTCCATGAAGATCGCCAGATTCATCAGGCTGTCGGGGTCCGGAAACAGCAACCACTCACGCGTCATCCGGCCAAATTCGCCCACCGGCTTGCGCCAGCGCGGGTTGCTCAGCATGATGCCACCGGGGCACAGGGGGTAGCCGAAATCCTTGAGCGCAGCTGAAAAGCGTTGGCAAATCTCATCCAGATCCCCGGGCAGCGCATAGCCGTCGCGCAGGATCAGCGCGTTGTCCTGATCGGTCTTGAGCAGCTGTTCACCCCGCCCTTCACTGCCCATGACAAACAGGCAACTGTTGCGCACCAGATCGGCTGGGGCAATCAGCTGCCAGGCACGCTCGAACAGACGTGCGTTGAGTTCCTGCACCAGGCGCGCGATCAGCAGCACACGCGTGCCGCTACGAAACAGCAGCGACATCATGCGGGTGATCTTGGAGGCGGCCTGCGTCAGGGTGGCCAGGTCGGTGGCAGTCTCGATCTGCACCGTGATCATGTGCGAGTGATTTGACAGAAAGCTGAACAGGTCCAGTGCCTCCAGCACGCCGAACACTTCGTCACCCTCGGCCACCACCACCCGATGCACACGATGCCGAAGCAGGGTCGCCAGCGCGTCGCCCACCAGATCCGAAGGGCGCACCGTGATGAGCCTGAAGTTTGCCAGTTCGCCCACCGCCAACTGGTCCAGAGCCTTGCCGTTGAGGATGGCACGCTGCAGCGCTGTTGCGGTGAATATGCCCAGACGCGGCGGTGAGACGCTGCTGTCGCGCACCAGCACATTGGAAGTGCGCTGCGCCTGGAACAGCTTGACCACGGAGAGGATGTCGGTGCCGGCATCAACGAAGTGCGCAGGGCGAAGATAAGCTTCGTCCACGCGCGACAACGTGAGCGACTGCATCTCATGCTCGCTTTGCCGTTGCGACAGGGCGCTGAGTTTCTTGCTCAAGTCGGAGAACAGCAACGCGCCAAAGGTGGCATTGGATGCGATCAGGTCGCTCACGGCCTGGCGCGCCAACTGGTAACTCACCACCTCCTCGGCGGCGACAAAGCGGCTGCTGGTCTTCCCGGCCACCAGTCCGCGGCCATCGAACGTGTCCTCCGGTCCGTAGATCGTAATGACTTCGTCGCCGTCGAATTGCGTGACATAGCCTTTGATGATGATGAACAAATGGGAGGGGGCAACTCCGAGTTCCAGAATGGTCTCACCCTCCCGGAAATACGCCACATCGACACTGTCGCGAACCAGGCGCTGTTCGTCCTGATTCAGACAATCAAAGGGCGAGGCGGAAAAGTTGAAAGCGTTCGGCATGCCCGTTCAGCGCGCGATAGCCGAAGGTGTGGTTACGGGCACGTTCCAATCAGGCCCTGCGAACCAGGGATCACCACGCAAATAGTCTGACAACATCGGCAAGGCATCGTAGCCCCAGAACAGCTTGCCATCCACTTCGTAGGCGGGTACGCCGAACACGCCCGCTGCGATGGCTTCATCGGTGTTGCATTTGAGTTGGGTCTTGACGGCTGCATCCGCAGGATCGCGTTGCGGACTCAACTGGTCGGTCAGTGAGTGCAGGCGCTGCGCATCTGCAGCGTCCGCGCCGCCGCACCAGACATGACGAAACAGGGTCTCGCACTGGTAGCGATTTGGCTGGCCATGGGCGTCGCAGGCCAACGCCAAACGCAACAGTCCTAACGGGTTGAAGGGATGGGACGAGGGCATGGTGAGCTCAACGCCGTCGCGTTGCGCCAGCCACAACACATGCCGGTAAGTCCAGTCACGCTTGGCAGGGATCTCGGCTGGCCCGAGCTGGCCGTGGTGCCGGAGCACGGCACCCAGCAGAACCGGCTTGTAGCTCACTCGGTAACTCAGACCCAGCAGGCTTTCCGGCAATTTCTGGAACGCCAGCCAGGCGTAGGGCGAAATGAAATCCAGATAGAAAGTGATGTGTTTCATGCGTCGATTCCTTTCACGTGAAAGTTACTTCTTTGCGCCAGTTGCTTCCAGACTTCGCGCTTTTGCGCGTCCTTCATCTGTGCCCAGTTCGCGATCTCGTCGAGGTTGCGCCAGCAGCCTTCGCACAGTCCATCGGACGCCCGCATCCGGCACAGCGAAATGCAGGGCGACGGCACATCGTGCTGCACCGCGATCGCCTGCGCAGCAAGCTCCTGCAGGTTTTTCATGGCGACGAGACTGCAACCCATTCGACGACATCGGCCGCGGCAGCACCCGTGAGCCGCTCCAGATCCGTCGGTTGCAACTTGAAAACGGCATGGGGATGGCCCGCGGCCGCCCAGATTTCGGTGAAGCGAAACAGTTCGCGGTCGATCACGGTCACCGGTTCTATCGCGTGCGCCAGCGGCGCCACGCCGCCGATAGTGAAACCGGTGTGGCTCTTGACAAAGTTGGCGTCGGCACGGCCCAGGCGCGCGCCCGCATCGCACACCAATGCCTGCACCTTGACCTCGTCCACGCGCCGGTCGCCAGAGGTGATGACCAGCACCGCACGATCGTCACTCTTGCGTCTGAAGATGATGCTCTTGGCGATCTGTCCCAAGGACACACCGAGCGCGTCGGCAGCTTGCTGCGCCGTACGCGCTGCATCGTTCAGCAACACCGGCGCGTGCGGATGGTCCAGCGCACGCAATGCGGCGGCGACACGCTGCACACCTTCAGGCCAGGCGGAGAGTTCTTGTTCCATCGTCAGGCGCTCCGACGGGCCAGCAAGGCCCTGGCGACACGCGAGTGCGACGGGCGCTGCAGGAAGTCGCTGATGAACTGACCCGCATCGATCAACCGGTCGAGATCGATGCCGGTATCAATACCCATGCCGTGCAGCATGTACACCACGTCCTCCGACGCCACGTTGCCGGTGGCTCCCTTGGCGTAAGGACAACCACCCAGACCAGCGACCGAGGTGTCAAACTGCCACACGCCCATCTGCAAGGCGATCAGCGTATTCGCCAAGGCCTGGCCGTAGGTGTCGTGAAAGTGACCCGACAGGTCCTTCAAATCGTAAACTTTCAGCGCGGCTTCAATGGCGCGCTGCACCTTGATTGGTGTACCCACGCCGATGGTGTCGGCCACGCCAACGTGCTGCACGCCAATGTCTTTCATCAGTCGCGCCACGCGCTCAACCTGTGCCGGAGCGACCTCGCCTTCGTACGGGCAACCCAGCGCGCAGGAGATGGCGCCGCGCACATGAATACCTGCCGCGCGCGCCCCCGCCACCACCGGTCGGAAGCGCTCCATGCTCTCCTGCACCGAGCAGTTGATGTTGCGCTGGCTGAAGGCTTCGGTGGCGGCGCCGAAGACCACGATCTCGTCAGGTTGCGATTTGCGCGCGGCCTCGAAGCCCTGCAGATTGGGCGTGAGCACCGAATAGCGCACGTCGGGTTGGCGCTCGATACCGGCCATCACCTGCGCGTTGTCGGCCATCTGCGGCACCCACTTCGGGCTGACGAAGCTGGTGACTTCGATCTCCTTCAAGCCAGCCTGCTGCAACCGCTGCACCAACTCGATCTTGATGGCCGCGGGCACGGGCAGCTTTTCGTTTTGCAGACCGTCGCGCGGTCCCACGTCCACGAGTTTGACGAATGAGGGCAGGGGCATTTCAATATCCTTGCTGTCTGTTCACGAAGCCGGCAACGCTTTCTCCGCGCTGCAGGGTCATGATCTTTTCCACGATCTGCGCCACACTTTCCTTCCGCAAGGTGCGGGCGGAAATGTGCGGCGTAATTTGGATTTTCGGGTGCGTCCAAAAGGCGTGATCGGCCGGCAGCGGCTCGGTGCGGAACACGTCGAGCGTGGCACCGGCCAGTTGGCCAATGTCGAGCAAAGCGATCAGGTCCTCGTCCACCAGATGCGCGCCGCGTGCCACGTTGATGACGTAGCCACCGGGAAGGAGTCGCGACAGTGTGTCGCGGTTCAAGATACCTTGCGTCTGGTCGGTGAGTGGCAGCAGGCACACCAGGATGCGAGTGGCGGCGAGAAATTGCTGCAGTTGATTCCGATCAGCGTAGCACTGCACGCCCTCGATAACCTTCGCCGTTCGGCTCCAGCCATTGACGGGAAAATCAAACTGCGTCAGCGTCTGCGCGACCCGGGCGCCGAGCACACCCAGACCCAGCACACCCACTGGAAAATCCGCGTGCCGCCGCGCTCTGCGCTGCAGCCACTGCCCTTGTCGCGCCTGGCTCTCGTACGCATCGAACTCGCGAAAGTGGCGCAGCACGGCATGGCTGACGTACTCCGCCATCTGCACCGCCATTCCCGCGTCCTCCAAGCGCACCAGCGCGACCTGTGGCGGCAATTGCAACTTCAGCAAACCGTCAACGCCGGCGCCGATGGTGAAGATGGTTTTAAGTTCTGACTGCTCGTCAAGAAACTGCTGAGGCGGCGCCCACACCACGGCGTAATCGGCTTGTGGTGAGCCTGGCGACCAGAGTTCCACCTGGGCCTGCGGCAAGGCGGCGCGCAGGGCAGAAAGCCAGGGCTCAGGCGGGGTGCCGGTGCAGCAAAAGGAGATTCTCATAGGTTCGAAGCGTAGCGCGAAAACCGCCCGTCGAACGCGGTCAGGCGGACAGCTTGAGCAACTCTGCGCCTTCCGCCACCTGGTCGCCCGGCGCGTACAGCAGTTCCGTCACCACGCCGTCGGCGGGCGCAGCGATGGTGTGCTCCATCTTCATGGCGTCCATCACTGCCAGCGTCTGGCCGCGCACCACCTTGTCGCCCACCTCTACTGCAAACGACACCACCTTGCCGGGCATGGGCGCGGTGAGCCGACCCACGTCGGGGGCTGCTTCGCCTGCATGCGCCAGCAGATCGATCTCCAGAATCTGTGTGGCACCCGCAGCGCCGAACACATGCAGTGCCTCGCCTCGGCGATAGACGTTGAGCAGATGCCGCTGGTCATCGAAGCGCAGATCGATGCCATCCGGGGTCGCCAGAAATTCCAGCGTTCCTGATGTTGCGCCGACGGCCAATTGCAGGCTGCCGTCGTGGCCACAGGTCAGCGTGGCCCGCGCGCTGTCCTCCCTGAAAACAAACTCGAACGGCCGCGTGTTCGCGCCGTAACTCTGCCAGTGATCACGGCGACTGAACGGGTCGGCGCCTTCCAGTGCGCGCTCCTCCAGCAGCGTCTGCGCCACCGCGGCCGCGGCGGCCAGTGCCAGACCCAGCGGCTCGCGCTGGAACAGCACCTCAGCCTCACGGGGTATCAACGCCGTGTCCAATTGGGCCTTCATGAAGGATGTCGTGCGCGCTACAAGGCGCAGGAACTGCACGTTGGTGGCCAGGCCCACGATATGGGTCTGTGCCAGTGCCGCATCCAGCCGCGAAAGCGCCTGTTCGCGGGTATCGCCATGCACGATCAGTTTGGCCACCATCGAGTCGTAATAGGGCGAGATCGCGTCACCCTCACGCACACCGGCGTCGATGCGCACAGGGGCCGCCTGATGGAATGATTCACCATCGGCGTTGCGACTGAATTCCACATGCGCCGGCCAGCGCGCCACATCCAGGCGACCTGTCGCCGGCAGGAAGTTGTTGTCCGGGCTCTCGGCACAGATGCGCGCTTCGATCGCGTGTCCAGTGATGCGGAGCTCTTCCTGCTTCGATGGCAGGGCTTCGCCGCAGGCCACGCGCAGTTGCCACTCCACCAGGTCCTGTCCCGTGATCGCCTCGGTCACCGGATGCTCGACCTGCAGTCGCGTGTTCATCTCCATGAAAAAGAAATTCATGGCGCCGCCCTCGCGCTGCTCCACGATGAACTCCACCGTGCCTGCGCCGACGTAGTTGACCGCGCGCGCCGCAGCCACCGCGGCGGCACCCATTTGGGCTCGCATATCGGGCGTCATGCCCGGCGCCGGTGCTTCTTCCAGCACTTTCTGGTGGCGCCGTTGCACGGAGCAATCGCGCTCAAACAGATAGACGTAATTCCCCAGCGTATCGCCAAACACCTGGATCTCTATATGACGCGGACGCTGCACGTATTTTTCGATCAGCACAGCGTCGTTGCTGAAGCTGTTTTGGGCTTCACGCTGGCACGACGCCAGGGCTGCGGCGAAGTCGGCGGCGCCCTCCACGATGCGCATGCCCTTGCCGCCGCCACCGGCGCTGGCCTTGATCAGCACCGGATAACCGATGGTGTCAGCCTCGCGCTGCAGGTGCGCGCCATCCTGATCGGCGCCGTGATAGCCGGGCACCAGTGGCACACCGGCGGCAGCCATCAATCGCTTGGATTCGGCCTTCAGTCCCATGGCCCTGATGGCCGAAGCGGGTGGGCCGATGAAGACCAGACCGGCGTCGGTGCAGGCGCGGGCGAAGTCTTCGTTCTCGCTCAGGAAGCCATATCCGGGATGGATCGCCTGCGCACCCGTGGCCTGGGCCGCGGCGATGATCTTTTCCCAGCGCAAATAACTGTCCCTGGGCGCGCTGCCGCCGATGTGTATCGCCTCGTCGCACACGCTCACGTGCTTGGCACGGGCGTCGGCGTCGGAATACACCGCCACGGTCTGGATGGCCATGCGCCTCGCGGTAGTCGCGACGCGGCAGGCGATCTCACCTCGGTTCGCGATAAGAATTTTCTTGAACATCTTTGTCTTTCCTGCTTTCAGTCAGTTGAGGGGTTTTTGGCGTCAGAGCCCAATTTCGCAGAGCCGTCGGCTCTTTGGAGCGGCGCTAAGCGCCACAGCGAATTTGGTGTCTGACCCCAATAACCTATTTGGTCTGTCCCGCAAGGTCTCATGCAAGCCAGTCAGGTTTGCGTTTTTCCAGGAAGGACTGCACGCCTTCCTTTCCCTGTGAACTGGCGCGAATGTCCGCGATCTGCTCCACCGTATGCTTGATCAGGGTGTCATCGATCTCGCGTTGCGCCACGTCCTGCACCAATCGTTTGCAGGCGCGTACGGCATCCGGGCTCGCCGAGCACAGCGCCTTGCACAGTTCTTCCACCTTGGCGTCGAGTTGCTCCGCGCCCACCACTTCGTGCACGAAGCCGATGCGATGCGCCTCTGCCGCAGAGAATCGCTCCGCCGTCAAAAAGTAGCGGTGTGCGGCGCGCTCGCCCATGGCACGGATGACGTACGGACTGATGGTGGCGGGGATCAGTCCCAGTTTGACTTCGCTCAGGCAGAAGTTCGCCGAGTCCGCGCTCACAGCGATGTCGCAAACCGCGACCAGGCCCATGCCGCCCGCGATCGCGTCGCCCTGAATGCGCGCGATGGTCGGCTTGGGGCACGCGTAAATCACGCGCAACATGTTTGCCAGCTTGCCTGCATCGGTCAGGTTCTCGTCACGCGAATAGTTGGCCATGCGCCGCATCCAGTTCAGGTCCGCGCCGGCACAGAACGCTGGTCCCACAGCGCGCAGCACGATGACCCGCACATCGTCGCGCTGCCCCAGTTCCATAAATGTCCGGGTCAGCTCGGTGATGACTTCGTCGTTGAAGGCATTGCGTGTTTCCGGGCGATTCAGTGTCACCGTTGCCACCGCTCCCTGATGCGTCACGAGGTGGAATTCCATCACATCACATCCGGAAAAGTCCGAACTGCGTCTCTGCAATCGGCGCGTTCTGGCTGGCGCTCAAGCCCAGGGCCAGCACACGGCGCGTGTCCGCCGGGTCGATGATGCCGTCGTCCCAGATGCGCGCACTGGCGTAGTAGGGATGGCCTTGGCTCTCGTATTGGCGCCGTAGCGGCGCCTTGAAGGTTTCCTCGTCTTCGACGCTCCAGGTTGCACCTTTGGCTTCGATGCCGTCACGCCGCACTGTCGCCAGCACGCTGGCAGCCTGCTCGCCGCCCATCACGCTGATGCGCGCGTTCGGCCACATCCAGAGGAAACGCGGACTGTAGGCACGCCCGCACATGCCGTAGTTGCCCGCGCCAAAACTGCCCCCCAGGATGATGGTGAACTTGGGCACCTGGGCCGTGGCCACGGCCGTCACCATCTTCGCGCCATGGCGCGCTATGCCTTCGTTCTCGACCTTGCGGCCCACCATGAAGCCGGTGATGTTCTGCAGAAACACCAGCGCTATCTTGCGCTGGCAACAGAGCTCGATGAAGTGCGCACCCTTTTGCGCGGACTCCGAAAACAGGATGCCGTTGTTCGCGATGATGCCCACCGCCATGCCTTCGATGCGGGCAAAGCCGCACACCAGGGTCGTGCCAAAGCGCGACTTGAATTCGTCGAAATCGGAGCCATCGACGATGCGAGCGATGATTTCGCGCACGTCATAGGGCTTGCGCGTATCCGTCGGAATCACGCCGTAGATTTCTTCCGCTGCGTATTTGGGAGCTACCGGTGCGCGGTTGCCAGTCGCCACGGGTTTGCTGCGGTTCAGGTTCTTGATCGCAGTGCGCGCCAGCGCCAGAGCGTGCAGGTCGTTCTGCGCCAGATGATCGGCCACGCCCGACAGGCGCGTGTGCACGTCGCCGCCGCCCAGATCCTCCGCCGACACCACCTCGCCAGTGGCCGCCTTGACCAGTGGCGGTCCGCCCAGAAAGATCGTCCCCTGGTTCTTCACGATGATGGCCTCGTCGCTCATGGCGGGCACGTAGGCGCCGCCCGCCGTGCAACTGCCCATGACGACGGCGATCTGCGCAATGCCCTGCGCGCTCATGTTCGCCTGGTTGAAGAAGATGCGGCCAAAGTGATCACGATCCGGAAATACCTCATCCTGGGTGGGGAGGTTGGCGCCGCCGGAATCCACCAGGTAAATGCAGGGCAGACGGTTCTGCTGCGCCACCTCCTGTGCGCGCAAATGTTTCTTCACGGTGAGCGGAAAGTAGCTGCCGCCTTTGACCGTGGCGTCGTTACATACGATCATGCAGTCCACGCCGCTGACCCGCCCGATGCCCGCGATGATGCCCGCGCCGGGCGCGCTGTCGCTGCCATCACGGTCCGCATACATGCCGAGTGCGGCCAATGGCGCCAGTTCCAGAAAAGGCGTGCCCGCATCGATCAGCATCTGCACCCGCTCGCGCGGCAGCAACTTGCCGCGGGCGGCGTGCTTGGCGCGCGCCACCTCGCCGCCGCCCAACGCCACCTGCGCCAGTTTGGCGTTCAGGTCTGCCACCAGGGCACGCATGGCCGCCGCATTGTGCCCAAACTCCGCTGAGCGGGCGTTGAGTTGAGACTCCAGAACAGACATGGTGCTGCTTTCAGGAATGGTTTTCGCCCTGCGCTTCGGGAAAAAACCGGGTTGGGATCAGGTTGACGTTTACGTAAACGTCAATTGTGGCATGTTTTGGCCCCGAGCCTGAAGACGCATAGCGGCCCCTACCTGAGCGTCTAAGATGGCGTCATGGAATTCAAATCACGCTTCTGGGCCGACCTCTCGACACGCGACTTCGCGCTGGCGCAGCAATCTGGCCAGGCCGAACAAATCGTAGCGGTGCTGCCGGTGGCGGCCACCGAACAACATGGCCCGCACCTGCCGCTGAGCGTGGACAGCGATCTGGTCGATGGCGTGATTGCCGCGGCGCTGCCGCACCTGCCGGCGCAGTTGCCGGTGCTGTTCCTGCCGACGCAGAGCATCGGTAGAAGTGCCGAGCATGAGCGTTTCCCCGGCACCCTAAGCCAGAGTGCAGAGACCACGATGCGTGTCTGGATGGACCTGGGGGCCAGCGTGGCGCGCGCCGGCGTCCGCAAGCTGCTGTTGTTCAACGGGCACGGCGGGCAGCAGAGCCTGATGGACATCGTGGCGCGCGATCTGCGTTGCCAGCACGAGCTCATCGTCTACAGCAGCAGTTGGTACAGCCTGCCGATCGAAGCCACGGCCGACGCCCTGTTCAGTGGGCACGAGCAGCGCTTTGGCATGCATGCGGGCGCGATCGAAACCTCCATGATGCTGGCGCTGCGCCCGCAATGGGTGGACATGACTCAGGCGCGCGATTTCCAATCCACTTCGCAAGATCGTGCCGCGCAGTATCCGATCCTGGGCAATGGCCGCAGCGCCAAGTTGGGCTGGCAGATGCAGGACTACAACCCGGCGGGCGCCGCTGGCAATGCGGCCATCGCCACAGCAGAAAAGGGCCGAGCCATGATCGAAGCGGCAGGCCAGCAATTGGCGCTGCTGCTGCAGGAAATGGCCAGGCTGCCGCTCTCGACACTGGTGGAGCGCTGAGGACACCATGACCGCTTCCGACTTCACCGGGCTGCTGGCGGCACACCGCTCGATTCGCCAATTCCATAGCCGCGCAGTGGATCACGTGCTGATCGACCAGGTACTGGAAGATTCGTTGCACGGCTCCTCGTCCAGCGGCAACCTCAACATGGTGTCGGTCATCAAGACGTTCGACACCGAGCGCAAGGCGCACCTGTGCAAGCTGCACTTCGATCAGCCGATGGTGCTGCAGGCACCGCTGGTGCTGACCTTCTGCGCCGACAGCTTTCGCTCGCGGCAGTGGCTGGCGCAGCGCGGCGCACGGCTGAACTTCGGCAACCTCGTCAGTTGGCATGTAGCCTCCTTCGACGCCATCATCCTGGCGCAAACCACCGCGCTGGCGCTGGAGAGCCTGGGTATGGGCATCTGCTACATGGGCACCACACTCCACAGCATGACGGAGATCGCCGAATACCTGGAATGCCCCGACCATTGCCTGCCGGTGACCAGCATGGTGGTGGGCTGGCCCGCCGAAGCGCCGGCGCAGCGCGACCGCCTGCCGGGTGCGGCGTGGATCCATAGCGAGCGCTACCGACGCCCCAGCGCCGATGACATCGACCGCCTGTTCAGCGCGCGTGAGGTGAACGGCTGGAACCGCTACCGAAGCATGGGCGAGGACATGGTCCGGGAGATGGATGAGAAGGGCATCACCTCGCTGGCCCAGTACTACACCAGCGACATGAAGTACCCGCCGCAGGAGTTCGAGCGCGACTCGCAGAAGCTGCGTGCGTTGCTGGAAGCCAAAGGATTTCTGCCATAAGGGCGATTGTCTGGTCCAGCCACCCGTCGCTTGTCTGCTGTGCGCTGACATTGACTCCAGCCATGGCACGCCCTTCACCGGCAGGCGCAGCGCCGCCGGTTCATGCGAAGTGGTCGAACGAGGTGTAAGTGTTTGGCACGGACCGGCCCTTGCCATCCACCAGGCGCAGACCGCGTTCAACTTCTATGCTGCCGATGCGCGTCACCGGTGTTTGGCTCGCTTCGGACGCCGCGACCACCGATGCGCGGCAGGACTGCGGCGCCGTGAACAGAAGTTCGTAATCATCGCCACCGGAGAGCACCCACTCAAGCCACTGCGCAGGCGCCAATTCAATGTCAGTCGCCGTACTGACTTGCGCGTATTGAGCCTTGGCGGCGATGAGACCTGCCGCAACATCCGTGTTCACGCTCGCACCCACACCCGACTGCTTCAGGATGTGCCCCAAATCGCCGAGCAGGCCGTCGCTCACGTCGATGGCCGAGTTGGCTATGCCGCGCAACGCCAGACCCAGCGCGACACGCGGCAGGGGCTGTTCCATGCGAGTTCGGGCTGACGCGAACACCGACGCGGGCACGGACACCGTGCCGCGAAAAACCTCCAGCGCCAGACGGGCATCGCCCACGCTGCCGCTGACGTACAAATCGTCTCCCGCCCGGGCGCCGCTGCGCAGCAAGGCCTGGCCTTGGGGCACCTCGCCAAACACGGTGATGCAGATATTCAGCGGTCCCTGGGTCGTGTCGCCGCCGATGAGTTCGCAATCGTGCTCGTCTGCCAAACCTAGCAGGCCGCGTGCGAACGGTTCCAGCCATTTCGCCTCGGCTCTTGGGAGCGCCAGCGCCAGCGTGAATGCCAGAGGCTTGGCGCCGCAGGCGGCCAAGTCGCTCAGGTTCACCGCCAGCGCCTTGTGCCCCAACAAGAACGGATCGACTGTAGACAGAAAATGACGCCCCTCCACCAGCATGTCGCAGGAGACAGCCAGCTGCATTCCGGGCGACAGTGTCAGCAGCGCGCAGTCGTCGCCCACACCCAGAGTGGCACGGCGCGCAGGGCGCCTGAAGTAGCGCTCGATCAGTTCGAATTCAAGCATCAGTGCAACACCCGGCTGCGACCATCGTCGCTCTCCAGCACGAACAACGGCACCGGTACTTCGAAGCGTTCGCCGTCTTCAGCGACACAGAAAAAGCTGCCGTGCATGCTGCCCGACGGCGTGTTAAGTCGGCAGCCGCTGGTGTACTGAAAGGCCTCGCCCGGATTGAGCAGGGGCTGGTGCCCGACCACGCCCAGACCCTTGACTTCTTCCGTGTGCCCGGTGGCGTCTCTGATGATCCAGTGGCGTGAAATCAGTTGCGCCTGCACTTGGCCGGTGTTGCGGATGGTGATGGTGTACGCGAATGCGTAGAGCGACGCCTCGGGGTCGGATTGCCCGGGCAAATAGTCGGGCTGAACTTCAACGCTGAAAAGATATTTTTTTGGCATGGCTGCGATGGTAACTGGGACCCTCCCTGCATGAGCCGCCCCTGCCGAATTAGCCCTTTCTTGCTGTCAGCCGATTTTGCACGCCAGGGCGCAGGGCCTACGTGCGACTCGCCTCCAGCAAGGCAGTCAGTTGCCCCAGCAGCTGGTCGCGCAGGCCATCTACTTCTGCCAATCGCTTGAGTGCCTGAGCGCCATGGCCCGCGGTCCTGAGGTTCACCAACTGTCTGCCCAGCACGTGCAAATCGATGTGCTTTGCTTCGACCGCCCGATAGGTGGGCAGTGCCGCGTATCGGGCGCCCCCCTCGCCGTCGAGCCAGTGCGCAAAGCGGCACTGATGATGATCCAGCACGGACAGCACATCGCGCTCGCCCCTGATGTATTCCTGCAGGGACTTCGCCCAGGCTCGATGTTCTACCCCCGCGAACAGCACCGGAAGCACATCGCGGCTGAGGGAATGCAGATCAACCCAGGCCGGGTCGGGCCGCCACGCCGCTACCCAGGCGGGCAATGCGCTTGCCGGCATCGGGCGCGCAATGCCGTACCCTTGTGCCAACTCGCAGCCCAGTTGCAGCAGCATGCTGCCGCATTCCACGGTCTCTACCCCTTCGGCGATGACCTTGCGACCAAAGGCCGCGGCCAGGCCGATGACACCTTCCAGAATGGCCAGATCATCCGGGTCGTCGAGCATGTCGCGCACGAAGCTCTGGTCGATCTTGAGTTGTCCCACCTGTAGTCGCTTGAGGTAGATCAGCGACGAATAACCGGTGCCAAAATCGTCGAGCGAAAACATCACTCCGATCTCACGGCAGGCCTCGATCACCTGGGACACCCGCGCCACGTCTTCCAGCGCGCTCGTTTCCAGCACCTCAAGCTCCAGGTCGCCCGGAGAGATCGAAGGATGCCGCTCCAACATCGAACGCAGTCGCGTCACGAAACTCAACTCCTGCAACTGGCGCGCCCCCACATTCACGCTCACGGGCATTTCCAGTCCGTCGGCACGCCAGCGCTCGATCTGGCTCAGTGCCGTGTCGATCACCCATGCGCCCACTTCCACGGCCAATGGATGACCTTCTATGACCGGCAAAAAAGCCGCCGGCGCCAACAGGCCGCGCTGCGGATGTTGCCAACGGATTAGCGCTTCAACACCCACCACAAGACCGCTGCGCATGTTCACCTTGGGTTGGTAATGCAGTTCGAATTCGCCCGCCTTCAGGGCGCTCTGGATCCGCTCCACGCTTTCATGATGACCACGCACACTGCGGTCCTGTTCGGCATCGAAAATGTGGAACCGGTTCTTTCCAGCCAATTTGGCCTGGTACATGGCCTGATCAGATTGCCGCAGCAACTGATCGGCATCCACTTCCTCGGACTGCGGGTAGAAGGTGACACCCAAGCTGGCTGACACCTGGAGCGTGAGATTGTCGACATGCACTGGCTGGGCCGCTGCCGACAGCAGCCGGGCGAGCATGGGCAAGCTATCGGCTGCATCGTCCAGATCGAGCAGCACGGCGACGAACTCGTCGCCCCCCAGGCGCGCCAGTGTGTCGCCCTCGCGCAGCGCCTGCTTCAGCCGGTCGGCCAGGGCGATGAGCAACTGGTCACCCGTTTCATGTCCGTGCTTGTCGTTCACCGCCTTGAAGCCATCAAGATCCAGAAAGACCACCGCCAGCCTCTGTTTGCGGCGCAGCGCCTGCGACATGGCCTGATGCAAACGGTCGGCCAGCACCACGCGGTTCGGCAGGCTGGTAAGCGAGTCGTAGTGCGCGATATGTTCAAGTTGCTTTTGATGTTCCTTGGCGGTCGTGATGTCGGAGAACAGCGCCACATACTGTGCGGTGACGCCCTGGGCATCCTGCACGGCGCTGATGGTCAGCATCTCGGCATACACCTCGCCGTTCTTGCGCCGGTTCCAGATCTCGCCGTACCAGTGGCCCTTCTCCCTCAGGCTGTGCCACATCGCGACGTAGAACTCCCTGCCCTGTCGACCAGAACTCAGGATACGCGGGTTTTGGCCCAGCACCTCGTCTCTGGTGTAGCCCGTGATGCGGGTAAAGGCAGCGTTCACGTCCAGGATGGTGCCGTCGGCCGCGGTGATCGTGATGCCTTCGCGCGCAAAGGTAAACACGTTGGCGGCCAGTTGGAGATTCACTTCGTTTTGTTTGAGCTGCCTCAACTGGACATCCATCGAGTCCCGCTGGGTTTCGACTTCCTTGCGCAAGTGCTCGCGCTCGAGCAGGTTGCGTATGCGCTGGCGCGCGATCGTGACGTTGATGGGTTTGGTGATGTAGTCCGCGGCCCCCAGAGACAAGCCCTTGCCCTCGGAGTCAACATCATTCAATGCGGTCACGAAGATCACCGGAATCCGCCTGAGGGTCGGTTCCAGCGCGAGGCGCCGGAAGGTTTCATAACCATCCACTTCCGGCATCATCACGTCCAGCAAAATGAGGTCCGGCGGATCGTCCAGCGCCAAGGCCAGGCCTGCCGGTCCCGAGGTGGCAAACTGCAGTTCGAACTCTTTTTCCAGCAACGCTCCGAGCGTCAACAGATTGGCCGGCGTGTCGTCGATGGCAAGAATGGTGGGCCGTGGCACGGTCATGAAGGATCTTTCTCGGTTTGTTCGGCAGCGATGGCACGCAAGCGTTCCAGCGCCTGGTCGAAGCGCAACAGCCTCAATAGGGAATCCATCTCCTTGATCCTGGCCGCAATTGGAGTCCCCTCCGCCAAAGCCTGAAGCTTCCTGAAACTGTGAATGGCGTCGAACTTGTTCTTCTCAAGCAGGGGTTCCATCTCCGCCAGCAGCGCGGCAAACTGTCGCCGGTCCAGTGGCTTGACGGGTTCAAGCGCAGGGATTTCGAGCGCGCCCTGGTGCGCCTGCGGGAGCCACTTTAGCAGGGTCGATTTGAGGGCATGAACGGCCACCGGCTTGGTCAGAAAGTCGTCCATCCCCACCGCCAGGCAATGCTGTCGATCCTCCTCGAACGCATCCGCCGTCAGCGCGATGATCGGCAGGCGTGCGCGCCCGCCCTCGCGCTCCCACTGGCGTATGCGCTGGGTGGCGGTATAGCCATCCATGACCGGCATGTTCAGGTCCATCAACGCAAGATCCGGTGCGCCGCCGTGCGTGACCCTATCCACGGCCTGCTGGCCGTCGTGCGCCATGACCACGTGCAGACCGAGTTTTCCCAGCAGCGCCTTGATGAACATACGATTCACGGGGTTATCTTCAACCACCAGCACGTTGCCGCTCAACGCCGTGGCGGCGACTTCCGCCCTGGCTGACCCGATGGCGGGGACGCGCTCAACACGGCGAGCGTCTTCACCGTCCGCCAGCACTTCACAACGTACCCTGAACCAGAAGCGCGAACCCTGCCCCGGCACGCTTTCGACTCCGACGTGTCCGCCCATCGCTTGAGCGAGGTGGCTCACGATCGACAGGCCCAGACCCGATCCGCCATACTGCCGCGTGGTGGAACTGTCGGCCTGCGAGAAGGGTTTGAACAGCAGGTCGATCTTGTCGGGCGGAATGCCCATGCCGGAGTCGCGCACCGAACACTCCAGCAGCACCGAGGTACCGGCACGTTCGATCTCCCTCGCCTCCACCCGGATCTGACCGGTCTGCGTGAACTTGACGGCATTGCCCACCAGGTTGGAGAGCATCTGACGCAAGCGGTGCGAATCGGCCAGGTAGCGTTGCTCTTTCGCGCCGCTCCATTCACACTCGATCTGCAAATCCTTGGCCTGCGCCGCACCCAAGAACAGGGTCTTCGTCTCGTTCAGGACAGCCAGGGGATCAAATACCGTGGCCTCCAGTTCGAACTTTCCGGCCTCGATTTTCGAAAGGTCAAGGATATCGTTGAGCAGGGTCAGCAGGGACTCGCCGGCAGACAGGATGGTGCGTGCGTAATCGCGCCGCTCGGCCTCTGTCAAACCGGGCATCAACAGCAACTGCGCCATACCCAGGATGCCGTTCATGGGGGTACGAATTTCGTGGCTCATCGTGGCCAGAAAGCGGCTCTTGGCAATGTTGGCCGCCTGCGCATCTTGCGTGGCGTTCACCAGGTCGGTGATGTCGATGCGGAAACCCACAATATGGCCGTCGGGCAGCTTGCGCTCGACGATGCGCAGGGTACGGCCGTTGGTGTGCCGCTGGATGAGCGTGCTGTTGCTGGCACGGTGGGCCGCCAGCCGCTCGGCCATCCACTCGTCCACCCGGCCGATCGCGTCGCTGTACTGCCCCCCCTCGGCGCCCACGCGCAACCGCGTCTCGAACTGGACGCCGGGCACCATCAGGTGCGCGATGTTGTCGTAGATCTGCCGATATTTTTCGTTGCAGAAGACCAGGCGGTCGTCGGCGTCGTAAAGCACAAAGGCCTCGTCAATCGATTCGATGGCGCCGCGCAGCAGCTGTGCGCTGCGCTGGTTCTCAGCCTCGATTCGTTTGCGCTCGGTGATATCGGCATAGGTGGTGACAAATCCGCCACCCGGCAACGGTGCGCCCCGGATCTCCAGCACCGTTCCGTTGGGGCGCACCCGTTCGAACTGGTGCGACTGGGGGTGACTGGCCCGCTCGACAATGCTTTGGACCAGCTGCGCGCGGTCGCCTTCGCCGTATTCACCCTGCTCGGCGTTGTGACTGATGATGCTTTCGAAGCGGGTGCCTCTGCCATCGAAGAGGCTGTCGGGCAAGCCCAGGTTGACGCGGAACAGGCGGTTGTGGGCAACCAGGTTCAACTCACCGTCAAACGCGCTCAGACCCACCGGGATGTTGTCCAGAATGCCCTGCAGCAAGGAGTTGCTGTGCTGTAGTTCCTGGGTGCGCTCCTGCACCCGCGTCTCCAAAGTGGCACGGCTTTGCCGGATCTCCTGAAACTGCCGGGTCAGCGACTCCGACATGGCCCTGAAACTTTCAACCAGTTGCCAGGTTTGAGAGATGCTGCTGCGCGGCCAGGCAACGTCTTGTCGGAATGCCTCCGGTCGATGTGCGAGCTCGCGCGAGATGTTGCTCAGTTGGTCCAGCGCCTGCACCGTCCCTCTGCTCAGGATTTCCGCCAGCACCAGCGACGCCAACAATAGCAGGAACAACAACGTGAGCTGGTTCGTGTAATTGTCGAACAGCAGCTTCTGAAAAGGCGCGAGCGGCTGTTCCAGCAGCAGCCTCCAGTCGGCAAAGTCACCCATGTCCGACTCCACCACGTAGAGTGAACTCTTCCATCGCTCCGCCACCGGCTTGTTGGCCACCGCATTGGGCACCCATTGGCTAACCTCGGCGTCCAGGCCATTCATGGCCCCTCGCCCGCGTGCAAACGCCTGCATCACCGTCTGATCGGAACGGTTGGTCATGATGACCTTTCCGCCCTTATCCAGCACCGTATACAGCATGCCCTCGCCACCCGCCAACTGGCTCAACTGATGCTCGATCTGCTCCAGGCTCAAGACGCCGGAAGTGAACCCGTCATAGTTACCCTGCGTGAGCACCGGCGCAGCGACGAGCACCACAGGCTTGGGCTTGCCGATCCGACTCATGAATATTTCCGAGAGCACGGGCCGCAGCGTCTGCTTGAGCGCCGGAACAAATGAACGGTCAGCAAAGTTCTTGCCGACATTGATCTGCCCGAGTTCATCGAAAAGTGGAAAAAATGCCGTCGAGACGGCATCTTTGTCAAGCAAGCCGATGCGCTGGAAATTGCGGTCCGATTGCAGCGCCTGTGCCAGATGGACCTGCATCTGCCGGGCTGTCTGTGCAGCGGCGAGTTGCGCCAGATTGACAAGCGAAGACCGGCGATTGCTCAACCAGGTGGAAAGCAGTTCGGCCGCCACCCGCTTCTCCTGGGTCAGGCTGGCACGAATCCTGACATCGACGTTGTGGAAGTCCGTCCGCCCGCCAACCGTCAGCATGATGAGCGTCGGGAAAAGAACGAAGAAAGCCATCAGGTTGTAGATGAGTTCTCGAAATGAGAACCGTGCCTCGCCAGACCGAAGCGCAAGACCGATAAAGATCAATCGGGCGACAAGGGTGTTGGCGATGCCGTTCACCGCCTGCTTGACCATTGTGACTTCGGTCGTTTCCAGCGAGGCCTGCATCACGAAGCGGTAGAGCACAAACACCAGAGGAATACCCAACACCAGCCAGTAGAGCGCATCGGCCAGCACCAGACCCAGC
Source organism: uncultured beta proteobacterium (assembly GCA_903832285.1). Taxonomy (GTDB): domain Bacteria; phylum Pseudomonadota; class Gammaproteobacteria; order Burkholderiales; family Burkholderiaceae_C; genus CAIKVZ01. The sequence goes on along the minus strand of CAILAY010000162.1, from coordinate 47,098 downwards.
TTGCGTCGCTGCACCAGCCAGCCGACGACAGCCACTTCCGCCGTCATGATGACGACGGCGTAGGGGTGGTTCCACAGAAAGTAGGTATAGGAAGCAATCAGCGCCGCTGCCAGAATGCCCCGCCCCAAGCCGAAGAACTGCAAGGCCAGCATGGCAAAGATGCTGCCAAACAGGAAATCAATATCCAGGAAAAGAGGGAACTTGAAGTAGTTTCCAGCCAGGCCGGCTGCAACCAGCATCAACCACAGCAGCAGCGAAACTTTGCGCGAACGTGCGATGGTGTTGCTCAAATCGCTCATCGCGTATCGGGCGGGTGCCGGTCGCTGGATAACTCGAAACCGGTCACGCGCGTCGGGTCGACGAACACGGACTCACGCGCAAGACTGAAAGAGACACGATGGAATTGACGCGGGTTCATGGCGAAGATCCTGGGTGTGGCATATCGTCAAAGTGAGCGCGCGGCGCAAGTCTGCGCATCCGCACCCAGAACGGCACTTACCAACATGATAACTGAGACGAATGGCAGCGCCATCGCGTCGACCCGATACCCATTTACCCGGTCGCCGCGTGATGCTGCCGAAATCTGGTCAGCCCACGGCCGGTTCGCTTCGCGTAACCTCGGTCTGTGGCCGGAATCCTAAAAGGACTCCCAATCGTCCCCTGACGCAGCGGACGCAGCGGTGCCCTGGTCATTCAGCTTGGGCGCAGCAACTGGCGCGGCAGCAGGCTTGGGTTTTGCAGGCGCATGGGCACCCCGATTCGGACCGCGCCGCTCTGCCGCCGGGGGGTGCGCTTTGTGCGTGGACGATCGGGTCGCCGCTCGCGAAACAGCCGCCGCGCCGGGCCCGCCCGCCAACTTGAACACCGATACCGCCTGCACCAGTTCGCCCGCCTGCGAATTCAAGCTGCTCGCAGCGGCGGCCATTTGTTCCACCAGGGCGGCGTTTTGCTGCGTGGTCCGGTCCAGGCTGGTGATGGCCTCGCCCACCTGCGCCACGCCCAGACTTTGCTCCTGGCTGGCGGCACTGATTTCACCCATGATGTCGGTCACGCGCCGGATGCTGCTCACCACTTCCTGCATGGTGACACCGGCCTGGTCCACCAGCACGGTGCCCTGTTCCACGCGTTCGACGCTGGTGGATATCAGGGCTTTGATCTCCTTGGCGGCCTCGGCACTGCGTCCGGCGAGAGAGCGCACTTCGCTCGCCACCACCGCAAAGCCACGCCCCTGCTCACCCGCGCGAGCTGCCTCAACCGCCGCGTTGAGCGCCAGGATGTTGGTCTGAAAGGCGATGCCGTCGATCACGCTGATGATGTCGGATATCTTGCGCGACGCGTCGTTGATGCCCTTCATGGTTTCCACGACCTGGCCTACGACTTCGCCGCCCTTGATCGCCACGCTCGATGCACTCATCGCCAACTGGTTCGCCTGGCGCGCGTTGTCGGCGTTTTGATGCACGGTGGAGCTGAGTTCCTCCATCGACGCTGCAGTTTGTTCCAGCGCACTGGCCTGGCTTTCGGTGCGGCTGGACAGATCGTGGTTGCCGGATGCGATCTCCGCACTGGCCGTGGCCACGCCTTCGGACCCGTGGCGCACCGAGGTGACCACGGTCACAAGACTGCTCTGCATTTGCATCAGGGCACGCATCAGGTCGCCCACCTCGTCCTGGCGAACCGTGCTGGCATCTACGGCCAAATTGCCGTCAGCGACCTGAGTCGCGAGATCTGCAGCACGTGCCAGTTCGAGTACCAACTTGCGCAACATCAACCACGACAGCCAGACCGCCACACCTGCCGCCAACAAGCTCAGGGTGGTCAGGAGAAAATTGGTGTTGCGCGAACGACTGCGTGACGCGTCAGCGCCTTGCGAGGCGAGCGCCTCCACATTCGCAGCAATTTTTGCGCTCGTCTTGCTGATGCTCTGAAATGCAGCGTCTGCGCCTTGCATCGCGGCAATTCCGGTATTCGGGTCCACGGATGACAGGTCGATGGCGGAGTCTGCCTGCTTCCCATAGTCTTCGAGCTGCTTCACGATATCTGTCACGGAAGCGCCCAGGTCGGTATCCGCGTTGTCAGTCTGAACCAGGCCGCGCGCGACTCGTTTGATGGTTTCCAGTTGCGCGGCAACGTTCTTTCGAAAGGCCTGGACTTTGGGGTCGTCCATGGAGCCGATCAGACCCACCGTCCTGTATACGCTGGCATGCACCAGTCCGAGTTGTTCCTGCACGTTGGCAACGCCCTTGAACTGCTCCAGCACCGCACTCGAACGGGCCTGGCTTTGATCTGCAGCCCGTGACATCAGCAGCGCGTTGACCTGTCCTGCCAGCATGACCACAGCCGCCGTCAACAGCGGCGCGGCCAGCAATTTCATTCCCAATTTCATTCAATTTCCCCATCATCCCAACGCACAATTGAAGCGAGACACCACCGTTGCGCGACGCAGCGATGGCCAGCCGGCGGTGCCTGGGTTATTTGTAGATACCGCCGCACACCACGTTGTCTTCCAACCGTTCGCAGTACATGCGCTTGGGTTCGATCTTCTTGTCGGTGGGATTGGTGAATTTGTAATCCTGCCAGAAGGAATTCTGCGTCTTCGCCATCTCGACGCGTTCCCTGACGAATTCCTTGCCGTCAATGTCTTTGAGGCCGATCAGGTTCTTGCCAATCATCTTCTCGTTCGCACCGTGTGCGTGCACTATCCCGTCGAGCCCGTAGACCGTCAGATACAGGTCGTACTTGGTGAATTGGCCGTCCTTCTTGTTGATCTCGGCAAAACCTTTTTCATTGCCGTTGGCCTTGATGAACGCAACGCCCTTCTTGACCATGGCGGTGGCTTCTGCCGCAGTGGCTTTGGTTTGCGCGTGAACTGTCAGCGATAAAGGGAGTACCAGCAAACTGACCACGGACGAGAGGAAGAGGGAACGCTTCATGAATAATCCTTAGGATACGGGATGGAGGGAAACTGACCTGACGATGCCACACTATGGAAACCGTCGGCCTGTCAAAAATATTATCCCTCAGAACCACTGCCTCCAAAACGCGGGGCACGGGGGTTTGCTACACTTTGACCATGTTCATTCATCGCGTCATCAACACGGGTCTCAGCGACCGGGGAGCCTGGCCCTGGCGTCGCTTGATTTGCGCCTGCCTTGCGCAGGCCTGATTCCACGCGCTCACACCGGCTGACTCTGGCGGTTTGGGTCTGAAAGAACGCAGCGCCCGTCATGGGCTGTTGCAATCCCGGACAGCTGCTCCGGGATGGATCCCGAAAGGTTTTTCCGTGATGACTGAAATTGAATTCGAGCGCCTGAAATCGCAGGGCTTCAACCGCATCCCCTTGCTGCTGCAGGCCTTCGCCGACCTGGAGACACCGCTCTCGCTTTACCTCAAACTGGCCCATGGCGACGGCGACGGCGCCCACAGCTTCCTGCTTGAATCGGTGGTCGGGGGTGAACGCTTTGGCCGCTACAGCTTCATCGGTTTGCCCGCGCGCACCCTGCTGCGGGCCACCGGCTTCGGCGACCAGGCCGCGACCGAAGTGGTGACCGACGGCGTCGTGGTGGAAACGTCGCACACGAACCCGCTGGATTTTGTAGCGGACTATCAGCGGCGCTTCAAGGTCGCGCTGCGCCCCGACCTGCCGCGTTTTTGCGGCGGCCTCGCTGGCTACTTCGGCTACGACACCGTGCGCCACATCGAAAAGAAACTGGTGCACTCCTGCCCGCCCGACACGCTGGGCTGCCCCGACATCCTGCTGCTGCAGTGCGAGGAACTGGCAGTGATCGACAACCTCAGCGGCAAGCTGTATTTGATCGTTTACGCCGATCCCGCGCTGCCCAACGCCTACGCTGCAGCAACTCAGCGTCTGCTCGAATTGAAGGCGCGGTTGGCGCAACCGGTGCATGCGCCCATCGTCCAGCCAACCCAAAGCTACCCGGCGCAACGCGACTTCGAAAAGGCCGATTACATTGCCGCGGTTGAGCGTGCCAAGGGCTTGATAGAAGCTGGCGACTTCATGCAGGTGCAAGTGGGCCAGCGTATCCACAAGCGCTACACCGAGTCGCCGCTGAGCCTGTACCGGGCGCTGCGCTCACTCAACCCCTCGCCCTACATGTACTACTACCACTTCGGCGATTTCCATGTGGTGGGCGCTTCGCCCGAGATCCTGGTGCGCCAGGAAACGACCGGGACCGGCGAAAAGATCACCATCCGTCCGCTGGCAGGGACGCGTCCGCGCGGCGCCACGCCGGAGCAAGACCAGGCGGCAGAGAACGAACTCATCCACGACCCGAAGGAACGCGCCGAACACGTGATGCTGATCGATCTGGCGCGCAACGACATCGGCCGCATTGCGCAGATCGGCAGCGTCAAGGTGACCGACGCCTTTGCGGTCGAGCGCTACAGCCATGTGATGCACATTGTGAGCAACGTCGAAGGCATCCTCAACGTTGGCATGAGCAACATGGATGTCCTGCGAGCCACCTTTCCCGCGGGCACCCTGACCGGCGCGCCCAAGATCCATGCAATGGAACTGATCGACCAGTTGGAGCCCACAAAACGCGGGCTTTACGGTGGCGCCTGCGGCTACCTGAGTTATGCCGGCGACATGGACGTGGCGATTGCAATTCGCACCGGCATCATCAAGGACCAGACCCTGTATGTGCAAGCCGCAGCCGGGGTGGTGGCCGACTCGGTGCCGGAGCTTGAATGGCAGGAAACCGAAGCCAAGGCACGCGCCTTGCTGCGTGCCTCCGAGCTGGTGGAACAAGGTCTGGAGTAAGCCATGACAAACAAGCTCAACGTGTTGATGATCGACAACTACGACAGCTTCACCTTCAACATCGTCCAGTACTTCGGCGAACTTGGAGCACAGGTGGAGGTGGTCCGTAACGACGAAATCACCCTGGAAGAAATCGCGGCGCGCGCGCCCGATCGGCTGGTGGTGTCGCCCGGCCCCTGCTCACCCGCGGAGGCGGGCATTTCGGTGGCGGCGATCCGGCACTTCGCGGGCCAACTGCCGATCCTGGGCGTGTGCCTGGGGCATCAGGCCATCGGCGCAGCCTTTGGCGGAAGCATCGTGCGCGCGCAGCAACTGATGCACGGCAAGACCAGCGTCATCACGACCACGCAACAAGGCGTGTTTTCCGAACTGCCACGACAGTTCACGGTGAACCGCTACCACTCGCTGGCGATTGAGCGCGCCACCTGTCCCGACTGTCTGGCCATCACCGCCTGGACCGATGACGGCGAGATCATGGGCGTGCAGCACAAGACCTTGGCCATTCAGGGCGTGCAGTTCCACCCGGAGTCAATCCTGACCGAACATGGGCACGCGATGCTGCAGAATTTTCTGGAGCAAACACCATGAACCGCAGCGTGGACTTGCGCAGTGACACCGTCACTCAGCCCAGCGCGGCCATGCGCGCAGCCATGTTCGCCGCGCCTCTGGGTGACGATGTGTTCGGCGACGACCCCAGTGTCAATGCCTTGCAGGACAAGATCGCTGCGATGCTGGGCTTTGAGGCCGCACTCTTCATGCCCAGCGGCACGCAGAGCAATTTGTGCGGATTGATGGCGCACTGTCAGCGCGGGGACGAGTACATCGTGGGCCAGTTGGCCCATACCTACCGCTACGAAGGAGGCGGCGCGGCCGTGCTGGGCAGCATCCAGCCGCAGCCGCTGGCGCAAGACGCCGTTGGCCAAATGAACTTGGCAGACATTGCCGCGGCGATCAAACCCGATGACTGTCACTTCGCCCGCAGCCGCTTGCTTTGCCTGGAAAACACCTGGAACGGGTATCCCATGCCTTCGGACTACCTGCACCAAGCCACCGCTTTGGTCCGGGAAAACGGCTTGGCCGCGCACCTGGACGGCGCACGCTTGTTCAATGCCGCGGTGGCCAGTGCGGCCCCAAACGAGTCAGCAGCGGCTGCGGCCCGGCGCATTGCCAGCCACTTTGACAGCGTGTCGGTGTGCTTCAGCAAGGGGCTGGGCGCACCCGTTGGCTCGGCGCTGTGCGGCAGCAAAGAACTGATCGCACGTGCCCACCGCATTCGCAAGATGGCGGGCGGCGGTATGCGCCAGGCAGGATTTCTGGCGGCGGCTGCAACGTACGCCCTTGACCACCATCTGGAGCGCCTAGCGGATGACCACGCGCTGGCGCAACGCCTTGCTCAAGGCTTGCAGGACATCTGCGGCTTGCAGGTCCGCTCCGCCCAAACCAATATCGTATTTGTGGACGTGGCCGATGGACGTGGCCCGGACTTGCTGGCTTACCTGAAGCAGCGCGGCGTGCTGGCCACAGGCCTGATCGGTCTGCGCTTTGTCACCCATCTGGATGTCGATGCTGCCGGTGTTGATCTTGCGCTGGAGGCGATACGTGCCTTCTTCGCACAGGTGATACCGACCGCAAACGCGGCCACAAGCCCCGTCGCAGCGGCGTATTGAGACGCCCATGCCCTTGGATCAACTCCTGCTTTTCATCGCGGCCGGCCTGCTGCTGAATCTGACGCCCGGACCGGACGTGCTCTGCATCGTGACGCAGGCGTTGCGCCGGGGCGCCCGCGCTGGCGTGCTGGCGGCTCTGGGTGTAACGGTGGGATGCTTCGTGCACGTGGGCGCGGCAGCCATCGGCTTGAGCGCCCTGCTGGCCGCTTCTGCGACGGCGTTCACCCTGCTCAAATGGTTGGGGGCGGTGTACCTCGTGTGGCTGGGGCTGCGCAGCCTGCTGTCGCGCCCTGAAGCAGACGGCACGTTTTTGGCGCCAGCGGTTCACCCCGGCGCGGCGGCCGATCCAAAGGGCGCATTTTTCGCCGGTTTTCTGACGAACGTCTTGAACCCGAAAGTGGCGCTGTTTTTTCTCGCTTTCGTGCCTCAGTTCATCCCGGCCGGGACACCGCACAAGGCGCTGGTCTTTGTGCTGCTTGGCGTGCTCTTTAACCTGAACTCGGTCGTCATCAATGTCGGCTATGCGCTGCTCGCAGCGGCGCTGGCGCGCCGCTCCCAGGCCGTGCAGCGCGGCGTGCATTGGATGCAACGTGCGGCCGGATTGATGTTCATCGGCTTCGGCATCCGGCTTGCGATGTCGGACAATCCCGCTCACTGACTTTCAATTGTTGACACCTTCAGATTGGCACCACCATGACCCACAAGATCACTCCCCAGGAAGCGCTGCAGCGCACGATCGAGCACCGCGAGATCTTTCACGACGAAATGCTGCATTTGATGCGGCTCATCATGAGCGGCGAGATGTCGCCGGTGATGATGGCGGCCCTCATCACCGGGCTGCGCGTGAAGAAGGAAACCATCGGCGAGATCACCGCGGCCGCGCAGGTGATGCGCGAGTTCTCCACCAAGGTGGTGGTAGCGGACCGCACACATCTGGTGGACATCGTGGGCACGGGCGGCGACGGCTCCCACACCTTCAACATTTCCACCTGCTCGATGTTCGTCGCGGCTGCGGCCGGCGCCAACGTCAGCAAGCACGGCGGGCGCAGCGTGAGCAGCAAGAGCGGCAGCGCCGATGTACTGGAAAGCCTTGGCGTGAACATCAACCTCACGCCCGAAAGAATTGCCCAATGCATCGCCGAGGTGGGACTGGGCTTCATGTTCGCGCCGAATCACCACCCGGCCATGAAGAACGTGGCTCCGGTGCGGCGCGAACTGGGCATACGCACCCTCTTCAACATCCTGGGGCCGCTGACCAATCCGGCCGATGCACCCAACATCCTGATGGGTGTCTTTCATCCGGATCTCGTGGGCATTCAGGTGCGCGCGCTGGAACGGCTCGGGGCCGAACATGCGGTGGTGGTCTATGGCCGCGACGGCATGGACGAAGTGAGCCTGGGTGCGACCACTTTGGTGGGCGAACTAAAAGATGGCGTCGTCACCGAATACGAAATCCACCCAGAAGATTTCGGCTTCACCATGGCCAGCCACCGCTCGCTGCGCGTGGAGACGGCGAAGGAATCGAAAGCCATGTTGTTGGGCGTGCTGGAGAACCAACCCAGCGCAGCGCGCGACATCGTCACGCTGAATGCGGGCGTGGCGCTGTACGCGGCCAATGTCGCGCCAAGCATGGTCGACGGCATTGCGCGCGCAGCGCAGGCGATCGCCTCGGGTGCAGCGCGCGCCAAGCTGGAGCAGCTGATCGCCTGCTCGACTCGGCCAAGCCCCTGAATCCAGCCAAAAAAGTCTGCAAAGGGCCAAACATGAGGCTCTTTCCCGTCCAGTCCGCGGCTTTGCCGGCCATTTTTGCGCGTATTCTCAAGCACAATAGGCACGCGATAGGTTCGTCCGACCAGACGCGGGCTATCCTTTCAACGCGACCATTTACGTGATAAAACGAACTTGCCAGAGTCAATACCATGATTGTCATTGTTGGTTATGTCGTTTCGATGGTCTGCATTTTCGGCGTGTACATTTTTCACGGCGGAAATATCGGCGTCATCCTGCACGCACTGCCGTTCGAGATGATCACCATCTTTGGTGCCGCCGGTGGCGCCTTCGTGGTGAACAATCAGCCCAAGGTGCTCAAGGCCACGCTCAAGATGATTCCCGAGGCCCTCAAAGGCTCCAAGTTCACCAAGGCGCGCTACATGGAATTGCTGGCTCTGCTGTACGACGTGCTGCAAAAAGCGCTCAAGGAAGGCCTGATGGCAATCGAAAAGGACGTTGAAGCGCCGCACGATTCCCCCCTCTTCAAGAAGCACGCGGTGGTGGGCAGCGACCATCACGTGGTCGAGTTCATGACCGACTATCTGCGCATGATGGTTTCGGGTAATCTGAATGCGCATGAAATCGAGTCGCTCATGGACAGCGAAATCGATACCCATCACCAAGAGGCGCATGCCCCCGTGGCGGCCATCGCCCGGCTCGCCGGCGCGCTGCCCGCCTTCGGTATCGTGGCAGCGGTCTTGGGCGTGGTGAACACGATGGGATCGGTGGGACAACCTCCAGCGGTTCTCGGTGGCATGATTGCCTCGGCGCTGGTCGGCACCTTCCTGGGCATCTTGCTGGCCTACGGTTTCGTCGAACCGCTGGGTGGGTTGCTGGAGCAAAAGACCGAGGACGCCGCGAAGGAGTTGCAGTGCATCAAGACCACCTTGCTCGCCAGCATGCAGGGCTACAACCCCACCACCGCGATTGAGTTCGGCCGCAAGGTGCTGTTCTCCCCCGACCGTCCCACCTTCACCGAGCTGGAAAACCACGTTCGCGGCAAGAAATAACGCGACGGCTCTGAATCATGGCCACCGACGGGAAAAAGCTCCAGCCGATCATCATCAAGCGCATCAAGAAGGGCGGACATGCCGTACACGGGGGCGCCTGGAAGATCGCCTACGCCGATTTCGTCACGGCCATGATGGCGTTCTTCCTGCTGATGTGGCTGTTGGGTTCCACCGCTCAGGGCGACCTGAAAGGTTTGTCCGACTACTTCAATTCACCGCTGAAGGTGGCGCTGTCGGGTGGCAGCGGCGCCGGCAACAGCACCAGCGTCCTGACGGCCGGCGGCACCGATCTGAGCCGCGCCGCGGGGCAGGGGAAACCTCCAGCCGCAACACCGCCACCAACAAAAAAGCAGATCGCCGACGCCGCCAAGGCCGAAGTCGCCAAGCAGGATAGCAAGCGTCTGGCGACACTGCAAGCAAAGATTGAAGACCTCATCGCCAACACACCCAAGCTGAACGACTATCGGTCGCAGATCCGCATGGAAGTCACTCCCGACGGCTTGTTGATTCAGATTGTGGACGACCAGAACCGCCCCATGTTCGCCAGCGGAAGCGCCGTCGTCAAGCCCTATATGCGCGACATCCTGCGTGAGATCGGCGCGGCCTTGAATGGCGTGGAGAATCGGGTCAGCCTGGCCGGGCATACCGACGCCACGCCTTACAGCGGCGGGGACCGCGGCTACAGCAACTGGGAGTTGTCTGCCGACCGGGCCAACGCCACGCGACGCGAACTGGTGGCTGCTGGCATGCCGGACGACAAATTGGCCCGGGTCGCGGGTTTGGCCGCCACCAGCTTGCTGGACGAGGACAACCCCAAGAGTCCGGCGAACCGCAGGATCAGTATTACGATCATGACCCGGGAGGCCGAGGAACGTTTGCTCAGCAGCCGCCCCGTGGTCCCGCCCGAGGCTCCGGCGGCGGCTCCCCAGCCGGTGTTGCCCCCCGCGTCGACCCCGCATTGAAGTGGGTTAACCTTCAGCCCTGCACAGCCCGCTTTATTTGTCCCATTAACGAAAGTCTCAACCATGGCAAACGACCTTCGATTCCTGATCGTCGATGACTTCTCCACCATGCGCCGCATCGTGCGTAATTTGCTCAAGGAAAGCGGCTACCCGGAGGCCGACGAAGCGGAGGATGGCGTGGTCGCGCTGCACAAGCTGCGCAACAGCAAGTTTGACTTCGTGGTGTCTGATATCAACATGCCCAACATGAACGGGTTTGAGCTGCTGGCAGAAATCAAGAAAGACGACAAGCTCAAACATTTGCCGGTATTGATGGTGACGGCCGAAGCGCGCAAGGAAGATATCGTGGCCGCGGCCCAGGGCGGAGCTGCCGGCTATATCGTCAAGCCCTTCACCAAGGCTACCCTGGAAGACAAGGTCAGCGCCATCCTGAAGAAGCTCGGACTGGCAGGTTGACCATGCAAAGCACTGACATGACCTCCACCCCCGACACCTCAGCTCCGGTCGACGTGCACCACAAGCTGGGCATCCTGACCCGTCAATTGCACGATTCCCTGAGTGAGCTTGGCTATGCCGATGGGATCAAGGGCACGGTGGAAGAACTCCCCGACGCCAAGAGCCGGCTGTCGTATATCGCCCGCCTCACCGGCGAAGCCGCAGAGAAGGTATTGAACCAGGTGGAACTGGCGAAGGCCGAACACGAGCAGATCGCGGCCGAAGCGCAGCGCATCGCGGACATGATCGTGCAGGATCCGGTGGCAGCGGTCGCACGCGGCCACGTGCTCAACTTCGTGCATGCGGTGCAAAAGAGTTCGCAGCAAGTGGATCACCACCTGACAGAAATCATGATGGCCCAGGACTTCCACGACCTGACGGGACAGGTGATCACGCGAGTGGTTGCGCTCACATCCACGATCGAGGAACAGCTGGTGCGCCTGCTGATCGAGACGGCCCCGGCTACACCGGTGGCTTCGGAAGTTTCCAAGAGCCTGAGCGGTCCGGTGGTGAACCCCGAAGGCAACAAGGATGTGGTCACCGACCAGTCGCAAGTGGATGATTTGCTGGCAAGCCTGGGCTTCTGATGCCGCTGCGGCGCAGCGACTTGCGCCGGGTTTCAATTGGCGGGGCAATCGCCGTCTTTTTGCGCTTTAGTTAACGGCGCGTTTTCAGACAATGGGTGAACTTCAACGGTACACCCCACATGGACTCCAGTCAGGACCGCAACCTTCCGGCGACACAGCGCAAGCTGCAAAAAGCGCGTGATGATGGTAAGGTGACACGCTCCCGCGACCTGGGCAATCTGGCGGTGCTGGGTACCGGTGCCGTCGCCCTCTCGATGCTGGCACCCACCCTGCTGGAGCATCTCAAACTCGCCTTGTCGACGCAAATGAGCTTCGACGCCAGCGTCATCGGACAGACCAGTGACCTGCTGTTGCGGTTGCGGGATGTCACGCTCGTGGGCATGGGCGTGGCCGTGGCCTTTGCCGCAATCATCTTGCCGGCAGTGATCATCAGCACCGTGGCCACGGGCGGTTGGGTCATGAGCTTCAAGCCGCTGGGACCCGATTTCAGCCGACTCAACCCGCTGGCTGGAATAGGGCGCCTGTTTTCCAAGGAGCAGGTGTCCCACGTGCTCAAACTGGTGCTCATGACAGCCGCGCTGATTGCCGTGGCAGCAAGCTACTTCATGTCGCACCTGGATCAGGTGGCACAACTGGTGCTGCAACCGTCGTCAGCATCCATTCCCCATCTGGCAAGTTGGGTGAGCGCAGGCGTGGCATTGCTGCTGCTGGTGGTGTTCGCGGTGGCGGTGATCGACATGCCCTTGCAGGCCTACATGTTTGGTTCGCGCATGCGCATGTCGCATCAGGAAATCAAGCAGGAACACAAGGATTCGGAAGGCGACCCGCAGATGAAGGGCAAACGCCGTGCGCGGCAAAGGGAACTGTCCCAGCGCAACAGCGTTAGCGCCGTGCCCAAAGCGGACTTTGTGGTCATGAATCCAACGCACTTCGCGGTTGCACTGAAATATGACGAGAACAAGATGGGCGCACCTCAGGTGATCTCCAAGGGAGCGGATCTGCTGGCCCTGAAGATCCGCGACCTGGCCAAGTCAAACAAGATTCCGGTGCTGCAGTCGCCCATGCTGGCGCGCGCGCTCTATACCCACGCCGAACTGAACCGCGAAATTCCCGGCAACCTGTACACCGCGGTGGCGCAAGTGCTGGCCTATGTGTACCGGCTCCAGGCCGCGCTGCGCGGCGAAGGGCCCATGCCTGAGGAGATGCCCGAACCCTTCGTACCACCGGAAATGGATCCCTTTTCCAAATTGATTTCTGAGGCAGCGGCTGCATGAAAACCTACGCGCCCTCGCTGCAGCAATGGCTGGTACGCAACGCCGCACTGGTGAACGGCGCGGCCGCGCCGCTGCTGGTGGTGGCCATTCTGGCGATGATGGTGCTGCCGATGCCGACCTGGCTCCTCGACACTTTCTTCACAGTCAACATTGCCATCGCTCTGATGGTGATGATGGTCGCGGCTTACATGATCAAGCCGCTGGACTTTGCGGCTTTCCCCTCGGTGCTGCTGCTCTCCACCTTGATGCGTTTGTCGTTGAACGTGGCCTCGACACGGATCGTGCTGCTCGAGGGACATGGCGGACCGGGCGCCGCGGGCGCCGTGATCGAAGCCTTCGGGCACTTCCTGATCGGGGGAAACTTTGCCGTCGGACTGATCGTGTTCGCGATTCTGGTGGTGATCAACTTCATCGTCGTGACCAAGGGCTCGGAGCGCATCGCCGAAGTCTCGGCACGCTTCACCCTGGACGCCATGCCGGGCAAGCAAATGGCCGTCGACGCCGATTTGAATGCCGGACTCATAGACGAAAAGGAAGCCAAGCGCCGCCGCGCCGAGGTCGCCGAAGAAGCAGACTTTTTCGGCTCGATGGACGGAGCCTCCAAATTTGTGCGCGGCGACGCCGTGGCCGGCATACTGATCCTGGTGATCAACATCGTCGGCGGCTTTGCCGTTGGCATGTTCCAGCACGACTTGTCAGCGGGCAAGGCGGCCGACACCTATATCCTGCTGGCCGTGGGCGACGCGCTCGTGGCCCAGATCCCGGGCTTGCTGATCTCGGTCGCCGCAGCCATGGTGGTTTCGCGTGTGGGCAAGGACCGCGACATCGGCGGGCAGATCGTGTCGCAGATGTTCGCCTCGCCCCGGGTGCTGGGCGTGACTGCCAGCATCCTGGCGCTGCTGGGCATCATTCCCGGCATGCCACACATTGTGTTTCTGCTCATGGCAGCCGTCTTGGCTTGGGGTTCGTGGGCGATTGCACATCGTCCACCCCCACCCGAACCTGCGGTGGAACCACCCAAGGCAGTGCATGATGGCGAGGCTAGCTGGGACGACCTGCAACCCGTGGACCTGCTGGGTCTGGAACTGGGTTATCGGCTGATTGCACTGGTCGACAAGACCCGCCAAGGCGACCTGCTGGCGCGCATCAAGGGTGTGCGCAAGAAATTTGCGCAAGAGGTGGGTTTCCTGCCGCCGGCCGTGCATGTGCGCGACAACCTGGAACTCAAACCCAGCAGCTATCGCATCACGCTTCGCGGTGTCGTGGCGGGAAACGGCGAAGCCTATCCGGGCATGTTCCTGGCCATCAATCCCGGCGGCATTTCAACGCCGTTGATCGGCACGGCGACCACCGATCCCGCCTTCGGTCTGCCAGCGCACTGGATCGATGAACCCCAGCGAGAAGCCGCACAAATGGCCGGATTTACGGTGGTTGATTCGGAAACCGTGATGGCCACGCATTTGTCACACTTGATGCAAGTGCAGGCAGCCAAACTGCTCAGCCGCACCGAGACCCAGCAACTGGTGGACCATGTCGCCAGACTGGCCCCAAAACTGATCGAGGAAGTCGTGCCAAAAATGGTCTCCATCGGCAGTTTTCAGAAAGTACTGCAGCTGTTGCTGGAAGAAGGCGTACACATCCGCGATATCCGCACCATTGTCGAATCCCTGGCCGAGCACGCAGGTACGGTGAGCGATCCGGTGGAACTGGCGCGGCGCATCCGGATCGCACTCTCGCCGGCCATCGTGCAGCAGATTTACGGTCCCGTGCGTGAACTCAATGTGATCGCGATCGAACCCAATTTTGAACGGCTGCTGGTGCAGGCGCTGGGCAATGCCGGCGGCTCCGCATTGGACCCGTCCATGGCGGACATGCTGAGCAGGTCGGCAGCGACCATCGCGCAACAGCAGGAAGAACAGGGCGTCCCGGCCTGCCTGCTGGTGCCCGATGCGATCCGCAATGCCATCGCCAAACTGGTGCGACGCCTGGCACCGCGCCTGCAAGTGCTTGGACACAGCGAAATTCCTGAAACCCACACCATCCGTATTGGTCCGATTCTCCGAGGTGCATTAGCATGAACATCCAACGATTCCACGCCCCCACTGCACGCGAGGCGCTGACACTGGCGCGTCAAACTTTCGGCGAAGGCACACTCATACTTTCCAATCGTCCTGTCGGCAATGGCGTTGAGGTGGTGGCCACGGCCGAAGAATCGCTGGCAACGATAGCGCGTTCCCCGGCGCGGGTGAGCGCGCCAGCGGCCGCTCCAACGAACGCAGCCGAGAAGAGCACGGTCGGACAGGACACCGAGGGCATGGCCATGAGCACCCTGTCGTTCCAAAGCTATGTGCGCGAGCGCATGTTGCGCCGGCGTCAGGAGGAGATGGGAACGGCTCGTCCGGCGGTAGCACCGGCACAGCGCACACCACCAGAGACGCCGCCAAAGTCGCGGGTCATGCACTCGGGCCTGATGGACTCGATGCAGGCGCCCACGCCCGCGTCTACGGGCAGCCGCACTAAATCGGCACCACCGGCGCTGCCCACGGCGTCCATCGCCTCGCAAAACATCGTGGACGAACTGCAGAACATGAAGGAGCTGATCGAAGAACGTTTCAACACCCTGTCGTGGCTGGGCCAAGCCCGGCAGGACCCGATCCAGTCGAACCTCATGCTCAAACTGATCCGCGCCGGTTACTCGCCCTCGTTGGCGCGCGGCGTGCTGGAACGTCTGCCCAAAGGCATTGATGCGGCGCACGCTGTGCGCTGGGTCATGGACGTGCTGGAACGCAATC
This sequence comes from uncultured beta proteobacterium, assembly GCA_903832285.1. Classification (GTDB taxonomy): domain Bacteria; phylum Pseudomonadota; class Gammaproteobacteria; order Burkholderiales; family Burkholderiaceae_C; genus CAIKVZ01. The sequence goes on along the minus strand of CAILAY010000162.1, from coordinate 31,761 downwards.
TCAAGACCGACATCGGACAGGCACAACTGCAGGAGGAAGGCGGCATCTTCGCACTGGTGGGCGCCACCGGCGTGGGCAAGACCACAACAGCGGCCAAGTTGGCGGCCCTGTGTGTGCGCAGTCACGGACCCAACAGCGTGGGCCTGATCACGCTGGACACCTATCGCGTCGCGGCCCTGGAACAACTGCGCGGTTACGGGCGCATGCTGGGCGTGGTCGCTCACCTGGCGCACGACCGGGCCGCCCTGCAGGATCTGCTCAATCTGCTGGCCAACAAGAAGATGATCCTGATCGACACTGCCGGCGTGGCGCCGCACGATCCCCGCAAGGGCGAAATGGTGGACGAGTTGCTGGATCTGCCGCACATCAAGCGCCTGCTGGTGCTCAACGCCGGCAGCCATGGCGATACGCTGGACGACGTGCTGAGTTCCTTCAAACGCGAGTCGGCGCAGCAGGTGCTGCTCTCCAAGGTGGACGAAGCGGTGAAGTTGGGTCCGGCGCTGGACGCGGTGATCCGCCACCAGGTGACGCTGCGGGGTGTCACCAACGGCCAGCGCGTGCCCGAAGACTGGGAGAACGCCGATCCCGGGAAACTGGTGCGCATGTCGATGCAAACCTCGGGCAAATCGGCCTTCGATCCCAAGGCCGACGACCTCAACTTCTTCTTTTCACCCACTCCTGTGCAACAGCACTTTCAGGGCGCGCTCCATGCATAATGAGTCGCCCAGGGTCATTTCCGGAAATCTTCTCGGAGTCGTTGATGTACACCGCCACCGGTCAGCTTGATCGCGACGCCACGCTGCGCCAATACGTACCACTGGTGCGCAGGCTGGCCCATCACATGATCGCCAAGTTGCCCGCCAACATCGAGGTCGACGACCTGATCCAGGTCGGCATGATCGGCCTGGCCGAGGCGCTGAGTCGCTACGAGGTAAGCCAGGGTGTGCAGTTTGAAACGTTCGCCACCCAGAGAATCCGCGGCGCCATGCTCGACGAATTGCGCGAAGGCGATTGGATGTCACGTGGCGGCCGCAAGAATCAGAAGGAAATCGAATTGGCCGTGCGCAAACTTGAACACGTGCTGGGACGCAGTCCGATGGAATCGGAAATCGCGGCCCAGTTGGGATTGAGTCTGGGAGCCTATCAGGACATGCTGGGCAATGTCCGTGGAACACAACTGGTGTACCTGGAAGACATGGGCCGCGGCAGTGACGACGAAGAAGGTTTTCTGGACCGCTATGCGGGCGACGGAAGCGCCGACCCGATGCAGTTGCTGCGCGATCAGCGCGTGCGCCAGTCATTGGTGAAAGCGATTGAGAGCCTGCCAGAGCGCGAGCAATACATCATGAGCATGTACTACGAACACGACATGAATCTCAAGGAAATCGCCAAGGTGCTGGACGTCACGGAGTCACGCGTGTGCCAGTTGCACAGCCAGTCAGTGGCACGGCTGCGTGCAAAAATGCGCGATCACTGATTCTGAAATCTTGCGCGATGGACCAAAGCTGCGCGAAGGGTGTTTAGCCAGACCCCAACCGGCAGGAGCAGCGCAAGGAACCGCCCAGCGGCTCTGACTGCGTCCTGCCTTCTCTTTGCTGAGTTTCTCTTGGAAAAGCCCGCGCAGGTGGGTCCACCACCAGGCCGAGATCTAAAAACGCCTATGCCGACAGCGACGTAAAGGACGCGTCCGACCTGCGGTCCGACGCGAAGGACGCCGCACCCCGGCCGTAGGTCGCCACCGGGCCACTAGGCAACAGAATTTGCAACGCGCGCTGCACACCCGCGGCACGGCGTGCCATACCTTCGCGCACGTGGGCAATACCCGAACGCACAAACTCCAAACGTGCACGCAACCTGGGATCCGCGGGTTGCAGTTTCAACCACTGTGGTCGCGCAGCGGTACACGCCAGAAGGGCATCTTGGAGCGACTGACACGCCACTTCCAAATGGTCGGCATTCTCATGCGCCAAGCCGGCATTCACCACGGCCAGTGCCTGTTCCACGGCGGTTAGCGAAACATCAAATTCACGTAAAAGGCTCTGCGCTGCTGGGGTCATCGTACATTCATCAGGTCATTTGGATTTTTGCTGCAACATTTCCTGTGCAGTCGCCAGCATCTTGTCGGCAATCGCCTCCGCATTCACCTTGAAGTTTCCTTGCTGGATCGCGGCGCGCACGGAATCCACCTTTTGCTGATTCACAACCGAGGCGTTGGCTTGCTGCAATTTGGCCATATTGCTGGCCTGCTTCGACATCGTGACAGGCACGCCCTGACTCGGCGGGACGGCAGGGGAACTATTCGATCCGGAGCGCGCTTTTTCGGGAGTGTTGGCCGCAGTCGCACCCGCCTTTTCGGTTGGCGCGTTACTCGCTACTGCAGGGACGACTTTGTTTGATTCAATCTTCATCACACTCTCCAAATTCGCCCATTGAGGCGCTCTTGCAGACTGTATCGACCGATTGCGTCCAAGCTTTAGCACTTTCGAAAAAAATTGTCATCACAGGTCAATTTTCACTGTATGGGTATCCAGAACCACACCGGAAACCACCCGCCCCCCTTCGGTTCTCACGCGGGCTGCCTGGCCCACGATCCCCGGATTAAGCGCCTGACCGTCGGAGCTGACGCTAAAACCAGGCCCCTGCGCCAGGATGCGAACAGGTGCACCAGCCTGAAACACCTGCGGCGGTTTGACCATCGATTGGCGCAAAGCCTGCCCGGCCGAAAGCGAGTACGCGGTCACCTGACCAATCCACTGCGCGGCATCGCCAATGATGGGAGAAGCCTCGCTGGCCCAATCCACATCCGCCTGAATCGCGTCTTCGGCCTTGATGGTACTGCCAGGTGGCAGCGCATCGCGCAGCACCCAAGCCGGACCAAACGCCTTGACCGTCACCGGCAGAAAAACGTTCCAATGCGAGGTGCCTTTCAGGCAGCGCAAACCGACGCGGGTCTTGCCCCAGAGTCGGGTGTTGACCGGCATATAGGGTTCGATTTGTGCACAAGGTGCCAGCCGCAGCCGGCTGTCCAGGTTGCCCATGCTAACTTCTATGCGCAGAGGACTGCGATCGGCCGAAGCGCCCTTGCTCAGAGCGAGGTCAACCCAGCGCTGAGTCACGCCCAGCAGATCGACAGTGGGTGCTGCATCCTGGGCCGATGCCGCCATGGCCACAAACAAAACCAAGATGCAGCCCAGACTGTGAAGCAGCGGGGCGACGAAGTTGGATTGCGCAATGCGGTTCATGGTGTGACTTAAAGAATTTTGCAAACCTCGGTGTTGAGGAGGCACTGGTACACGCTTCAAACTATAGGCCGGCTCCACGCACATGAAGCGGCGAACAACGCCGACTTCACCCTGTTGATCAGCGCATCGGAAATTAAAGTTTTCCGAATAATCTGTTCACGCCCCGAGCCCGGCGGAGTATGGGTATCAAAGGGCTTTGAACACGCGAGGTGCAACATGCTGAACACAGTCACAGGAAATTTGGACTTTCATGCCAAAGCCCTGGTATTGCGTGCGCAACGCCAGCAACTCATCGCCAGCAATATCGCCAACGCGGATACGCCCGGCTACGTGGCGCGCGACCTGAATTTCAAGGAAGCCATGGGAAACGCCATGGCTTTGCGCAGCGGCTCGCCGCAGGTTGCCCCCGTTGGATTGACTCCAAGCAGCACGCAATCCGGCCACATTCCCCTGGGCACAATCTCAAATTCGACCATGCAACTCGGCGCGCAGGGACAGCTTGGTTACTCGATACAAAGCCAGCCTAGCCTGGACAACAACTCCGTCGACATGGACCGCGAGCGCGCCAGCTTTGTCGACAACTCCGTGCGCTACGAAGCCACTCTGCGTTTTATCCAGGACGACGCCAAGACCATGCTGGCAGCGATTCAGGGTCAATGAGATCCGACCTGACATAAGGAAATTGCCATGTCCATGTTTTCCATCTTCAACGTCTCGGGCAGCGCTGTCAGCGCCCAGGCGCAGCGGCTCAATGTGGTCGCCAGCAATCTGGCCAACGTCGACGCCGTGGCGGGACCCGACGGTCAGGCCTACAAGGCGCGCCAGGTGGTGTTCCAAACCGCACTCATGGGTTCGGACGCCTCCGCTGGCGTGCGCATCAGCGGCATCACCGAGAGCAACGTGCCGGGTCAAAAAATTCATGACCCCAGCAACCCGGCCGCAGATGCGCAAGGCTACGTCACACATTCGAACGTCAATTCCGTCGAGGAAATGGTCAACATGATCTCGGCCTCACGCTCTTACCAGAACAACGTCGAGGTCATGAACACGGCCAAATCGCTGTTGCTCAAGACGCTGCAACTCGGCCAATAAGGTCTTTGAAAGAACATCATGTCCATCAGTTCTGTCACCTCCACATCCAATGCGCAGGCCACGGCCAACGCCGTTGCCAGTGCGGCCAGTTCAGGCAGTACTCCGGCTGCGGCGCAGGCCAACTTCCTCAAGCTCCTGGTGGCGCAACTCAACAGCCAGGATCCGATGAATCCAATGGACAACGCCCAGATGACGACGCAGATGGCGCAGTTGAACATGGTCAGCGGCATCGACAAACTCAACGCCACGGTCCAGAGCATGGCAACACAGTTCGCCTCCATGCAGACGATGCAGGGCGCGTCCCTGGTAGGCAAGACAGTCATCGTGAACGGCGCGAACCTGCCGCTGAATGCGGGCGTGGGCAACGGCGTCATCAATTTGGCAAGCAGCGCTGACGCCGTCTCGGTGAACATTCTGGCACCCGGCGGACAGGTGTTGGACACCGTCAATCTGGGGCCACAAAGTGCGGGTCAGGTGCCCTTCAGCTGGAATACCAGCACCTACTCCAACCGCACCGATCTGACCTTCAGCATCACGGCCACCAGTGGCGGACAACCGGTCGTGGCCGCGCCGTTGATGCAGGGAACGGTGGTCGCCGCCAACCCCAGTGCCACCGGCTTGACTTTGACTTTGCAAGGCCAGGCGACTCCGGTCGCCTACGGCGACATCGTTTCCATTCTCTAGTTCATTTTTAAACGCCTTACGGTTTTATTCCCAGGAGATCAGCATGAGTTTTCAACAAGGTCTGTCCGGTTTGAGCGCATCCAGCCAAAACCTGGACGTTATCGGCAACAACATCGCCAACGCGAATACCACGGGGATGAAGATGTCGCGCGCCGAATTCTCCGATCTCTACGCCTCTGCCATGGGCGGCAGTAACTCTGGAGCGGGCATCGGTGTGGCGGTTGGGAATGTGGCGCAGATATTTACCCAAGGAAATATTTCGTCCACGGGCAACCCGCTGGACGTGGCCATCAACAACAACGGATTCTTTCAATTGCTCACACCCTCAGGGACTTTCGCTTATACGCGAGACGGCGCCTTCAAGCAGGACGTCAACGGCAACATCGTGACCAACGACGGGAGCAAAGTGCTGGGCATCAGCCCCGACCCCACCACCGGTGCGATCTTGCCTGGCGGTGCCCTGGTTCCGTTGACGTTGCCCACGGGCAGCGGCATCCCGGCGGTAGCCACGACCACCATTTCCGCATCCGTGAATCTGGACGCCAGAGCAGCCACGGCCACCGGTAGTGCTGTCGCCACACCACCCACTTTGGTACCGCCACTGGCGACCTATGGCACCGCCTTGACAGCCTACGATGGTCAGGGTGTGCCGGTCCCCGTCAGCTTGTACTTCACTAAAACCGGTCTGAATACCTGGCAGGTCTACACCAACGACCTGACTGGAGGCACAACCATTCCTCAGCCCCTGGGCGCTCCCATGGATTTCGACCCCGCAACTGGAAATTTGGCCGTGGGCAGCCCCTGGCTGACATCGATGAGTCTTCCCATGTCTTCGGTCAACGGAGCACTGACGCCGGCACCAAAAATCGACCTGTCTGGTGTGAGTCAGTTTGGTACCAGTTTTGCCGTTTCCACCCTGAGCCAGAACGGACAAAAGCCGGGCAAGCTCACCAGCATCAATATCGACACTTCAGGTGTCGTCATCGGCAGTTACGATAACGGCAAGCAGGTGCCTGCGGGTCAAATCCAACTCGCCACTTTCGCCAATTCGCAAGGGCTGTCGCCTAACAGCGGTGGCACGTGGTCAAGCACGCCTGCGTCCGGGACACCCGTGTCCGGCGCTCCGGGCACCGGCAATTTCGGGACGTTGACCTCGGGCGCTTTGGAAGACTCGAACGTGGACCTGACCAAGGCGCTGGTGGACATGATGACGGCACAGCGCTCCTACCAGGCCAACGCCCAGACCATCAAGACCCAGGATCAGGTGATGTCCACACTGGTCAATTTGCGCTGATCCTGAGCCCGCCAGGACACTGCCACCATGGACCATCTGATCTATACCGCGATGACGGGCGCAAACGCCGCGGAGCAGCGTCAGGCCGTGCTGGCGAACAATCTGGCGAATGCGTCCACCAACGGTTTTCGTGCCGAGGTCGCGACCTTCCGCTCCGTTCCGCTGCGTGGCGATGGTGCCTCCACCCGTGTCTTTGCACTCACCGCCACCGCCGGCTTCAAGGACACGCCCGGCCCGACTCAATACACCGGTCGAAATCTGGATGCGGTCGCAAAGGGCCAATCCTGGTTTGGTGTGCAAGGCCTGGACGGGACCGAGGCCTACACCCGCAATGGCGCGTTTGAAGTGTCGGCTGAAGGCAATCTGGTGACGGGCAATGGCTTGACGGTATTGTCCGATGCGGGCTCGCCCATGGCGGTTCCCGCTGGCGCGTCCATCACGCTCGGCACAGACGGAACGGTCACGGCCAAGGTAGGGAATCAGCCAGCCAACAGCCTGGGTCGCGTCAAGATGGTGACGCCCACGGCCGAAGACCCGCTCAAACGCGGTGACGACGGACTGTTTCGTGCCACGTCGGGCGACCCGCTGCCCGCCGACGCGACAGCCACCCTGCAGCCCGGCGGACTGGAAACATCGAACGTGAACTCGATCGAAACCATGGTGCAGATGATTCAAGGCGCGCGTCAATACGAGGCTCAGATAAAGCTCTTGCAAAGCGCCGAAGCGGATGACAAATCCGCGACCCAGCTACTCAGCCTGCAAAGCTGATTTCCGCACGCTCCCAGACACCCAGCGCACTCCTTGAAGGCAGCATCATGATCAACTCTCTGTGGATATCCAAGACCGGCATGGAGGCCCAGCAAACCCAGCTCGACGTCATTGCCAACAACTTGGCCAACGTCTCCACCAACGGGTTCAAACGCGGCAGTGCGGTATTTGAAGACCTGATGTACCAGAACCTGCGCCAGGTCGGCGCCAACGCAACCGAGCAATCGCAGTTGCCCACCGGTCTGCACCTGGGGTTGGGCGTGCGTGTCGTCGCCACGACTCGCTCCTTCGCGCAAGGCACACCCACGCAGTCCGGCAACAATCTGGACCTTGCGATCAAGGGCAATGGTTTTTTCCAGGTCACGCAAACGGACGGCACACTGGCCTATACGCGCGACGGCTCGTTTCAGGTCGATTCCCAGGGGCGACTCGTCACCGCCAGCGGTTTGCCAGTGGCCAATGGTGTCACCATACCTGTGACGGCGCAAAGCGTCACCATCAGCAGTGACGGCACCGTGAGCGTGACCGTGCCCGGTAGCGTCACTCCGCAGTCGGTGGGAACGATCGCTCTGGCCAACTTCATCAATCCCGCCGGTCTGCAACCTAACGGACAAAACCTGTACCTGGAAACAGCCGCTTCCGGCCAGCCCAGCAGTGGTACCGCCGGCACCAACGGCTTGGGCACGATGTTGCAAGGCTACCTGGAAAACTCGAACGTCAACGTCGTGCAGGAATTGGTCACCATGATCCAGACCCAGCGCGCCTACGAAATGAATTCCAAGGCGATCCAGACCTCCGACCAGATGCTGCAAAAGCTCGGCCAGCTCTGATCATCAGCGCCGCGCACATCTCACTTCACAGGACCCGCACCATGAACACCCTTCGTGTACAACTTGGCACGAGCGTCTGCACGCCGGCACGGTGGACCCTGTCCGCGCTCGCCCTCATGCTCTGTTGTGCCTGCACTTCCGTAACCCGGGCGCCGACGGTCGATTTTGCAGAACCCGCCGTGGCTCGACCTGCGGCTCTCGCCAACGCGGCGGCCACGGCCAGAATCCCGGCACCCGCCACGGGCAGTCTGTTTCACTCACCCACTTTCCGACCCGGGTTTGAGGACATCCGCGCCCGCCAGGTGGGTGACACGGTGACGATACAGATCGTGGAGAACGTCAGCGCAAGCCAGACCTCGCTCTCAACCATTGATCGGTCGGCCGCCACCTCGGCCGGAATTTCCGCATTCCCGCTGGCTCGCGCGGCCGATCTGGCCAAGATGTCAGTCGGCGGAAATTCTGCCAATACCTTCTCCGGCAAGGGCGGCACACAAAGCACCAACACTTTTTCCGGCACCATCACGACCACCGTGCGCGAGGTTCTCCCCAACGGTCATCTGGTGGTGGTCGGCGACAAGCAGATCGGGGTAAATCAGAACGTCGACGTGCTGCGCTTTTCCGGCACCGTGGACCCGGCCCTGGTCCAGCCCGGCAGCGTCATCAATTCGACTCAGGTCGCCAGCGTTCGGATCGAATCCAAGGGCCGCGGCCAACAGGGAGAAGCCCAGTCAATTGGTTGGTTGTCGCGCTTCTTTTTAACCATTCTGCCGATTTGAGTGGCCGCACAATCAACTTGTGGCTGACGCATCCGATCGACCCCATGCCACTGCACCCAGGCTAACGCCATGAACAATTACCCCGCCTCCTCCAAATCTCGCATGCCACTCTGGGTCGTGGGCTGGGTACTGGTCGCAGGCCTGAGTTTGGCGTTGCCGGCGCAGGCGCTGCGCATCAAGGAAGTGGCGGGCGTGCAGGGCGTGCGCAGCAACCAGTTGACAGGTTTTGGTTTGGTTGTCGGCCTGGATGGCACCGGGGATCAGACCACGCAGATGCCTTACACCTCGCAAGGACTGGCCAATTACTTGCAGCAGATGGGCATCACCCTGCCCGCCGCCGCAGCGGCCCAGCTCCAGATCAAGAATGTAGCGGCGGTGTTGGTGACGGCGCAGTTGCCCGCGTTTGCGCAGCCCGGGCAAACCATTGACGTGAACGTATCCTCCATCGGCAACGCCAAATCCATCAAGGGCGGGACGCTCATCACGACGCCACTCAAAGGCGCTGACGGTGAAATCTACGCGCTGGCGCAAGGCAATCTGGTAGTCGCCGGCGCGGGTGCCTCTGCTGGTGGCAGCAAGGTCCAGGTGAATCACTTGAGCGCCGGGCGCATTCCCGGTGGCGCCCAGGTGGAGCGCGCGGTTGCCACGCCCCTGCAATTGGGCGACAACATCAGCCTGAACCTGAACGCCTCCGACTTTCAAACCGCGCGCCAAGTGGCGCAGGTCATTAACGCGCAGTTGGGCGAAGGCCTGGCACGCGCGCTGGATGGCCGCACGGTCCAGGTCAAGGCGCCCACCGACGCCGATGCCCGCATCACGTTCATCGCCCAACTGGAAGAACTGTCGCTGGAGAGCTCGGTACCTGCAGCCAAGGTGGTGATCAATGCCCGCACCGGATCCATCGTCATGAATCAGGCTGTGACGCTGGGGCCGTGCGCGGTCGCGCACGGCAATCTGTCAATCAGCATCAGTTCGACTTCATCCGTGAGTCAGCCCAACGCCCTTTCCACCGGCGGGCAAACCAAGGTCACGGAAAAGGCCGATATTCAAATCAAGAGTGAGCCCGGCATGTTGATTCAAGTGCCACCTTCTTCGCAATTGGCCGATGTCGTGCGGGCGCTGAATTCGCTGGGCGCGACACCGCAGGATTTGCTCGCCATATTGCAGGCCATCAAAGCCTCCGGCGCCCTGAATGCGGAGCTGGAGGTGATCTGATGAACACCTCGCCCGTGTCTTCGAACGCGCTGGCCGCCGACGCGCGTTCCCTCAATGCGCTCAAGCTGCAGGCGGGCCAGTCCACGCCCGCAGCAGTTAAGGAAGCGGCCAAACAATTCGAGTCGCTGTTCATGCGCGAGCTCATCAAAAGCATGCGTGACGCCACCCTGAAATCCGGCATGATGGACAGTGCTCAGGGCGATCTTGGCGCTGATCTGCTGGACCAACAACTGGCGGTGCAAATGTCGGGCAAACCCGGCGGACTCTCGGACGCGATCGCGCGCCAGTTGTCGCAGCAAATGGGCATCTCTCAGAGCGCCAACCCGAGCGCCAAAACACCGACTTCATTCCCGGTGCATTCAAGTACGCCGCAAGCGCCGTTACCGGCATCGGGCGCGGGTGCCGCGGCCAGCGTGAGCCAAAGCGGATTTGTGCAGCGCATGTCTGCGGTCGCGGCCAGGGTGGAAAAAAGCAGCGGCATTCCCGCCGGCTTCATGATTGGTCAGGCCGGACATGAAACCGCGTGGGGCCAGCGCGAAATTCGCCTGCCCGACGGCTCTTCCTCGTTCAACCTTTTCGGCATCAAAGCGGGCCCCGGCTGGAACGGCAAGGTGGCCGAGGTGACCACCACGGAATACGTTAACGGCCAGCCGCAGAAAACCGTGGCCAGGTTTCGCGCCTACGATTCCCACGAGTCATCGTTTCGTGACTACGCGCGACTGATCAACCAAAGTCCGCGCTATGCCCAGGCCCGCCAGCAAAAAGGATCAGTCACCGCCTACGCCAATGGCTTGCAGCGTGCCGGCTATGCCACCGATCCGGCCTATGCGTCCAAATTGAGTCAAGCCATTAACAGCACACTGCGCTTGCAAAGGATACAAGCATGAGCGGAGGTCTGCTCAACGTCGCCACCAGTTCCCTGTTGGCGAGCCAAGCTGCGTTGCAAACGGCCGGCAACAACATCGCCAACGTCAACACGCCGGGCTACTCGCGCCAGTCAGTGGTGTTGCAGCAGGTTCCGGGGCAATTCACGGGAGCAGGCTACATCGGCAAGGGTGTGGCCGTCACCACCGTGACGCGCGAGTACAGCAATTACCTCACCACCCAAGCCAACCTTGCCACGGCACTGCAAGCCTCTGACACCACGCTCTCGACCCAGCTGACCCAACTGGAAAATGCCTTTCCGGGTGGCAGCAGCGGACTGGGCGCGTCCGTGGCCAACATGCTCAACAGCTTTTCGGCCGTGGCAAGCGCTCCCACCGACCTCACGGCGCGTACCGTTGCCCTGGCCAATGCCAACCAGACGGCAGCCCAGTTCCGCGCCAGTTCCGCCAATTTGGACGTGCTGCAAACGGGTGTGCAGACGCAGTTGCAGAACTCGGTCATGGCCATCAACAGTTTGGCCCAGCAGATTGCCGCAGCCAACGCCAAGATTGCGACCACCAACGGCAGTGGTCAGTCGCCGAACGATTTGTTGGACCAGCGCGACCAGCTCATCAGCAAACTCAACCAGTACGTGCAAACCACGTCCTTACCGGCATCCGACGGCACGGTGGGCATCTTTCTGGCAGGCAGCCAAGCGCTGGTGCAGGGCTCAACCGCGAACCCTCTGTCGGTATCCGTCAGCGCGTACCCCGGCGACTCGGGCACTGCCACCCTGACGATCCAGCAGGGTGGCCTGAGCATGCCCATGGACGAGTCCAATCTGGGTGGGGGCAGCGTCAAGGGTCTGCTGACTTTCATGAACAAAGATCTGATGCTGGGACGTAACCTGGTGGGTCGTATGGCGTTGGCCATCGGCACCGTGGTGAACAACCAGCATCAACTCGGACTGGACATGCACGGCAACGTGGGTGGCAACCTGTTCCAACTTGCAGCCATGCCCAACGGTTTGCCCGCAACCTCGAACGCGGGTACCAGCACGCTCAGTATGAGCGTAAGCGACCCCACTGCATTGGCTGCATCAAACTATGAGGTGCGCTATTCGAGCGGCACCGCGGGCACCATTACGCGCCTGTCGGACGGTCAAACCACCGCCTTTGATTTCGCCACGCCGCCAGTGCAGGTGGACGGTTTGACCTTGACCACGACCGCCGGCGCAGTGGCGGGAGACCAATTTTTGCTCAAGCCTTTTTCTGCGGTCGCCAGCACCATGGACACCGCCTTTACGTCGCCACAAAACCTGGCGGTTGCCAGCCAGATTCAGGCCGGTGCGGGCAACCTCAACGCCGGCGGACTGGCGGTGGCAAGCCTGCAATCCCAAACGGCGAACGTGAATCTGACGCAGTCGGTCACGCTCATTTTCAATGCTGCTACCGGGACCTTCGACGTGACCGGCACCGGCACCGGAAATCCCGTGAATGTGCCCTATACGCCGGGACAGCCGATCAGCTACAACGGTTGGTCGCTCACCCTATCCGGGCTGCCGAAAACCGGTGACAGCATCACCGTGAGTGCCGCCAATCCAGCCTACGCTGCCACCAACTCGGGTAACGCGACTTCCCTCGTCAACCTGCGCGACAAGATTCTGTTCGACGGCGCGTCCCTGACCGATGGCTACGCCGGCGTCATTGCCCAGGTGGGTGTGCTGGCGCAGACGGCCGGGTTTGCCGCCTCGACATCGCAGGCCATTTCCATTAATGCGCAGACGGCGCTGGCCAGCGTCTCTGGCGTGAACATGGATGAAGAAGCCGCCAAGCTATTGCAGTTTCAGCAGTCCTACCAAGCTTCAGCCAAAGTAATGCAGGTTGCACAAAGCCTTTTCGGCACACTGATTGCAGCCTTCGGAGCCTAACCCGTCGCGTATATTGGGAGCACCCCATGACCATCAACTCATTTTCCCGGCTCGGAACAGCCAATAGCTATACCACCGCAGTGAACAATATCACCGCGCGTGAGAATTCGTTGTCGAACTTGCAGCAAAGCCTCACGTCGGGTTTGAAAATCAATCACCCAGGAGACGATCCCGTCGGTGCCGCGACGGCGGAACGCGCGATCACGCGCATGGCACGCATTCAATCCGACCAGAAGGCGTTGGGCCTGCAAACGGATGCCATCACATCAGCCGAGTCGACGCTGGGCAGTGCGGTGACCGCACTGCAAACCTTCCGCCAACTGGTGGTGAGCGCTGGCAATCCTTCGCTGACACCGCCCGATCGGCAAACGATCGCACAACAACTCACCAGTCTGCGCGATCAGGTTTTTTCCCTCGCCAACACCACCGACTCCAATGGCAATCCGCTGTTCGGTGCGTTGGGAAGTGCGCTCGCGCCCTTTGTGCAGCAAAACACGCCCGCGACCTACACTTTCAACGGCGTCGCTGGACAAAGCTCCAGCGGCGTTGTTTCTATTCCTGCCGCACTGGATGGCGAAAAGGCCTTCATGCTCAAGCCGGTGCAGGATGGCAGTTTCAACGTGACCTATGGCACCAATGCCGGACAAACCACCACCGGCGGAGTCACGCTGCAACCACCCCCTGCAGCCCCGGTTACCGGCAACGACTACCAGATTCAGTTCGGCGTAGCCGGTGGTGTGATGCAGTACACCGTCACTCAATTGTCGACACCCGCCGTCGTGAGCGCGCCTGTCAACTACACCTCTGGCACGCCCATCACCTTCGACGGTCTGTCGCTGACCGTGACCGGAACGCCAGCATCAGGCGACACGCTGAATATCCAGGCAAACACCAGCGTTTTTGGTGTCATGGACAAGGCCATTTCTGACATTGGTGGCGCCGCCTCCAGTCTGGCTGCAAGCCAGGCCGTGGGCCAGGCACTTTCGAATATCGACATCAGTATCAACCGCCTGCAGTCGGCCCGTGGTGTCGCGGGGGATTTAATGAACCGCTCCGACGTCATCAGCGCCGCACAGACCGCCAATTCGACCGAGGCAGAAAAGAATCGATCGAGTGCCCAGGACGTTGACCTGGTACAGGCCACTTCCGATTTCACGAACCAACAAACCGGCTTCAGCGCAGCGCTAAAGTCGTATGCTCAAATCCAGCAGCTTTCACTCTTCAGCTATATCCAGTAATTCATCATGACCAAGTCGGTTCTGGGAACCATTGTGCTGGGTTACAGACCCTTGTGGAACCGACAGCGGGAACTGGCGGGCGTGCAGTTGTTCATCGAAGTCGACCCTGTGCACCCGGTCGACGCACGTCATCTGCTGCGTACGCTCGAGGAAATGTGGACGCCGACCTCGCCGCCGTTGTTGCTGTCGCCGCATACGCCGCACCTGCTGCAGGAGTTGTTGCAGCACGCACCCGCCCAGGCGCCGTGGATCGAAGTCAAGGACGAATGGCTGGACGATGTCGCCACACTGCAGGCCGTCTTTGCCGCGCGCAACCGCGGACTTTTTCTGGTCTGGCGCGGCAATTCCGAAAAATTGCCCGACCCTGAAGTTGCCGCATGCTTTGAGAAATGTTTGCTGACACTGTCGCCCGAAGACGCAGTGCAGGCGGCGCGTGCTGCGGCACAGGCACCGGTACCGGGTATCGAGCAGCCGGACAGCCCGGTGTTGCCCGAACAGTTGTATGAAGGCGTCGCCAGCCGCACCCTGATGCGCCACTGCCTCGATCAACGCCACGCACAGGCGCTCGCCGGTTGGCCCGCGGACGACGTGCTGCACGGCTACCGTCAACACGGCATTGCGCCGTCAATGGAAGTCGTCGCCAAGTTGATCCGGGTGGTGAACGCCGACGAGTCCATGGAGATCATCGAGCAGATCATGAGCGATGATCCGGTGCTGGTGTATCGCTTCCTGGCGCACGCCAATTCGCCTACCCTGGGCCTTCAGTCGGGCATCGATTCGCTGCGTCGCGCGCTCATGATGATCGGCTACACGTCCTTGGGCCGCTGGCTGGAGCAACAACTGCCTGCGGTCGTGGACGACCTTGACTTGAAGCCGATCAAGTCCGCGATCGTGCTACGCGCCAGCTTGATGGAAATGCTGCTGGACGCAGGTGAGGAGCACGAACTGCGGCGCGAGGTTTACCTGTGCGGCCTGTTCTCGCAAATGGATACGCTGCTGGGCGAACCACTTGGCACCGCTACGCAAACCCTGCCCCTGTCGGAGCGCATTTACGACGCGACAGTCACCCACACCGGACCTTACGAGCCCAGCCTGGCTCTCGCCACGTCCATGGAAAACGAAGACACCATCCACACCCGACTGCTGTGCGAGCAGCATGAGATGGATATCGAAGAAGTCAATCGCGTGCTGCTGCGCACACTGTCTGCGATCTACGTTGCACCCGCTGACGGTGAATTCGGCGAACGGCGGCGACGCAGTCGCGCACACACGTTCGGCAGTTGATGCAAGGGTCGGGTTATACCTTGGAGGCTAACCCGACCCACGTCTGACCCAGTTCCCGCGAACGCTCAATCCGCCTGCTTGCGCAAGAACGCGGGGATCTCGAAATCGTCCATGCCGCCGGACGAAAGGGCATCGACCTTGGCGGCAGCCTGGGTGCGGTTCGTGCGCCAAACGCTGGGCACGGACATGCTGCCGTAGTCGGGCGCGCCGGCAGATGCGGGAGCCGACGCTGGTGCGCCGCTGCCCGTGACGACCGAGTTCAGCGTGGGGACATGGAAGGGCACGTTGTCCGTGCCGGTGCGCAGCACCTGCAATGGCGGTGCGGTGCGGCGCGCGCCCTGTCGGGAGAGGCCGGTGGCCACGACCGTGACGCGGATCTGCTCACCCAGGTTGTCGTCGTGCGCCGTACCGTAGATCACATGGGCGTCGGGCGATGCGTAGGCGCGGATGGTGTTCATGGCCAGCTTGGATTCGCTCAGCTTGAGTGAACCCTTGGCCGTGCTCACCAGCACCAGCACACCCTTGGCGCCCGAAAGGTCGATCCCTTCGAGCAACGGGCAGGCCACAGCCTGTTCCGACGCGATGCGGGCACGGTCCGGGCCAGTCGCTACCGCGGTTCCCATCATGGCCTTGCCGGGCTCGCCCATGACGGTGCGAACATCTTCGAAGTCGACATTCACCAGGCCCGGCACGTTAATGATCTCCGCGATGCCACCGACGGCGTTCTTCAGCACGTCGTTGGCGTGGGCAAAGGCTTCGTCCTGCGTGATGTCGTCGCCCAGCACTTCGAGCAGCTTTTCGTTCAGCACCACAATCAGCGAATCGACGTTGGCTTCGAGCTCCTGCAGGCCCGCGTCCGCATTGCTCATGCGCCGACCCCCTTCCCAGTCGAAAGGTTTGGTCACCACGCCGACCGTGAGGATGCCCATTTCCCTGGCGATGCGGGCAATCACGGGTGCGGCTCCGGTGCCCGTGCCACCGCCCATGCCGGCGGTGATGAAGAGCATGTGCGCGCCCGCGATGGCAGCGCTGATGTCTTCCTGTGCGGCCTCGGCGGCTTCGCGCCCCTTGTCGGGCTTGCTGCCCGCCCCCAGCCCGGTGACACCGAGTTGCACGGTCTTGTGCGCCGCGCTGCGACCCAGCGCTTGCGCGTCGGTGTTGGCGCAGACGAACTCCACGCCCTGCACCTTGCAGTCGATCATGTGCTCCACGGCATTGCCGCCGCCGCCACCGACACCGATCACCTTGATCTGCGTGCCCAGGTTGAATTCCTCGACTTCAATCATTTCGATACTCATGTTGTTCTCCTGAATTGCAGTTGCCAAAAATGCTGTGTATCCGTTCGTCTTGATGGCTTTCATGAAGGTGGATCGGTACACCTCCAGCGCCAATGCTGCGCGCCCTGAGGCGGTCCAGCGGAATTGATGTAGACGTCTTTCATGGCTAGAAATTTCCTACAAACCAGTCTTTCATCCGACCCAGGGCCGTCTGCATCGAGCCATTTTTTTGCGCCACCTTCAGGCCCCGAAAGCGCGCCATGCGCGCCTCTTCCAGCATGCCCATTACGGTCGCCGCCCGGGGCTGCGCCACCATGTCGGACAGAGCCCCTGAATACTTGGGGATGCCGCGGCGCACGGGCTTGAGGAAGATGTCCTCGCCCAGTTCCACCATGCCGGGCATGACAGCGCTGCCGCCGGTGATGACGATGCCCGACGACAGCACTTCCTCGTAGCCCGATTCGCGTATCACCTGCTGCACCAGCGAGTAGATTTCTTCCACGCGCGGTTCGATCACACCTGCGAGCACCTGGCGGCTCAGCATGCGCGGGCCGCGGTCGCCCAGGCCCGGCACCTCGACCTGGGTATCGGGGTCGGTGAGCAACTGCTTGGCGTAGCCGCTTTCGACCTTGATTTCTTCAGCGTCGCGCGTCGGCGTGCGCAGTGCCATGGCGATGTCGCTGGTGATCAGATCGCCCGCAATCGGGATCACTGCCGTGTGCCGGATCGCGCCATTGGTGAAGATCGCCACGTCGCTGGTGCCCGCTCCGATGTCCACCAGAGCCACGCCGAGTTCACGTTCGTCCTCAGTCAGCACCGCCAGGCTTGAGGCCAACGGATTGAGCATCAGCTGATCCACTTCCAGGCCGCAACGGCGCACGCACTTGAGGATGTTTTCGGCCGCGGTCTGGGCGCCCGTCACGATGTGCACCTTGGCTTCGAGCCGGATGCCGCTCATGCCGATGGGCTCTTTCACATCCTGCCCGTCGATCACGAATTCCTGCGGCTCCACGAGCAGCAGCCGCTGATCGGTGGAGATGTTGACTGCGCGTGCCGTCTCCAGCACCCGCGCCACGTCGGTGGCGCTGACTTCGCGATCCTTGATCGCCACCATGCCGCTGGAATTGATGCCGCGGATATGGCTGCCGGTGATGCCGGTGTAGACCCGCGTGATCTTGCAGTCGGCCATCAGTTCGGCTTCCTTCAGCGCCATCTGGATGCTCTGCACGGTGGCGTCGATGTTCACGACCACGCCGCGCTTGAGTCCGGTGCTGGGCGCGATACCAAGACCAGCCAACTTGAGTTCTCCGCTGGGCAGAACCTCGGCCACGACCACCATCACCTTGGCGGTTCCGATGTCCAGTCCTACGACGAGGTCCTTGTATTCTTTTGCCATGGATTTACCTGCTTGTCTGTGGGTTGCTTTTGTTGGATGAAACCGCCGCCAGGGTGGACACACCCTCGAGCCGCAGCGCATAGCCCTGGGCGTAGCGCAGATCGGCCGATTCCAGGGCATCGGCGTGGCGCCCATAGCGACTCGCCACCTGTGTCAGGGTCGAAGCGAAACGCTGTGTGCGGGCTGCCACTTCGTCGGATGTGCCGCTGCCCAGCTCGATCACCGCGCCAGATCCCAGGATCGCGCGCCAACCGCCGCTGGCCGAGAGTTCGAGCTGGTCGAGCGTCGCATCAAGGGCCGCGAACCGGGGCCCGAGTTCGCGGTACATCTTCAGCGTCAGGGCAGCCTGGCCCTCTGGACCCACCAGGCGCGGCAGATGGTCCAGTTCAACTTCGCCCACATTCGCCTCGAATACTTCGCCGAAGCTGTTCACCAGCAGCGACTCGTCCTGCGCACCCCAGAACGCGGCCGTGTGCTGCTCCTGCAGCTGTACCCGCAGGCGATTCGGGAACTCCCGGTGCACCACGGCGCGGCGCACCCAGGGCAAAGCCTCAAACGCGGATCGCGTCCGCGCCAGATCCAGCGTGAACAGGCTGCCCGAGAGCTGCGGCATGACGGCGGCGCGCAGCGTCACGGCGTTGGTATGCGCCACATCGCCCTGCACCGTGATGCCGCGGATGGCGAACACCGGGTGCCGCATGGCCCAACCCAGCAGCACGGCCAGCACCAGTCCCACGAACACCAGCGTCAGTGCACCGGCAGTCACGTTCATGAGCTTGACATCAAGCGGCACTGGCATGGCGGGACTCATGGTGTCGTGCGCTCCTGTGGTGTGCGGCTGCGTACTGCATCCGGGTAATCGAGCGCGGTCAGTCTGAGCAGCGACAGGCACAGCGCCTCGTAACCGATGCCAGCGGCGCGCGCTGACATGGGAACGAGCGAGTGCGTGGTCATCCCAGGTGAGGTGTTCATCTCCAGCAGAAACGGCTTGCGGTCGCTGGCGCGAATCATCAGATCAGCTCGGGCCCAGCCGCGGCAACCGAGCGCTCGGTACGCCGCCAGCACGATACGCGAGATCTCCTGTTCTTCTGCCGCTGGCAAACCGCTCGGACACTGGTAGGAGACGACGTCCGTGAAGTATTTGTTCTGGTAGTCGTAAGCACCCTCGGGTGCACGGATGCGCACCACCGGCAGCGTGCGCGAATCAGCGCCAGTACCGATGATGGGACAGGTCACCTCCTCGCCATCAATGAACTCCTCACACAGCACATCCGGGTCGTAGCGCGCTGACAGGCGCACGGCATCCTGCATCTGCGAATACCCTGCCACCTTGCTGACACCGATGGAAGAGCCTTCACGCGGTGGCTTGACGATCAGCGGCAGTCCCAACTCATCCGGCACGGACACGACGCCGGCGCGCTGTTGCTGCTCCGGACCGAGTACCACGTAGCGCGGCGTGGGCAGGCCAACCGACTGCCAGACACGCTTGGTCATGACCTTGTCCATGGCGATGGCGGAGGCCATCACGCCCGAACCGGTGTAGGGGATTCCCAGCCATTCGAGCGCACCCTGCACCGTGCCGTCTTCGCCGAAGCGCCCGTGCAAGGCGATGAAGCAGCGGGCGAAACCTTCCCTTTTGAGGTCGCTCAAATCCCGCTGCGCCGGATCAAAAGCGTGCGCGTCCACGCCGCTGGCAATCAGCGCCTGCAGCACACCCCGACCTGACATCAGCGAGATCTCGCGCTCCGCCGACAAGCCGCCCATCAGCACCGCGACCTTTCCCAAGGATTTAATTTCCGGATTCACTGCGCCACTCCTTCTGACTTTTGCCCGGCAGCGCGCCGCATCAGTTCCAGCATGCGCGCGGGCACGGAGCCGATGGAGCCGGCCCCCATGCACAGCACCACATCGCCGCCGCGTGCCTCCTGCCGGATCGCCTGGGCCATGGCCGCGATGTCGTCGACAAACACCGGCTCCACGCTTCCGGCCGCGCGCACGGCGTGCGCCAGCGAACGGCCATCGGCGCCTGGGATGCGCGTCTCACCTGCGGCATAAACCTCCGACAACAGCAGACAGTCAACCTGCCCCAGGACCTTGACGAATTCGGCGAAGCAGTCGCGGGTGCGCGTGTAGCGATGCGGCTGAAACGCCAGCACCAGACGGCGCTCCGCGAAGGCCCCGCGCGCGGCAGCCAGGGTGGCAGCGATCTCCACCGGGTGATGGCCGTAATCCTCGATCAGGGTGAACTCGCCACCGGACGCGGCAGGCACGTCACCGTGGCTCTGGAAGCGGCGTCCCACGCCCTTGAAGCTCGCCAGCGCCACCTGCAGCGCTGCATCTGATACACCGAGTTGCTGCGCCACGGCGACCGCCGCCAGCGCGTTGAGCACGTTGTGGCGTCCCACCAGATTCAGCACCACGTCCAAGTCAACGGGCGCTGCACCTCCGACTTTGAGCGGCGTGCGTTGCACCGTGAATTTCATTTGCGTGCCAACGGCACTCACAGCCACGGCGCGCAGTTGGGCTCCTGCATCGAAGCCGTAGCTGACGACACGGCAGTTCACCTTCGGCACGATTTCGCGCACCGCTGCGTCGTCGGTGCACAACACCGCCGTGCCGTAAAAAGGCATACGGTTCAGAAAACTCACGAACGCAGCCTTGAGCTGCTCGAAGTCGTGACCGTAGGTTTCCATGTGGTCAGCGTCGATGTTGGTAACCACCGCCATCATTGGCAACAAGTTCAGGAAGGAGGCGTCCGACTCGTCCGCCTCCACCACGATGGTGTCGCCTTGTCCCAGGCGCGCATTCGCCCCCGCGCTGTTCAGGAGCCCGCCGATGACAAAACTGGGGTCCAGGCCGCCCTCGGCCAGGACGCTTGCGACCAGACTGGTGGTGGTGGTCTTGCCGTGCGTCCCGGCGATCGCGATGCCTTGTCTGTAGCGCATCAACTCGGCCAGCATCACCGAGCGCGAAACGACCGGAATGAGTTGTTCGCGTGCTGCCGAAACCTCAGGATTGTCGGCTTGCACCGCGCTCGACGTCACCACCGCATCCGCCCCGGCAACCTGGGCTGCGGCGTGTCCAACGCAGACCGTCACGCCCAGTGTGGCCAGTCGTCGCAGGGTCGCGCTGTCGTGCAGGTCCGAACCCGAAATGACGTAGCCCAGATCGCGCAGAACCTCGGCGATGCCGGACATGCCGGCGCCGCCGATGCCGACGAAGTGGATGTGCCGGACGCCGTGCATCATGCCGCCAGCTCCTCGCAGGCCTGCACCACCGCAGCGGTTGCGCCAAGTTTTTGCAGTGCCTTGGCAGCACAGGCCTTTTGCAACAACTCGGCCCGCGTCAGGACCGACAGCCTGACCGCCAGGGACTGCGCCGTCAGCCCCGATTGAGGCACGAGCCAGCCGCCACCCGAGCGCACCAGGAACTGCGCGTTGGTGGTCTGGTGATCGTCCACCGCCGCCGGGAACGGGACGAAGAACGCTGCAGCACCGACGGCAGCGATTTCGGTGACGGTGCTGGCGCCCGCGCGGCAGATGATGATGTCGGCATCGGCAAACGCCTGCGCCGTGTCGTCGATAAAGGGCGTGAGTTCGGCCGCCACACCGGCCGCAGCGTAATGGGCGTGCAGCTCATCAATCTGTCTGGCGCCGCTCTGATGCAGCACGAGCGGACGCTGCGCCGGTGGCAACAGCGCCAGCGCCCTGGGCACGATCTCGTTCAGCGCGCGCGCGCCCAGACTGCCGCCCACCACCAGCAGTTTCAGGGGACCCGACCGTGCTGCAAAGCGCGCTTTCGGATCGGCCAATTGCGTGAAAATCGTGCGCAGCGGGTTGCCAACCCATTGCGCATTCTTCAATGCATCAGGGAAGGCGCTGAACACTCGATCGGCCAACCGTGCCAGCAACTTGTTCGCCATACCGGCAACGGAATTCTGTTCGTGCAGCAGCAGCGGCCGGCCGGTCAGTGCGGCCATGAGCCCCGCCGGGAAAGTGATGTAACCGCCCAGGCCCACGACCACGTCCGGGCGCACGCGTCGCAGCACGGCAAGGCTTTGCCAGAAAGCCTTGAGCAGGCGCAGTGGCAGCAACGCCAGCGTGCGCAAGCCCTTGCCACGCACGCCCGAAAAATCGATCGGCTCGAACGCGAGACCGCGTGCGGGAACGAGTTGGCTTTCCATGCTTGGCGCCCGCGCGCTGCCCTTGCCACCCAGCCAATGCACCCGCCAGCCCCGTTCACGCAACGCTTCGGCGACGGCCAGACCGGGGAAGATGTGCCCGCCGGTGCCGCCGGCCATGATGAGCGCACATTTCTGCTTCATACACGGCCCCCGTGCATCAAGGCTGCGTACCCCACCCCTGCGCTGGCGCGCCTGCTATTGTTTTGCAGAAACAAGAAACTCATACACGACCTCCGTGCATGAGCTTCTTGTTTTCCAGGTCCACGCGCAGGACGACGGCGAGGGAGATGATGTTGAGCAGGATGGCGGAACCGCCGTAGCTCATGAGTGGCAGGGTCAGGCCCTTGGTCGGCAAGGCGCCCAGGTTCACACCCATGTTGATGAAGGATTGAAAGCCGATCCAGATACCCACGCCTTGCGCCACCAGACCGGAAAAGACACGGTCAAGGGCGATGGCCTGACGCCCGATGTGCATGATGCGACGGGTCATCCACAGGAACAGGCCGATCACGCACAGCACACCGATCAGCCCAGACTCTTCGCCAATGACAGCCAACAAAAAGTCGGTATGCGCCTCGGGCAACCAGTTGAGCTTTTCCACACTGCCGCCCAACCCGACGCCGAAAATCTCCCCGCGACCGATGGCGATGAGCGCGTGGGATAGCTGATAGCCCTTGCCCAGCGCGTGCTTTTCGCTCCAGGGATCGAGGTAGGCAAAGATGCGTTCGCGGCGCCATTCGCTCAATGCAATCATCAGGCCGAAGGCCACCAGCAGCACGGCCGTGATAAGGAAGAACATACGCGCGTTCACTCCGCCCACAAAGAGAATTCCCATGGCAATGACGGCAATCACCATGAAGGCGCCCATGTCAGGCTCCGCCAGCAGCAGCACGCCAATCACGGCCACGGCCGTGCCCATCGGCGCCACGGCGCGCATGAAGTTCTCCTTCACCTCCATCTTGCGCACCATGTAATTGGCTGCGTACAGCAGCACCGCAAACTTGGCCAGTTCAGACGGCTGGAAGCTCATGAAGCCCAGGCCGATCCAGCGCTGTGCGCCATTCACCGACTTGCCTATGAAGGGCAGCAACACGGCCGCCAGCAGCACCAGCGATGCCACAAACAACCAGGGAGCAATCTTTTCCCAAAGTGCCATCGGCAGTTGGAATGAGATCAGCGCTGCGACAAAGGCCATGGCCAGGAACAGCAGGTGACGCGACAGAAAATAGCTGTGCCCGTACTTCGCAAATTTAGGGTTGTCGGGAATGGCGATGGACGCCGAATACACCATCACCAGACCCCATGCGAGCAGGGCCACGATCACCCACACCAATGCCTGATCCACTCCCGCGCCCTGTGTCGCCGACAGGGCGCCGCGCGATCCGACCACGCCACGCAGCGACATGGCCTTGACGCGGGAAGGTCGACTGAACCAATCCGTCAGTCGAGCCAGACTGGCACTCATGCCTGACCCTCCAGCACGGTGCCGGCGTCCAACGCGATTTCCTGCACCGCCTGCACGAAGACCCTGGCCCGATGTTCGTAGTTGTCGAACATGTCAAAGCTGGCGCAAGCGGGGGACAGGAGCACGGCATCGCCGGCATGCGCGTGCTGCCGCGCCATCTGCACGGCCTGCTGCATGGACCCGGCCTGCAACAGCGGCACACCAGTGACATCGAGGGCAGCGCGGATAAGCGGCGCATCGCGCCCGATCAGCACCGCGGCGCGGGCGTATTGCGCGAGCGGCGCTGCCAGCGGGTTGAAGTCCTGCCCCTTGCCTTCACCGCCCAGAATCACCACCACACGGCGCTCCGCCCCCAGGCCGGCGAGCGCCGCCACGGTGGCGCCCACGTTCGTGCCCTTGCTGTCGTCGAAATATTCGACTCCGTCCAGCATGCCCACAGGCTGCACCCGGTGTGGTTCGCCACGGTACTCGCGCAGACCGTGCAAGGTGGCAGCCAGACCGCAGCCTGCGCTGGCCGCCAGCGCCAGCGCGGCCAGCGCGTTGACGGCGTTGTGGCGACCACGAATGCGCAGCGCGTCGGCGGGCATCAGTCGCTGAATGTGCAGATCGGCAACCGCGTCACGCGCGGCGGCGCGCTTGGACTTGTGTGTTTCCTCGGCTTCCATGGCACGCACCAGCCAGGTCATGCCATTCACCACCTCGATGCCAAAGTCGCCCGGTCGTTGCGGCATGTCGGCACCAAAGCTCGTCCAGGGATGGGCTGGCAGGGGCACCGGAGCACCGCGCTTCGTCGGCACTGCGACAACAAGCGTCTCCCGCATGGCCATGACAAGGGGCTCGTCACGATTGAGCACCATCAGGCCATGCCTGCCAAATACCCGCGCCTTGGCTGCGACGTAGGCGTCCATGCTGCCATGCCAATCCAGATGGTCCTGACTGATGTTGAGCACGGTCGCCGCCGTAGGCTCAAAGTCGCTCACGTCGTCGAGTTGAAAACTGGACAACTCGAGCACCCAGACTTCGGGCAGGGAATCAGCATCCAGTTGCTGTGCAAGCGTGTCCAGCAGCGTGGGACCGATGTTGCCCGCAGCCACCACGCTTTTGGCCGCGCGCGCCACCAACTGCGCGGTGAGGGACGTGACCGTGGTCTTGCCGTTCGTTCCGGTCACGGCCAGCACTTGCGGGTGGTAGTTCCTTGCGCCCTTCAATTCAGCCAGCGCCTGCGCAAACAGGCTCAATTCGCCGCCCACCCACAGGCCCTGCTCGCGCGCTGCAGACACCACGGTCGCCACCTCTGCCGGCGCCAGGCCCGGGCTCTTGAACAGCGCGCGAACATCGCCTCCCAGCAGCAACGACGCATCCAGCGCGCCGTGCACAAAGCGCGTTGCGGGCAGATCACGCTGCAGGGCCTGAAGCTGAGGTGGCTGCTCGCGCGTGTCAGCCACTGTGACCTGCGCACCGCAGCGTACGCACCAGCGCGCCATCGCCAGGCCGGAATTTCCCAGGCCCAGGATCAAGACGTGCTGACCGTTGAGTGTGCTCATGAAAGCTAGCGCAGTTTCAGGGTGGACAGGCCCACCAGACAGAGCAGGATGGTGATGATCCAGAAGCGCACCACCACCTGCGTTTCGGCCCAACCTATTTTTTCGAAATGGTGATGCAGCGGCGCCATCTTCAGAATGCGCCGACCCTCGCCGTATTTCCTTTTGGTGTACTTGAACCAGCCCACCTGCGCCATCACCGACAGCGCCTCGGCCACGAACACGCCACCCATCACAAACAAAACAATTTCCTGGCGCACGATCACCGCAACCGTACCCAGGGCCGCACCCAGCGCGAGCGCGCCCACGTCGCCCATGAAGACCTGAGCCGGGTGCGTGTTGAACCAGAGAAACGCCAGACTCGCACCCGCCATGGCCATGCAGAAGACCAGCAGTTCGCCCGACCCTGTGATGTGCGGCATGAAAAGGTATTTGGAGTAAACCGCACTGCCGGTGACGTAGGCAAACAGTCCGAGCGAGCCGCCCACCATCGCCACAGGCATGATGGCCAGGCCGTCCAACCCGTCGGTGAGATTCACGGCGTTGCTGGACCCCACGATCACCAGATAGGACAGGATCACGAAACCCGCCACGCCCAGCGGATAGTTCACCTCCTTGAAGAAGGGAACGAAGAGACCGGCCTTGGGCGGCAGGTTCACGTCGAAGCCAGATTGCACCCACCTGAAGAACAGTTCCAGTACGCGCATATTGGAGTTCTCCGAAATGCTGAAAACCAGATAGAGCGCGGCCAACAGGCCAACCACCGATTGCCAGAAATATTTCTCGCGCGAGCGCATGCCTTCGGGGTCCTTGTGCACCACCTTGCGCCAGTCGTCGACCCAGCCGATCGTGCCAAAACCCAGCGTCACGATCAGCACGATCCAGACAAAACGATTGGTCAGATCGACCCACAGCAGGGTCGAGATGGCGATGGCCAGCAATACAAGCACGCCGCCCATGGTGGGAGTTCCGCTCTTGCTCTGGTGCGAGGCCATGCCGTAGCCGCGGATCGGTTGTCCGATCTTGAGCGCGGTCAGATGCCGGATCACTGCCGGGCCCGCGAACAGCCCGATCAGCAAGGCCGTGAGCGCGGCCATGACAGCGCGAAAAGTGAGGTACTGAAAGACCCGGAAAAATCCGAAGTCGGGTGACAGCGTCTGCAGCCATTGGGCCAGACTAAGCAGCATGAGATGCCTCCTGATGGGTTTGTTCCGAGGCTTGGATGGCGGCGACGACGCGCTCCATTTTCATGAAGCGCGAACCTTTGACGAGTACGCTCGCCGTGTGCGGCAGGACTTGCAGCACGGCCGCGTTGAGCGCCTCCACAGTATCGAAATGTTTGCCCCCGCCGAAGCTGTCCGATATGTGACGCGCCAGTTCGCCCAGCGTGAATAAATGGTCGATGCCCTGGCTGCGTGCGTAGCTCCCGACCTCGGCGTGAAACTGCGGACCTTTCGTCCCCACTTCGCCCATGTCGCCCAGCACCAGCAGGCGTGGTCCGGGCAATTGGGCCAACAGCTCGATTGCGGCGCGCACGGAGTCGGGGTTCGCGTTGTAGGAGTCGTCGATCAATGTCAGACTGACATCCTTGATGCGCAACGTCAGCGCGCGGCTGCGCCCAGGCACGGGTTGGAACTCGTTCAGTCCCTGCGCGATGGCAGCCAGCGGCACGCCCGCGGCCAGCGCACAGGCGCCTGCGGCGAGCGAGTTCTTCAGGTTGTGTCGCCCGGCAACCCGCAAGGTGTAATGCAAATCCCCGGCCGGCGTTCGGGTCGAGACCTGCCAGGCGCCCTGCTCCCAGTGCGATTGGAGGCAGCACACCTCAGCCGCACGGTCCGGTTGGCCCTGCATCGCAAAACGCAACAGCTTGCGCGCGCCCGCAAGCTGTTGCCAGAGTGAAGTGAAGTTGTCGTCAGCGGGAAACACCGCCACGCCCTGCGCGTCCAGCGCGGCAACTACGGCGCCGTTTTCTTCGGCCACAGCCTGCACTGTGGCCATGAACTCCTGGTGCTCACGTTGCGCGTTGTTCACCAGCGCCACGGTGGGTCTGGCCATTGCCGCCAGTGCCGCGATTTCGCCGGGATGGTTCATGCCCAACTCCACCACCGCCAGCCTGTGCCGGGCACGCAGACGCAGCAGCGTCAGGGGCACACCAATGTCGTTATTGAAGTTGCCAACGGTCGCTAAAGACGCATCGCCACCGCTGGCTCGCAGGATGGACGCGATCATTTGCGTCACCGTGGTCTTGCCATTGGAGCCGGTGACCGCGATCAGCGGCAGCGTGAACTGCGCGCGCCAGCCCGTGGCCAACGTGCCCAGCGCCGCAAGCGTGTCGGGCACGATCAGACCGGGAAGGCACAGTTGCGTCAACTGCGCCAAGGCATTGGCGTGACAGAGCGCCGCTGCCGCGCCTTTGTCTTTGGCCTGTGCCAGAAAGCTGTTGGCGTCAAAGCGCTCACCCTTGAGCGCCACAAAGAGGTCTCCCGTTTCACAGCTGCGCGTGTCGCTGTGCACCCGCACCAGCGGCGTGGCGCCGTCGCCGATCAGCTGCGCACCGGGAATCCAGCTTTGCGCCTGCGCCAGGGTCATCATGACGTTCATGCCGAAACCCTCGTAGCGAGCGCGGCCAGTGCTTGCGCCTTGTCGGAGAAAGGGTATTTGCAACCCGCCACTTCCTGCGTGCGCTCGTGCCCCTTGCCGGCGATCAGCACCACGTCTTTGTCCTTTGCCTGGCTCAGGGTCTGGCGAATAGCGAGCGCCCGGTCCGCCTGCACCTGCACCGCTGCGCTGTGGCTCAGGCCCAGCAGGATCTGCGCAATGATGGCCTCGGGTTTCTCGCTGCGCGGGTTGTCGCTGGTGACCACGACGCGATCGGCATCTTTTTCTGCCATCGCGGCCATCAGCGGGCGCTTGGCGGAGTCGCGATCGCCGCCGCAGCCGAACACGCACCACAATTCCCCGCCGCGCTGCCGCGTCAGGGGCCGCAAAGCCGTCAGCGCCTTGTCCAGCGCATCGGGCGTATGGGCATAGTCCACCACCACCAGCGGTTGCGCCGGGGCCGACAGGCAATCCATGCGACCGGGCACCGGGCTCAAATGGGTGCAGGCCTGCACCGCATCGTGCAGCGGTACACCGAGGCAGCGCATGGCGGCGATCACGCCCAGCAAATTGGAAACGTTGTAGTCGCCGATGAGAGTTGTCGGCAGGCGGTGGTGTTCGTCCCCTTCAGCCAGCGTAACGCACAGGCCTTGCGCGCCGTAAGCCACATCCAGCGCGCGCAGCCGTGCCGACCCCTGCATCGACACGGTCCAAAGATCGAGTCCGTCAGCGCGCAACGTGTCCGCCAGTTCTGCACCCTGATCGTCATCGACGTTGACCACCGCCGCCTGCAAACCAGACCAGGCAAACAGGGCGGCCTTGGCCTGCCAATAGGACGCCATGTCACCGTGGTAGTCCAGATGGTCCTGCGTGAAGTTGGTAAACACGGCCACGCGAATGCGGGTTCCGTCCAGGCGATGCTCCACCAGTCCGATGGACGAGGCTTCGATGGCGCAGGCGCGCAGACCCTGCTCCACAAAGCGGCGCAGTTGCTGCTGTAGCAGCACCGGGTCAGGCGTGGTCAGCCCGGTGCCTTGCAGGTCCGCCAGCGGATCTGCCACGTCTGGGCTCAGCGCCGGAACTCCCACCCCGAGAGTGCCGATAAGGCCGCAGGCCAGGCGCCGGTCGGGGTGCAAGCTGGACAAAGCCTGCGCCAGCCACCAGGTGCTGGAGGTCTTGCCGTTGGTGCCGGTGACTGCCACCACGTCCAGCGCGTGACTGGGGTGGCCGTAGTAGGCGGCCGCGATATCGCCAGCAGCATGCTTGAGATCGGGGTAGGCGCATATGGCGTCACCGGCGAATCCGAAATCATCGATTCCCGACTGCTCCACCAGACAGGCCGCGGCACCCAGCGCCAGCGCCGTGCGCACGTACTGGCGACCATCGCTGGCCGCTCCCGGCCACGCAATGAAGCCGTCACCTGCACGCAGCTTGCGGCTATCCGTGCGAAGTTCACCCGTGACGCGACGTTGCAGCCACTGCGCGGCTTGTTCCGGCGTGTTCAGGCTGAGCATCAGAACGACTCCTCTGCGGCATCAGCCACGATCTGCGGCTTCACCGCCATGTCGGGTTGCACGCCCATCATGCGCAGCGTCTGCTGCACCACTTCGCTGAACACGGGTGCCGCCACATCGCCGCCAAAGTAGTGCCCCGCATTGGGCTCGTCCACCATCACCGCGACGATGATGCGTGGCTGCTCGATCGGCGCCATGCCAACAAACCAGGCTCGGTACCTGTGATTCTTCTCTGTGCCGTAGTTCTTGCCCAACAACTTGTAGGCCGTGCCCGACTTGCCGCCCACGGAGTAGCCTATGGTCTGGGCCTTCTGTCCGGTACCACCGGGACCGGCGGCCATCTGCAGCATCTTGCGCACCTGCTGCGCAGTGTGTTGCGACAGCACGCGCACACCCACCGCTGGTTCTGAATTCTTCAGCAAGGTCACGGGAATGATCTGCCCGTCATGTGAGAACACGGTGTAGGAGCGCGCCATCTGGAAGAGTGAGGCCGACAGCCCGTAGCCATAGGACATGGTGGCCTGTTCGATCGGACGCCAGCTCTTGTAGGGCCGCAGGCGACCCGACACCGCGCCCGGAAAACTGATCTGCGGTTTCTGTCCGAACCCCGCCTGCGAAAACATCTCCCACATTTCTCGCGGCTGCATCTGCATCGCGATCTTGGTGGTGCCGATATTGCTGGACTTCTGAATCACACCTTCCACCGTAAGCACGCCGTTGGGATGCGAGTCGGAGATGGTGGCGCCATGCAGGCTGAGCTTGCCCGCACCGGTATCGATCAGCGTGCCGGGAGTCACGCGCCCCGTTTCCAGCCCCAGGCCGATGGTGAAGGGTTTCATCACCGATCCCGGCTCGAAGGTGTCGGTCAGGGCGCGATTGCGCAGTTGCTCGCCGCTCAGGTTGCGCCGCTTGTCCGGCACATAGCTGGGGTAGTTCGCCAGCGCCAGAACCTCGCCCGTGACCGCATCCAGCACCACCACGCTACCCGCCCTCGCCTTGTTCATCACGACGGCGTCGCGCAGCTTCTGATACGCAAAAAACTGTACCCGGCTGTCCACGCTCAGAAGCAGATCGGGACCGTCTGCGGGTTGCAGGGTTTCGCCCACATCCTCCACCACGCGACCCATGCGGTCCTTGATGACGCGGCGCGAACCGGCATGCCCGGCCAGTTCCTTGTTGAATGCCAGTTCGATCCCTTCCTGTCCCAGGTCTTCCACGTTGGTGAAACCCACCAGATGGGCTGCGGCTTCCCCATCGGGATATTGGCGCCGGTACTCCATGCTCTGATAGATGCCCTTGATCTGCAGCGCCGCAATTTCCCTGGCCACCGCATCGTCGACGTGACGTTTTAGCCAGACGAATGTCTTGTCTTCGTCTTCGAGTTTCTTGTTCAGGTCGACCAGTGGCATGTCCAGCAGTCTGGCCACTTGCTGGATTTTTCCACCCTCGCGCTCCACGTCCTCGGGGATCGCCCAGATGCTGGGAGCGGGCACGCTGGACGCAAGGATCAGACCATTGCGATCAAGAATGCGACCGCGGTTGGCGGGCAATTCCAGGGTGCGTCCAAAGCGAACTTCGCCCTGGTGCTGAAAGAACTGGTTGCCGAACACCTGCACGTAGGCCGCGCGCGCTGCCAAGCCGATGAAACCGATGGCGATGGCCGCCACGACGAATTTGCTGCGCCACACCGGCGTCCTGCTCGCCAGCAAGGGGCTTGATGTATAGCGGATGCTCTTGCTCACCGCTTCGCTCCGTCAGCCTGGGCCGGTGCGGTCTCGGGCGCGCTCGCCGGAGCGTTCACGTACTGTGTCAACGCCGGATTCACCGATTGCATCTGCAGCGCGCCGCGTGCCAGTTTTTCCACGCGCAGCGGCGTCGCCTGGGCGCGCTTTTCCACTTCGAGCCGATCGTGTTCAGACTCCAACGCACGCGCCAAAGCGTTCGCCTTGTCGACTTCGACAAAGAGGCGCCGCGACTCGTACTGTGTGTGCACCAGAAACAACGCACTGGCCAGCACCGCCAGCAGCAACACCAGATTGAGCCGGGTCATGGTTTGCCAGCCCCCTTGCGTTCCTTGGTGGCGTTCGGCCTGCGGCTTGTCGTGGGGGCACATGCTGCCGTCCTCTGTGCCACACGCAGGGTGGCGCTGCGGGCGCGGGGATTGGCCGCCACCTCATGTGCGCCGGGCTTGATGCGCCCCAGCGACAGCAACTTCATCTGCTGCGTGGGCACCAGCATCCAGTCCGGCTGGCGTTTGTCCACTTCCTCGCGCGCATGTTTGGCTATGAACTGCTTGACGATCCGGTCTTCGAGCGAGTGAAAACTGATGACCACCAGTCGTCCACCGGGTTGCAATACCGTCAGGCTTGCGTCGAGCGCCTGTTGCAGCTCTTCAAGCTCGGCATTGATGAAAATCCGAAGAGCCTGAAATGTGCGCGTTGCAGGGTTCTGGCCCGGCTCGCGGGTTTTGACCGCGCCAGCCACGAGTTGGGCCAACTCGGTGGTGGTGAGAATAGCGCCCCGCTCTTGTCGGCGAGCTGCAATCGCCTTTGCAATCTGAAAAGCAAACC
>CAILAY010000161.1 GCA_903832285.1 uncultured beta proteobacterium | reverse complement strand
TGTCGTCCCTAAATACGCATGGCCCAATAGAAATCACCAGAAATGGAAAGGCAGTTGGACTTTTGACGTTGCCGGCGGCGCAAACTGTGGACAGAAGTCGAATTTCGGCTTTGGCAATTGCCTATTCAAAGGGGTTGATTTCGTGGCCACAAATTGCGGAGGAGACTGGTGCGAGTTATGGAGATTTGTTGATTGAGTTGGGACTCAAAAATCTTCAAATTCCCAAAGTCACGCCAAAGAACAGTCCACAGCAAATTGCCCTTTTTCATCACATACTTGATTTGGCGGTAGCCAAATCAAAGAGGGAGATGAGGCAATGAATTTTTCATTAATCGTCACCGATTCAGGGCCACTGATTACGTTGGCCATTGCCGAATCACTGGATGCTCTGTTTTTACCGAACTTGCCAGTCATTGTTCCTGACATGGTGAGGCATGAAGTGATTCAAGATTTATCCAAGCCTGGAGCTTCATTGGTCGCCGAATGGATTCGCAATAACGATCCTCATAGACTTACTGTTGGTCCAACAGAGATCTATGAAGAGTTCATGTTGTTGAGGTCGATGAATCCGGCGACGAAAACAAAGAATCGTGGCGAGCAAGCAGCCGCCGAGGTTCTTGCTAGGGAATTAGAGGGTAAAGACTTTGGGGCAGTTCTACTTTTCGAAGATAGCGCTGTTCGGAAGACAAATTTCTTGACTCGTCTACCAGATTGCGTTGTTATCACATCAACTTCGGAGTTCCTTTTCGGACTAGAAGGTCGTGGTTTACTCCAAAACGCCCAAACCATACTCGATCGAGCTGTCGATGTGCGAGGGAATGAAATTCTGGTCAGATATCTTGCAGGAACCGAGAACAGCGAGCCAGTGCAGGACTGGTCCGCACGCGTGCGTCCAAGGCCTTGACAAACAATTGGAGCTAAGGGGATACCCCGTGATAATGTACAGCTATGACTTCCGCCTCCATGGAAACCACTACCGCCGCCCCAGTCGATCCGTTCGAGTCGCTGAATGCTGACCAACTTCTGGCGGTGGAGCACGGCATGGGTGAAGGCGCAGGCGATACCCGTCCCCTGCTCATCATTGCCGGCGCAGGATCAGGCAAAACCAGCACGCTCGCGCATCGCGTCGCCAAACTCATGCTGCATCAGGCGGACCCGCAGCGTATGTTGCTGCTGACATTCTCGCGTCGCGCCGCCATGGAGATGGAGCGACGCGTCGGCAGCGTGCTGAATCGGGTGTGGGGTCGGGGCAGTTCAAGACAGTTGCCTTCGCTGCCCTGGTCCGGCACCTTTCACAGCATTGCTGCGCGCCTGCTACGCGACTACGCCACCCGCATTGGTCTGGATGAATCCTTCACGATCCATGACCGCAGTGACTCCGAGGATCTGCTGGGCCTGGCGCGACACGACCTGGGGCTTTCGGCCACGAAGAATCGCTTCCCGCAAAAGGGCACCTGCCTGTCCATCTACTCGCGCGTGGTCAACACCCAGGAGCCACTGTTGCAGGTGTTGCAGCAGGTGTTTCCGTGGTGCGCGCAGTGGGAGGATGAGCTCAAAAAACTGTTTGGCAGCTACGGTGAAGTCAAGCAGGAACAAAACGTGCTCGACTACGACGACCTGTTGCTGTTCTGGTCCGAAATGATGGCCGACCCGGTGCTGGGAGCTGAACTCGGCGCGCGCTTTGATCATGTGCTGGTCGACGAATACCAGGACACGAATCGGCTTCAGGCCGCCATCATTCTGGGCCTCAAACCCAGTGGGCAAGGTGTCACCGTGGTCGGCGACGACGCCCAGAGCATCTACAGTTTTCGTGGCGCCACGGTGCGCAACATCCTGGACTTCACGCAGCAGTTCAGCCAAAGCGCCCGCCTCGTTGCGTTGGAGCGCAACTACCGCTCCACGCAGCCCATACTGGACGCCTCCAACGCGTTGATAGCGCAGGCCACTGAGCGCCATGCCAAGACGCTGTGGACCGACAAGCCTGGCAGCACGCGGCCACAGCTTGTGATGGTGCCGGACGAGGCCGATCAGGCGCGCTGGGTGGCGAATCGCATCCTGGAGGAGCGCGAGGCCGGGCTCGCGCTCAAGTCCCAGGCGGTGCTGTTTCGCACCTCGTCGCACAGCGCTGCGCTTGAGCTGGAACTGACGCGCCGCCAGATTCCGTTCGTCAAGTTTGGCGGTCTGAAGTTTCTTGAAGCCGCCCATGTGAAAGACATGCTTGCGATCCTGCGTTTTGCACAAAACCCGCGCGGCCGCATGGCTGGTTTTCGCGTATTGCAGCTCATTCCTGGCATCGGTCCCGCGCACGCCACGCGCCTGCTCGACGCCATGGATATGGCAGCCGACCCCAACGCCGCCGTGGACGCATTTCAGGCTCCGGCGAACGCCGTTACAGAGTGGCTCGCCTTTGCACAGTTGTACCGCACGCTAAGGCATCCACTCAATACCTGGCCGGCCGACATGGACTTGGCAAAACGCTGGTATGGACCTCACCTGGACCGTCTCCACGACGATGCGCCGCTGCGGCGTGCCGATGTGGACAACCTGGAGCGCATGGCGTCGGGCTATGCCAACCGTGAGCGCTTCTTGAGTGAACTGACGCTGGATCCGCCCGAAGCCACCAGCGCGCAGTCTGGCCCGCCGCATTTGGACGAGGACTATGTGATCCTCTCCACAATCCATTCGGCCAAGGGTCAGGAATGGAGTTCGGTCCACATACTCAATGTCGTGGATGGCTGCATCCCATCGGACATGAGCACAGGCACTGCCGCCGAGATCGAGGAAGAGCGTCGTCTGCTCTACGTTGCCATGACCCGCGCCAAGGACCACCTGCATCTTCTGGTGCCGCATCGCTTCTACGTAACGCAGCAATCAGCGATGGGTGATCGCCACCTTTATGCTTCGCGCACGCGTTTCATTCCCGATGCGCTCGTGCCGCAGTTTGACCTCCGGGTCTGGCCAAATGCCAACGCCGAAACGGAACTCTCGCGCTCTGCGGGACCGGCCAGCGTGCAGGTTCGCGCCCGCGCGCGGGCGGCTTGGCGATGAGGGCACATCGGCACCAAGGCTACGCCTGCTTCAAGCTGGCTGAGTCGATCGGTAGTGTGCGCAAGCGCTTGCCGGTGGCGGCAAACACCGCGTTCACCACCGCTGGCGCAAGCGGCGGCAAGCCGGGTTCGCCAACACCTCCGGGAGCTTCCTTCGAAGGCACGATGTGGACCTCAACCTTGGGCGCTTCATTCATTCTGAGAACCGGGTATTGGTCGAAGTTGCCCTGCTCGATTCGTCCGCCCTTGATGCTGATCCTGCCGTGGAACAGCGCGCTCATGCCGTAGATGATCGAGCTTTCCATCTGGCGTTTGATGATGTCGGGGTTGACCGTCATGCCGCAATCAACGGCACAAACCACCTTGTGTACTCGCACCTCGCCGCTGGTGGACACCGAAACCTCTGCCACCTCGGCCACATAGCTGCCAAATGATTCACCCACGGCGATCCCGTGGAAGTGGCCCTTCGGCAAGGACTTGCCCCATGAAGCCTTCGCGGCTACCAGTTCAAGAACGCCTTTATAGCGCGGCGCGTTGTCAAGATACGAACGCCGGAACTCGAACGGATCCTTGCCCGCCAGAGCCGCCATTTCGTCAATGAAACTCTCGACAAAATAGATGTTTTGCGAATGCCCCACCGAGCGCCAGAACCAGACACCGATCGGTGTTTCTTTCTGCGCCCATTCCACCTGGACGTTGGCGATGGCATAAGGCATCTGCACGATACCTTCGACCGCAAATGAGTCGAGGCCATTCGTCAGCGGCATCTGCGCCGCCAGCGCAATCGACGAACTCGCGCTGCGCGCCGAAAACAACACCGGCGCACCCTTGTCGTCCAGTCCGCCTTCAAATTTGCAGATCGCGGCCGGGCGGTAGAACAGGGCTTGTGTATCGTCCTCGCG
Source organism: uncultured beta proteobacterium (assembly GCA_903832285.1). Taxonomy (GTDB): domain Bacteria; phylum Pseudomonadota; class Gammaproteobacteria; order Burkholderiales; family Burkholderiaceae_C; genus CAIKVZ01. The sequence goes on along the minus strand of CAILAY010000161.1, from coordinate 15,906 downwards.
GGAATAGACGAGTTTGACTGGCGCACCCGCGACCTTGGACAGGACGGCAGCATCGATCACAAAGTCCTGGGCAAAACGTCGACCGAATCCGCCTCCCAGGTATTGGGTATTGACGGTGATCTTCTCCTCTGCCAGTGACAGCACCTGGGACAGCACACTACGGTTCAAGCCGGGCGCCTGGGTACTGGCCCAGACCTCCAGCGCGTCGCCCTTGAACCAGGCGCTACAGTTCATCGGTTCCATGCAGGCGTGGGCCAGATAGGGCGCTTCATAGGTCGCCTGGATGCGCCTGGCGGGTGCCGCTGCGGCCACGTCACCGTCCTTGCGCGCCACCAAGGCCGGCTTGCCTACCGCCTCCAGAAAATCCGCGCGAATCGAATCGGACGACAGGCTGGCATTCGCGCCCTCATCCCACTGAATTGCCAGCAAGTCCCGTCCCTTCTTGGCGGCCCAGTAACCGTCGGCGAGCACGGCCACACCGGTGGGGATCGACAGGATCTGCCTGACGCCAGGGACCGCCTTGGCCTTGTCCGCGTTGAATGAGGCGACCTTGCCGCCGATGACGGGGGAGCGCGCGATCACGGCTGTCAGCATGCCAGGCAGTTGCACGTCCATGCCGAACTTGGCTTTGCCCGTCACCTTGGCTGCCGTGTCCACGCGCCTTGTGCCACCTTTGCCGAGAATGCGGAAAGCACCCGGTTCCTTCAACGTCACGACCGAGGGCACAGCGAGTTTTCCGGCAGCCTCCGCGAGCTTGCCGTACGAAAGTCGTTGCCCCGATGGGTGGATCACCTCGCCCTTCTCGGTGCGGCATGAGGCAGCGTCCACCTTCCACTCCTTCGCAGCCGCCTGCACCAGCATGGCGCGCGCCGTCGCACCGGCTTTGCGCATCGGTTCCCAATGGCCACGCACGGCGCTGGATCCGCCCGTAGCCTGCATTCCAAAGAGCGGGTTCTTGAACGCCGCATCGGTCGGCGCCTGCTCGACCCGGATCTTGCTCCAGTCGGCGTCCAATTCTTCGGCGATCAGCATGGGGATGGCCGTGTGCACGCCCTGACCCATTTCCGAAAGACCGCACAGTACCGTCACGGAGTTGTCGGACCCGATCCTGAGAAAAGCATTGGGACTGAAAACCGGCGCGGCCGCTGCGGCAAAGCGCGCGGCACCGGGCAGCACAAAGCCCACGATCAGGCCACCGCCCGCAAGGGCACTTGCCTTGAGAAAACCACGCCGGGATTCGTTGATGATGAGCGTCATGATCAAGCCTCCTTGCGTAGATTTTTTGCTGCGGAATGGATCGCTTCGCGAATCTGGTTGTAGGTGCCGCAGCGGCAAATATTTCCGCTCATGGCAGCTTCGATTTCGGCGTCGGTGGGATGCGGATTGCTGGCCAGCAAGGCGGACGCGCTCATGATCTGACCGGACTGACAATAGCCGCACTGGGGTACATCCGCCTTTTCCCAGGCGACCTGTACCGGGTGCTCACCATTCTTCGAAAGACCTTCAATGGTCGTGACACGCTTGCCCTGAGCGGCAGAGACCGGCGTCGCACACGAACGCACGGCAACGCCGTCAAGGTGCACCGTGCAGGCGCCGCACAAGGCCTGGCCACAACCGAATTTGGTGCCGGTCAGACCCAGTGTGTCGCGCAGCACCCAAAGCAGTGGCGTGTCGAGGGCCACATCGACGGAAATACTCTTGCCATTCAGAGTCAGCTTCATGATCCATTGTCTCCTTGCTTTTTTGGCGCCATGAAATCACGAAGTGAAACTGCAGGTGACTTGGTTTCCACCGGCACTTGGCGTAACTACAACTTACCACAGGTTGTGAAATCTTGCAGCGCGAAGGACGTATTCGCGGCGATCGCGACCCGAGGATGAAAGTCTGCGCACGCCGCGCTGTGCGGCTGCATACCCTGGGCATCGGTGTACATCTCACCAAGCAGCGCCGCATCGCGCCTGCTGTGCATTGAACAGGCCCGGCTGCGCGTCATTGGAGCCATCACGGTGCGGCTTGCCGTGTCAACCTTCGGCCGCGCTTTGGAGCCAGCCGTGCTTGCCTGGATCTTCCCGGCGCGCCATCCGGGTGCCGACCTGATGGTCCTTGGCAATGTCATGCGCCGTGCCATGCTGGGCACCCCGAAACCGTTTACGATGTTGTCATCAATCGACGGGAAGAGCAGATGGATGACATCCGGGGCTCATTGCGAAAGTCAACGACGGTGAGCCCGGCGCGCAGAACGCATCATTCCCACGATGGAGCGCCGTGTGGGTCTGTTTGATACCGAGGCGATGCCCTATCTGGTGGATCTGGGTCGGCGCGTTGCGCGGGAAAACCTGGATCAGATCCGTAGCCAACTGGAAGGTGCTACTGGCGCTGATGAACGGCGGGTGGCCTGACAGGGTGGGTGGCCGCGGGATCACAGTCCCGATTTGAACTTGGTGAAATAGCGCGTCATCACCCTGCGCGTGTCGTTGCGACGAGCCTCATAAAACCGCGCCTTGGTGGCCAGGTACTCGTCCGGTGGAAACGCGATCGCATTGGCAAGAACATCGGCATGGATGAACTGGCGCGCTGCCAGATTAGGACTGGTGAACATCACCTTGTTGGTGATCTCCGCCTGAACCTGGGGTCGCAGGATGTAATTCATCCACAACAGCGCGTTTTCCGGATGCGGGGCGTCCGCCGGAATCACCATCGACTCGAAGCCAAACTGCACGCCATTGGGCGGCAAAGGGGCTTCAATGCGAACGCCCTTGCCTGCTGCCTTGGCCTGCCGGGCCGCGTTGTTGAAGTCACCGCCGTAGCCCAAGGCCACACAGATGCTGCCCGACGCGAGATCGCTGATGTAGCCGTTGTAGCTGAACAGTCCAATGTCCTGACGCACTTTGAGAAGCAGGTTCAGCGCTTCGTTGTAGTCCGCAGGCTTGTTGCTGTAGGCGGGCAGTCCCAGGTAGATCAGCGCTGACGGAAAGATGTCGCTGGCACTGTCGAGCATGGAGATGCCGCACTTCTTCAACCTCGCCGTGTATTTGGGGTTGAAGATCAACTCGAACGGATTCGATGGAATCGGCTCGCTGCCCAACGCCGCCTTGACCATGTCGACGTTGTAGCCCACGCTGACCGAGCCGCCGAGCCAGGGCAGCATGTATTGGTTGCCCGGATCGAGCTTGCTCATGAGCTGCATGACGGCCGGGTTCAGGTTGCCCCAAAGAGGCAGACTTTTGCGATCCAGCTTTTGCAGCAGGCCGCCCTCGATCATGATGCGGCCGAAGTCCGAAGAAGGCACGACGATGTCGTAGCCGCTGCGGCCGGCAATCATCTTTGCGAGCAAGGTTTCATTTGAGTCAAAGTTGTCGTAACGCACCTTGATCCCGGTCTCGGCTTCGAACGCCTTGACGGTGTTCTCGCCGATGTACTCGGACCAGTTGTAGATGTTCAGGACCTTTTCGCCATCGGCCCATGCGGGGCAGGTCGTTGCCAGCAGTGCGGCCCCGGCCAGCGCGAGCAGGCATCGGGCCAGTGGCGCGGTCAAATCGTGGATCGATTTATTCATACAGTTCCCCGTTTCTGGTTACGCAATACGCACAAGAGATCGGCTGCGATGTGGGCGGCAGCCAGCGCCGTGATCTCGCTGTGGTCAAACGGTGGCGATACCTCGACCACATCCATGCCCACCAGTTGCACCGGGCCCATGCCGCGGATCAGGGTCAGCGCCTGCGCCGAACTGAGCCCACCCGCCACCGGCGTACCTGTGCCTGGCGCATATGCAGGGTCCAGGCAATCGATGTCGAACGTGAGGTAGCTGGGGCGCTTGCCAACGATCCCCAGAATGCGCTGCAGCGTAGCCTGTGTGCCGTGCTCGTGCACCCAGGGCGCGTCGATCACGTTCATTCCCATGAAGTCTTCGTTCCAGGTGCGGATGCCGATCTGCACTGACGTCTTGGGGTCGATCAAGCCCTCGTGGATGGCTTTGTAGAACATGGTCCCGTGGTTCAGCGAGTCAGATTGATCGTCCGGCCAGGTATCGCAATGGGCATCGAAATGAATCAGCGACAACGGCTGTCCCCATTTTTCGGCGTGCGCCTTGAGCAACGGATAGGTGATGAAATGATCGCCACCAAAGGTCAGCATCTTGGCGCCACTGACCAGGATGGAGCGTGCATGCTGCTCGATGGCGGGCGCAATGCTGAGCGGGTTGTGAGCATCGATCCAGCAATCTCCGTAATCAATCACGGCCAGTTCATCAAACGGGTCGAAGCCCCAGGGGAATGCCATCAATTCGCTGAGTTGCACACTGGCGGCCCGAATGGCGGCCGGCCCGAGCCGGGTTCCCGGGCGAAACGTGGTGGCCAGATCGAGTGGTATGCCGGACACGACCACGTCGACTCCTTCCAGGTCGCGACTGTACTTGCGCCGCATAAAACTCAGCACGCCGGCATAGGTGTTCTCGGCGTAGGACCCAAGAAGGTCAGTTCGGCGTATGGCGCTGTCGCCTTGAATCGTCAGGCTCATGGTCTGTGTTGCGATCTTTGGTTTCGGTGGTGGGAATCTGATGGCCGCATTCTGCGCAAGGGCAGCGCAAACGTAAAATGATCGATATTGCTCAATTCATTAGAAATTTTGATGGCATGGACAAACGACTCCCACCGCTGCAAAGCCTTCTGGCGTTCGAAGCCGCGGCCCGGCTGGGAGGCATTTCGCGCGCCGCGGTCGAGTTGTCGCTGACCCAGTCAGCGATCACCCACCAGATCCAGAATCTGGAGGCCTGGGTCGGTCAGCAACTGTTCAGCCGCGTCGGGCGCGGCGTGAAGCTGACGGCGGCCGGAGCGCTGTTTGGCGACACCGTACGCGCCACACTGAAGACGCTGCGCGACGGGCGCGAACGGATTGAGCCTTACCGCAATCAGGACTCGGTGCTGCTGGCTTGCCCGCCCGACTTTGCCAGTGGCTGGTTGATGTCGCGCTTGCGTTTGCTGCGGGCACGACATCCCGCGATGGAGCTATGGCTCATCACGCAAGACGAGTTGCGCGAGATCGACCGCATCGACGTGGACCTGATCATTTCGACGCAGGAACTCAAGAGTCCCGACATGGATTCGATGCCATGGATGGAGGATGAGGCCGTCGCGGTGTGCGGGCCTGTTACCGCGAGACAGTTGTTGGATCTGCCCTTTCCCGATGTGCTGTTGTCGGCGCCATTGATCATCGACGAGCACTATTCAGAGTGGGCACCGTGGCTTGACACGCATCACCTGATGACACGCAGAGGGATTACTTTGGAGGACTCGCGCCTGCGGCTGCAGGCGGCGGAGGATGAGCTTGGCATTGCCATGTCATCGCGCCACGTGGTCGATTCGGCAGTGCGCTGCGGGCGGGTGGTGGTGGTGCCACAGATTCCGACATTTCCTTTGCCATGCAAATGGCTCAGCAAGTCCATCCTCAAGCCGCGCACGCCATCCGTAGAAATTGTTTTCGAGTGGTTGCGTGGCTTTGCGTCGAAAGGTCAGTGACCCTTGGAAGCTTCGACGAGTTCTCCCGCACGTCTCCTTGCGCTCAGGCGGCGCTCCTCTTCCCGGGCGTTGTCGTCCATGCTCTGGCGCACGAACTCGATGTGATCGCGTGCGGCAAGGGCCGCCTCCTGCGACTTGTGTTCGCGTATCGCATGCCAGATGGCGCGATGCTGCGAGCGCAACTGATCCCAGCGCTGCGGCCGTGCATGCAAGTGCTCCAGATTGTTCGACACGTGGCCGTGGATCACACGCATCAGGCTGGCGCTCAGGTGTCCGATCAGCACGTTGTGGGCCGCTTCAGCGACCACCTGATGAAACTCGACGTCCGCATCAATGCAGGCTGCCAGATCCTCGCCGGCATAGACCTCGTCAAGTTTCGAATACACGGCGTCCAGGCGTTTGATATCGGCGTCTGTGGCGCGGTCTGCCGCCAACTGCGCGGCTTCGCTTTCGAGCATCTGTCGAAACTCAAGCAGGTCCCGGTGCAGCAACGGATGCCCTTTGACCAAGTCCTGCCAGGGATCGGAAAAATGCGCCTCCAGTCGATCGGTGACAAAGCTGCCGCCGCCATGGCGGGTGCTCAGAAGCCCCTTTGACACCAGCTTCTGGATCGCTTCGCGCAGCGACGGTCGCGAGACACCCAGATCCAGTGCGAGGGTGCGCTCTGATCCCAGGCGATCGCCCGGTTTGAGTGAACCTTCGAGGATGCGCTTTTCCAGTTCAGCGGCGACAGTGTCGGCCAGTCGGATCACGGTGGGGCGGAGTTGGGACATGAAAATTAAAAGTGGTAAGACCACGCAATGGTAGTCCATTTCTACTCATCTCAATCGGTTTTCGTTAGGGAAAACACCTATTTTCAGCGGCGGCATATTTTTTACACTTTCGATTATTGGTAAGACCACTTTACCAACAACGTTTGGAAGGTTGCCATGCCCAATGAGTCCGACACCCGAAGTGCCCGGCGCTATCCGCCCAAGCCAGCGAACGTCTATCTTTTTTCCACGTGCCTGATCGATCAGTTCACACCGCAGGCCGGCTTGGACACGGTGCGACTGCTTGAGCGTGAGGGCATCGAAGTGCACTACCTCGAACAGCAGACTTGCTGCGGCCAACCCGCGCACAGCAGCGGCTTTCCTGAAGAAGCGCGCGCAGTCGCGCTGCAACAGCTGAACCTGTTCACCGAAGACTGGCCGATCGTGGTGCCGTCGGGCTCCTGTGGCGGCATGATGCGGCTGCACTACCCGCATCTCTTTGCCGCCGACCCGGTGCTGCATGAGCGTGCCGTGGCACTGGCAGAACGTGTATACGAGCTGAGCGAGTTTCTGGTGCACGTAGTGAATTTCAGCCATGAAGATCGGGGCGACATCTGCACGGTGGCGCTGCACACTTCCTGCCATGCACGGCGCGAAATGGGCTCGCACGAAACCAGCGCGGCGCTGCTGGACAGCCTGGCACAGGTGAACGTCGTGCAGCAGGCGCGGGTGGAGGAATGCTGCGGCTTCGGCGGTACTTTCGCCATGCGCTACCCCGATATCTCAGAGGCCATCGTGAGCGACAAGGTGGCCAGCATCCGCGAGTCGGGCGCCGAGCGAGTTGTTAGCGCCGACTGCGGCTGCCTGCTGAATATCACGGGTCGCGCCGCGAAGCAGGATGAAGTCGCCGGACTTGCCACGGCGACACTGCCGGGCGAGCACCTGGCGAGCTTTCTATGGAAGCGCACCAGCGCGCCATCTGCATGAGCGCCCGCGAAGACATCCTGGCGCGTTTGTGCGCCACCACCATCGCCCATGCTCCGGCGCTGCCCGACGTCGGGTCCTGGTATGCGTCGCAGCGCCGCGACGAGCGGCCGACGCAGCGTGTGGCCCGGCTGCGCGCCGCGATGGAGGCGGTGAAGACTGAAGTGCACGAGACCACGGAGAGCGGCTGGCCGGATCTGCTCATGCAGCTTGCAGCCGCCAAGGGCGTGCGCAAGCTGCTCATCGGCAACGACACTGTGCATGGCGTGGAGCTTGAAGCGCGCCACAGCCAACGTCAAGCGAGCCAGCCCGACGCGATGGAGTTGCGTCGCTACGCTCAGCCCATCGAGGCCTGGCGCCAAGAACTGTTCGACGGGATTGACGCTTCTCTCACGCTGGCCAGAAGCGCCATCGCAGAAACCGGCAGCCTGATCCTGTGGCCCGACGCGTGCGAGCCGCGGCTCATGTCGCTGGTGCCGCCGATCCACTTCGTGTTGCTCGATGCGGCCGCGATCCACGCCGACATGCACAGCGCCTTCACGGCCGAAGGCTGGGCCAGCGGCATGCCCACCAACGCGCTGCTGATCAGCGGTCCGTCCAAGACCGCCGACATCCAGCAGACTCTGGCCTACGGCGCGCATGGACCGCGCGAGCTGGTGCTGTTGCTGCGTCACGGCAAGGAGGGCTCGCCATGAACAAGGTGATTCCCATCCACGCGATGGACGACTTCAAGGCGCGCAGCAAAGCGGTGTTGAATGACCCGGCGCAGCGCAAAAATTTCCGCGGGGCCATGGACTTTCTGCAGGCCAAACGGCGTGGCCAGTTCCCGGACCAGGACGAGCTGCAGGGCCTGCGCGAACTGGGCGCATCCATTCGCCGCTACAGCCTGGCGAACCTGCCCAAACTGCTGGAGCAACTGGAGCAAAACCTCACGGCGCGCGGCGTTCAGGTGCACTGGGCGCAGAACGCCGATGAGGCCAACGCGATCGCGCTGGGCATCGCGCGCAAGGTGAATGCCAGGTCCATCGTCAAGGGCAAATCAATGGTGAGCGAGGAGGTGGGCTTCAACCATGCAATGCAGGCCGCGGGCATCGAGGCCATGGAATCCGACATGGGCGAGTACATCGTGCAGCTCGCAGGCGAAGCGCCCTCGCACATCATCATGCCGGCGATCCACAAGACGAAGCAGGAGATCGCCGCGCTGTTCGCCAAGGAAATCCCGGGCGTGGCCTACACCGATGACGTGGACGCGCTCATCGCCATCGGCCGGCGCGTACTGCGCGCCAAGTTTGCCGCCGCCGACGTCGGCCTGTCGGGTGTGAACTTCATGGTGGCCGAGACCGGCACGCTCTGCCTGGTGGAGAACGAGGGCAATGGCCGCCTGTGCACGACGGTGCCGCGCGTGCACATCGCCATCACCGGTATCGAGAAGGTGGTGGAAAAGCTGGAGCACGTTGTGCCGCTGCTGAGCCTGCTGCCGCGCTCGGCCACGGGCCAGAACATCACGACCTATGTGAACATGATCAGCGCCCCGCGCCAGCGCGGCGAGTTGGACGGGCCCGAGGAGGTGCACCTGATCCTGCTCGACAACGGCCGCACCCAGGCCTTTGCCGACGAAGAACTGCGTGCCACGCTGCAATGCATACGCTGCGGCGCCTGCATGAACCACTGCCCGGTGTACGCGCGCATTGGCGGACACGCCTACGGCACCACCTATCCGGGACCCATCGGCGCGATCATCTCGCCCCACCTGCTGGGGCTGGAGTCCACCTACCCGCTGGCCTTTGCATCTACGCTGTGCGGCGCCTGTGCGGAGGTGTGCCCGGTGAAGATTCCTATTCCCGACATCCTGGTGCGGCTGCGCAACGAGGCCATGTCCAAGCCCGAGGGCGAAGACGCGACGCTGCGCGGCAGCGGTGCGGCACGCACGCTCACCGACAGCACGATCTGGGGCGTGTGGTCACAGGTCTACAGCCGCCTTGGCCTGTACCGCCTCGCGTCGTGGTTCATGAGCCGGGGACGCGCGCTGTCACCCACCGATCAGGGCGCGTGGACGCGCAGCCGCACCCCCCTGGTGCCGGCGCCCAAGCGATTGCGCGATCTGCTCAGGGAGCGACGCAATGAGTGAGCTGATCGCCGCCCTCTCAAACATCCTGCCCGCGAACCAGATCGTCACCGACCCGCTGCGGCGTCTGGCCTACGGCACCGATGCCAGCTTTTATCGCATGACGCCTGAAGTCGTCGCCGTGGTCGAGAGCGAGGAGGAGGTGCAGGCGCTGCTATTGGCGGCGCACACGCACGGCCGCCCCGTCACCTTTCGCGCCGCGGGCACCAGCCTGTCGGGCCAGGCCGTGACCGACGGCGTGCTGGCGCTGATCGGTGAGAGTTTCGCCAATTGCGAGATCGCAGCCGACGGCAGTGTCGTGCGCGTGGGCCCCGGCATCATCGGCGGGGAAGTGAACTACCGGCTGGCGCCGTTAGGACGCAAGATCGGCCCCGATCCTGCCTCCATCAACGCCTGCAAGATCGGCGGCATCGCGGCCAACAACGCGTCCGGCATGTGCTGCGGCACGGCGCAAAACAGCTACCGCACGCTCGCCGGCATGCGCGTCGTGCTGGCCGACGGCGCGCTGCTCGACACCGAAGACGCCTCCAGCGTGGCGCGCTTTCGCCAGAGTCACGCCAGCCTGCTGGGCGAACTGCAGCACCTGGGAGAGACGACGCGGGCCGACGAAGCGCTGGCGCAGCGCATCCAACACAAGTACAAGATCAAGAACACCACCGGCTACAGCCTGAACGCGCTGATCGACTTTGAAGACCCGATCGACATCCTCGCGCACCTGATGATCGGCTCCGAAGGAACGCTCGGCTTCATGTCGCGCATCAGCCTGAACACCGTGGTCGAAGACCCGTGCAAGGCCAGTGCGCTGGTGTTCTTCGCCGACATCGAGACCGCCTGTCAGGCCGTGATACGCCTGAAGAACGAGCCCGTGTCCGCGGTCGAGCTGCTGGACCGTCCTGCCTTGCGCTCGGTGCAGGACAAGCCGGCGATGCCTGCGGTAATACGCGGCTTGGGGGACGCTGCAGCCGCACTGCTGATCGAAGTGCGCGCACTGACGCCGGCTGCGCTGCAGCTGCGCATGGACGCAGCGCTGGGCGCGTTGACCGGCATAGCGACGGTCGAGCCGGCGGCGTTCTCCACTGACCCCGCCACCTGCGAGCTCTACTGGAAAGTGCGCAAGGGAACCTTCCCTTCGGTGGGCGCCATGCGCCGCACCGGCACCACGGTCATCATCGAGGATGTCGCCGTGCCCATCGCCCACCTGGCCCGTGCCACGCTGGACCTGCAGGCACTGATGCTCACCCATGGCTACAGCGAGGGCATCATCTTCGGCCACGCGCTCGAAGGCAACCTGCACTTTGTCTTCACGCAGGATTTCTCCGATGACGCCGAGGTGCAGCGCTACGCGCGCTTCATGGACGACGTCTGTGAACTGGTGGTCGGAAAATACGACGGCTCGCTCAAGGCCGAGCACGGCACGGGTCGCAACATGGCGCCCTTCGTCGAGAAGGAGTGGGGCACGCAGGCCACGAATCTGATGCGCCGCATCAAGCGCCTGTTCGATCCGCAAGACCTGCTCAATCCCGGTGTGATTCTGAACGACGACCCACAGGCACATTTGAAACACCTCAAGCCGATGCCGGCGGCCGAGGCCCTGGTGGACCGCTGCATCGAATGCGGTTTTTGCGAACCGCTGTGCCCCTCGCACCGGCTCACGCTCTCGCCACGGCAGCGCATCGTCAGCTGGCGCGAACTCTCAAGGCGCGCCGCCGCGGGCGAGAGCGCGGCCGACGTCGAGGCCGATTTTGCCTACTACGGATTGGATACCTGCGCCGGCTGTGGCCTGTGCTCCACCGCCTGCCCGGTGGGCATCGACACCGGTGAACTCACGCGCTTGTTGCGCGGCCGCGGCATGGGAAGCGCCTCGCGCAAGGTGGCGCGCTGGACCGCCGGCAACTTCGGCAAGGTGGCGAACGCATCGCGCATCGGCCTGCACCTGGGGCACGCGGCTTCCAGCGTGGTCGGCGATGGCCTGGTGGCCAAGCTCTCGGGCGGCGCCTGGAAGCGCGGCATGCCACAGGCTGGAAAATTGCCCACGGCCTACGCCGGTGGCGGCGACCCGGTGGTGTATTTTCCGGCCTGTGGCGGGCGCATCTTCGGCGCCAACAGCGCCGATGAAGCGACGCTGCCCGAAGTCATCATGGCGTTGCTGGTGCGCGCCGGTTACGCGCCCATCCTTCCTCACGGTTTCGACAAGCTGTGCTGCGGCCAGATGATGGCGAGCAAGGGCATGGCCGAAGAAGCCGACCAGATGGCCGAGGCCGTATCCCAGGCGTTGCTGCAGGCGGCAGACGACGGCCAGGGCGGCTTTTACCCCGTCATCATGGACGCCAGCACCTGTTCCGTGCGCATGCAAAAAATACTGGCGGGTCGTTTGAAGCTGCTCGATTTTCATGAGTTCGCACACGATGCGCTGCTGCCGCGCCTGCGCATCCGGCGCCAACCCGGTCCCATGGCGCTGCACATCAATTGCAGCGTGCGCCGCACCGCGTCCGACGCCAAATTGCGCGCCGTGCTCAAAGCTTGCGTCACGGAAATCGTCGAGCCCGCCGGTGTCACCTGCTGCGGCTTTGGCGGCGACCGCGGCTTCGTCGTCCCCGAACTCAATGCGCATGCGCTGCGCAAGGTGCACGACGCGCTGCCCAAGAACTGCTGCGAAGGCGTGTCCACGAACCGGACCTGCGAAATTGGCTTGACCGCCGAGACCGGTCGCCCCTATCGCTCGATCGCCTACCTGCTGGAAGAGTGCACGCGGGAGGATAACGTCATGAAATGTTGATGCGCTGTTGGCTTGTGCGTGGGTGGCCCGGGCTGCCTTTCGCTGTGTGAATTAAATTTTTAAGGAGAGCGTTATGGTTTGGCAACAGATTTACGACCCATTTGGAAACATGGTCATTTCCACTTTGCTGGCGGCAGTACCGGTGGTGGTGATGTTGGTCTGTCTTGGCTTCTTGCACGTCAAGGCGCACTTCGCCGCCGCACTGGGTCTGCTCGCTGCCGTTTTGGTGGCTGTCTTTGCCTACGGCATGCCAGCCGGCATGGCGGGTACTGCCGCGTTGTACGGCGGATTCACGGGACTTCTGCCGATCGGCTGGATCGTGCTCAACATCATCTTCCTGCAGCAGCTGGCAGAGCAGAACGGCAGCTTCAAGGTGCTGCAGGCTTCGCTCTCGGGCATCACCGACGACCGGCGTCTGCAACTGCTGCTGATTGCCTTTTGCTTCGGCGCCTTCTTTGAAGGCGCAGCGGGCTTTGGTACGCCGGTAGCGGTGACTGCCGGCATCCTGATCGGCCTGGGCTTCTCGCCGCTGGCGGCATCTGGTCTGAGCCTGATCGCCAACACCGCACCAGTGGCCTTCGGCGCTCTGGGTACGCCGGTGATCACGCTGGCCAAGGTGCACGGCTACGACCTGATGGCGGTGACGGCGATGATAGGTCGGCAGTTGCCCTTCTTCTCGCTGTTAGTGCCATTCTGGTTGATCTGGGCCTTCGCAGGTCGCAAGGCGATGATGGAAATCTGGCCGGCGATTCTGGTCACGGGCCTGTCGTTTGCCATCCCGCAATATCTGGTGTCCAACTTCATCGGGCCGGAGTTGGTCGACATCATTGCAGCCATCGTCTCGATGGTTTCACTGGTGCTGTTCCTGCGCGTCTGGCAACCCACGAAGATCTGGACTTCGCCCAATCTGAAAGGCCACGAAACCGATGGTGGTGAGGCCAAACCGGCGGCTCCGCTGGTGGTCTACACACGCGCTGAACTGGCTCGCGCATGGACGCCCTGGTTGATTTTGACGGTGTTTGTCTTCATCTGGGGCCTGCCCTCCGTGAAGACCTGGCTCAACAGCATTTACGCACCGTCGTTTCCAATGGCCGGTCTGCACAACCTGATTGAAAAGATGCCGCCGGTGGTGGTCAAGCCGACCAAGGAAGGCGCGGTCTATGTGCTGGGCCTGCTCTCGGCCACGGGCACGGGCATCCTGCTGGCGGCCATCGTTGGCGCGCTGGTAATGAAGTACAAACCCACTGAGATTGTGCGCAGCTTTGGCCGCACATTCTGGCTGGTGCGCTACTCGCTGATGACCATAGTGCTGATGCTGGGGTTGGGCACCCTGACGCGCTACTCTGGCACCGATACCACGCTGGGGTTGGCCTTTGCCAACAGCGGCGTTCTCTACCCTTTCTTCGGCACTCTGATGGGCTGGGTCGGCGTGGCGATGACCGGATCGGACACGGCCTCGAACGTGCTGTTCGGTGGCATGCAAAAGGTCGCGGCAGATCAACTCGGGCTGTCGCCGAATCTGATGGGAGCGGCCAATAGCTCAGGCGGTGTGATGGGCAAGATGATCGACGCGCAATCGATCGTGGTCGCGTCCACTGCAACGCGCTGGTTCAACCACGAAGGCGACATCCTGCGCTACGTGTTCTTCCATTCTTTGGCCCTGGCCTGCCTGGTCGGCATCTTCGTGACGCTGCAGGCCTATGTGTTCCCGTTCACGCTGCTGGTTGTTAAATAATTTCTTGGAGGAAACCGCAGGCCCGACAGCCAACATAATGGGCCTCATGAAAACGTCGCCTCTGCTCACCGGTCTGACCTGCCTGCTGCTGTGCCAGTCCGCGGGCGAGGCATTGAGCCGGCTCGCCCATCTGGGCCTGCCGGGGCCAGTGATCGGCATGTTGATCCTGCTGGGCCTGTTGCGATGGTCGGCGGTGCGCGAACCCGTGGGTGTCGCAGCCGATGCGCTGCTCGCGCACCTGTCGCTGCTCTTCGTCCCGGTGGGCGTCGGTGTCATGACGCATCTGGCGCTGATCTCGCAGTACGGGGTACGCCTGACGGTGGCTCTGCTGCTGTCGACCTGGATCGGACTGATTGTCACGGCACTGGTGTTGCGTGCGGCGCTGCCTCGTGTGAGCGCGCCACCGGACGCGTGAAGGCACTGCCATGACAGACTTCGTGCAACTGTGGGTCTACCTTTCGACAACGCCGCTGTTCGGCTTGACGGCGACGCTGACGACTTACCTGCTCGCGCAGGCCGTCTACCATTTTCTGGACCAAGCGCCCTGGGCCAACCCTGTGCTGTGGACGGTGTTGCTTTTGGCAACGCTCTTGACTTTGAGCGGCACGCCCTACCCGAGCTATTTCTCTGGAGCGCAGTTCATTCATTTCCTGTTGGGACCGGCAGTAGTGGCCCTTGCCTGGCCATTGTGGCAGCGGCGGGAAGAACTTCGCCGCCGCGCAGGCCCACTGCTGCTGGCAGCGCTTGCCGGTGGCACGGCTGCCAGCGCCAGTGCCGTGGCCATCGGCTGGACTTTAGGCTTGCCCGATGAATTGCTGCGTTCGCTCGCACCCAAGTCCGTCACGGCTCCCGTCGCCATGGGCATAGCCGAGCAACTCGGCGGTATTCCTGCGCTGGCGGCGGTGTTTGCCGTGCTCACCGGCCTGGTCGGTGCCATCAGCGCCAAGTACCTGTTCGACATTCTGGGCGTAGCGTCCGCTCAGATCCGTGGTTTTGCGCTGGGAACCGCATCGCACGGCATTGGCGCAGCCCGCGCCATGCACGTCAACCCCGATGCAGGTGCCTATGCCGGGCTGGCACTCGGAATCCAGGTGCTGCTGGCCGCCGTGCTGATTCCGCTGATCGCACGCCTACTTTGAATTGGCGGTTTCAAGAGCGAAGTACCACGGGTTGACGATTGAATGGAAGTTGAAGGTTGCCGGGCCATGGCTAGCATCGGCGCAAAGACGGCCATCGACGTGTTGAAGGCGTGCGTAGCACGAGATCGGCATAGGGGGAAACCGTTTCTTCATGCTGCCGGCCTGAATTTCCCGACATGCCTGAATTTCCCGATTGCGCTTGAACTCCCAAGTCCATAAACTGCTGTCCATCAATGGTCCCGGCGGTCGCTGGTTTTCTTGGGGTCGTCAATGCGCTTTCGAAGCCTTTGCAGGTTTTTGGTCGTGGCGACGTGCCTGCAGTCGTCGCTGTGGGTGACGGACGCATGGGCGCAGGGCGATCCGCTTGCTCTGCAGAAAAGTGCGATCCAGCGCATTGAAAACCTCATCAGTCATTACCGGAAGACCGGGGACTATCAACCCCGGCACCCGGATCTGGCGACCGCTGAAACCGAACTCGCACAGAGCAATCGCATGCTTTCCGCCCGAGGTGATTGGTCGGCGCTGTCGCTGGGTTTGATCAAGAAGGGAACCGTCTACCGCATGCAGTCTCGCTGGACCGAGGCCATTGCCACCTACCAGCAGGCGCACGAGGCAGCAAAGAAGGCGAAACACGTCAATTACCAGGCCGACGCACTGGCGTGGCTGGCGTTGACGGAACACTCAAGCCATATTGAACCTGACAGGCTTTCCTTCTTTAATCATATCTGGAATTCTGTTTTTAGTTCCACCAGTTCCTTCTGGTAGAGTATTGATCCATCTCTTATCAATGTATTCCTTGTCTTCCAGTGTAAGAGGAACTGTAGGTTTAATGTGTGTATAATAGTTTTTAAGATCTACCGATGGATGTGCAGTATACTTTCC
>CAILAY010000160.1 GCA_903832285.1 uncultured beta proteobacterium | reverse complement strand
TGTTTGCGGTGCTCGGCTTGGGCATGGCCTTGCCTTATCTGACCGCGAGCTTTGTGCCAGCGGTGGCGCGCGCGCTGCCCCGGCCTGGTGCCTGGATGGACACGTTCCGAAAACTCATGGCCTTCCCCATGTTTGCCACCGTGGTGTGGCTGGTGTGGGTGCTGGGGCAGCAAAGCGGCATTGACGGCGCAGGCGCGCTGCTGGCCCTGCTCGTGGCCTTGAGCGCCGTGGTGTGGACGCTCACGCTCAAAGGCACAAGCCGTGTCGCGCTTGCGCTGGTTTCACTGGCCATTCTGGCGCTGCTGACCTCAGGCCTGGGCCCGAACGTGGGCCGTCTGACGCAATCACCGCAAGCCACGGCACAGGCGAACGAACGCTGGCAAGCCTGGGCTCCAGGCAAGGTAGAACAGATTCTGGCGGCCGGGCATCCCGTGTTTGTCGACTTCACCGCCGCCTGGTGCGTGACCTGCCAGTACAACAAGAAGACGACCCTGGCCGACGCCGAGTTGCTGCGCGACATCGACACCCGGAAAGTGCAACTGCTGCGTGCCGACTGGACCCGCCGCGACCCCGATATCACGGCGGCCTTGGGCGCTTTGGGTCGCAACGGCGTGCCGGTGTATGTGCTGTACCAGACGGGACATGCGCCGTTGCTGCTATCCGAAGTTTTGAGCGTGGCCGAAGTGCGCGCCGCCCTGTCCACGCTCTGACAACGGACGATCGCAGGGCCGGGCTGCGGCCTGCGACAATTAGGGCATGAACCCATCCAACCTCACCGCACCCTACGCCCCGCTGCAAAACGATTCCTTCCTTCGCGCCTGCCTGCGCCAAGCCACTGACCATACCCCCGTCTGGCTGATGCGCCAAGCCGGGCGCTACCTGCCTGAGTACTGCGCCACGCGTGCTGTTGCCGGCAGCTTCATGGGCTTGGCCACCAACACCGACTTTGCCACCGAAGTCACGCTGCAGCCACTGGAGCGCTATGCGCTGGACGCGGCCATTCTGTTCAGCGACATCCTGACCGTGCCCGACGCCATGGGCCTGGGACTGTCCTTTGCCGCCGGCGAAGGTCCGCGCTTTGCCACCCGCGTGCACGATGAAGCCACGGTGGCGGCGCTGGCCGTGCCCGACATGGCCAAGCTGCGCTACGTGTTCGATGCCGTGACCTCCATCCGCAAGGCGCTTAAAGGCCGCGTGCCCCTGATCGGCTTCTCCGGCAGCCCCTGGACGCTGGCCTGCTACATGGTCGAAGGCAAGGGTTCCGACGACTACCGCCTGGTCAAGTCCATGCTGTACAGCCGCCCGGATCTGATGCACCGGATTCTGGCGGTGAATGCCGACGCCGTGGCGCTGTACCTGAACACCCAGATCGAAGCCGGCGCCCAGGCCGTGATGATTTTTGACAGCTGGGGCGGCGTGCTGGCCGATGGCGCTTTCCAGGAGTTCAGTCTGACCTACACCGCGCGCGTGTTGGCGCAGCTCAAGAAGACGCATGACGGCGCCACCATTCCCAGCATCGTCTTCACCAAGGGCGGTGGACCCTGGCTGCAGGAGATGGCGGCGCTGGACTGCAACGTGCTCGGACTCGACTGGACCGTGAATCTGAAGAACGCGCGCGCCTTGGTGGGCGGGCAGGCCAATGGTCCCGGCAAGGCGCTGCAAGGCAATCTGGACCCGAACGTATTGTTTGCGCCACCGGCAGCAATTCAGGCTGAAGTGGCAAAAGTGCTGGATAGTTTCGGCACGCCACACCAGGGTGTTGGAACCGGTTCCACCCACATCTTCAACCTGGGTCACGGCATCAGCCAATATACGCCGCCGGAACACGTTTCTGTGTTGGTCGATGCGGTGCACCAGCACTCGCGCCAGATGCGCAAAAGCAGGCCGGTTTGAGCCGAAAATCAAGCCTGACATTGCAGCGTTGTCAAGCGGAAATTTGCGAATGGGTACTCACTTATGCACAAAATGCTTGGTGCGGAGCAGCAAAATCTTGATACAAATGGAAATCCCGCTACAAAAGCCATAGCGAATGCAACTTGTTGATTTATATAGGTTTGTCTTTTTGCTTTTTTTGCGGGCAATCCGTTTAAAGCCTTGAAAATAAAGGCTTTGGCAGGTCTGGCGACAAGATACCCACAAAGTTATCCACAGAATCCGTGAATGCGCCGTAAAGCACTTATGAATCAAGCACTTAACCGAGGTTTCTCAAGTTCACGCGAGGTAATGCGAGCAACTCTCATCCGGCCATGAGCCAGCTTCTTTCGGTGGTCATTCAGGCCCCGGCGCACAGCGCAATCGCCGGGCTTTTGAGTTATCAAAGTGAGTTGTCACTCGCGCCTGGCACCTTGGTCCGGGTGCCTTTGGGCAAGCGCGAAACGCTGGGCGTGGTCTGGGACCCGGGCTCTTCGGACCCGGATCCCGGCTCCGGCGTCGAAATCCGGGCAATTTCCGGAGTTCTGCAGGGCATCGACCCGTTGAACGCACAGTGGCGCCGCCTGATCAGCTTTGCCGCTGGCTACTACCAGCGCTCACTCGGTGAGGTGGCACTGGCCGCGTTGCCGCCACAGTTGCGCGACCTGAGCCCGGTACAGGTCCTGCGGCGCCTCAAACGCGGCAGCACGGGCGCCGCGGGCGATGCGACCTCTCCGACCGCAGCCCAGCCATTGACGCAAGAGCAAGGCGAAGTGCTGCGCCGATTTGGCAGTGAGGCGGGTCCGTTCCTGCTGTTTGGCGCCACCGGCAGTGGCAAGACCGAGGTCTACCTGCAGGCGGTGCAGGACCTGCTGGCGCGCAACCCGTCCGCGCAGGCACTGGTGATGGTGCCGGAGATCAACCTCACACCCCAATTGGAGGCGCGTTTTCGCGAGCGATTCGTAGGTCAATATGGCGAGGACTCGGTGGTGTCCATGCACAGCGGGATGACGCCGGCACAACGCCTCAAGAGCTGGCTGGCGGCACATCAGGGTGTCGCCCGGATGGTGCTGGGGACGCGCATGGCCGTCTTCGCCTCCCTACCCACGCTGCGGTTGATCGTGGTCGACGAAGAGCACGACCCCAGCTACAAAAGTCAGGAGGGTGCGCGGTATTCGGCGCGCGACCTGGCCGTCTATCGCAGTCAGCTGGAGAACGCCGCGTCTGGATCCACGTCCGACTGCCGCGTGCTGTTAGGTTCGGCCACCCCTTCAATGGAAAGCTGGTATCACAGCCGTCCCACCGCAGACGGTGGCCGCTACCAGCGTCTGGTCATGCCCAGCCGCGTCGGCGCAACCGCCACAGGTGCGGGCGCGCTGCCGGCGGTGCGCCTGGTGGACATGAGCCAGCAACCCAAGCGAACCGTGTTGTCGCCACCCTTGCTGGAGGCGATCGGGCAACGCATTGCGCGCGGCGAGCAGAGCATGATCTTCCTGAATCGGCGCGGCTATGCGCCGGTGCTGCAATGTGGCAGTTGCGACTGGAAGAGCGAGTGCCCGCACTGCAGCGCCTACCGCGTGTTCCACAAGATCGACCGCACGCTGCGCTGCCATCATTGTGGTTTCACCGAACGCGTGCCCCGCGCCTGCCCGAGCTGTGGTGACCTCGACATCGCCCCCGTCGGCCGCGGCACGGAGCGCCTTGAAGAGCACCTGGGCGAATTGCTCTCCGGCATCCGGCGCGCAGGCGGAGAGCCAGTGCGCATAGCCCGCATCGACGCCGATTCGACCCGGCTCAAAGGGGCGTTGCGGGAGCAACTGGCCCACGTGCATTCGGGTGCGGTGGACGTGTTGGTGGGCACGCAGATGATTGCCAAGGGCCACGACTTTCGCAACATCACGCTGGTGGCCGCGCTCAATCCCGACGGCGCGCTGTTCTCCAGTGACTTTCGCGCAGCCGAGCGCCTGTTCAGTCTGTTGATGCAAGCGGGCGGGCGCGCCGGGCGTGATGCCGCGCAGGGTTTGAGCAGCGAGATGTGGATCCAGACCATGCATCCGCGGCACCCCTTGTTTGCCGCACTCAAGCGGCATGACTTTGCCAGCTTTGCCGCGCAACAACTCGCGGAGCGCGAGCAGGCCGCGATGCCGCCCTTCAGCTTTCAGGCGCTGGTGCGAGCGGAAGCCCGCAGCCAGGAAATCGCACAGGGATTCTTGCAAGCGGCCAGCGCCGCCGCCAGCGCAGTGGCCGACTTCGCTCGCGTCACCCTTTATCCACCCGTGCCCATGAGCATCCAGCGCGTGGCCGATGTAGAACGCGCGCAGATGCTGGTGGAAAGTCCTTCGCGCGCGGCGCTGCAGCGCTTTCTCGCCGGCTGGCACGGCGTGCTGCAAGACACGCGCCGCCAGCCCGAAGCCAAAGGCCTGATCCGCTGGGCCGTGGACGTCGACCCGCTGGCGATCTGAGGATCCTCCCGCCTGGGCGCCGGCCACCCTCACGGATTCAAATACCGGTTGTACTGTGGCCGAAGTGGAAAAACCATCGTGCGATACGACAACGAGGCCGGCAAAGGAGACCACCGCCACGTCGGAGAGCAGGAGTTGGAAACTCCCTATGCGATCACATCACTGGTCCAGCTTTTGCAGGACTTCTCACGGGACGTGGAGCGATTTTCTGGAGAAATCAAATGAAGCGCATCGAGATTGACGTCATTGACCCAAAGAATGAACAGGCCGCTCTGCTGGAATATGTGGCCCAACGAGAAGGCCTGAGCATTCGTCAGCTTGCATCTGAATTGGATCGCGATTACCGCAACGTCTATGACGACGTGCAGAAGCTGGTTCAGCTCGGACTGGTCGAGATCCCGCTGGGAAAATTGCACGTTCCCTACGACGAAATCGACATCCGGAAGACTTTGCGGGAAGCAGCCTGAGAGGAACCCTTGAGGTTGACAAGGGGCCGGCAGCCGCAGGTCGGGTCAGCAAAACGCCTCCCGACAATGAAGGCTACGCAAGAAGATCTAATGCAGCACCTGCGGTTGCCCCTGGTGCAGATACAACTGGTCCAATTGGTCCAGGCAGGGATCTGCCAATTCGCGCATTTGCGCGTCCATGTGCAAGATGCGCTGCATGATGCGCGCCTTTTCAGCGCGCTGTTGCGGGTCCAGGTTCAGGCTGCGTGAGTGTTCGCGCAACTGCGCGATAAGGACTGCACAGGCGCTTTCGAAGCGCACCACCTCGTTCCAGTCGTCGGCCTTGGCCGCCTCAAGCATCTTGCGGCTGCCGTCCTCGATCGCCTTGTAGTAGTCGATCAGTTGCTCGGACATGTCATGCCCCTTTGACAACCTCGGGGCGGATTTGCTGCCAGCTCTGAGCCAGCGGCGCAATCAACCGTTGCACCTCTTCCAGTTTGCCCAGGTCGTTGTGCAGATTGGCTTGAGTCAGGCTTGCGACGCAATAGCTGTACAGCGCGCGCAGATTCTTTGCCAGATCGCCGCCATCCTTGTCGTTCAGGCTCACCATCAGCCCTTCGTCCAGATAGCGCACGGCCTGCCCAATGGCACGGCCCTTGCCAGGAATATCGCGCCGCTTCATCGCCGATTGGGCCTCGGTTAACGATCGCAGCAAGGCGGTGAACAAAAGGCTGACCAGTCCGTGCGGGTCGGCCCCGTTCACGCTGGTTTCGACCCCGACACTCTTGTAGGCAGAAGCCGCGCGAGCGCTGGCGGGTGTAAACATGGTGTTGTCCTTTGTTGCCGGGTTGGTTCTCTCCATATTTATCGGCATCCCAGGGTACAACTAAAGCCGGTTGAAGACATTCGTCAAGACTTTCAGGCAGTCGATTTATTCCACAGCGTCACCTGCTGCGTGACGTAGGCGTTGATGGCGTTCAACGACGCCATCCGGGCATCCAGCGCGCTGTACTGCGCTTGCAGTTGGGCCTGGACCGTCGCGGCATGATCGTTTACCGCCGTCTGCTTTTTGGCGTTATCCGCCAGCACGGCCGCCAGCGACGACGCCTGGTTTGTCACCATGCCCCCAATGGCCAGCGCCGACTTGCCGAAATCCCTGAATTTGAGCGCAAAACCATTGGTCGCAGGATTGTTGTTGTTGGCAGTGAAGAGCTGCTGCAGCGTCGTGCCGTTGTTTGCCGCCGCGCTCAGTTTTGTTGTATTGAGGGTAAGGGACCCATCCACCTGCAACTCCAGCCCCACATCCGACAGGTGCTGCGAGCTCGCCCCCAGGCTGCTGGAACCGAGCATGCGACGCAACAGGTTTTGCAAGCCCACCACCGCCGAGTCGCCCTGGAACAGCCCGGCCGTTTTGGTCGCGGCATCGTACTTTGTCACGCTGCTCAGGGTCGCGTTCAGGGTGTTGTATGCGGTTACAAAATTCTGCACGAAACCCACGCCCGGCGTCACATCGGTGCTCACCGTAAGCGTCGTCGGCGAGCGCGTACCCGTTCCGGGACCGGTATAGCCGGTGGTCGTGGTCGCGAGCAGGTTGATGGTGACGCCCGGAATATTGCTGGCCAGGGTATTGGAGCTCGAGGTCACGGCGATGCCGTTGATGCGGGCCTGCGCGTCCTGCCCATACTGCACCGGATTCGCGGCCATGGTGGTGTCGGTGCCCGATGGTGGGTGCATCGGATCGAACACAAACTTGGCGAGAGCGGTATCGGCCGATGTCACCTGAAAACCCGCTGCCGCGCCGGTATTTTTGGAACGCAGCAACAGCCGGTCGGAGGTGCCGTCATTAAAGGCGGTGGCCACCACACCGGTATTGGCCGCGTTGATTTTGGCCGCAATCGCAGCCACGTTGTCGGTGGCCGCGATGCTGACCGTCACCGGCGCAGGCAAGCCCACGGTGGCCGGCGGCACGGGCGCGGCGAGCACCGGGCTAAAGGTGGTGCCGCTCCAGGTTCCCAACTGAATGCTCAGCGTGCCCGCGCCCACCGGCGCACCGGCCGTAAGCGGTCCGGACGATACCGACTGCGGCACCGCCAGCGCGTCCACATCCAGACTGAAGGAGGCAGGCTGGGCCACGTTGGTGGCCGTGATGGCGGCCGCCGCCGCGTTCGACGAAGATGCCTTGCTGGCGTTCCAGACTTTCGGATCCGACATCGCCGTGGCGGCATCGGTGAGTGCCGAAATTTGCGACTGAATCTGGCCAAAAGAAGATATCTGCGCCTGCTCCTGCGTTGCCTGAGTTGCGAGCAGGGTCAGCGGCGCCTTTTCTAATGCCACCAGTTGCGAAACAATGCTGGTCACATTCAGGCCGCTGCCAATGCCCGTCGACGAAAGTGTGCCCGTGTTTGAAACAGTCGACATGCTGATCTCCGGTTAATCCCTCAACGC
>CAILAY010000159.1 GCA_903832285.1 uncultured beta proteobacterium | reverse complement strand
GTTGCAGGGTTCTGGCCCGGCTCGCGGGTTTTGACCGTGCCAGCCACGAGCTCGGCCAGCTCGGTGGTGGATGAAATTGGGCCCCGCTCCTGTCGGCGAGCAGCAATCGCTTTTGCAATCGGAACAGCAAACCGTTCTTCTCCGTAGTCACGAATCACCTCCACCATTTGTTGAATTTCGGCATGTGCCAACCACTGCGCCACGCTTTCTCCGCATGTCGTATCCATGCGCATGTCCAGCGGGCCCTCGAAGCGAAAACTGAAACCCCGCGCCGGGTTGTCGATCTGAGGTGAACTGATACCCAAGTCGAGCAGCAGCCCAGCCACACTGGTCTGGGGCAGCTCGCTCAGATCCTTGAATCCCTGGTGCCGAATGGAAAAGCGCGGGTCGGTGATGGTTTGCGCTGCCGCAATCGCTTCCGGGTCCTTGTCGAAGGCGATCAAGCGGCCCTGCTTTGACAGACCCGACAGAATTAGCCGGGAATGACCGCCTCGGCCGAAGGTCGCATCCACAAAGGTGCCGGAGGCACCCTGAGCGTCGCCCTCTGAATCCGAATTGCCGAACAGCGCCTGGACCGCTTCGTTCAACAAGACGGTGGTGTGTTGCCATGAGGATTCCACCGCCGCCCTTAGAAGGAAAAATCCTGCAAGACGTCGGGCAGATCGCCCAGCATCGCCTTGGCCTCCTGGGCATCGTAAGTCGCCTTGTCCCACAGCTCAAAGTGGTTGCCCATACCGAGCAGAACCGCATCCCTGGAGATTGCCGCAGCGGCGCGCAGTTCGGGCGAAATCAGCACGCGCCCGGTGGCGTCCATCTCGACGTCCATGGCGTTGCCCAGGAAGATGCGCTTCCACCACTGCGCAGACATCGGCAGATTGGAAATGCGTTCACGGAATCTTTCCCACTCGGGTCGCGGGAACAGCATCAGGCAACCGTGCGGGTGCTTGGTCAGGGTCAACTGACCGGCGGCGTTGGCACTCAGGACGTCACGATGCCGGGTCGGCACCGAAAGCCGTCCCTTGCCATCCAGACTCAGAGCTGAAGCACCTTGAAACACCGTCACTCATCCTTGCGAAAGAAACCATCGAGCACAGCGGTGAAATCCACTTTTCACCACCTAATTGCATTTTTTTGCACTTTAGCAGGAAATTACTCGGGCGCAAGCAGGCGAATGACATTTTTTTCAATGAAATCAATGACTTAGAATCGATTTTGGATGTTGCACAAAGCAAAATCTTCTTTCGAATTAAGGACTTAGCAAGGGTTGTGAATGTTTTGCTTGAGATGTGCGCCCGAACCGCAAAGTTTCAGCCGGATCAGCTGCCTCAGCGCATTCCTTGCACGGCGTGCAGCGGGCTCGGGTCGCCTATTCTGGCTTAAGGCTCGTACACGACGTAGATTTTCTTCGTCGGTTCCACCACCTCCCAGGTGCCGATAAAGCCTCGGGGAATGACGAAGCTTTCGCCCGCGCTTACGGTGACCGCATTGCCTTCGTGATCGGTGATGATGCTTATCCCCTGCTGCAGTTGGCAGTATTCCTCTTCGCTGTACTGGACGTGCCACTTGCCCGCCTCGCTTTGCCAGACACCGGTGAAGAACTTGCCGCTGGCATCCGAGTAATGCTTGTACAGCGTCTGCTTGGGGTTGCCGGCAATCAGCTTTTCGGTCGGCAGATAGTAGTCCTCGCCGACGAGTTGACTTGCGTCGAATTTGCGCACCTGGAGCGGTATCATTTCTGGCCTTTGATGTGAATGAAATGGGTGAGGTTTAATCAGCGGAGCCGCCGTTCAGATCATGGGATACAGCGAGGCGCCGCCGTCGACGAGCAGGGTCGCGCCGGTCATGTAGTCGCTGGCGCGGCTGCACAGGAACAGCGTTGCGTCCGCCACCGATTCTGCAGTCTGGAGCTGACCCACCGGAATCGCAAGCCTTGCCCGTTGCCGGTAGCTCGGATCCTCGTTCCACTGCTTGAGGGCCATGCCCGCACCCACAATACCAGGCGCCAGCACGTTGACCCGGATGTGTTGATCCGCAAGTTCCCTGGCCAGTCCTTTGGCAAACATGTCGATCGCCGCCTTGCTTGGCGAATACGCGCCGTTGCCGGGCCAGGGAACTTGTCCTACCCACGATGAAGTGAAGAGCAGGCGCGCCGGACGTTCTGCTGTGGCGGTCTGATGCAGCAGCGGCAACGCAGCACGGCAGACAAGAAAGTGGGCGTTCAGGTTGAGTTCGAATGTCTTCTTCCAATCCGTATAGCTGTAGTTCGCAAAGCCGCCCGGCAATACCGTGCCCGCGTGGCAAATTACGGTATCAGGAACATGAGGCCTGCCGTCCACGACGCAGGATTGCTCGAAGAACTCTGTCACCGCCCGCTCATCCGTAATATCGACCGGCGCCGACACGAGTCGAGCCCGAAGCGGAAGTGGCAGGGCCAGGGGAAACGCACAAGGATCGAGGTTCACGACCCGTGCGCCATGGGCCAGCAGTCGAGCCACCATCACCTGCCCCAATGCACCGCTGCCTCCTGTTATCAGCGCAGTACGCCCATCAAGGCAGGTGGACGAGAAACTTGGACTCTGAAATGACGGGTTCATGGGGATACCTCACTCGAGCGCGATTCAATCGCGAGCCACTTCGGATGTCCGGCACCGGTGGGTCGGGAACACCGTGATCCGCAGCAGCGTGCTGCCAAGGGGCACGAGTTCAATGATCTCCGGTTCACCGAAGGAGCCGATCGAATCGGGAAACGATGGCGTCGTTGTCACCGGCACTCCAAGCCTGTCGTCAAAGTAGGTCTTCAGTATCCACGCGGGAACCCGGCGGACCGGCACCTCGATCTTCACCGGAGGATGATCCCAAGGGTAATTCGACTGTGCAGCAGTTTCGGCGCTCTTGACTTTTGGGGCACCCCCGTTGAGGTCCAGTGCGTAATTCCATGGCTGAACTGGCGCTCTTGCAATGGCGGGAAATTGCGCGCTGGCCCGGGCGCGATCCGCAATCACTTCGTCCTTTGACTGGATCGGCAGGCTGTAGACCAGGGGACCGCGCTCCACTGCGACGCCATCGTCAGGCCACGCGCTGAGATTCACCTCCATCGGGACCTTCAGCGTGATCTGGTCCGCATCTTCAAAGATCCGATCGAAGCGATAGAACTCCCCCGCGGCAGGCGACGGCAACACAGGCTTACGGTTGAGCCAAAGCTCGGGCTTCCTGCACCATGCCGGGATCCGGATCGACAGCGCAAACCATGTGGGTGCCGCGAGTTTGATCTTGAAATCGACGGTCTCCGAAAACGGATAGTCGGTCAGTTCCTCAATCGTCACCTCAGTACCTTCGACGCCCACTTTCGCCACCACGGTGCTGGGCCCCAGCAGCGCCGCCGCCAGCCCATGGTCCGGTGTCGCCAACCACATCTGTTCGACGAAATACGGCATGAAGCGATTCACGTTGCCGGTGCAGCACGCCACGTCGTGACCCGGCAGGTAAGCCATGCGCGCACTGTGGTGGCCGAAGGGATTGGAGTCGAGCGTACACACGGCCTGATTGGGTGCCGAAAAATACTGGTGCGCGCGAAAGTCCTTGCTGATCGCCCCCAGGCCACCGTTGAAGACCGCCTTTTCGATCGCATCGGCATAGTGCGCGTGGCCCGTGATCTGCATCAGCACGCCGTAGCTGTAAGGGACCGTTGCCGTGTTGCAGGTCTCGGTTGCAGCGTTGGCTGCTTTGCCTGCGAAATGTTCAGTGGAACTGGGCAGACCCGACACCAGCAGGTGATGGCGCTCCATGGTTTGTACACCCTGAATCGCGTCCTCCAGATAGGCGGCGTTGCCGCTCGCGCGATACAGCAAGGCCGGTATCTTGACGAGTTCCAGATACACGACGCCGTGCGTGTCCGGTCCGTTCGCGGCGTGAAAATCGATATCGCCGCTGGCCCAATTCCGGTACCGTGGCTCAGCGCAAAACAACGCATAGGCCGCCTCGGCCATAGCCAGCATGCGCGGGTCCGAAGTCTTCTCGTAGAGCCAGCAAAGTTGCTCCACATTGGCCAGTTCCAGCACATCCGCAAAATCTGCCGCCGCAAACGTGAGGTAGTGGCGATGCAGCAGCTCGACGATGCCTGCGTCTGCCGTGACCTCGTGCTCGCACATCAGGGCCCGGTTGAAACTGGCGTAGGGCCAGTGCCGGTAGCGCTCGCTGAGTTCCGTGCGGAAGCGCCCGGAGTCGAGGACGTGCCGGCGCACGTAGTCGAAATTGCTGCGCACCAGCTGCAGCAGTTCAGCGTCATCCAGCAAATGGCCCAGACGCAATGCGCCGTCGAGAAAATAGGCGGTCTGCTCGTAGGGCCACCACGCGGTGGGTGAACCTTCCATCTTTTCCCCGGCCCAAAGGCAAGTGTTGAAGGGGTAACCGGCGACCGCGATATTGCCGGTGAGTCCCGACTGCTGGCGGCAAAGGAATTCCCGGACCCAGCCCTGTGGCTTGATCTGGGTGATTCGCAGCTTGGAAAAGGCGCTGCGGTTAACGGGCGCGGATGCAGACATGGCAAGAGGGATTGAGGCGGGTTTCAGTGCGGGCCCAGCAGGAACAGCAACGCAATGTCCAGCCTCTTGGCCCAGGCATCTTCGTTGTGCCCTTCCCCGGCAAAAACCCGCGACATGGAGTTGCTCGCGTCGTAGCCACGGTCGCGCACGATCTCGTCCACGAAGCTCTGGTAAGTGCCATAGATCGCGTCGAGTTCGACCGTGCCACGGTCCATGTAAATGCGGTGACTCAGGGGATCGGCCAGATGCTCCCGCAGGTAATTGAAAGCCGCCAACGGCAAAGCCGAGTTCGGCTCAAAGGTTCCGACCCAATGTGTGGACAAGCCCGCCGCACCACCAAAGACCTGCGGGTATTCATTCATCGCATAGATCGAAATCAGCCCCCCCATGCTCGAGCCCATGACGAAGGTGTGTTCGCGCTCCGGCCGGGTCGAGAAGCGCTGGTCGATTGCCGGCTTGAGTTCCTCCACCATGAAGCGCAGATAGGCATCAGCCATGGGCGTCATGTCCATCCACTTCGCCATGAATTCGCGCCGCACGGGTTCGCTCACCCAGGGCAGGAATTTTTCCGGAAAGTATTCTGCCCAGCGCGACTTGCCCGTGTTCGCAATGCCCACGACGATGGTGTCGGCAATGCGCCCTTCGTGCATCAGCCGCGCCAGCGTGATGTCCACGTGCCAGGCCTTCTTGAACCAGGTTGCGCTGGGATCGAACAAGCCTTGACCGTCCTGCATGTAAAGCACGTTGTAGCGTTTGGTCGCCGTGTAGCCGTCCGGCAACCAGACGTCGATGTGACGCGCAGCCACGTATTTCGATGGAAAGTTCTCCAGCCGCTGGATGCTGCCGCTTGCCACTTGAGGCACCGGCTGGGCTCGTACCAGCGCGCTCAGAACAAGACCCAGCAGGGCGAAGAAAAGCAGGCGCATTTTTTTCATGACAAAGCTCCTTGATCGATGCTGTTTTCGGTCGCGTTGGGCAGCAGCGAAATCATCACCGCCCAGGGACCCAGATGGAGTTGCTGCCCGCACTGCTCAACCTGTCCCAGCGCCAGAACCTGTTCGATGTCTGCGCAGACAGCAGGCAGCGAGACGGTCTCGGCCTGATCGCCCAAGTTGAAGCTGCACAGCACGGCGTCGCCCGCGCAGTGCCGCAATACCACGAGCAGTCTGTCGTCGGCCCGCAGGACTTCAAACTGCCCCAGACGCAGAGCCGCGTGTGCGCGGCGCAGACCCAGCAGACGGCGTGTCAATTGCAGGCACGATTCACGATCCTGCTCCTGCACGTTGACCGCGCGTGCCACCTGCGCAGCATCCAGAGGAAGCCAGGGGGTCGAGCTGCTGAAGCCGGCATGGGGCGCATCTGACTCCCACGGCATGGGCGTGCGACAGCCATCACGCCCCTTGTTGCGCGGCCAATGCGCCTTGCCAACGGGGTCCTGAATGTGTGCCAGCGGCACATCCGACTGCGCCAGGCCCAGCTCTTCCCCCTGGTAGAGAAAGAGCGTGCCCCGCAGGCACACCAGCAACGCCAGCAACTGCCGGGTTCTTGCGTCGTCGCCCCGGGCCCAGCGACTGGCAACGCGCATGGCGTCGTGGTTGGACAGCGCCCAGGATGGCCATGACGCCAGTCCCTCTTCGCCCTGCTGCCAGGGCTTCATCAAATCGGCAAGATCGCAAGGCATGGGCTGATCGCCCAGCAGCACAAAGGAGTAGGCAGTGTGCAGCCGCTGCTCGCCACGCGTGTATTGCAGCATGCGCTCCAGGTTGTTGGCCGAGCCGATCTCCGCCACGGTCATGCGCGCATCGAAGCTGTCCGTCAGCTGGCGCACCCGCTGCAGGAAAACCAGCGTCTCGGGTTGGCAAATATTGTGCAGGTGTTGCTGCATGGAGGCAGGCAAATCGCCGCGGCGCTCGGGGGGTTGTGGCGGGTTGTCGGTGAAGCTGCGGTCGTGGCAGTAGTAGTTGGCTGTGTCCAGCCTGAATCCATCCACGCCGCGCTCGAGCCAGAAGCGGCCCACTTCGAGCAGCGCGTCCTGAACCGCCGGGCAATGCAGGTTGAGGTCGGGCATCTGCGGCAAAAAATTGTGCAGGTAATACTGCTGGCGACGCACGTCCCAGGTCCATGTGGGCCCACCCATCCAGCTCTGCCAGTTGCTCGGCGGTGATCCGTCGGCCCTGGCGTCGGCCCATACATACCAATCGGCCTTGGGGTTGTCGCGGCTTTGGCGGCTCTGCTCGAACCATGGATGCTCCAATGCCGTGTGCGACCACACCTGGTCGATGATCACCTTGAGGTGCAGCGCATGGGCGCGGTCCACCAGGGCATCAAAGTCTGCCAGCGTGCCGAAGAGTGGATCAACGCCGCGGTAGTCCTGTACGTCGTAGCCAAAGTCGCGCATGGGCGAGGGATAGAAAGGTGAAATCCAGACGCCATCCACGCCCAGGCTGGCCACGTAGTCCAGATGCTGCGTGATGCCGTTCAGGTCACCAACGCCGTCGCCATTGGTGTCGGCGAAGCTGCGCGGGTAGATCTGATAGATCGTGGCGCCTCGCCACCAGTCTGGACTCGATGTGTTCATGGTGTTGCTACTGGACGCGCTTTTGTTCGAGTTGGGCCGACGGCGCGAACCGGTCCACCAGCACCTGATAGATCACGGCACCGTTGCGCCAGTCCCGCTCGCTCGCCTCGAACACGCCGCGAAGTTCGGTAGCCGCGCGGCTCGTGTAGGACGGTGCTGGGATCGGCATTTCCTGGGCGTGCACCGGCACCATCCACGCGGCCCACACCGTTGCCGCGCCAGTCAGATTGAATTTGCGCTTGAAGCCTGCCACCATGCGCCGCAGTGTAGTCATTGAATCGGCAAGAATGTGGCCGCCAATGACCATCAATGTGCACCCGCTTACCCAATTTTCGAATGCTTCAGGCATGCGAGTAAAAAAAAGAGCAGGCAGCGGTTCCGGCACTGGGCACTTTGCAACCACTGGCAAGCCTGGCAAGGCGCGGTATTGCGATCACCGGCCGCCTTCAGCCGGTTCTTCCAGCGGGAAACCGGCAAGACCTATACCCATTACGTAAACGACCTGCGCTGTGCCGAGGCCTGTGTGCTATTGCGGGAACCGACCCTGCCGGTAGCCACCATTGCCGCAGATTGCGGCTTCAGGACCAGTTCCCATTTCAACCGCGAGTTTCGGGCGCGCATGAAGACCACGCCCCGCGCCTGGCGCCAACGCGCCTAACTTGTCACGGCGCCCTGCGGGTCCCGGATGCGGGAAAGTTTCGCCCTTGTCGAAAGATCTCGCCCAAATCGCAATTTGATCTGCTATCCTTGGAATGATAACGTTTACATTTTTCCATCCAATTCGCACGATCGCATCCTGATGGCCACTGATTTCCAGTTTCCGGACTCGTTCTTGTGGGGCAGTGCCACCTCGGCCTACCAGATTGAAGGCTCGCCCACCGCCGATGGCGCGGGGCCCAGCATCTGGCAGCGGTTTGCCCACACACCCGGCATGATCACGCACGGCGACACGGGCGATGTGGCTTGTGACCACTACCGCCGCTTCGAATCGGATGTCGCCCTCATGCACAAGCTGGGACTGCAGGCGTATCGCTTCAGCATCGCCTGGGGTCGTGTTTTGCCCGACGGCACGGGGCGCGTCAACGCGAGGGGACTGGATTTCTACGAACGCCTCGTCGATTGCCTGTTGGCCCACGGCATCCAGCCCATGGCCACCCTCTACCATTGGGATCTGCCCGAGGCGCTGGACAACCGTGGTGGCTGGCTCAATCCGGATAGCGCGCACTGGTTCGCCGACTACGCCGCCCTGATGTTCCGCACGCTAGATGACCGGGTGAAGCTGTGGTGCACATTGAATGAACCCTGGGTCGTCACGGATGGCGGCTATCTGCACGGTACGCTGGCACCGGGACACCGCAACCTGTACGAGGCACCGATTGCCACGCACCATCTGATGCGCTCCCACGGAGCCGCAGTGCAGGCGTACAGGGCTATTGGCAAGCATCAGATTGGCCTGGTCGTGAACATCGAACCCAAGCATCCGGCATCCAGCGCCGAGGCCGATCTGGCAGCGACCCAGCGCGCTGATGCCTATATGAACCGGCAGTACCTTGACCCCGCCCTGCTGGGGTGCTACCCGCAGGAAATGACGGAAATCTTCGGCGCAGCCTGGCCGGTCTGGCCTCAGGCCGACATGGACCTGATCCGCCAACCCATCGATTTTCTGGGTGTGAATTACTACACGCGAAGCGTAAACCGGCACGATGAAAACGCCTGGCCAGTGAGGGCCTCGCCGGTGCGTCAGTCGCACGCGACCATCACGGAAACCGGCTGGGAGGTTTATCCGCAGGGTCTGACCGACACCCTGCTCTGGCTGAAACACCGCTATGGCGATCTGCCGCTGTATGTGACGGAAAACGGCTCCGCCTTTTACGACCCTCCGGTGGCCGAAGAGGGACAACTGTGTGATCCGCTGCGTGTGGCATATCTAAAAAAGCACCTGCAGGCGCTGCATCAGGCCATGGCTCAGGGAGTGAATCTGCGCGGCTATTTCGCATGGTCGCTGCTGGATAACCTGGAGTGGTCGCATGGATTTTCCAAACGCTTCGGCCTGGTCCACGTGAACCTGCAGACGCAGCAGCGTACGCCCAAGGACAGCGCCCATTACTACTCGCGCGTCATTGCAACGGGTGGCCGCGCGCTGGGCGAACCGACAGCCGAGCGCTAGCACCTCTCCGCTCAGCACCTCTTTTCCCAGCGCCTACAACTGAAGTCAATCTCCGTGGCAACGACCCCTACGAAGCATCACGCGCCGCTCTGGCTCTGCAGCGCCGACTACCGCGTTTTCCTGACCGCACGAGGTGCCGGTTTTTCCGCCTATGGCGACTATCTGCTCAACGCATGGAAACCCGATAGCGTGCAAGAGAATGGTGGCTGGTTCGTCTACCTGCGCGATCTGGACGATCGCCAAATCTGGACCGCCTCCGCCTCCCCGGTGCCCGGGCAAAGCGCGGGCGAGGTGACGATTTCCGGCGCTGTGGCGAGCATTCGACGCACGCACCACGGCGTCGCCTCGCGCACCGACATCTGCCTGAGCCCGGATGGATTGCTGGAACTGCGCCGCGTGCGCCTGGACAATCACGGCCAAAGTGAGCGCCGCATCGAAGTCACGAGCTATCTCGAAGTGGTGCTGAACGACCCTGCTGATCACGCCGGTCACCCCGCCTTCTCCAAGCTCTTCGTGCAGACCGAATGGCATCCCGATGTGCAAACGTTGCTGGCCAAGCGCCGTGCACGCAGCAACACCGAAAACCATCCCTGCGTGGCGATGACGCTGCTGCAGAACAGGGTTACGGAGTGGGAGAGTGAGCGCGCTCGTTTCATCGGCCGTGGGCGCGACTGCAGCGCCCCGGTGGCGCTCGCGGACAACACGCGTCTCAGTGGCAGCACGGGCAATGTGCTGGACCCCGCGCTGGCGCTTCGCACCGTCATCACATTGGCGCCTGGCGAGTCGCAGACGCTGTGCTTTGCCCTGGGCGTTGCGCCCGATCGCGCCGGCTTGCTGCAAGCCGCAGTCAGCTGGTCAGCGCTTGACGTGAGGTCGCTGTTTGCGCAGGCAAAGGCAAGCGGTGCGCCAAAGGATCCGGCCACAGCGCCACCTCCGGACAGCGTTTGGGCGGACCTGAGTCAGGGCGCAGGCGATCAGCGCGGGACGCTGCCAACGCAGCAGCCCTTTGCGGCCGAGCCCGGTACGGGCGTGACGCCCGAGGCACTGCAATTCTTCAATGGTTACGGTGGCTTCAGTGCCGACGGCAGCGAATACGTCATCCGCCTGCCACACCAGGGCGCCGCGGGTCTGAAGCTGCCGCCGATGCCCTGGACCAATGTGTTGGCCAATCCCCTGTGTGGCGTAGTCGTGAGTGAAAAAGGCGCGGGCACGATGTGGGCGGGCAACAGCCGCGAGCACCGCTTGACGCCCTGGAGCAACGACCCCATCAGCGATACCCATGACGATGCCTGTTATGTGCGCGACGACGACTCGGGCGCCTTCTGGTCGCCCCTGCCGGGTCCGGCGCCGGCGAGCGCGGACTACGAGGTGCGCCATGGTTTTGGCTATTCCACCTGGTACCTGCACGCACACGGACTGGAGCAGGAAGCCTGCATGTTCGTGCCGCAACATGATCCGGTTCGCGTGCTGCGCCTGCGCCTGAAGAACACCGGCACAAAGACGCGCAGGCTCTCGGTCTACGGCTTTAACCGCTGGGTGCTGGGCGTCGCACCCGAGGCCACGCAAGCCGATGTCAGCGTTGCATTCGACCGCGACGTCGCGGCGCTGTGCGCCCGCAACCCACAAGCGGGTGCGTTTGCCCAGCGCGTGGCCTTCGCCGCCGTCGATCAGACTGAAAGCCTGAGTTGGGCCGCAGATCGAGCCGCATTTTTGGGGCAACCCGGCAGCATGGCCGCGCCGCAGGCCGTGCGTCGCGGCGGCCCGCTGAATCAGGCCATCGGAAGCCAGCCCTGTGCCGCTTTGCACGCCACGCTCGACATCTCCCCCGGCGAGACGGGCGAGTTGAGTTTCTTCCTGGGTGAGGTCAGTGATGAGGCCGAACTGGCGCCACTGCTTGCGCGCCTCAGGGTTCCCGGTGCCGTCGACGCCGCGCTGTCGCAGGTACGCGAGTTCTGGCACGATTTGGTGGGCGGCATGCAGATCGAAACGCCCTGCCGAGAGATCGACATCATGGTCAATGGCTGGCTGCCATACCAGAATCTGGCGTGCCGCATGTGGGGCCGCACGGCGTTCTACCAGTCGGGTGGGGCCTACGGTTTTCGCGACCAGTTGCAGGACGCGGCCTCGCTCATCTACCTGCGCCCCGATCTGACGCGCCAGCAAATCCTGATCAACGCTGCACACCAGTTTGTCGAAGGCGACGTGCTGCACTGGTGGCACCCGCCCTTGAGCAAAGGTATGCGTACGCGCTTTGCCGACGACCTGCTGTGGCTGCCCTACCTTGCCGCCTACTACATCAACACCACCGGTGACGACAGCGTGATGCAGGAGCAGGCCCGGTTTGTCAGTGCCGAATTCCTGGCCACGGAAGAAGACGAACGCTATCTGCAGCCCAGCGACTCGGGTGAAAGCGCCGACGTGTATGAGCATTGCTGCCGCGCGATTGACCGTTCGCTCGCCCGGGGGGTGCACGGCCTTCCCTTGTTCGGTTGCGGCGACTGGAACGACGGCATGAGCCGCGTCGGGCGGGAAGGCCAAGGTGAAAGCGTGTGGATGGGCTTCTTCCTCTACACCATCCTGGGCGACTTCCTGCCATGGTGCGATACGCGCAGCGACCGTGCCCGTGCCTCAAGGTACCGGAAGCATCGCGCGGACCTGTTGCTGGCGCTGAACGACTCGGGCTGGGACGGCGACTGGTACCGGCGTGCCTGGTACGACAACGGCGCTCCACTGGGTTCCAGGGACAGCGACGAATGCAAGATCGACGCCCTGGCGCAGGCCTGGGCCATCATCTCCGGCGTGGCCCCGTCCGAGCGCGCAGACAAGGCGCTGGACGCGCTGGAACAACATCTCATCAACGATGATGACAAGCTGATCCGGCTGCTCACGCCGCCGTTCGAGAACACGCCGCACGATCCCGGCTACATCAAGGGCTACGTCGCGGGCGTGCGCGAGAACGGCGGCCAGTACACCCACGCTGCGCTGTGGGTGGTGAAGGCCATGGCCATGGCCGGACGGCGTGAGCGCGCCGCGCAGTTGCTGAAGATGCTCAGCCCCATCAGCCACAGCAGCCATGCCGCTGACGCGGACCGCTACAAGGTCGAACCCTACGTGATCGCCGCCGACATCTACGGCGTGGCGCCGCACGTGGGCCGTGGCGGCTGGACCTGGTACACGGGATCGGCTGGCTGGATGTTCCGCGTGGCGATCGAATCCCTGTTGGGCTTCTCCATCGAAGGCGGCAACACGCTGCGACTGGCGCCCCGAATTCCAGACGATTGGCCGGGCTACACGATGCGTTATCGGCTGGGTGACGGCACCCGCTACGAGATCGAGGTCACCAACCCGCAGCGCAGGGCTCAGGGCGTTGTATCGGCAACGCTGGACGATGCCAGCGTTGCGTGCACCCCAGATGTCGTGGCAGTGGCGCTGCTCAAGGACGGCGCGATCCATCGCCTGCGCGTGCTGCTGGGCTAGCGTCCGCGCCAAGCGGTGGCACCGCGCGCGTCACTTTTGTCCGATGGTGCGCGCCAGCAGCTTCTCGACGCGGGTGAAGAAATCGATGGACGTCTCCGCCTTGAGCCAGTTGTGACCTTCTTCGGCGTATTCGACATATTCCAGATCGACACCCGCGCGTTTTGCCGCATCCCGGAAATCACGTCCCTGTTCGATCGGCACGCGCAGATCATCCTTGCCCCAGGCTGCCAACACGGGCACATGAATAGCGGCGGCACGGAACACCGGTGAAGTTTGCTTGAGCTTGTCCCGCTGAAGTTCGGGATCACCGATGGAAAGTTCTTCTATCACGGTGGTGACATCCTTTGCGCCCCAACTGAAACGATCATTTTTCAGCAACTCCGGCAGGTCGGTCACGCCAACCCAGCTGATGGCGCAGCGATAGCTGCCAGGGTGCTGCACCACGCCCATCAAGGCCGCATAGCCACCATAGCTGGCGCCCATGATGCAGACGCGCCGACCATCCACCCAACCGTTGCCGATGGCCCATTGCAGGGCGTCCTGCAAGTCATCTTCCATCGCCAGCCCCCATTGGCGCCAGCCTGCGACAAAATGCGCCGTGCCATAGCCGGTGCTGCCACGAAATTCGGGTTCGATAACGACGTAGCCACGCGACGCGAGGAACTGCGCCACCATGCCGAATTCGAGTCTCGTACGAGACCAGGGCCCGCCGTGGACCAGCACCACCGCCGGAAGATTCTTGACGGAGGAGCCTCCCGGCAGGGTCATGTACACCGGCAAATCAGCGCCGTCCCGCGCCTTGATCCGGTGAAAACTGCGCGCTCCCAAGTCTTTGGGGAGTATCTGCGGATAGGGACTGCCGATGGCCTGGAGTCGCCCCGTGGCGGGCTCGAAGATCGAATAAGCTGTTGGATCTCGATCAGAAATGCTGGACACGAGCCAGCGCTTCGCACTAAGACATGATTGGCAATGAATCAGATTGATGTGCTGGGGAATTTCATCATCGATAAGAGCCTGTGCCTTGAGCATCGTTGCGTCGATCCACCGCGTGTAGACGGAGTCCAGCGTGTAGCGCCATCCGAGCAGTCGCTTGCTGTCCGCGTCGATCAGCGGGTGAGCATTGTTCCCTACGTCAAACCCAGGGGCCGCAAGAATCGGCACCGCGCCTGGCGCGGCGCTGCCAGCGTCGAACAGCGTCAAACGCGAACCAACGCTTGAACCCGATTCGGCCGCGACAAACAACTGGTCTTCGATCAAGAAGCGCGGGGCCCAACCGACCGGGCGAGTCGCATCGAAACTGGCGACCTCCCTCCAGCGGTCCTGAGTGCGTTCAAAGATGTGCCGCTTCATATCGGCGAAGCTCTCGACCCAGCGCGGAATTCCTTTGCCGTCAACGATCCAGTTGTAAGCTCCATCCGGCGCATCACTGGTCAGACGCACCGGCCAGACCATGCGCGTATTGAGCCTGGCCAGCGTCACCGTCTCGAGTCGCGAGTTGTATGCCGGCAACTCTGCGATCAAGACATCGTCCGTTCCGTCGGTCAACGTCGAAAACAGCGCCCATTCGCCGGGCAACACGTTTGTTGACTTGGTTGCCATGAGCCGATAGCCGCCGTACTTGGGGTCGATCAGGAGCTTCCCGTTTTCGCCGTCGGCATCGACAGCCCAAAGACCGGAAACTCCAGCCCAACTGCCTGCCTGCGAGTCGTAGGCCTGGAAGACCATGCGCTTTTCATTGACCCACGAGACATCGGCGACATCGTAGTCGCGCAGCCACGCGGCTGTCTTGAACTTCAAGGGCTGCTGATCGAGATCGGCAATCGCCAGTTCCATGCGGCCGCGCCCGCCCAGCAGTGTTGCCGCCAGTGTCTTTCCCGACGGCGACAGCGAAACAACGCCTATCGCGGGTTTGGAAAAGAAAGCCTGCACCGGCAGCGGATCGGCCAGCGCGGCAGCGCCATGGATTGCCAACAGCAACGAAGCCGGCAACCAATTGCGTCTTGTCATGGACTGTCCAATGCTGAAACCCACCTTCGAGAGAAAACTGAAAACCTCAAATGGACAACACCCTCAGTGTCATCCCATCCCACGGCAACGGTCTGCCGTTCACCATGGCCTGCGGCGGCCTGGTTTTGCCAGGCCATTGAAACACAAGGCCACCCGCAGGCAAGGTCACCCCCGGCTGCAGATCCAGATGCAGTTGACCGCGTACTAAACGCAGGCGGTATCCCAAAGTGCCGCAGGACGTGCGCAGACCCGAGACGGCGACGCCGCTGCCCTGCATCCAGGCCACGGGGATGCCGGCCGCCAGCACCAGCGCCTGATCGTCTTCCCGCTCGTACGCGAACATGTCGAGCGCCGATCGCACGTAGTCGCTGGAGATCCAGGTGTGCGGCATGTCGCCCACAAAGCGCGGCTGGCGCACCTCGCGTCCCACCACTTCGGCCCACTGGTTCCAGCCCTGCGGGCGCTGGTCCCCAAAGAAAAACGTCAGAGCTTCGTGGGCACGCCCGGCCTGCCCCAGGCGCAGCATCGATCCCACCGTGCGCAGTTCATACGGCGTGTAGTCTTCCCAGTCCGCGGGACCGTCGCGGCGCGCAACGAAGTTGTTCCAATAGCGCTCGAACGTGCCCTTAAACAGCTCCGGATCCAGACGCGATTGCTCGCCGCCGGGGGACAGCGCCACGGTGCTGGAGGTGGCGTCGAAATCTCCGAGTTCGGCCGCACCGGGAAGGTAGTCGATCTGGTGCCGTTGCGCGGTCAGGGCAAGCGACTGATGCAACTCGCGCCGGAATTCATCGCGTTCTGCAGCGATGCGTTTTCCCGCCGCGGCATGTCCCAGCACATCGGCAATGAACGCTGCGTCCTTGAAGCCGCGCAGTGACCAGAAGTTGTCCCAGTACGAATGCATGGGCTTGGCCGAATAGCCTTCGTGGCTGATGGACGCTGGCATCATGCCCCAGAAGCCGGCTCTTTCGCCCGCGCGATTTTGTGGGTTGCGTTCGCTCTGGCGCAGCGTCTCCAGGTAGTTCGCGGCACGCTCCACGTGCGGCCACAGGCGCTCCAGTTGGGCACTGTCGTGGGTGTAGCGGTAGAGCTCGGCGATGGCAAAAATCAACTCGCCGTGGCTGTCGTTTTCCGGCACCGGATCGGCGCCACGCTTGTCCACGCAACACGGCACCTTGCCGCTGTCGAATTGGTACGGCGCGAACCACTCGACGAAATCGCTGGCCACGCGGTTCTGCCCCAGACGCAGCAGGCCTTCAACCATCATCGCGCCGTCGCGAATCCAGGAGCGCGCATAGGAACGCGTGCCTGGTTGCAGCGCGGGACCGTCGCGCGACATCAGCATGTGCGCCAGCGAAGAGCGCAAAGTGTCCGCCACATGCTGCCCCGCAACGGGCACTTGCAAGCTGACGCGATTGAGCTTTTCGCGCCAGGCATCGGCGACGACCTTGTGCTGTTGTTCGGCCCAACGTGCACTGCGTCGGGCATCGGGAGGAAGCTGCACCGCGCCGTACAACGGCATCAGCAAATGGAAGGTCTTTCGCCCGTGCGGCGGCAGCGTGACCTGGTAGACGAGCGCGCCACTGGCATAGCCAAAATCATCATTCAGACTTTGCGCAGCGTTGCTGCTGGAGCGCTCCACTTTGTCCAAGATGTGCCCGGCCTGGAAGCCCGAAGAAGCAAAGGCGTCCGGCACTTCCAGCGGCCAGACGCGACGCTGGCCATTGACCGATACCGCCTGCCGATCCCATGCGATGGAGTGGATGTCGCTGACGCCGCCGGGCGTATTGAGAAACTGCATCGGCGGATTCACCTGGAACGGTCGCAACGCCAGCACCAGCTTGAAGCTGCGCGCCTTGCTGCCACGGTTGACCAGCGTGTAGCGGCCCAGCAGTTGTGCTTGCTGCGTGCTGCCAGAGGCAACGGCCGTGACGTCCAGTGCGAGGTCCTGATACTGCCAGTGCACCGTGGGAATGGGCAGATAGCCCTCCTGCAAGGTCTGCGTCGCGCGCACCTGCGCCCAGGTCACGCGTCCGGCCGCACCGGGACCGGTAATCAGAAAGGGCTCGATGGAAAAACCGCCTTTGCCCACCTCGATGGCGCCGTCTTCGCCAATCAAGCCGGAATCGCTGCCGCCATCCACACCCACCAGCGTCCAATACGGTTGTTGACCGGAAAACCCGCGCGGATAAAGGCCCGGCGCAGATTCTTTGGCTATGACCTGAAAGAAGGCATTGGGGCTGGCGCCGAAGGCCACGTCGCGCACTTCGATGCTGTCAAGCTTTGGGGCGACTGTCGCGGCGTCATGAAGCAACAAACGCAGGAATCGTGTTTCGGATTCAGGCAGCAGCACGTACTGATCCCGACCCGCTGCTTGCTGCACGCTGCGTACCGTTATCCAGTGCTCCTGGTCGTTGGAAAACTGCACGTCGTAGCGCGACGCTGCAGCCTGCGCCGACCAGTGCAACACCACGCCGCCAAACTCACGCGGCTGGCCCAGGTCCACCCGCACCTGCGCGGCATCGGCAAGACTTGCCGCCGCCGCGCTGATGACGGGAGCGTCAGCCGCGCCGCTGGGCGCTGGCAAGGTGGTGAAGTGCAACTCGTCGAAGCAGAGCGAGCCGCGCCCACCTCCCTTGCCGCTGGACACCACCAGTTCCATCGACGCCGTGCGGCGCAACTGCTTGTCTGAGGTCGGTCCCCAGGCCAAGTCAATGTGGCGCTTCTTGATGGCCCATGGCTGCCACTCGGTGCTCGGCGTGTAGTCGCGCCGCCGGGCCCACCAGACGTTGTCGCCGCTGGCGTCCACCCACTTGACTTCCAGCTGATTGCTCAGACCGTCACCGCGAACCTGCAAGTCGAAGCGGTAGTTCTCGGGAAAATCCAGAGGCAGGGCGCGCCGTGCGAAAGCGTAGCCCGCAACACCATTGAAATCGTAGTCCAGACACAGCGCCCGACCCTTGACGCCATCCACCTGGCGCAGCGTGGCCTTGACCTGATCGGAAGCGCTGGCGCTCCACGGCGTGATGTCTTCGAAGTTGTCCAGCAAGCGGCCTGTTCCCACTTCGACTGGCTGCGCTCGCGCGGCTGGCATCGCACCTGCCAGAGCCAACGCGGCCCACACCGCCACCCGCCACAGCATCACTTCACGCTCCCCATCAGCAAACCCTGGATGTAGTAGCGCTGCATCACGAGGAACAGCGCCAGCACGGGCAGCACGGTCACCACCGAGCCCGCCATCATCAATTCGTTGTCCTGCACGTGCTCACGCGACAACGCCGACAATGCCACCGGCAAGGTGTGCAGGTCGCTGTCGGTGAGCACGATCAGCGGCCACATGAAATCGTTCCAGCAACCCAGGAAGGTGAAGATCGCCAAGGTCACCAGCACCGGTTTGAGTAGCGGGAGCACGATGCTGAAGAAGATGCGGGACTCACTGGCGCCGTCGATGCGCGCCGCCTCCAGCAAGTCATCGGGGATCGTACGCGCGTATTGGCGCACCAGAAATATGCCGAAGATGCTGGCCAGGCCCGGAATCAAAATGCCGCCATAAGTATTCACCAGTCCCATGTTCTTCAGCATCAGGAACAGCGGCATCATGGCCACCTGCCCCGGAATCACCAACGCCGCCAGCATGGCCTTGAAGATCGGTTCGCGTCCGGGAAACGGCAGCTTGG
The DNA here is from genome assembly GCA_903832285.1 of uncultured beta proteobacterium. Lineage (GTDB taxonomy): Bacteria > Pseudomonadota > Gammaproteobacteria > Burkholderiales > Burkholderiaceae_C > CAIKVZ01. The sequence continues at coordinate 60,574 of CAILAY010000159.1, read as the reverse complement.
CGAAGGCGTAGCCGGCCATCACGTTGAACAGCAGCGAGATCAGGGTCACAGCGCTCGCCAGCAAAGTGCTGTTCAGGAAGTAGCGGCCCATACCGGCGTGCTCGAACAACTCGCGGTAGTTGGCGAGCGTGGCGTGCGCCGGCAACAGCGGCGGCGGAAACGTGCTGGCCTCGCCCGCCACCATGAACGACACCGACAGCATCCACAACAGCGGTGCCAGGCTCACCGTCGCAATGCCGATGAGCAGACCGTTGACGATGGCGGTGGCAACCGGTTGCTTCATGGCACGCGATTTCACAATGCCCCCTTGCGCCGCGCAAACCACAGCAGGCCGTGCGTCAGCACCAGCATCATGGCGAACAACACAAACGCCACCGAAGAGGCGAAACCCAGGTTCCACCACTTGAAGCCTTCGTCGTACATCAGATACAGCACGCTGTAGGTGCTTTGCAGCGGACCGCCCTGTGTCATCACGTAGGGCTCGGCAAACATCTGGAAATAGCCCGCCATGGTCATGATGCTGACCATCAAAAGGGTTGGCCCCAGCATCGGCAGGGTGATGTGCCAGAACTGCTCGACCGCGTTTGCACCGTCGATGCGGGCGGCCTCGTACAGGTCTTCCGGCACGCTTTGCAGTGAGGCCAGAAAGATGATCATGTTGTAGCCAAAGTTCTTCCACACGGCGAACAGGATGATGGTGGGCATGGACCAGTGCGGATCACCCAGCCAGTCGATCGGACCGATGCCCAATCCACCGAGACCGTAGTTCAGCAGGCCGTAGCGCACATGGAAAAGATAGCGCCAGATCACGGCCACGGCGACCACGGTGGTGACCACCGGGGCAAACAGCGCGGTGCGAAAAAACGGCTTGAAGCGCGCCAGTTTGGAGTGCAGCAACAAGGCACAGGCGAGCGACGCAACAATGGACAGCGGCACACCCACGACGACAAAGTATGCGGTGTTACCCAGCGCCTGCCAGAACAGCGGCTTGTGCAGCAGCGCAAGATAGTTGTCCAGTGCGACAAAGCGCAGGTTGCGCAAATCAGCCAGAGCGTACAGGTCGAAGTCCGTCACGCTCAAGGCCAGCGCCGCCAACACCGGCAACACGAAAAATGCGGCGATGGAGAGTAGCGCCGGACCGACAAAACCCCAGGCCGCGACACGGATTGGCAGATGTCGTTTCATGGTTTGGCACCCCCCTGCTTCAGCATCCAGCGACGCTTTTCGAGGAAGGCATCCACTCTTGCGTCCAGTTCCGTCACGGCCTGGTCCACCGTGAGCTTGCCGTGCACCACCTGAGCCGCGAGCAACTGCATTTCGTTGGCGATGCGCTCCCATTCGGGCACCTTGGGCGAGGGCTTGACCCGCTCCAGTTGCGCTCGAAATGCCTGCGCATAGACATCGTTCGCCAGGGCTGCTGTGGCCCACACGGAACGACGTGGCGGCAGGTTTCCCGTGAGCGCGTGAAAGCGCTCTTGCACTGCCGGACTGGACAAATATTCCACCAGCGCCCAGGCCTGCGCCTTGTGCCTGGACGCCTTGAAAACAGCCAGACTGGAGCCGCCTGCAGTGGACGCGCCCGGTCCCTCCGGCCCCGGCATGGGGGCCGTCATCCATTGGTCTTGCTGTTCGGTTGGCAAACGGCGTTTGAACTCGCCGATGTTCCACGGACCCGAGACGTAGAAAGAAAAGTAGCCACGACCAAACTCAGTGTATAGATTCGCGATCTGGTTGTTGGTCATGGCCGGCGCCCAGCCGCGCTCGAACATCTCGCGGTAAAAACCCAATGCCTTGCGGAAGTCGTCGCTGCGAAAATTTCCCCAACGTCCGTCGTCGCGCAGCAGCGGCGCGCCCTGCTGCAATCCCAGCACCAGCAGCGGTTCGAACTCGTTCACGGGCAGCAGCACCGCGTAACGCTCTGCTCCCGCCTTGCCCTTGATCGCGGCCAGCATCTTTCGCCATTCGTCCCAGGTTGAGGGCGGTGCGGTGAAGCCCGCCTGCGCCAGCAGATCCTTGCGATAAAACAGCAGCCGTGTGTCCACATACCAGGGCACGCCGAAGACTTCGCCGCCGATCACATTGGTGTCCCAGATGCCTGGGAAGTAATCGGTCTGCACAATCACGCTCGAGGTTGCAACGCGCGGCCGCAATGGTTCCAATGCACCCAGCGCGGCCATCTCCGGAATCCAGGTGTTGCCCAACTGCGCCACGTCAGGGGTGGCATCGCCAGCAAACGCGGTCAACAATTTTTCGTGTGCAGCGGTCCAGGGTAATTGCTGCACCACCACCTTGATACCGGGATGTGTGCGTTCAAACTCGGGCAACAGTTCGGCCACGACTTCGCCCTCGCGCCCCATGGCCCAGAAGCTCACCGTTTCCTGCCGGGGCGCACATGCGGCCAACGCCAACAGGCACGCCAGGCCGATGGAGCCGGACAAGCGCGCCAGAAAGCGGCGTGGCGCCAGCATCTTCAGTTCAGCCAGCCGCCGCTGAACCCGGCGCTTAGCAAGGCACGCCGCAGGTTGGTGTTCTTGCGCATCGTGCGCCAGACGAAGTCGCTGCGATAGTTTTCGATCATGCCCACCATCGGTCCTTGGTCGATGCCCACATAGGCGGTGTCCACCCAGCCAAAACCCGGCGCCACGCGCCCGTTGCTCAGCGTGGCCTGGATGTCGACAAAGCTCGGATTGAAGGCCTCAAGAAATCCGTACTGGGCGTAGAGCGTGGCACCGTAAGTTTGCTGCATCTCCTGCACCGCAGGAATCACCAACTCGGGCGCAAAAGGTAGCGACGAGGTAGCCGCCGAGGGTGCGATGGTGCAGTCGTCAAACGGATCAGGCAAACCAACGCCGCGCGAAAAATAGTCCTTGAACTGGCGCTGCTGCCCCGCATAGTCAACCACTTTGAGATCCCCCGGTCCGTCACTGGCACTGATGCCCCATATGTTGGCGCCATAGCCTTTGCAATGCAAGGGATTGGCGATGGCGTAGGCGCGTTGTGCATAAGTGGCACGGCGACTGTTCTCGAAATAGTCGATTCCTCGGCCCTTGATGTACGCGTCCTGGATGCTGCGAAAATCCACCCACAGGTGCGTGAACTGGTGCACAAACAGCGCCTGAAAGCTGAGGTAGTCGTAGCCCTGCGTGCGACTCCAATCGGCGTCGTAAGTGGCAGTCAGATCGGTCCAGACCGACGCGGCCAAAGGCTGCGTCGGCGAGGCCAACCCCATCAGGACCACCAGCATGGCTTCGTTGTAACCAGCCCAGTCCGCGTTGATATAACCGCTTTCAGGCAACCAGCCCATGCTCACTTTGGGCGCATGATTTTGCTGCGCCCAGGCCCAATCCACGCGACCCGCAATTGTGTCCACCGCAGCGCGGATTTCCGTCTCCTGCGCGTCAGCGCCGTCGAAGTAGGACTGGGAAAACAGCAAGCCCGCCAGCAGCAGCGAAGTGTCCACGGTGGAGAGTTCGGTCTTGTCAAACCGAGCGCCTGTAGTCATGTCCAGAAAGTGATAGAAAAACCCCTTGTAGCCGGATTTGCCGGTGGCTTCTGGGCCCTGCGGCGCATCGCGGAAAAAGCGCACCGTGGTCAGCGTGCGGTCCCGGGCCTGAGAGCGCGTGATGTAGCCGCGTTCGACTCCAACCCCATAGGCGGTGAGCGCAAAACCCACGGAGGCAATGCTGGCAAACGGCGGATTGGGCCAGCGGTCGGGCACCATGCCGTTGACCGGATTGGCCGTGTCCCAGAAAAAGTTGAACGTGCTTTTTTGCAGGTCGTCAAACAGCGCGGGCAACGGCGGCGCGGGGATCGGCAGGGGAGGCGGAAGCAGCGCGGCTGGCGTGCCCGGCGTGCTGGTTGTGGCCCCGCCGCCAGAGCTGCTGCAACCGCCCACGCAGCCGCCCAAAAGGCCGGCAATCAGCAACGTGACCAGCGGCGCGATCAGCCAGGGTTGGCGGGTTTGGACGTTCATAGAATATGTTGAAGAGCGCAACGGATCGCTTGCCCGAAAGATGACTGGGCATGGCGATCATGAGGCTGATGGTACTTCCCGCCACGGGCTGCGCAAATCGATGACTGCGGGCGTCAGGGCACACAACCCCTTCCAGGTTTGGACATCAAACTCTGTCAGGGCGACCGCCGCAGTGACGAAAATGATCGTCACTGCGGGAGGCCCAGTGATTCAGCCTAGAAGAGGAATTTTAGGCCCAGTTTGATGGTGCGCATCGGGCCCGACATTCCTGTCGGCTGTTGATATGTCGAGTCCCAAGGGAACCGATCGTAGGCGCCCCAGTTGTTGGCATTGAGCAGGTTGATGACGTCAACTCGGGCCACGATCCGGGTCTTCCCAGGCAGCGCGAATTCCTTGGACACTCCGGCGTCAAGTTGCGTGGTCGAGGCCTGCGTTTTGTCGTGGAACCAGGCGCAACCCGCCGAGCAATCCATGTAGGTGTAGTTCAACCCCGAGCCCCAGGTCAGCTTGCCCGACAGCAGGAAGCCATAGGGAATGTCCACGATGCCCGTCGCGACCACACGGTGACGCTCCACGTCGTTGCTCGCATGCAGACCGGTGCCTGCAAACTTGCCTCCGGGACCCGAAGTCCACGAGAACACATCGGTCGTCCCCTCGGCGTTGGTCGTTTCACCCTTGCTGTTGGTATACGCGATGGTTGTGCCCCAACCGGACGTCTTGGTGTATGGCTTGTCAGCCTTCAGGAAGATGGTCTGCGTGCGGGTCTTTCCGGTGAAGTCACCGAGCACCAGATTGCCGAACCCGGGTGCTCCGCCCCAGAGCGGATCTGCCGGGCCAGAGCCACCAAAGCCGCCGTTCGGATCGCGGTTGCCCGAGAACAGCACAAATTGATTGAACTGTTGTGATTTGGTGTAAGTCACTTCACCGTTCCAGTTCCCCAATTTCTGGCGCAGACCCACGCTGAACTGATCGGTGAACGGCATCTTGACGTTGTTCTTGATGCCCCAAATTTCACCGTTCGCCGCCATGTTCTTGCTGAGTTCATCCAGCGTGTTGTTTGCCAATGTGCGGTCGTAGGCGCGACCCCAGCCCGCAAACAGCACCGAACCCTTGTCGCCCGTGATGTCATACGACGTGCCGAGTCGCGGTTGGATGGCGCCGGTGAATGACTTGCGATTGCCAGTCCCGATGTAGTCACTGATATTGATGCCGCCCTTGGCCAAGGATTGGGCGTAGGTCTGGCCTGGTGCCGCTCCGGCGCGGGTATCTGGGCCCATCAACGCTGCCACACGGTCTGCCGGCATGACATACTTGTTATTCAGCATGTTGTCCTCGTAATCCCAGCGCACGCCGAGATTGAGTTCCGTCTGCTTGCTCACCTGCCAGTCGTCCTGCAGGTAAATGCCGAACTGGTTGTCTTTGAATTTCGCTTTGACGGGTGCTGTTGCCGGGCTGAAGATGACGTCCGGGTTCAGTGTTTGATTGACCGTACCGTCGGGCTGAATGAAGCGCGCCATGTTCACCACCGCATTCTGCGTACCGGACATGTCGAATTCAGCGATCTTCAGTTTGACACCCGTCTTGAGCGTGTGCGTCGCAATGCCGGTATAGGTCAGATCGTCCTGCAACAGCGTTGCCGTTTGCCCTTTGTTCTGCAAGTCCGGGCTTCCGCCGGTCCAGATGATATCGCCCCATCCGGTGGTCTTGTACTGGATCAGGGGAGCGTTGATTGTTGGATGTGGATTCCAGTTGGAATGCTCATAGCCCAGGTGGGCTTCGTTCAACCAGTTGTCGCGCGTCAGCACGTGCCGCACGTCCAACCGAGTTTCGTCATTGGATCTGTCCTTGGTATTGCTGATCCCGCTAAGTGACCAGTTTTCCGGCAGCCCTGCGTCTTTTTCGGAGCGGTACTTGGCGGTGATTTCCAGACTCTGATCATCTGACAACTGCCAGTCGATCTTGCCGAACAGCAAGTCCTCCTTGAACCTGTTCGTTGAAGATCCCTGTTCTGCGGCGATCAGGGCCGGGACTACCCCTCCGACGCCGCTCAGGTTTTGCATCGAGACTTGGCGCGGATTGGTATTGTCCTTGGCTTCGTAGCTGACGAAGTAGTGGATCTTGTCCTCGACGATCGGGCCACCCACGCTAAAACCATATTGATCCTGGCTGTAAGAAGGCCGCGGTGTTCCCGCTGCTGCCGCCTTTTGCTGGAACGGGTCCATTTTTGTCAGACTGCTGCCAGTGTGATCCCAAAAGGCTTCACCATGCGTTTCGTTGCCACCGGTCTTGGATACCGCGATGATGGCGGCGCTACTGACCTGATCAAACTCTGCCTTGTAGTTCTGCGAGATGACCTTGTATTCAGCCACGGCTGCCTGCGGAAAGGGGTTGCCACGGCTGCTGTCCTGGCCCGATACACCACCGGTCAGAACGTAGTTCTTCTGGCTGACACCGTCGACAAACACGTTCACGTGGTCCGCGCTTTGAGCGCCGCTTTGCATCTTCGTGAAGCCCGAAACCTGATCAGTTTCAAAGCGCACACCCGGCGCCAGATCGGCGAAGGACAGGAAGTTGCGCGTGATCTGAGGTAGCGAGTCCATCTGTTTGGGTGACACACTGGTGCCGACCTCGGAGTTCTTCACGTCCTTGCGTTGCAGTGAACCAACGACCTCGACTCGGTCCAGCGTCGCCCCGGATGCACCCGCCAAGGCCAGATCGACAGAAGCGGTTTCCCCCACCTGCACCGTCACTTCCTGCGACGTCTCCTTGGAACCCACCACGCTGATGGCGTAGCTGCCCGGCGGCAAGCCGAGCAGGACATAGGTCCCGTCGGCCCTTGCGGTCGCCTTATGCGCCACGCCGGTGGCCTTGTTGGTGGCGACAATTTGTACCGGCGTCGTGGCCGGGGCTCCGGCCTGAGTGATTTGCCCGCGAATGGTGGCACTGCTCAGTTGAGCGAACGCCGGTTGCGTCAGCAGGGCACCGCCAGTGATCAGGCCGGCGATGATGGTCTTGCTGAATCTGTGCATTTTGAAATGTTGTCTCACTGTTTTTCTCCTGTTGAAATCACGATTTACCGGACTTTTGTTGAACCCACCAATACCAACCCCTCCTGCGGTCGCCCGCAGGAACTCCGCACCACCAGTTCGCAGCGCAACGTCTGTGGGGACGCCGACATGCGCTCAGGGTGTTCAATGCCCATGGCCAGACGTTCCAGCGCCATGGACCCCAACTCTGCAATACGTACGCGCACCGTGGTCAAGGGAGGCGATACAAAACGCGCAATCGGAATGTCGTCAAAACCGGCCAGGGCGATTTCACCGGGCACCTGCACACCGGCTTCGTTCAGCGCAAACAGGCAACCGATGGCCATCATGTCGTTGGCCGCAAAAACCGCCGTGGGGCGTTGCGCCAAGGCAAGAATCTGGTTTCCCGTGCGCCAGCCAGACTCTTCGGAAAAATCGCCCTGCAGCACAAGCTCTTCGGTGCCCGGCACCAACTGCGCCATGGCATCGCGATAGCCGCGCAGGCGCTCCTGTGCATCAAAGTTGTGTTCTGGTCCGTTGATCATGGCAATGCGGCTATGACCACGCCCGACCAGGTGGCGCATCATCGACACCGCGCCGCCGTAATTGTCGACACTGAACGATGGCAAAACGCCGCCTGTGGCGCGGCTACTCATGAGTACGGCAGGCAGGTTGCGGGGCAGATTGCGGGACAGGAACTCGGCGTCCGCGTGCGGGGACATGACCAGCAGACCGTCGACGCGACCATGCAGCGATTTCATGACTGCAGCGGCTTCGGCAGCGTCACCGCGGGTGCTGGAGATCAACAAATGCAGGCCGTGCGCACGTGCCGCCTGGTCGATGCCGCGAATCAATTCAGAGAAGAACTCACCGTACAGGTCCGGCAGCAACACGCCGATCGTTTGCGTGCGCCGGGAAATCAGGCTGCGCGCGGCACTCGACGGAATGAAGTGCATTTCTGCCGCAACCTTCATCACCCGATCCCGCGTCTTGACGGTCACGCTGTCCAGCCCGTTGAGGGCGCGTGACACGGTCGCGACCGAGACCTTCGCCTCGCGTGCAACGTCCTTGATCGTAACGGGCATTTTTCGTGTCTCGCAGCACCCAATGGGGCAGTTCGTGGAGGGCCAAAGAGCCCTGTTTCGCCAAAATGTAAAGGTTTACATTTTGGCGAAATATAACTGATTTCCGCATTGATGACAAAAATTTTCGAATTCTTTTGGCTGTGGTGGTTGCCGCCACACCACAGCGCAACGAAGCTATTCCACCGTCAGGCTCGGACGCTGTGCGCCGTGCAGCGCCCGCACTGTCCCGATCTCTGCGGCAGACGCAAAACCATGCCGGGCAAAAGTCGCCAGCACCTCGGGCACCGCTTCGGGCGCGCAGCTTACGAGCAGCCCGCCGCTGGTCTGCGGGTCGCTCAGCAGCGCCTGATCGGTCGCGTCCAGACTCTGGGACATGTGCACATCAGCGCCATAGGCGCCCCAGTTTCGACCCGAGGCACCCGTTACCAAGCCCTGCGCCGCCAGGTCACGCACACCGGCGATCAACGGCACCCGTGCCCAGTCAATGTGCACGGCGCAGTGCGCGCCGCGTGCCAGTTCGAGCGTGTGACCGGCCAGTCCAAAACCGGTGACGTCGGTGAGCGCGTGCACGCCGTCAAGCGCGGCCAGATCTGGGCCGGGAGTGTTGAGTTGGGTCGTGACGGCAATCATCAGTGCATAGCCATCAGCGCTCAACTTTTCTTTCTTTAGCGCCGCCGACAGGATTCCAACGCCCAGTGGTTTGCCCAGAATGACGCGGTCGCCGACCTTTGCATCGGCATTGCGCTTAACGCGCTTCGGATGCACCAGACCCAGCGCCACCAGGCCGTAGATGGGTTCAACCGAATCGATGGTGTGACCGCCCGCAATCGGAATCCCCGCGGCGCGACACACGGACTGGCCACCGTCCAGGATCTTGCCGATGGTCTCGATGGACAGCACGCTGATAGGCATGCCCACCAGGGCCAACGCCATGATGGGTGTGCCACCCATGGCGTAGACGTCGGAGATGGCGTTGGTGGCGGCGATGCGACCGAAATCAAACGGGTCATCGACGATGGGCATGAAGAAGTCGGTGGTGGCGATCAGTGCCTGCTCTTCGTTGAGCTTGTAGACCGCGGCGTCGTCCGAAGTCTCGATGCCCACCAGCAGTTCAGGCGGCATCAGCATGGCGCTGCTGCCGCGCAGGATCTCGGACAACACGCCCGGCGCAATCTTGCAGCCGCAACCGCCACCGTGCGAGAGCGAGGTCAGGCGCGGTTGCCCCATAGGGGTCGTGGCAGAAGAGGTCATCTCTTGGGCATTCTGCGAGACTGTGCAGAAGCGCGACGCACTGATGGCGCCCCGCTCAAGTCGTCGACCATGCTGCTGTTATTCGTCGGCTAATACAGGTTCATGAATTCACCGGAGTCTTGCGCACAAATTGTGCGAAGGCGTCCAGCTCAGCTTTGCCTTCGGGCGTGGAAAAATAGGTCTTGCCCAAGGGTGTCGCATATTTCAACAGGTTTTCCACCAACTGCCCACCCGCATCCAATTGCTTGAAATTGCGCGACACGAATTTACCCAATTTTTGGCCCTTTTTGTAGCGGCTGGGAGCGCCAGCACTTTTGTCCAGCTTGACCTGGATTAGCACTTGCTCAGTGCGGCTGACCGGTTTGGTTGTTTTTGGCTGGTTGCGGTTCTTCCCACCGCCGGCACGGGGACCCGAAACATCGGCTGCAGCGCGTCGGATGATTTCCGCAGAGAATATCGACTGAATATCTATTGCATTTTCGGTGATCAATTGTCGGACGGATTCAATCGCCCTGATTCTCTCAGCCGCGGTATTCTGGGCCTTGCTGACCAGCGCCGACAGTTCCTTTTGTTCCGCATCAGTAATCAGGAACTGGGCCAATTTGCCCTGCAGCTCGGAGAAGCGGGATTGCTCTCCGGAGGAAAGATATTTCAGCATGGTAATACTTTCGTAGTTATGGGAGTAGGGCTGATTCTACACATTACTTTGTCTTTGCGCAGCATATTTAAAATTGATACCAATCAATTACTGTGAGTGAGTTTCTGAACCTGCGCCGGCAGATGAAACCGCCGGATTTTGGCCGCCTTTGGCACTCTATTCGATAGAGTGCTAATATAGCGACCATGTACCCAAACTTAGGAGTTCTGGCATGACAGCCCTCTCTGGCACATCAACTTCCGCGCTTGCCTTGGTCAACCCTTGGGCCTTGGTGCCGCCGCTTGGCAACCTGGATGCCTACATCTCGGCTGTGAACCGCCTGCCCATGCTGACGCTGGAGCAGGAACAGGAGTTTGCGCGCAAGATGCGGGCCGACAACGATGTGGAGGCTGCCGGGAAACTGGTGCTATCCCATTTGCGTCTGGTGGTATCGGTAGCCCGCCAATACCTCGGCTACGGTCTGCCTCATGGCGATCTGATTCAGGAGGGCAACGTGGGCCTGATGAAGGCGGTTCGCCGCTTCGACCCGGACCACGGTGTGCGACTGGTGAGCTATGCGCTGCACTGGATAAAGGCCGAGATCCACGAATACATCCTGAAGAACTGGCGCATGGTCAAAGTGGCCACGACCAAATCCCAACGCAAGCTGTTCTTCAACCTGCGCTCCATGAAGCAGAGCTTCAAAGCCGACGCTGCGGCTGGAAATGAGGCGACCCACCGCGACACCCTGAACGAATCCGAGATCGAGTCCATGGCGCGCGATCTCAAGGTAAAACGCGAGGATGTGATCGAGATGGAGACGCGATTGTCCGGCGGCGACGTCATGCTTGACCCCGGACCCAACGAGGATGGCGAGGAGGGCTTCGGCCCAATCGCCTATCTCGCCGACGCAAGGCACGAACCCACCGCGGTGATCGAGTCGCACCAGCGCGACCTGCTTGCCAGCGACGGCATTGCCATGGCCTTGAATGAACTGGATGATCGAAGCCGCACCATCGTTCAGGAGCGCTGGCTCAAGGTGAACGACAACGGCTCGGGCGGGATGACGCTGCACGAACTGGCGGCAGTCTACGGCGTAAGCGCTGAACGCATCCGCCAGATTGAAGTCGCCGCCATGAAGAAGATGAAAAAGGTGCTGGCTGAATACGCTTGAGTTGACTGCGCGGCGGCCAAATTGCGCGTAGCGCTTTTACCCGCGCTACTTCAACAACTGCTTGATGTCAGCGGCGACCGAAGTGGCCCCGCTGCCGTAGCGTACGAACAACCGCACGCGCCCTTCAGGATCAAAAACGTAACTGCCTGCTGAATGGTCCAGGGTGTAACTCGTAGCCGTGGGTCCATCCACTTTCTTGTAGTAGATCTTGAACTCCTTGGCCACCTCTGGCAACTTGTCCACGGAGGTGTACAAGGCCAGAAAAGCTGGATCAAAGTTCGCCATGTAGGCCTTGAGCATTTCGGGCTTGTCGCGCTCCGGATCGAGGGTGACGAACAGGCCTTGCAGCCGGTCGCCTTGCGGCCCCAGCAATTTCTTCACTTCGGCCAATTCCACCATGGATGCGGGGCACACGTCCGGGCATTGCGTGTAGCCAAAAAACATGACCACGACCTTGCCCTTGAAGTCCTTCAGGCTGCGCGGCTGTCCGTTGTGATCGGTAAGCTGGAAATCGCGTGCGTAGTCGGCGCCGGTGACATCGATGGCATTGAACTTGGGCTTGTCCCCGGAGCAGCCGGGCAGCGCAAAAAGCGAGCTCGCTGCCAGCGCCAAGATTGCCCGGCGCGCAACCGATCTCAAAGTGAAAAGCAATTTCATGATGTCCTCAGAGAAGATAGTGATCCAGCAGCAGCGCGGCAAAGAGCACACTCAAGTGGATCAGTGAAAACCGAAATGTGCGCCGCGCCAATGCGTCGGAGTATTCCTGCCACAGCCAGAACGCATGGGCGCAAAAGCCCAAACTCAGGACTGCGGCAACCAGCAAATACAGCCACGAACTCATACCGTAAACAAAAGGCATGAGGCAGGCGGCAAACAGCAACAGCGTGTACAGGAAAACCTGGAGCCGTGTGAATTCGTTGCCATGCGTCACGGGCAGCATGGGCAGGCCGGACTTTCGGTAGTCTTCAACGCGGTACAGTGCCAGTGCCCAAAAATGCGGCGGCGTCCAGAGGAAAATAATGAGAAACAGGATCATCGCCTCGGGCCCGACGCCACCCGTCATCGCAGCCCAACCCAGCAGCGGCGGCATGGCGCCCGAGGCACCACCGATCACGATGTTCTGCGGAGTCAGGGGCTTGAGGATGACGGTGTAGACGACGGCGTAACCCACAAAGGTGGCGAATGTCAGCCACATGGTGAGCGGGTTCACACAAACATAGAGCAGCACGGAACCGGCCGCACACAACACGAGCGAAAAGCTCAGTGCCTGCCAGTCGCTGAGTTCGCCCCTGGCGGTGGGGCGCCAGGCCGTGCGACGCATCTTTGCGTCGATACCTTTTTCCACCAGGCAATTGAAAGCGGCCGCGGCACCGGCCACGAGCCAGATGCCCAGACACGCCATCGCCGCCTGCCATATCTGGGCACCACTGGGGACACCCGGCACCGCCAGCACCATGCCGATCATGGCGCAGAAAACGATCAGTTGAATGACGCGCGGCTTGGCCAGCGCGTAGTACTGTTTGAAGATCATGACGCTGTGCCTCATGCCCGTCCCTGCTGCGAGCTGCCGCACATGTTCAGAGTCCATACCAGCACCACCACCAGAGCTGCCGCGCCGCCGGTGTGCAGCACTGCGGACGCCAAAGGCCAGCCCAGCACCACGTTGCTCAAACCGGTGGCGAACTGTGCCGCGGCCAGGGCCAGCAGCCAGCGCGACTGCGCATGCAGGGCGACGCTTCGCCACAGCCTCCAACCCAAACCGACCAATGCAACGAACACCGCCAAGGCAAATAGTCGGTGCACGACATGGATGGCGGTCAATGCTTCGAATCCGAGAAACTTGCCATCTGCCGTCATGCCCAGTTCGCGCCACAAAGTGAAGCCGGAGGAAAAGTCCATCAGCGGCCACCAGGCGCCCTGACACTTGGGGAATTCAGCGCAGGCCAGCACCGCGTAATTGGTGCTGACCCAGGCACCCAGCGCAGACTGCAACGACACCAGGATCAACACGCTCCAGACCCAGCCGCGCTCTGCGCCCGTCACCTCCGGAGGCCGCCGCCCTTCATGGTTCTGCGATAGGCTCGTCGCCTGTACTGTCAGCAGGGCCAGCAACAGCAGACCCCCGAGCAGGTGCAAAGTAACGATTGCAGGAAACAGTTTCATGGTCACGGTCAGGGCGCCAAACGCACCCTGCACGCAGACCCAGACAAGTGTCCCCAGGGGCCACCAGGGACTGATGCTTTCAATGGCATTCGGCGCTTGGCTTCGGCGCCGCCAATGCCACAGGGTAAGCGCGAGAATGAGCCCGCCCACCGCCGTTGCCAAATAGCGATGCAGCATTTCAATCCAGGCTTTGCCATGCGTCACCGGGCCCGTGGGCATGGCTGATTGCGCACTCGCGATCTGGCTGTGTGCTTCCAGCGGCGAACTCTGGCCATAACAGCCAGGCCAATCCGGGCAACCCAGACCGGAGTCGGTCAAACGGGTAAACGCGCCAAACAACACCAGGTCGAAACTCAGGAACAACGTCAGCACCGTCAACGCCTGCAGGCGACGGGTCGACGTGCGGTTGCGCCTGAACACCCAGAGCAGCGGCAACAACGCCACCGCCGCGCCCACCAGGAGCACGCGCCAAAGAGGTGACAGGTCATACAGGGCTTGCGCTTGCATGGTGACTGGCATCAGCGGCTTTGTTGATCCCAGGTGGCCGATGCGCGCAACAGGGGTTCCAGATCACGACGCACCTTGCTAGCACCAGCCGCATCGAATTGCCCGGGAAAACGCAGCATCGCATTGCCCAGTGGATCGACGACGAACAGGTATTGGTTCAGGGTGTGGCCTGGCGGCGCTACAAACCACTGCTGCAGGGTCGGCGGGTCGATACGCAGCACCACCGCATCCTGCAGTCCCTTGAGCAATCCCGGGTCCACCGGAGCTTGATCGCTGACCAACCAAACCCAGTCCACACGCTCCTTGTCATGACCCAGCGTCGCCCGCAGCTGGCGTATCAGCAACAGGCGCTGCTGACATTCGTCGGGGCAGGCACCACCCGCCACTGCCGCCAGCAGCCAATGCCCTTGAAGTGCAGACAATGGCCTGGCGGCGCCATCCAGCGTGAGCCCCGCCTTGCCCGGCACCGCGCGCACCGGCTCGATCAATTCGCCGAAGCCAGCGCGGCCCTGCGGACGCACCACGTAGTACGCAAAGTAGGCGGCGATCACCGGCATCGAACACACCAGCATGATGGCCAGCATCTTCCAACGGCCGTTTATCGGTGCTGCCGTTGACACAGCTTCCTGTGCCGAAGGCAACGAGTGCACCATAAATTCCAGTGCTTCACCTGGCTGCAACGCAGGCCGCGTATCGGGAGTGATGCTGCTATTGGTCAATTTTTGCGCCTGTTGAAATCATGTTTTGATGGCCTTGTCAATTCTCATGCTTCGTCGGCAAGGAGCCCCGAGTGATGATAGTTCCCTCGTTCACGCTGACGCTGGCATAGCCGTAGAACACCAACAACGCCGCGGCCATACCGAACCATTGCAGGGAATAGCTTTGGTGCATGGGGACACGGTCTTCCGGCGGCTGCCAGTTGCGAATCAGTCCGTCGTGCACTTCATTGCCGCTTTGCAGCAGCACCACGGGTTGCACCGCGTACGGTACCTGCTGCGAAAACCGCTTTATATCCATCTGCATCCAGAGTTGCGTGCGCGCTTCCGCGTGCATCGGCATCAGCAGGAAATTTTTCACCACCGGCACGCTGGCGATGCCGCTGACCTCGACTACGCCTTCGGGCGCCGGCACCTGCGGCAGCGTTGTTCGACCGTGGGGCCAGCCGACCCAACCGCGATTCACCAGGATCCGGGTCTCACTGTCCTCGATCTTCAACGGTGTCACCACATGCAGGCCCGGCTGGCCATTCTCCTGCCGGTTGTCGATGAAGAAACCCTTTTCCGGCTCGAAGCGTCCGCGTACAGCAATTGGTGCGTCACGCAAAGCCTCGGGCTCTACCAGCGAACCCGTGACGCGCAGCGACCCCAACCGGGCGCGTGCTGCAAACAATTCGCGCTCGGCCAGCAGCCGCTCTCCCTTGCCCGCCTGCCACAGGCCCAGATAGACGAACAGACCCATCAGGCAAGCCGTGGCCAGGGTGGGAATCAGTCGGGGTCGGAAGCGCAGTTCTTGCATGGGCCGGGATCAAAACGGATAATGATGCAACACATTTCCAGGAGGCACCATGCTGACAAAGATTCTCATCCTCGCACTACTGGCTTTGATCGTCATCAGCCTGTTCAGCGCGCTGGCCATGCTGCTGCGCAACGACGACAAGTCCAAACGGGACAGCGTCGTCAAGGCATTGACGGTACGCGTTGCGCTCTCGATGGGCCTGCTTATGGTGCTTCTGGCAGGACTGTATTTCGGCTTCATTCCCGCAGCTGGACTGAACTAGATCGGTCCGGTTGCCGGGCTGCAGAGCTTAGAGAATGTAGACGAAGACGAACAAGACGATCCAGACCACATCCACGAAGTGCCAGTACCAGGCCACAGCCTCAAAGGCGAAGTGGTTGTGTTCGGAGAAGTGCCCTTTCAGGCCCCGGCCCAGCATCACCAGCAACATGATGCTGCCCAGCGTCACGTGCAGTCCGTGAAAGCCGGTGAGAATGAAGAAGGTGGCACCATAGACTCCCGCACCCAGGTTCAACCCAAGTTCGTGATAAGCATGCACGTACTCGGTGGCCTGAAGTCCGATGAAAAGCGAACCCAGTGCAACGGTCAGTGCCAGGCCCAGGTTCAGTTGGGAACGCTTGTTTTTCAATAGCCCCCAGTGTGCCCAGGTCACAGTCACGCTCGAGGAGACCAGCAGGAAGGTGTTCAACAAGGGCAGGCCCCACGGACTCATGGCCGTGAATTTCTCACCAATGGGACCGCTACTGGGCCAAGCTCCGGTAAAGCCAACCCACGGCGTATAGCCCGCCTCGTAACCGCCCAACTCCGGCAGTGAAATGCGCCGCAGATAGAACAGGGAGCCGAAGAAACATGCGAAGAACATGACTTCGGAGAAAATGAACCACAGCATGCCAATTCGATAAGAGCGGTCCTCCCATTTGGTATAGATGCCGCTGATGCTTTCACGAATCACTTCGCCAAACCAGCCCACGATCACATAGACGATGAGTGCCGCGCCGAGCAACATGCTCCACAGTCCGGGTGGAACACCATTCAGACGGAAAACAAAGCCCGCCGCCAGCAGAAAGATGCCCCACGACAGGAACGTTGAGTAGTGACTGGCGGCCGGAACAAAATAGTGCCGCTTGGCATCGGACGTGGAGGGTGTGCTCATGTTTCTTTCCTTCTAAAAACTAACTTGCCTTCACCGCCTCGAAGAAGGTGTAGGACAGCGTGATGGTCCCCAGATCCTTATCCAACTCCGGGCTGACCACAAATACCACCGGCATGCTGCGCTGCTCGTGCGGCTTGAACTTTTGTTGCGTAAAGCAAAAACACTCAATCTTCTGAAAATGTGCCGCCGCCACTGCGGGCGTAATGCTCGGCACAGCCTGCCCGACAAATTCCCGATCGCCCAGGTTTTTTGCCAGATAGCTGGTGTGAATAACAGCCCCCGGATGCACGCGCATCGTGAACTGCTCGGGTGCAAACTCCAGGCCGACGCCCGGCATGGAATGACTCAGGAACTCCACATTCACCCAACGGGATGCATCCACCTGGGTGTTCTTGTCGAGCGCGATCGCGGTCGCGTTCGTCCTGCCGTTGATCCCCGTCCACTTGCAGATCACGTCGTACATCGGAACCATGGCAAAACCAAATCCGACAAAAAACAGTGCCACCAACCCAAGCTTCATTCCGAGTCGCTGGTTGTCCCGCTGGCGAGCCAAAGTCGCCTGCGGTGTCATAGCGGTCGGTACTTCCATATGGCAATCAGAAACAGCGCCAGCACCACGCCGCCCAGGATCAAACCCAGGCGCACGTTGGACGCGCGCCTGCGGGTCCACTCGTCGCTGTCGGCGACCTTCTTGCTTGATTCAGGCAGGCTCATGCGGCGTTCCGTGGTGTCGCTTCACTCGATCGTGGGTTGCGTCTCGAACGTGTGATAAGGCGCGGGCGACGGCACCGTCCACTCCAGACCACGCGCGCCTTCCCAAGCCTTGTCCTGCGCCTTCTCGCCACCACGTATGCACTTGATCACGTTGTAGATGAAGACCAGGTGCGACACGCCCAAAATGAAAGCACCCACGGTGGACAGCATGTTCCATTCCGTGAACATCAAGGGGTAGTCAGGAATGCGACGTGGCATGCCAGCCAGTCCGACCAGGAACTGCGGAATGAAGGTCATGTTGAATCCCACGATGGCCATCCAGAAGTGCCACTTCCCGAGGCGCTGGTCCAGCATGTGGCCGGTCCATTTTGGCAACCAGTAATAGATCGCCGCCATGGCGCCCAACACGGTTGTCGGATAGAGCGCGTAGTGGAAATGGGCCACCAGGAAATAGGCGTTGTGGTACTGCGGATCAGCGGCCGCATCGGCCAACACCAGACCCGTCAAACCACCCCAACCAAACAGCACCACGAACCCAATGGCAAACAGCATCGGAGTTTCAAAGGTCAGCGAGCCACGCCAAAGGGTGGCGATCCAGCAAAAGAACAGCACGGCCAGCGGCAGCGAAATCAACATCGTGCTGTACATGAAATAGAGTTGGCCACCAGTGGACATGCCACTGGTGAACATGTGGTGCGCCCAGACCACGACCGACAAAATGGCAATGCCCCACATTGAATACACCTGGGCACGATAGCCGTAGGTGGGTTTTCTGGAGAAGGTCGACAACACGTGCGGAATGGCGCCCGCGATCGGCAGGAACAACACATACACCTCAGGGTGACCCATGAACCAGAAGATGTGTTGCCAAAGTACCGGGTCTCCACCACCGGCGGCGTTGAAGAAGTGGGTGCCGAAGTGCCTGTCCATCAGCACCATCGTGACGCCGCCAGCAAGTACCGGCATGATGGTGATGAGCAGAATCGCAGTCATGAGGAAGCCGTGCGCAAACAGCGGCATCTTCATCAAGGTCATGCCCGGAGCGCGCATGTTCAGGATCGTGACGATCACGTTGATCGAACCCAGGATCGAAGACACACCCAGCATGTGCACTGCGAATACCGCGAAGTCCATGCCCCAGCCACTTTGTATGGACAGCGGGGCGTACATGGTCCACCCGGTATCCACCGCGCCAGGCCCGACGCCTGCGAGCCCGAGGAAGAACGGCAACACCAGCATCACGGCCGCGGGCGGCAGAATCCAGAAGCCCCAGTTGTTCAGACGGGGCAAGGCCATGTCCGGCGCACCCAGCACCATGGGCAGCATGAAGTTTGCCAATCCGGTTGCAGCGGGCATGGCAAATCCGAACACCATGATCAGTCCGTGCAGCGTAATGAGCTGGTTGAAAAACTCGGGCTGCATGAACTGCAGGCCCGGTTGAAACAGCTCGGCCCGAACAGCCAGAATCATGGAACCACCTATCAACAACATGGTGATAGCAAAGATCAGGTACATCACGCCGATGTCCTTGTGGTTGGTGGTTTCAATCCACCGCATCCACCCCGTCGGATGATGGGCCTCGTGGGCGCCAGCATGGGGCAGGTCGTGTGCCAAATCGTGTGCCATGGGCAACTCCTTAGTTCTGAATAACTGATTACTTGCGGGACAGACCGTAGCTACGCGCAGCGCGCAAGCTCTGTCCTCAACTGATTAAACTGATTGGCCATGCCGGACAACTCAGGGCGCACCCTTGAGTGCCGCGACCTGTGCACTCTGCACCACGTCGCCCGTCTTGTTGTCCCAGGCGTTGCGCTCGTAAGTGATGACCGCAGCAATGTCCGCGTTGCTCAATTGTTTGCCGAAAGCAACCATGGCGGTGCCAGGACGACCTCCATTGAGCACCGTCTTGATGTGCACATCAACCGGTCCAGTCGCCACCTTCGAACCATTAAGCGGAGGGAACGCGCCGGGAATTCCCATGCCATTGGCTTGATGACAGGGGATGCACGTGGTGACATATATCTTTTCGCCCTTGGCCTTCATCTCGTCCAGCGACAGCGGCTTGCCATCATCCACAGCGGCACTCGCGACGCTGCCCTTCTTCTCGGCCAACCAGGCCTTGAAGTCCTCCTGCGACACAACTTTCACCACCACCGGCATGAACCCGTGCTCCTTGCCGCACAGCTCAGAACACTGGCCGCGGTAAATACCCGGCTTTTCTATGGTCGCCCAGAACTCACGCAGGAAACCGGGAACCGCATCACGCTTGACGCCGAACGCCGGCACCCACCAGCTGTGGATGACGTCATTGGAAGTAGTGATGAAGCGGATCTTTTTACCGACGGGCAAAACCAGCGGGTTGTCCACTTCCAGAAGGTAGTTCTGACCCTTGGGTTCCTTGTTGTCAATCTGTGCACGCGGAGTCACCAGGCGACTGTTGAACCTGACTCCCTCGGACGGGTATTCGTACTGCCACAACCATTGACTGCCGGTGACCTTCACGACCAGATCGGCATCGGTACGGGTATCCTCGTACATGTGAACAGCATGAAATGCCGGGATGCCGAAGATCCCGTAGTCCAGGACCAGCAAGCAGGCAAAGGGCAGCAGCACCCAGAACCATTGCTTGTTTGATTTCGGCCCTACAAAATCCGCCGCCTTCTGGCCACGCGACTTGCGGTGCGACCAGAAGGAATACAGCATGATTGCCAGCACGCTGAAAAAGATCAGCAGAATCACGACCATGAACAGGTTGTGCACGTGCAGCGTTTCGCGGGCGATCGGCGTGACCGGTTCCGGGAAATTCCAGGAATAGTTGGCCAGCACGACCGCCGATCCCAGCGCCGCCATTATTCCCAAGCCTAATTGTTTCAAGCCTCGCATAAATCACTGTCCTTTTTGTTGCTGAACGCTGGTACACCGTCGCCAGGGTCGCTAGTTTAGCGGGTCGTCCGGCCATATTTGCCCCGGCAAAACCCGAATACCCACTCGTCGTTTCGAGCGTCTCATCGCGTTTCGGCTTATGGACTCCATATGATCCGGGTGGTCGGCCACACCAACAGCACCACGATCACAACGGGCGCGAGAGCCCAGCAAATCTCCACTAAGACCGAGCCATGAAAGTTGCTTCTGTCCCCCACGCCGCTGCGGTGATGCTTCCATATCGAGTAGATCATCACGCCAAAGACCAGAGCGAAGATGACAAGACAGACGATCATCAGCCAGCCGCGCAGACCCTGCAATATCTCAGCCATATCGCCTTCCATATTTCACCAGCCACGCCTGATACCGTGCACCGACGGCACTGCTCACCCACACCAAGGGTGCGAAAAACCCGCGATTCTACCGGTGATGCTGTGCCTCACAGCCCGCGCGACAATTTATTTCCTCGTGCCAGCGCAGCGCGCATCTCCTGCAGCGATACGCTGGTGCTGTCACGAACTGGCGACCGGGGTGCCGGTTTG
Source organism: uncultured beta proteobacterium (assembly GCA_903832285.1). Lineage (GTDB taxonomy): Bacteria > Pseudomonadota > Gammaproteobacteria > Burkholderiales > Burkholderiaceae_C > CAIKVZ01. The sequence continues at coordinate 39,912 of CAILAY010000159.1, read as the reverse complement.
AGCGCATGGCCATAGATCACTTCGAACGTCAAACCCAACCGCGCACCATCAGCCTGGGTGAGCTTTTGTGCCAGCGCGCGCTCGAGTTGCTGAACCCAACCGCGCCCGCGCAGACCTGGAAATCGTGCCGGATGCAGATTGCGCCCAAGGGAGCGCAGTTCGCTCAGCAGGCGATCGGGGCTGTCATAGGTCAGCACGATGCGCTCCATGTCCATCACCGGCTCGGCGAAACCGGCTTGCATCAACATGTCGCCCCAATCATGCATATCCGTGAATTCATGACCACTGGCAGGCCAACCCTGGTCGCGATAGACCTCGCGCAACTCGCGCGCTGTGTCGGGCCCCAGACAGGAGAACATCAGAAAACCGTCGGTCGCCAGCGCGCGATGCCACCGCGCAAGCAACTGCTGCGGCTGGGCACTCAGATGCAGCGCCATGTTGGCCCACAGCATCTGCACGCTGGAGTCAGGCGGCACCTGAAAATGCTGTGCCGATGCCAGCCAGCGCGCAGGGCTCAAGACGCCAGGGCGCAGGGCCCGTTGCGCGGCCGTGGCGCGTTGTGCTGCAGTCTCATGCACGTAGACCTGTGCCTTTGGGTAATGCCGGCGCACCAACTCATGCGCCTGCAAACCGCCACGCACGGCATCCCAATGACACCACGCCTGCGGCCGTAGCTTGATCCACTGCAGTCGCTGCTCCATGCGCCTGGCAACTTCCTCGTGCAACCAGGGTGACGATGCAGGCGCGGCGAGATGCCAACGCGCCGCAGCGGTCGGGTCGATGGTGGGTGGCGTAGCGTCGGATGGGATAGTCATGTGGTAAACGGCGAACGCTTCAATCGTCGGTGGCGAATCGTCCCGAGTCACGAAAGTAATTCTTCCAGGCCAATGGCGTGGTGAGTATATTGACTCCATGTTTCGTCACCTGATCAGCCAGGTCGCCGCGCGCGTGCCCAGCGAGTGCTTAGTCTGCCATGCCTGGCCCTCACAGCCCGTGTGCGAGGCCTGCGTGACCCGGTTTGCGCAGCCCCGGCATCGCTGCAGGCGCTGCGCCCTGCCCGTAGCCGAAGGCATTTCGCAGTGCGGCGCTTGCCTGAAGGATCCACCGCCTGTGGACGCCTGCCTCGCCGCCCTGAGTTACGCCTATCCGTGGTCGGACTGCATCTCAGGTTTCAAATTTCATGCGCGCACTGGTTGGGTCGCGACGTTCGCCACACTGATGCGCAGCGCACCCTGGGTCGAACCCGCACTGGAGCAGTCCGATTGCGTGCTGCCCATGCCCTTGGCACCGGCACGGCTGCGTCAGCGCGGCTTCAACCAGGCGCTGTTGCTGGCCCGTCAACTGGCCCCGGACAAGACGCGCGCCGATCTGCTACTGCGCATCCGTGAGACGTCGGCGCAAAGCGAACTCAAGCGTGCCGAGCGCCTGCGCAACGTCATGGGCGCTTTCGCGGCTGAACCCGCGCTGGTCGCCAGTCTGGCAGGCGCGCGCGTGGTGCTCGTGGATGATGTCATGACCAGCGGCGCCTCGCTCTACGCCGCCGCCAGTGCCCTGCGCCAGGCCGGCGCTGCGCACATCACCGCGCTGGTGCTGGCGCGCACCGATGCGCCTGAATAGGTATACGAAAATCCCACCATGTTTCATATCGTTCTGGTTCAGCCAGAGATTCCACCCAATACCGGCAACATCATTCGCCTCGCGGCCAACACCGGCTGCACGCTGCACCTGATTGAACCGCTGGGATTTTCCATGGACGACAAGCAGTTGAAGCGTGCCGGTCTGGATTACCACGAGTACGCCCGGGTCAAGCGCCATGCCGATTGGTCGCGTTTTCTGGACGCCGAGCAACCCGCGCAGCAGCGCCTGTTTGCCCTCACCACGCGTGGCACCCGGGTTGTGCATGATGTGACGTTTGTTCGCGGCGACTGGCTGGTGTTCGGTTCCGAGACGCGTGGCCTGCCGAGCGACCTGCGGGCGGCGCTACCGCTCGATCAGCAACTCAAGCTACCGATGATTTCGGGTCAACGCAGCCTGAATCTGTCCAACGCGGTGGCCGTGACGGTGTTTGAGGCCTGGCGCCAAAACGGCTTCGGGGCCGATTCGGGTCTCACCATTTGATTCCGCCGCGGCCCCAATCTTCCAGCAGACTGTTGGCCCGGCCAAAGTGACCGCAGCCGATGAATGGCACCGGCCCACGCGTGGCCGACAACGGCGAGGGATGGTTGGCAAGCAGGACGCGGCCAGCGGCTGCACTCTTCTCCAGCAAAGCTTGTTTCCTTTGCGCGTGTGCACCCCAAAGCAGGAACACCACCTGATCGTGCTGCTGCTCCACCGTGCGCACAATTTCGTCCGTCAGCACCTCCCAGCCGCGCCCGGCGTGACTGCCCGGCTGCGCGTCCTCGACACTCAGGCAGGTGTTGAGCAACAGCACGCCCTGCCTCGCCCAGCGTCTGAGGCAACCGTTGGAGGCAGGTGCCAGACCCAGGTCGCGCTGCAATTCCTTGTAGATGTTGCGCAGCGACGGCGGCACCCGCAACCCGGGCGCCACTGAAAACGCCAGCCCCTGCGCCTGCTCCGGGCCGTGATACGGATCCTGCCCGATGATCACGACCTTGACTTGTGACAGCGGCGTCAAAGCCAGGGCCAACAGGGGCTGCACCGGATAGATGGTGGCGCCAGCAGCAATCCGGTGCGTCACGAACTCTGCCAGTTGCAGTCCTTCCGGCTTTCGCAGGAAGGCGTCCACCACGCCGCGCCAGTCGTCGGCGACCGGCCAGGCACTCGGCCGCCATTCGGACAGCGCGGGTGGGTCAATCACCGAACAACTCTGCCAGAGCTTCTCCCGGATCGGCGGCGCGCATGAAGGCCTCGCCCACCAGGAAGGCATCGACGTTGGCGGCCCGCATGCGCTGCACATCGGCGCGGGTGCGCACGCCGCTCTCGGTCACCAGCAGCCGATCCTTGGGGACGTCACCCAGCAGGCTCAGTGTGGTCTCGAGATTGACCTCGAACGTGCGCAGGTTGCGGTTGTTGATGCCGAGCAGCGGCGTCTTGAGCTTCAGCGCGCGCATCAGTTCATCTCGGTCATGCACCTCCACCAGCACCGCCATGTCCAGGGCACGAGCGTGGGCCTCGAAGTCGGCCATCTGGGTATCGTCCAGACACGCGGCAATCAGCAGAATCGCATCGGCACCCATCACACGCGACTCGTAGATCTGGTAAGCGTCCACGATGAAGTCCTTGCGCAGCACCGGCAGATCGCAGGACGCGCGGGCCTGCTTGAGGTAGTCCACGCTGCCCTGGAAGAACTGCTGATCGGTGAGTACCGACAAACAGGCTGCGCCATTTTCAGCGTAGCTTTGCGCGATGTCGGCGGGAATGAAGTCAGCGCGCATCACGCCTTTGGACGGGCTGGCTTTCTTGATTTCAGCGATCACGGCCGCCTGACCTGCAGCGATCTTGCTGCGCATGGCGGCGACAAAATCGCGTGTCAGAACACGGGACCAGGCGTCGGCGCGCACCACTTCAAGGGGCTTGCGATTTTTCGCAGCAGCGACTTCTTCGCGTTTGACGGCGACGATCTTTTCGAGAATGTCAGACATGGTTTGGCGCCCTGGAACTTGCTATAAAAGGTCAATGGTAAAGCCAGCGATACTTATAGACCCGATTTCAGAAATATTTATGGCCCTCATTACCCTGTTAAACGCGCAACTCGCCTTCGGCCATGTCGCACTCCTGGATCACACCGACTTCGCCCTGGAAACCACTGAACGCGTAGGCCTGATCGGGCGCAACGGTGCCGGCAAGTCGTCCCTGCTGAAGATCGTCGGCGGCATGGAAAAACCCGACGACGGGGTGCTGCAGACCCAGCAGGGCCTGCGCATTGCCTTTGTCGCGCAAGAGCCCGTGCTGGATCTGGATGCAACCGTCTTTGCCGCCGCCAGCGCTGGCCTGGCTCGGACCATGGCCGTGCGCGAGGAATATTTTGAAGCAGCCGAAGGCGCCGACCTGGATGCCCTGCAGTCCGAGATCGAGCACCTGGACGCCTGGAACTGGGAACAGCGCGTGGAAGAAACCCTGCACCGACTTCATCTGGACAAGGACGCTGTGATCGGCACGCTGTCGGGCGGCACGCGCAAGCGCGTGGCGCTGGCGCAAGCGCTGGTGGCCAAGCCCGACGTACTGCTGCTGGACGAACCCACCAACCATCTGGATCTGGATTCGATCGAGTGGCTGGAAGACCTGCTGGTGGACTTCAAGGGCAGCATCGTCACCATCACCCACGACCGCAGCTTCCTGAACCGCGTTGCCACCCGCATTGTCGAACTGGATCGCGGCAAGCTGCGGTCCTACCCCGGCAACTTCGAACGCTACGTGCTACAGAAAGATGAGCAGATGGCACAGGAAGCCGTCATCAGCGCCAAGGCCGACAAACTGCTGGCGCAAGAGGAAATCTGGATCCGCAAAGGGGTGGAGGCGCGCCGCACGCGTAGCCAAAGCCGCATCAGCAAGCTTCAGACATTGCGCAGCGAGCACGCGGCCAGGCGCGAAGCGCAAGGCAGCGTGAATCTGGACGTAGCGACCGGTCAGCGCAGCGGCAAGATCGTGGCCGAACTCACGCACGTGAGCAAGGCATTCGGCGACAAGATCATCGTCAAGAACTTCTCCGCGACCATTCTGCGCGGCGACAAGATCGGTCTGTTGGGCCCCAACGGCGCCGGCAAGACGACGCTGCTCAAACTCATTCTGGGCGAGTTGCAGGCCGACGCTGGCCGCCTGCGCCAGGGTGCGAATCTGCAAGTGGCGTATTTCGATCAGATGCGCAATGCGCTGGATCTGGACTCGACGCTGGAAGACTTCATCAGCCCGGGCAGCGAATGGATCGAGATCGGCAACCAGCGCAAGCACGTCAAAAGCTATCTGGGCGACTTCCTGTTCAGCCCGGCGCGCGCGCGCTCGCCCGTGCGCTCGCTGTCGGGAGGAGAACGCAACCGGCTGCTGCTGGCGCGCCTGTTTGCGCGACCCGCGAATGTGCTGGTGCTGGACGAGCCCACGAACGACCTGGACATCGACACGCTGGAATTGCTGGAAGACCTGCTGCAGGACTACGACGGCACGGTGTTTCTGGTGAGCCACGACCGAACCTTTCTGGACAATGTCGTGACCAGCACCATCGCGTTTGAGGGCGACGGACTGTGGCGCGAATACGAAGGCGGTGTGCAGGACTGGCTGATCCAGTCGCACCGCGCGCGGGAGATCCAGCAGGCCGCGGCTGCGGCCGAATCGAGTGCGGCGCCGGTTGCCTTGAATGAGAAAGCACGTGCGGCAACTGCGCCCCAGAAGACCGAGGCGCCGCGCGCCAAGCTCTCGTTCAAGGAGAAGCGTGAACTCGAAGCCTTGCCAAAACTGATCGAGTTGCTGGAAGCCGAACAGACCAAATTGCGCGCCGACTTGGCAGACGGCAGCCTCTACACGCGTGACGCCGCTGGCGCAGCCGCCCTGCACGTGCGCGACGGAGCGATCGATGCCGAACTGATGGCCGCGTTGGAGCGCTGGGAAGTGCTGTCAGCGCGGGGCTGATTCATTTTTCGATGGTCCCACCGCTGATGGTGGTACGCGGCCACCCACTGAGGGAAATGTCAGCATATTTCGCGAACCATAACAAGTCATCTATGTCCTTCATGCAAATACGTCGCCTTACCCCCGCCGATGCTTCAGCCTTTCAGGAATTGCGGCTCGCTGGATTGATGGAAACGCCATCGGCCTTTGGTTCGAGTTACGAGGAAGAAAAAGCCTTTCCAGCCTCCACTATTGAAGCTCGCCTAGCGATAAGACCAGACCGTGGGCCGTTCGGAGCATTCGAGGACGACAATCTGGTAGGCCTTGTCGCTCTGGGCAGGGAGAACGCGAAAAAACTCGCCCACAAAGCGCTCATTTGGGGAATGAATGTCGCACCCCACGCCAGGAACAAGGGCATAGCCCGCGCTCTGTTGGCCGAAGCGTTGCGCTTGGCACGTTCAGTTGCCGATGTGAAGCAAGTCAATCTCAGTGTCAACGCCGACAACGTCGCTGCCATCCGGCTCTACGAGTCTGCGGGTTTCAAGGCATTCGGCCGCGAGCCTGGAGCCCTCTTCATCGATGGTGAGTTGCATGACGAAATGCATATGTACCTTCGGTTCCCCGAAGACTAAATCCGGCTGTGCAATCGATCGGTCGCGCTGTTGAGCCTTGCGATCAGCGCTGGCGCGATCTGGGTTAACGGCAACACCTCGTCGGCAGCACCGTGCGCAATGGCTTCACGCGGCATGCCAAACACGATGCAACTGGCTTCGTCCTGCACGTAGTTGTAGCTGCCCTTGTCTTTCATCTCGCGCATCGCTTGCGCGCCGTCTCCGCCCATGCCGGTGAGCATGATGCCGTAGGCGTTGCGTCCGGCAAACTGCGCCACCGAATTGAACAGTACCTCGACCGAGGGCTTGTGCCGGTTCACGGGTTCACCGTCGTCCACCACAGCCACATAGTTGGCGCCGCTGCGGTTGATGTGAAATTGCTTGCCGCCGGGAGCGATATAAGCATGACCCGGCAGAATGCGCTCGCCGTCCTGCGCTTCCTTGACTGCGATGTCGCACAGCGAATCCAGGCGCGCCGCAAAGCTCTTGGTGAAACCCGGCGGCATGTGCTGGGTGATGACGATGCCGGGCGAATCGGCCGGCAATTTCGTCAGCACTTCCCTGACCGCTTCGGTGCCACCGGTGGATGCCCCGATGGCAATCAATTTTTCGGTCGAAATGCGGCCCAGCAGGTTTGGTACATGACGCTGCGCAGCATCCGTGGGCTTGGCGCCCGTCGCCGCCGCGGGTGGCGCCCGTCGCACGTGCGCCACGGCGGCCACGCGAATCTTCTCCACAATTTCCTGCGCCAGTTCGCTGAGGCCCCCAGCCACGCCGATGCGTGGTTTGGCGACGAAATCCACCGCACCCAGTTCCAGCGCCCTGAGCGTCACTTCAGCGCCCTGCTCCGTCAACGTCGAGATCATCACTACCGGCATGGGGCGCAGGCGCATCAATCGGCCCAGGAATTCAATCCCGTCCATCTTTGGCATTTCGACATCCAGCGTGATTACATCCGGACTCATCTCGCGAATCATTTCGCGCGCAATCAGCGGATCGTTGGCCGTACCGATGCACTCCATGTCTTTTTGCCGGTTGATGATTTCGGCCAACAGACTGCGCACCAGCGCAGAATCGTCGACCACAATGACACGGGTTTTCTTCATACGAATCTTGCCTAAAACAAATCGATGGAACCGCCGGCAGTCGTCTTGACGACAGCAGCGGCACTGCCCTTGCGCTCTTCGACTTCGATCCTGTCGGGGTGGGCATGCGCGAGTCGCTTGACCATCGCTTTGCCGTTTTGTGGAAAGTAACAGACTTTGCGTGGATAGATGTCCAGCACGTCCTGCGATATCACGGGAATTCGTTCCGTGTGCAAGTAGTCCAGCACGAATTTCGTATTGCGTTCGCCGACATTCATGGAGGTGAACGAGGCCATCACCTGGCCACCGCCGAACACCTTGGCCTGCATGGATTCGCGCCGTGCGCCCTTCTTCATCATCTCGTTGATCAACAATTCCATCGCGTAGGAACCGTAGCGGCCGCCTCCGTCGCCGTCGCCGTCCGGCAACATGAAATGATTCATGCCGCCGACCTGGGCCCGGGCATCCCAGATGCAGGCAGCGATGCACGAACCCAGAACCGTGACGATGAGCAGGTTTTCATTCGAGACAAAGTACTCCCCCGGCAGCACCTTGACCGCGTCGAACTGGAAGTTGGGATCGAAATAGAAGAACGAGGCCTCACCCGGCTTGCGCGCCTGGGCTTTGAGCTCCGCGATGCGTGAAACCGGATTAGCAACGCTCATAAACCGTCTTTCCACGCAGCACAAACAGGTCCTTGGAGTCGCTGAAATTTTCGGAGTGACCGGCGAACAGCATGCCGCCTGGTTTCATGACGCGATGAATCTTTTCCAGCACCTTGCGCTGAGTGGGTGCATCAAAGTAAATCATGACATTGCGGCAAAACACGATATCGAAAGGCTCCCGAAAAGGCCAGTTGTCCAGGATCAGATTCACGCTGCCAAATTCCACCATGCGCGGCAACTCTGGCCTGACCCGCAGGAAGCCTTCATTGCTGCCCTTGCCACGCAGAAAAAACCGCTGCGTTCTCGCGGGACCCAAACCCTTCGCGCCGTCCAGGCGATAGACCCCCTGCGCCGCAGTCGCCAGCACCTTGGAATCGATATCGCTGGCATAAAGCTTGAAGGCGGCGCCGGCACCCAGTGTTTCCAATGCCGTGATGACGATGGAGTAAGGCTCCTCGCCAGTGGAGGCCGCGCTGCACCAGGCCCGCCAGGGGGATGTGGCAGGGCGCGATTTGAGCAGATCGGCCAGGATTTCGAAGTGATGCTGTTCGCGAAAAAACGAGGTCAGGTTGGTCGTGAGCGCGTTGATGAATTCCTGCCATTCCGGGCCATCGTGCTGTTCCAACCAACTCAAGTATTCGCGAAAGCTGGTGTGCCCGGTGTCTCGCAGGCGCCGCGATAAACGGCTGTACACCATGGCGTGTTTGCCATCGTGCAAATGGATGCCCGCACGCTGATAGATAAGCGCCTGCACGCGCTCAAAATCGGCGTTCGTCCAGGTGAATTCGCGTACGCTGGAAGCATCCATATCAGGCGCAAACGCTCAGTCCGCGTCGCCGCCCAAACCCATGTCGGACCCCGCCATGAGCTTGCCAATATCAAGCAGGATCAGCATCCGGTCACCGACCGATCCCAGTCCGACAATGCAGCCGGGGTCCAGACTGCTTTCCACATCCGGCGCTGGCTTGACGCTGCCCGCCGGCAATTCCATCACGTCGCTTACCGAGTCCACCACGATCCCGACTATGCGTGTGCCAAGATTAAGGATGATGACCACGGTGAAGCTGTCGTACTCGGCATTGGCGCAGTTGAACTTGAGCCGCATATCAACGATCGGAACAATGGTGCCGCGCAGATTCACCACGCCCTTGAGAAACGGCGGCGCGTTGGCAATGCGGGTCGGCGTTTCGTAGCCACGAATCTCCTGAACTTTCAGGATATCGATGCCGTATTCCTCCTGATCCAGGCGAAATGTCAGGTATTCGCGTACCCCGTCAGCGGCGGCCAGGTTGTCTTTTCTTTCCATCACTTCCATACAAATTTCTCCTGAATAATTGTCCGCTCGGTCAGTGCCTGGTGCGCCGAATCAATCCGGCTGTATCAAGAATCAAGGCGACTTTGCCATCGCCAAGAATGGTGGCGCCCGAAACATTGGGCACCTTGCGGTAGTTTGATTCCAGGTTCTTTACCACTACCTGTTGCTGTCCCAGGAGTTCGTCCACCAGCAGCGCCGCCCGACTGCCTTCGGCCTCAACCACCACCATGATGGTGTTGGCCTTTTCCTGATCGAGGCGGGGCACTTGAAACACTTTTTCCAGTTCGATCACCGGCATGTACTCTTCGCGCACCTTGACCAGTTGCGAGCCCTGGCCCACCGTGCTGACGGCCTCAGCCTTGACCAGAAAGGATTCCACCACCGAAGACAACGGCAGGATATAGACCTCATTCCCTACTCCCACCGACATACCGTCCATGATGGCCAGGGTCAACGGCAGCCGCACCGACACCTTCATGCCGTGACCTTCCGCAGAATCGATCTCCACCGTGCCGTTGAGCGATGTGATATTTCTCACCACCACGTCCAGGCCCACACCCCGTCCAGAGACATCGGTGACCACCTCCGCCGTAGAGAAACCCGGGGCAAAAATAAGCTGCCAAACGTCCTGATCCGACATCTGATCCGATACATCCAGACCGCGTTCGCGCGCCTTGTTCAGGATCTTCTCGCGCGACAGGCCGCGACCGTCGTCGCGCACTTCAATCACGATCGAGCCGCCCTGATGCGCTGCCGACAGGGTGATGGTGCCGTGTGCGGTCTTGCCATTGGCCAGGCGCACTTCGGGCATTTCGATGCCGTGGTCGCAACTGTTGCGCACCAGATGGGTCAAAGGATCGGTGATCTTTTCGACCAGGCCCTTGTCCAGTTCCGTGGCTTCGCCCTGCATCACCATCTCGACCTTCTTGCCAAGCTTGCTCGCCAGATCGCGCAGCATGCGCGGAAAGCGGCTGAACACGATCGACATCGGAATCATGCGTATCGACATCACTGATTCCTGCAAGTCCCGGGTGTTCCGGTCCAGATCGGCCAGTCCGGCCATCAGTTGTTGATTCAGAGCCGGATCCAGGCTGCGACTGTTCTGCGCCAGCATGGCCTGGGTGATGACCAGTTCCCCCACAAGATTGATCAACTGGTCAACCTTGCTCACTGCGACCCGAATGGTGGCGGCTTCGAGTTGCGCCTTGTTCGCGGCCCCCTTGGGACTTCCCTTTGACTCGGTCGCCTCGTGTGCCGCCGCCGCCAGCGGGGCCGCGGCGGGTGCGGGGTGTGATTCCGGCGCGCCGGGCGCACCTGGGAAGAAACCAAAACCCGCATCACTGTCCTCCGCTGTGGACGCCGCAGCAGGGGCAGGCGTCGCGTCGTCCACGCAGCGGATGGTGACCTGATCCTTGCTCACATGGAACACGAAAAGATCCAGCAAATCCTCGTCCGATGAACTGGTCTCGACCGCAAACAGACGCACGTCAGGGCGTGGGCTGGGCAACACGCTGATACTGCCCAGGCCGGGGATGTCCCGAAACAGTTCCTTCAGGGCGTCGGCCTGCTCAATGTGCTCCAGCGGCCCGATCCGGATCTCCAGGGACCGGGTGCTCTTCGTAGTCTTCGCGATCATCGACTCGGCAACTGCCGCGGGCGCCACCTTCGGAGTTGCGGCCAGCGTACGCCCGGCGGCCAATTCACTGATGCGATGCACCAGGTCAGCGGTGGGAACCGCACTGCCACTGCCACTCTGATGCCGGGCCAGCAGGCTGCGCGAGGCGTCCGCCGATTCAAGCAAGGCATCCACCATCGGCGTCGTGGGCTGAAGTTCGTGGCGCCGCAACTTGTCCAGCAGCGACTCCATGTGGTGCGTCAGTTCTGCCACATCGGCGAAACCGAAGGTCGCGGCCCCTCCCTTGATCGAGTGCGCACAACGGAATATTCCGTTGAGTTCCTCGTCGTCCACTACCGACAGGTCAAGATCGAGCAGCATCTGCTCCATGTGGTCCAGGTTCTCGCCCGCTTCCTCAAAGAATATTTGATAGAACTGGCTCAGATCGAAATCGGCGGCACTTCCGGCCTTTTCCTGTTGCATCTCGCTCATGCTGAACTCCTTAGAAAACGAATCGTCCGTCTGCTGATAACCGAATCAGCGGATGACCTTTTTGATGACGTCAAGCAGTCGGATTGGATCAAAAGGCTTGACCAGCCAGCCGGTCGCTCCCGCGGCACGGCCTGCCTGTTTCATCAAATCTCCGGACTCTGTCGTCAGGATCAGGATCGGAATTGATTTGAAGCGGGGGTCGCCGCGCAATCTCCGGGTCAAGCCCAAACCATCCAGGCGCGGCATGTTCTGGTCTGTCAGAACCAGATCAAAATTCGACGCCTCCGCTTTCTCGAATGCATCTTCCCCGTCCACCGCCTCGACCACGTGATAACCGGCTCCCGCGAGCGTAAAGGACACCATTTTGCGCATGGACGCAGAATCATCAACCGCGAGGATCGAATGCATGAAAAGCTCCAACTAAGAGAAACCTGAAGATCATTGGCGGGTGTCTGGACTAAAACAATTCGATGGAGCCGGCGTCCATTTCGCTTTGCGTCACCGGGTTGGGTCGATCCGGAATCTGGTTCCCGAACTCGTCGCCGGTCGCCCGCTCGTTTTCCTGCGCCCGCGAATAGAACCGCCGGTCATGCCCGGGCTCGCCGAAGGGGGCCGCGTCTTCGTCTTCCTCGTGCCCCATGGCTTCGGCAGCGAGTCGAAACGCGCAGCCCTGCACCACCTTGGTGGTATGCACGATCAACTGCGATGCCATGTCCTGAAACTGCAATTCAGTCACTGCCGATTGAAGCGCGCTGCGCGCCAGTTCCAGCGCCGCGGCGTCGCCGCTGGCAAGGGCGGTCAGACTCCGATTCGCCACGGTGAACCGGTCCAGCAGATTGTCGCCAGCATGGTTGAGCAAGCCCTCCAGCCGCTGCAGATCATGCATCACCACCAGCAGCGAATCCTGCAGTTCAGCCACCGCCATGACCGGCAACTGCACCGAGGGCACAGACGGCTGCATCAGAAATGGCTGCATTGTTTCTCCATCGGACTAAACACCGCACACTGTTTGTTTCGGGACGCGAGAAGCTGGCGCCGCCGCAGGATTGCACCCAGCGGCCGCCCACCCTGAAGCATACCAGCCAGCGAGCCACGAAAACACGGGCAGACAAGCTTCATCCGCACATTTACGCCGGATTCCCAGGCCAGTCGTGGCGATTGTCTCGGTTGGTGCGGGCCCTGCACTTATCATCGGGGCCGACCATGCTGATCACTTCCTACACTCGACCCATCCGGTTGCTGCATCTGGAGTCGTCCGAGCACGATCATGAGCTCGTGAAATTCGCCCTGCGCCGCAGTGGCGGCACCTTCGACGTGGTTCGCGCCCAGACGCTGACGGAGTTTTGCGATCAGATCGACACCGTCAACTTCGATGTCATCCTGTCGGACTACCGCTTTGCTGATTTCACCGCCATCGACGCCTGGAGCGAAGTGCAGGAACTGGAGCGCCGACCGCCGTTCATCCTGCTGTCGCAGGCCATCGGCGAAACCGCAGCCGTGGACGCATTGAAGCATGGCATCAACGACTATGTACTAAAGGACAATCTGAGCAATCTGGTGCACGTGATAGGGCGCGCGATCGAAGTGCGCGATACGCGGTTGGCCAAGGCCCGCGCCGACGCCGAGTTGGCCGCATCGCAGCAACGCATGGCCGAACTGACCGCGCATCTGCAACTCAGCATCGAGCGCGAGCGGGCCTCGATCGCGCGCGAGGTCCACGACGATATCGGCGGCGCGCTGGCGGCGATGAAATTCGATCTGGCCTGGCTCGGACGCCACGCGACCGATCAGGCCGCGCGGATGCACATCAGTGCCGCCACCGAGATGCTGCAACATGCGCTGGGTGCGAGTCAGCGCATCATGCGCGACCTGCGCCCGGCAGTGCTTGACCAGGGCCTGGTGGCCGCCATCCAGTGGATGGCCACGGGGTTCGAGAAGCGCACCGGCATCAAAACCACGCTGCGCGCTGCCGAGAAGACGGTGAATGCCTCCAAGGAAGTGCAACTTGTGGCCTACCGTACCGCTCAGGAGGCGCTGACAAATATTTCCAAATACGCACAATGCTCGGCCGTCAACATCGACGTCTCGGACCACGAGAACGTTTTGACCGTGGAAATATCGGACAATGGGCGCGGCATCGCCAAGGAAGATCTGGAAAAGCCCAGTGCATTCGGCATCAAGGGGCTGCACGAACGTGCCAAGACCGTGGGCGGTTGGATCGACGTCAGCCATAACGAGGGCGCCGGCACCTCCGTCATCGTTTCCATACCTCTGATCGATCCCACATCGACCACACAATATTGAAAGCGTCACCATGATTCATGTTGTCATTTGCGACGATCACGCCTTTGTCCGCCGCGGCATACGCGATACCTTGTCGGAAGCGGTCGACATCCAGGTGACAGGCGAAGCGGGAAGCTACTCTGAAGTGCGGGCGGTCCTGCGCAGCGCGGCCTGCGATGTGCTGGTGCTGGACCTGAACATGCCCGGCCGTGGAGGCCTGGAAGTACTGGAAAGCCTGACCGACGCCAAGTCTCCCATCAAGGTGCTGGTAGTGTCGATGTTTGCCGAAGACCAGTACGCCATTCGATGCCTGCGCGCCGGGGCCCACGGCTATCTGAACAAGGCCGGCGACCCGGCGCAGTTGACGGTGGCGGTGCGGGCACTGGCGCAGGGGCGAAAATACGTCTCGCCCGAGGTGGCGCAGATGCTGGTGGAAAGCCTTTCCAATCCGATGCAGGAACTGCCGCACACCACGCTGTCCGAACGTGAGTTGCAGACCGTGCTGAAGATCGCCTCCGGAAAAAAGCTCTCCGAGATCGCCGAGGAAATGACGTTAAGCCCGAAGACCGTGAGCGTGTACCGAGCCCGCGCCCTGGAAAAACTCAAACTCTCCACCAACGCGGACATCACCATGTACGCGATCCGCAACAACCTGGTGTAGTTGCAGTCGGGTTCAGTGCGCCACGAACAGATCGATGGCCCGCGCGAACAGGGCTGAATACGGGTGATCCAGCATCGGCAGCGTCACGCTGATGCCAAGCAGGCCCACCGTCAGCGTCACGGGAAACCCGATGGCGTAAATGTTCATCTGCGGCGCAACGCGGGAAATGATGCCCAGCGTCAGATTGACCAACAGCAGCATGGCAATCATCGGCATGGCGATCCACAGGGCGCTGGAGAAAAGTTCGGCTCCGAGATCGAAGAGCCGGACCTTACCCAGCATCTGCATCAGGCTGCCGCCCACTGGAAACGCATCGAAGCTGCGGATCACCGCCAGCAACACCAGCAGGTGGCCGTTCATCACGATGAACAACAGCACCGTCATGTGGCCGAAGAAGATCGACACGGCACTGGACTGGGTATGGCTGGAGGGGTCGAAAAATGTGGCGAAATTCAGGCCCATCTGCAACCCGATCAATTCCCCCGCCAGTTCCATCGCCGCAAACACGATCTGCACCGCAAAACCCATTGCCAGACCGATGCCGACTTGCTGAATCAGCGTCTCCAGAGCCTGCGGCCCGATGAAACTGACCTGTGGTTGGCCGTTCAAACTGGGCTGTGCGCACAGGGCCACCAGCAGCGCCAGACCGACCTTGGAGCGCATGGGAAAGGCGCGATTGGAGAAGACCGGAGCTGCGGTAAAGACGGCAAGCACCCGGAAGAAGGGCCACAGCAAGGGTGAAAGCCAGGCGCTCAGTTGCGCCTCTGTCAAGGTAATCACGGGCCGCTACTTTCATGCTTCGGTTGCGAAGCGCACCGCGTCATGGAAGTGAGTGCTTTCACGCTACAGCATCATGCTCGGTATCGACTCGATCGTGCGGCGGATGTAGTCCACCAGAACGCTCAGCATCCAGGGACCGGTGATGGCAAACACGGCCACCGCCGCGATCAACTTTGGGACGAACGACAAAGTTGCCTCGTTGATCTGCGTGACCGCCTGGAACAGGCTCACCAAAAGGCCCACCACCAACACCACCCCCAGCACCGGCGCTGACACCATGAGCATCAGCGTCAGGGCCTCTTGCCCCATCGTCAACACCATCTGCGCATTCATTGCACAAAACTCGCAGCCAGGGAACCGATCAACAGATTCCAGCCATCGGCCAAAACAAACAGCATGAGCTTGAACGGCAGCGACACCAGCACCGGAGACAGCATCATCATGCCCAGCGACATCAGCACGCTTGCCACCACCATGTCGATCACCAGAAACGGAATGAAGATCATGAAACCAATCTGGAACGCCGACTTGAGCTCGCTCGTGACAAAGGCTGGAATGATGACACGCATCGGCGCGTCTTTAGGGGTTGCCGCCGGGTCCAGCTTGGCCAGTTTGGCGAAGAGTGCGAAGTCCGATTGCCGCGTCTGCTTGGTCATGAATTCGCGCATCGGAGTCTCTGCCTTGGCCAGCGCGTCTTCAAAGGACATGGCGTTGGTGCTGTAGGGTACGTACGCATCGCGGTAGACGCGGTCCAGGGTCGGACCCATGACAAAAAACGTGAGGAACAGGGAGAGGCCGATGATGACCTGATTGGGGGGTGCGGACTGGGTTCCGAGGGCTTGCCGCAGCAGCGACAGCACAATCACGATGCGCGTGAAGCCGGTCATCATGAGCAAAATCGCCGGCAGGAACGAGAGCGCGGTAAAAAACAGCAGCGTCTGGATCGGCACCGAAAAACTCATGCCCGAACCGCCCGTGCCCACCAGCAGCGGCAACTGCCCCGCAGTCTGCGCCCACGCTGGCGCCAGTGCCAGCAGCAGCATCGCCGCACCCAGGTAGCGCAGCGTGTTGGTTCGGCGGTGCATGTGATCGATCACACGAGCCATATCAGTTCACCTGCGACACGCTGAACGGCACCGCGTCGGCCACAGGTGGACTTACGGGTGTCAAGGTGTGCAGGGTGGTGATGCTTTGTTGGGTTACGCCCAGCACCAGCCAGGTGCGCGCGCCTGTGGGCCCCACTTCAACCGTTACGACACGCTGCTGGGGTCCCACCGCAAGCACCGAAATCAGCTTGGATGAAGCCAGCTCCGCGCCCATGGCCCCCAAGCGCCGTTGCGTGATGCGCTTCACCGCCATCGGCAGCAAGGCCAGCAGCACGACAAAAATCACGACCGTGATGATCGATTGAGTCACTATTCAACCGCCTCTGCTGACCCGTTTGAGCCGCTCCGAGGGCGTCACCACATCGGTCAATCGAATGCCGAACTTGTCGTTCACCACCACCACCTCGCCTTGCGCGATAAGGTAGCCGTTGACCAGCACGTCCATGGGTTCCCCCGCCAGAGCGTCGAGTTCGACCACCGAACCCTGACCCAACTGCAGGATGTATTTGATGGGTACCTTGGTGCGTCCCAACTCCACCGACAACTGCACCGGGATGTCCAGCACCCGATCAATATCGGTCAGCGGTGCATCCGCCGCCGAGGTGGTAAACGGCCGCACCGCTTCGCCCGTCAGCGGGCCGCCCTGGTCGCCGTCGGTGCCGCCCTTTTGCTCTTCCAGCGCCTCGGCCCATGCCGCCATGGGATCTTCTTCGGCTGGCTTGTTGTCGTCAGTTGACATGATGTTTATCTCCCGGAGCAATCAGATCGTGGCCTCTGAGGCACTTGTCCACGCGTACGGCGTACTTGGCGTTGTGGGTCCCATACTGGCATTCGAAAACCGGCACACCACCGATATTGGCTTGAATCTTTGGCTCCCGATCCAGCTCGATGAAGTCCCCCGCCTTCATCGCCAGCAACTGCTCCACGGTGGCATGGGTGCGCGCCAGTTCGGCCACCAGAGTTACCGGTGCGGCCTGAATTTCGCGTGTCAGCAACTTCACCCAACGGCGGTCCACCTCCACCGAGTCACCCTGGCTGGACGCGTAGAGCACATCGCGAATCGGCTCCAGTGCCGCATAGGGCATGCAGATGTGAATGGAGCCGGCGATGTCGCCTATCTCCAACTGAAAGGCCGTGGTCACCACAATCTCGCTGGGGGTGGCGATGTTGGCAAACTGGGGCTGCATTTCTGAGCGCTGATATTCCAGTTCCATGGGGTAGATGCCGGTCCAGGCCTTCTTGTATTCAGCGCTGACGACGTCCACCAGCCGGTTGATGACCCGCTGCTCCGTCGCGGAAAAGTCCCTCCCCTCGATTCGAGTCTGGAACTTTCCAATACCACCGAACAGGGTGTCGATCACGCCAAACACAAGCGCGGGCTCGCATACGATCAGGCCGCTGCCCCGCAATGGGCGGATCGCCACGATGTTGAAATTGGTCGGCACCGCCAGCTCGCGCAGGAAGGCGCTGTATTTGTGCACCGTCACCGGGCCGACCGATATTTCCGGGCTGCGTCGGATGAAGTTGAACAACCCCACCCGGAAATTCCGGGCGAAGCGCTCGTTCACAATTTCCATGGTCGGCATGCGCCCGCGAACGATACGTTCCTGGCTGGAAATATCGTAGGTACGGGCCTCGCCCTTGGCGTGGACTTCCTCAACCGCTTTCTGGCTCTCGCCGGTCACACCTTCGAGCAGTGCGTCTACCTCTTCCTGGGAAAGAAAGGATTCACTCATTTTCTGTGCGCCTGTGCGTCGCTCACTGGACGATGAAACTGGAGAAGAGAACGCCTTGCACCGGATTGGCCTCGACCGGCTCCGCTTCCTTCTTCTTCTTGCCTCCCGCCTTTTCTTTTTTGACGGGCTTCGCAACGTGCGTATCCACGGCAAAACCCAGCGGTCGAGATACCTCCAGTTTGATGTCTTCCGCCAGCTTTTCTTTGCCCTCGCGCTGCAGCAGTTCGGTCGACGTGCGCTGGGAAATCAGCATCAGGATTCCGCTGCGTATGCTGGGTAGATACAGCTTGACCTTGTCTGCCGAGTGGGCGTCCGCCATTTCAATGGTGATGCCAATTTGCGCCATGCGTTCACCCCCGGGGTCGGCCAGATTGACCACCATGTTTTCCAGCGGCAGGAAAGTCGGGGGCCCTTTGGCCGCGGCATGGGCAGCGGCAACTTCCTCGGCATCGGCCTCATCCGCAGGCGCGTTGTGTTTGCTCCAGAAGACCCAGCCACCCACCGCTGCAGCCACCAGCACGAGCGCCAGTGCCACAATGATCAGCAGCTTCTTGCTCCTTTTGGGTTTGGCAAATGGGGCTTCTTCGGTGGCAGCAGCAGCGGGAGCAGACACGGCAGTTCCTTGGTTGATCGAATAGGCGGCAGCAACCGGCAAGTCCCGCTGCACGCACTGCCATTATCGCCCTCCCGGCGGAAGCGAACGCCCGAAAAAGACCTGAAAGCTGCCGCTTTCGCCGCGACATGACCGCGACGAAGCCGGCGCATGGACTCAGACAAAGAGGTCCACGGCACGGTCGGAGGGCGCGCTCCTTCTGGCGGGTGCGCTGAGTTCCACCGCCTGCCCCTGCGGTGCAGTGGTAGTGCGCTGTGGCGCTGCCTGTGACGACTGGGATTGCGCACCAAACTGTCCCTGTTGGCCAGAACTGCCCACCCAGGCCCCCGACAGCGTGAGGCCCTGCGCATTCAGCATCTGATCGAGCTGCGCCATGGCGTTGCCCAGCAACTCCCGTGTTTGCGCAAGGTCGCTCCTGAAGACCACCTGAGCCTGATTGCCAGACATGGAAATACTCACCTGCACGGACTCCGGGCCCAGCCCGTCGAGCTTCAGTTGGGCATTGTGAACATCGTTGGAAATCCAGTATTTCACCTGCTCGGCGACCGCGCGTTCCAGCGTTTGTCCCGAGGAAGTCGCCGTGCCCGCCACCACGCCCGTCTGGGTCGAGTCGAGCACCGCGCCGCCCATCGCGGCCGACGCTGGCGCGTCCATGCGGGTCACTTCAGGTCCGCCCTCGGCGCCGAAGCGACGACGGGCGGAGCCACCTGCAGTCGACTCCGATGAAGTCAGGGCCGCCAACGGTCCCGGTGTGGTGGCGCTGTTCCCCAAGATCGACGCTGG
The DNA here is from genome assembly GCA_903832285.1 of uncultured beta proteobacterium. GTDB lineage: Bacteria > Pseudomonadota > Gammaproteobacteria > Burkholderiales > Burkholderiaceae_C > CAIKVZ01. Next base: position 20,608 of record CAILAY010000159.1, on the reverse strand, counting down.
CTGAGTCGCGGCTTCGTTGCTTGCATCTCGCCCGCCCATTTGGCGCAGCTGCGATTCCTGCGCTGCGGACCGGGTCGCAAGCGGTGCAGCGATTTGCGTGGCAACGGTCGATTGCCACGGGATCTGCCCCTGCGTTCTGGCGCTCGCAAACCATCGCGTAGCGCCTGCTGTATCGCCTGCGGGACTGGACGCTTCTGCACCTCCAGCCTGGGCCAAATGGCCCCCCTCCCACGGCCGTGCGGGCGTGGCATTGGCCATTGCCATGGGAAAATTTGAAGGCGGAGCCGTTCCTTCGGGTAGGGGCTGTGTGGTCGATGTTTGTGGTGTCTTCGCCAAATCAGCACGCGCTATGCCGTTGCTGCCCGTGGCACCCTCAATGATGGCTGCGCTCCCGGCAACCGTGCCAGTGGCCTGCGTGCCTTGGCTTCCGGCCAGGCCCAGGAACTGCGCCAGCAATGCCTGCGCAACGCCTTCAGGACCCGCGCCAGGCACCACGCCAGGGGCATGCACGTCCGCAGTTTTCTTTGCCGCCGGCGCCACGGCGACAACGCTCAGTGCTCGCGCATCAAAGGTGATTGCCTGATCCTGATTCGGCACCGGTTCATGACCCACCGGTTCCGCCGACGTTGCATTCGCTGTCACAGTTGCGGCGGCGGCTGCCTCCGCTGCTGCTGTTGCGGCTGTGGGGGCGGCTCCGGTTGTGGCTTCGACTGCGGTTGCGGTCGCGGATGCGGCCGAGGTCGCCGGATTCGATGTCAGAGCCTGAGTCGTCGCCGTTGCCGCCGGGGTCGCGTCGCCCATTCCCTGCAAAACGGCGGCGAATCCACGGGCCTGCTGGCCCGTCACGGCGCCCGCGGTCGGCGGTCGAGATCCGCTCGGCCCGGCTTGGGGCAACGAGGTGCATTCAATACTCATGGTTTCTCCAATCGGTTGGGACAGCGTGGCGCACGACCCCACTGCTGACTGCCCTGCCACCCTTCACGTTAACCATCATTTGAGCGCGGGGCGCGACCTGTCCCGCAATGCCTCGCGCTCGTGTTCTATCCGGTTCTGGCGATGCTGAAGCGCCGCCATTTCATCGAACTGCTTCTGTTCAATCTTGCCGCGCTTCACACTCGCCGCACGCCGCATGTCGTCGCGTACCGTCTGTCGACTGGCGAGCTTGAACTCGGCCTCCAGCAGCAAATCCTGTTGCGCTTGCAAGCGCCGCTGCGCCTCTTGCAGCGCCTGGGTCTGCAGCGCAATGGCGTGGTACAGCTTGTCCATGAATTGATAATAGTGACGCATGACTTCGGGGGCGGACTGTATCTGCGACTTCGCGACCCAGCGCGTCTGCGTCTCCTGCGCGTAGCCCTCGAGCTGGTTGAACTGTTCCTGTGCGCCTGCACATGCCGCCTGCGCCCGTGCGAGTTCCTGGCGCAGCTGATCACGCTCACGAGTGGCAATCTCAACCGCGAGTTGCATGCTGGACAGACCCGTCATGTCGCACCCCCTGCTTCGAGCGACTGTGCCATACCCGAAAAGCTGTCGTGCAAAGAGGCGCTGACATGCATGTCCTGCTGCAGGAATCCGCTCATGGCGTCATGGAAGCGGATCGCCTCGTCCAGCGCCGCATCTGAGCCACTGACGTAGGCACCAATGCGCACCAGATCACGGCTCTTCTCGTAGCGGGAATGAACCCCGCGAAAGCGCCGCGCCAATTCGAACTGGGGACGTGAAACCACGTTGTTCATCACGCGTGAGGTTGACTGCTCAATATCGATGGCCGGGAAGTGCCCCGCCTCGGCCAGCGAACGCGAGAGCACGACATGCCCGTCCAGAATGGCGCGCGCCGCATCGGCAATCGGATCCTGCTGGTCGTCGCCTTCGGACAGCACGGTATAAAAAGCCGTGATCGATCCGACACCATTCAGACCGTTGCCACTGCGCTCGACCAACTGGGGCAAGCGCGCAAAACAGGATGGTGGATAACCCTTGGTCGCGGGCGGCTCGCCGATGGCCAGGGCAATTTCGCGCTGCGCCATGGCGTAGCGTGTAAGCGAATCCATCAGCAACAGCACGTGCTGACCCTTGTCGCGAAAGTATTCGGCCACCGCCGTCGCATAGGCTGCGCCCTGCATGCGCAACAGCGGCGGTGCGTCCGCCGGGGCCGCCACGACAACCGAGCGCGCGCGCCCCTCGTCGCCCAGAATGTCTTCGATGAACTCCTTGACCTCGCGTCCGCGTTCGCCGATGAGACCGACCACGATCACATCGGCACGGGTGTAGCGCGCCATCATGCCCAGCAACACGCTCTTGCCCACGCCGGACCCCGAGAACAGGCCCAGGCGCTGTCCACGGCCCACGGTCAACAGGGCATTGATGGCGCGTATGCCGGTGTCCAGCACTTCGCGCACGGGGTCGCGGTCCATGGCGTTGATGGCGGCGCGGTTCAGAGCCTGCGATTTGACGTTCAGCAGCGGCCCCAGGTGGTCCATCGGCGCGCCTTGGGAATCGACCACGCGGCCCAGCAAGCCGTCGCCCAGGGGAAGCCGCAACGGACCACCGCTGTAACTGATTGGCAGCGGCACGCTTTCACCCAGGCGCGGCGCAGGGATGTAGGGCGCCGTCGGTGCCACGCTGGCGCCGCTGGACAGGCCGTGCACATCGCCCGCCGGCATGAGGTAGGCACGGTCGCTGGAGAATCCGACAACCTCGGCCAGCACCCCCGGCTGCGAGCCCATCGTCACCAGACACTGCGAGCCCACGGGTTCACGTATGCCGGTGGCCTCCAGCACCATGCCGGTCAGACGGGTGAGCGTGCCACGGGCTTCCAGCGTGCAACCCAAATCCACCCGGTGCTGCGCATCGTGCATGAAACGCTCCCAATGGCTGCTGCTGTTAGGCACCGCTGGCCTCCGCTTCGGTCCAGGGGACATTCAATCCCAGCATGGCAACCGTTCGCCCCCAACGTTTTTCCAGCGTGCCATCCACCGTCATGCCGCCCGACTCCACCATGCAACCACCCGGGGGCACGGCCGCGTCGGGCCTGAAGAGCAGGGACTCGCCAGCAAAAGACTCACGCAACGCCGACTCAAGCAGGCCGAAATCCGCCGGATGCAGGCGCACCACGATCGCGCGGGCATCGGTCGCAAGCAAGCCCAGGGCCTCACGTATCACAGGCTCCAGGGCCTTCCTGTCGGTGGCAAGTTCACGCCGCACCACCTGACGCGCCAGCGCACACGACAACTCGAGCACGCCTTGGGCCAGCGCCTGCTCGGCCGCGGCCCAGCGCGCCTCAAACGCCTGGGCGCAAAGCGCCAGGCGTTCGGCTGTGGCATGCGCCTGACGCTCGTAGAAATCATCCATTTGCTGCTTCACCTCCGCGCCGGCCCGGGCATAACCCTCCTCGCGCCCTTCCTGGCGCGCGATTTCGCGGGCCTGCTCCAGCTTCAGCATCTGAGCCGCGCTCTCGACGCGGGTTGCGCCGGCGCGCCGTTCTACCATCACTTCACTCGTGACCGCAGAAAAATGCCATTGCGCGACGGCGTCGATTTCTTCGCTGGGAACGAAGCGCGAGTGTATGGAACCCCTAGACGAAGGCTTCTTCACCACCGCCTCCAATCACAATCTGACCTTCGTCGGCCAGGCGCCGCACGGTCTTGAGAATCTCCTTTTGCTGCGCCTCCACTTCGGACAGCCGCATCGGGCCACGCGAATCCAGATCTTCGCGCAAGGTGTCGGCTGCGCGCGTGGACATGTTGGCCAGGATCTTTTCCTTGAGCTCCGGCGACGCGCCCTTGAGCGCGGGAATAAGTGCCTCGGAGGAAACCTCCTTGAGCACCAACTGGATCGCCTTGTCGTCCAGTTTGATGATGTCGTCGAAGACAAACATCTTGTCGGTGATCTTTTGTGCGAGATCCGGATCATGGGCGCGGATCGACTCCAGCACCACCGCTTCGATATTGCTGCCCAGCAGATTCACGATTTCCGCCGTGGCCTTGATGCCGCCCAAGGACGCCTTGCGCACCTTGTCGCCACCGGCGAGCACGTTGAACAGCACCTCGTTCAAATCCTTCAGCGCCATGGGCTGAATGCCTTCCATGGTGGCGATGCGCAGCAGCACCTCATTGCGCTGCCGGTCAGCCAGAAGTTTGAGCACGGCTGACGACTGTTCGTAGTCCAGATGCACCAGAATCGCCGCCACGATTTGCGGATGCTCGTTGCGCATGAGTTCGGCCACCGAAAAGGGGTCCATCCACTTCAGGCTTTCAATGCCGGAGACGTCCCCGCCCTGCAAGATACGGTCGATCAGCAGTGACGCCTTGTCGTCGCCCAGCGCGCGCTTGAGCACGGCCCTGACGTAATTCCCGGTATCCGAAACGATCAGACTCTGGGCCTCGGCCGCCACCGCGAACTTGCCCACCACATCGTCCACTCGTTCGCGCGAAACCGACGTGATTTTGGCAATGGTCTCGCCCAGCTTCTGCACTTCCTTGGGCGAGAAATGTTTGAACACGGCCGCCGCTTCTTCCTCTCCCAGAGACATCAGGAAGATGGCGGCGTCGTTGAGTCCTTGCTCGTCCATGGTCAGAAGGTCAGTAGCTTTTGCCGCAACGGTCAGGCACCGGCCTCACCATTGACCCACGATTTAACAATATTTGCCACCGCCATGGGATTGTCCTTGGCCAGTTGTCGGGCATCCGTCAGGCGCAGCTCATGCACGGTGGGTGGTTGCGGCTCACCTCTTTTAATGGGCGGCGGAAGCTGCGGTCGCGCCGTGTCGTTGGCCACAACGGCGTCAAGTTGACCGCCCGCCGCTGCCCCATGCTGGGCAGTCGGCCTGCTCGCCACCGCCTTGAGCAGGGGCCGCACGAAACCCATCAGCATCAGGGCGCCCAGGAGCAAGGTTCCCACCGGCCAGGCCAGGCTGTGCGCCAGATCCTGCACTTCGGGCTGGCGCCAGATCGGCAGTTCGCCCAGACTGGTCTTTTCCACGGCGAAGGGTGCGTTCATCAGATTCACAGAGTCACCACGGTCCTTGTTGAAGCCGATGGATTCGCGTGCCAGCGCCGTCATCTTTTCGATCTGCTGGTCGGACAATGGTTTGGCCACGGGCTTGCCCTTGTCTTCCGGGTTCGTCATGTAGTTCACCACCACCGCTGCGCTCAGGCGTTTGATGACACCGGTCGCGCCACGCACCACCCGGGTGGTTTTGTCCACTTCATAGTTGATGATGGATTCGCGCTTGGCGCCGGTCGCAAGTGCGCCGCCACCGCCGGCCGCGAGTGGTGCCGAGGCGCCGTTGATGGGCGCGCTGGAGGCCGCTGGCGGCTGGTTCGTGGTGGCGCCCGGCACACCCGTGGGCGGCGTGGCGGCCGCATTACCGGCGCCGGCTTCGGACACCTGCTGGCTGCGGATGGCGGCGACTTCGGGCGCCTGATTCGGTTTGTGCGACTCGGAGGTGGACTCGGTCAGCGAAAAATCCACTTCCGCCGTGACCTGCGCGCGCACGTTGTTGGCCCCGACCATGGGCTCCAGCATGTCAAGAATGCGGCGGTTGTACTGCTGCTCCAGTTGTTGCACGTACTGCAACTGCTGTGCGTCCACCGCACCGGTGGTCCCGTCTGAAGCGCTGGACAGCAACTTCCCGGTGTCGTCCAGCACAGACACCGCCGACGGACTCATCTCAGGCACGCTCGATGACACGAGATGAATGATGCCGGCCAGTTGGGCCCGATCCAGTGTGCGACCGGGCTGCAGACCCACCAACACCGAAGCCGAGGGCTTTTGCTGCTCCCGGAAGAAGCCATTCTGGTTCGGTAGCGCCAGGTGCACACGAGCACTCTGCACCGACGACAGGGCCTGGATGGAGCGCGTCAGTTCACCCTCGAGCCCACGCTGAAAGGTGAGCCGTTCCTGAAATTGCGTCATCCCGAAACGGTTGCTATCCATCAGTTCAAAGCCGGTGACAGAGCCCTTGGGCAAGCCCAGCGAAGCCAGTCGCAGCCGCGTGTCGTAGACCTTGTCTGCGGGCACCAGAATGGCGCCTCCGCCGGGCGCATATTGGTAAGGCACATTCATTTGCGAAAGTTGCGCCACCACTGCGCCGCCATCCTTGTCCGCAAGATTGGCATACAGTACACGCCACTCAGCCTGGCGTCCCATGACCACACCGACAATCACCACCGCCAAAAAGGCCACGATGCCCAAACCCAGGCGCAGCATCTGGGCGCGCGGCAAGCCACCCAGTTTTCCGCTCAAGGAGGCAGCGGCAGATTGAGCGGGTATTTCGGCAAGGGCTGACATCTTGATTTCCGTGTGAACTGGGCGCCCGGAGGCACCGGGGACGTGACTCATTATTCTGGCATCGCTTCAAAGCTTTAGGCCAATAAGCCCGGTGTTTTCCCGCCATTTCGCAGACTCGTTTAACGGCGATGCCGGGTAGGATCAACTCTCACGCGATACCACTCAAGCAGGAGGAACACCATGGATCTGCGCCTGTCGCCCGTTTCCGTTCAATCTCCGCTTCGCGCCGCGACCGCGTTGCGCAACCTGACCACGCCTACTCCGCAAGCCTCCTCCGCCGGCTTCTCCACTGCTCTCAAGGGTGCACTCAATTCCGTGAGTGCGTCACAGAATGAAGCGCAAGCCCTGCAGCGCCAAGTGCAATTGGAAAACCCCACTGTCAGCCTGGAAGAAACCATGGTGGCGATTCAGAAAGCCCAGATCGGGTTTCAGGCCACGCTCAATGTGCGCAACCGCATGGTGCAGGCGTACAACGACATCATGAACATGCAGGTGTAATCCGCTCAGGCGTTCATTGCACGAAAGTGGGCGATTTCCAGCAGCCCATCAAAAATCAGGTTGTCCACCAACTCGAACTGCACCGACATGCTGGGTGCCATCTTCCAGCCCGCACCGCCCGTCATGAGGCACAGCGGCTCGGCACCGCAGTGCTGGCGCACATGCTGCACCATGCGCTCCACGGCGCCCGCGATGGCGTAGGTGCCGCCACTGGTAAGCGCATCGCTGGTGTTGGTGGGGAATTCGCGCACCTCGCCTGTGGGCACGCGCAAACCCGCGGTGCCCGTCTCCAGCGCACGCAGCATGATGCCGTGCCCCGGCAGAATGAAACCACCAAGAAACTGGCCGCTGGCATCAATCGCCTCCACCGTCACAGCCGTCCCGACCATCACCACCACCAGCGGTCGCCGCACACCGCGGCGCAACATCATGTGCCACGCCCCCACCATCGCCACCCAGCGGTCCGACCCCAGACGCGAGGGATAGTCGTAGCCGTTGCGCAAGCCCGCCTCATGGGTGCTGGCGACAACCCAACTGGGTGCCACGTCCCAGATCTCCATCTGCTCCTGCACCAGGCGTTTGGCAGCTTCATCGGCCACGACACAACCAAGCATGGAAGTCGGGTCCGCGAGTTTGCTCCACGGTCCCTCGGCCAGTTTGTCAATGTGGTCCAGAAACTCGGCACCGTGGGCCAGCAACCGTGCCCCAGGCCGCGGGGAATCGTATTGCGCCCACTTGAGGCGCGTGTTTCCGACGTCGATAGCGAGAAAAGTCATAGCTGGCCACGGTTTGCCAGCATCGTCCCGACGACACTGGATTGGGGCGATTATCAACAATCAGAGCGGCGCAGGGACGCGACCAGTTTTTTTGACGGCCTCGCTCGGTCTATCCAGCTATAGTTGACCCCTGTTGACACCGTGGCAGCGGCGCATCGAAGTCACTATTTCGAAGTTGCGCCCCGGCGGGTCCACGCACACTCCAAACTGGCGCACCATGACTGAGCGAGCCCCGTCCGAAATTGCCCGTGAAACCTTCAGGCTACTGGCCAGCAGGAAGTTGCCGCCCACGCCCGAGAATTACCTGACCTTGTACCGGGAAATTGCCGGCACACCCATGGTGTTGCCATTTCCGGTAGAACCCCTGAGCCAGATCGCCAAGGCGCTGCCAACTGCAAACCCGGGTCAGCAAAAACAGCGCGCGCTGTTTGAATTGGCGGTGTCCAGGCGCGATTGGTCCGCAGTGCAAAGTGCTCTGGTCGGATTTTCGAGTTTCAGCGTGCCGGTAAGCGCCGCCGATGCCAGCCCGGCTGCGGCCAAGGCCGCCCTGACGCCAGGCATGATGGCACCGATCACACCCGACTTTTTGGCCCAGATCGCGCGTCTTATCGAATACACGTTGCCGGCGTTGGGGACAGACGATGCGCGCTTTTCCGAGCAGGCCCAGGCGCTGCTCGCTGGTATGCGACAGCCCGCACCGGACGTGACAAGCGTCAAAACGGCGCTCGCCAACTTCAGCCACCGCGTCTCGTTTGCCGCGGAAGAGCAGTCGGAAATCAAGACCTCGCTGCTGCATCTGCTGCAGCTGATTTTCCAGAACATTGGTGACCTGTCTCTGGAAGACAAATGGCTCAAGGGTCAGATCGAAGCGCTGATCAACGCATCCACGCCGCCCCTGAGCCTGCGGCGGCTCGACGAGGTGGAGTTGCTGCTCAAAGATGTGATCTTCAAACAGGCCGAAGCCAAGGGACGCACCCTCGAAGTGCAGGGCCAGTTGCGTCAGATGCTGAGCACCTTCATTGAGCGCCTGTCGCTGATGGCAGAGTCCAGCAGCGGCTTTCACGACACCATCGAGCGCTGCGCCAAGCAGATCGGCGAGGCCAAAACCCTGGAGGAGATTGCGCCGGTGCTGCAAGCCACGATGGCAGCGACACACGCGATGGCTCAAGGCACGTTGCAAGTGCGTGACGAGTTACAAAGCATGCGCCAGAAGACCGAGGCGGCGCAGGTAGAGATCGCACAATTGCACGTTGAGTTGGACCGAGTCAGCGCCCAGGCCCGGCATGATCCGCTGACCGGCGCCCTCAACCGCAAAGGACTGGACGAGGCGATCGAGCGCGAGGTCTCCAATGCCAGACGCAAGCAGAGACCACTGTCCCTGGCGCTGCTGGACATCGACAATTTCAAGAAGATCAACGACAGCCTCGGCCACAGCGTGGGTGACTCCGCTCTGGCGCATCTGGCCACCGTCACCCGTGAATGCCTGCGACCTCAGGACACACTGGCGCGCTATGGCGGCGAGGAGTTCGTGGTGCTGATGCCCGACACCACGCTCGATCCAGGCATCGAGACCATGACGCGGCTGCAGCGCGAACTGAGCAAGCGCATCTTTCTCGAAGGTACGGCGAAGATACTCATCACCTTCAGCGCCGGCGTAGCTGAACTTGCGACTGACGAAGGCGGCATGGAGGCGATCAAGCGCGCCGATCAGGCCATGTTCCTGGCCAAGCGCGCAGGCAAGAACCGGGTGCTGGGAGCCTAGTAGTGCGCCTCAAACCCTTGAAGCTGGGGTGCATTGCCGACGACTTCACAGGGGCCACCGATCTTGCCAACAATCTGGTGCGCACCGGCATGCGGGTGCTGCAAACCATCGGCGTCCCGGCCCAGGCGCTTGAGGTTGAGGTGGATGCGGTGGTGGTGGCGCTCAAGTCTCGAACCTGTGCCGCCGATCAAGCCGTGCAGCAGTCGCTGCAAGCCTGCGGCTGGTTGTTGGCGCAGGGTGCGCCGCAGATCTATTTCAAATACTGCTCCACCTTTGATAGCACACCACAAGGCAACATCGGCCCGGTGATCGAGGCCCTGATGGCCGCGCTGGACACTGACTTCACCGTCGCCACCCCCGCCTTTCCGGCGAATCAGCGCACCGTGTTCAAGGGCCACCTGTTCGTGGGCGACGTCTTGCTGTCGGAGAGCGGCATGCAATTGCACCCGCTCACGCCCATGACCGACTCCAACCTGGTGCGCGTGCTGCAGGCTCAATGCCGAAAACCAGTGGGGCTGATCGACTACGCCACCGTCGCCCAGGGAGCGCAGGCCATTCGCCAACGCATGGCGCAACTGCGTCATCAGGGCCTGGCTGTAGCCGTGGTCGATGCCTTGTGCGACACCGACCTGATGCAACTCGGCGCTGCGCTCAAGGATATGCCACTGATTACCGCCGCGTCCGGCGTCGCCATCGGGGTGCCACAAAACTTCGGCCTTGCGCCTTCGGACCAGGCCAGCGTTTTGCCACCCGTTCAGGGATATCGGGCGATCGTCTCAGGCAGCTGCTCGCGCGCCACGCTGCGCCAGGTGCAGCAATTCATCGCATCGGGCGGCGCGGGGCGCGCGCTTGATCCGCTGCAAGCGCTGGGCGCAAACCCGCAAGACGTCGTGGCCGAAATTCTGGCCTGGGCCGAACCGCTGTTGCCGCAGGGTGCGGTACTGGTGTACTCCAGCGCGCCAGCCGATGCCGTCAGCGCCACCCAGAACGCTCTTGGAGCGTCTGCAGCAGGTGTGCTGATAGAGCACCACTTGGCGGCGGTTGCACGCGGCCTGGTGGCGTTGGGCGTGCGCCAACTGGTGCTTGCCGGAGGCGAAACCGCCGGCGCCTGCGTGCAGGCGCTGGGTATCAGCCAGATGCAAATTGGCCCACAAATAGACCCTGGCGTTCCCTGGTGCTATGCGCACTCGCCACAGATCGGCGGCGCTGGCCTTCACCTGGCACTCAAGTCCGGCAACTTTGGCTCCGACGAGTTCTTCACCCGCGCTTTCGAGTTCCTGCAGGGAGCCCGTTCATGACTGAATCTCAGTACCGCGACGAAATCTGCCGCATCGGCAAGAGCCTGTTCGAGCGCGGTTACGTGCACGCCACGGCAGGCAACATCAGCGTGCGCCTGGACGAGAACGCCGGTGGTGGCTACCTGATCACGCCCACAGATGCCTGCCTGGGCACTTTGGACCCGACGCGGCTCGCACGGATCGATGCTCATGGGCGACAGATCAGCGGCAGCATGGCCAGCAAGAGCGCTCACCTGCACCGCCGCATTTACGAAGCCGCGATCCGGTTCGATCCCAACACGCGCTGTGTCATCCATACCCACAGCACGCATTGCGTTGCGCTCAGCCTGCAGACAGCGGGACATTCGTACGACACGACGCGAGCGAGCGAAAACATAGAATGGCTGCCGGCACTGACGCCCTACTTTGTCATGAAGATCGGGCATGTGCCGCTCATCGCATATGACCGTCCCGGCGCCGTGGAATCGGCTGAACTCGTGTCGCAGGCGATTGCGCATTACGGGAAGCGGGGCGCGCCGATCCGGGCAGTGATGCTGGAACGCCTGGGGCCCAATGTCTGGCACGACTCGCCCGCTTCCTGCATGGCCATTTTGGAAGAACTGGAAGAAACCGCCAAACTGATGTGTCTGCTACCACGCACGCCCGATCCCCTGACACCGTTGCAGATCGATGACTTGCGGCAGTCCTTCAAAGCTCGCTGGTAAATGCGACGCCGACAGTTGCCGCAAACCTGAGCAGGCTGTAATCGGACCTGCCCTTTGCGGATCGCTTTGGCGCCGCCGATCCGACCAGCATCAACCCGGCCTGCATCCGGGCTCTTGTCTCAAGCGCCACTCCACATCTCTGCGAATGAACAAGTTCGAGATGACTGCAGGCTATTGGGCCGAGACATGAAACAGGCTCCAGATCAGGGCCACCAATTGAACAAAATTGACGCCCATGCCAGCCACATGAATATGGCGGAACGCAATTGCCGCTGTCGGGTCCCCGCTCTCGATACGAGTCCGCAGGCCGTCCATGTGCGAGAGCACAACTTTGCGGAGAATCAGTGCGAGTGCGGCTATCGAAAACATGCCCGCTGAAAATGCAGGATGACCAACAAGCGCGTAACTTATCGTTGGAACCGCGGCCGTGCAAACTACCGCAACATAGTAAGTATTGAAGAAACCGCGAACGAAGCGCGCGTCCATTGGTGTGTCATGTTTTAGAACCAACAGCGGCAGTGATCCCATAAAGAAATAGCCCATGCACATCAGCAATGGAACAGTGGACAGTAACGCAGCAAGCATCGAGTGTGACCTTCGGCAAACACTATAAATTTCCAATGAACAGCCGCGCTGGCGCCCGCAGGGCGACTCCACTCAATATCGGAGCATAGAGACTTGGAACCGCTCCGTGCCGACACTCCGAAGGGACGATCGCGCAGCGCCATCGCGCTAGTACTTGTCCGGCGCGAACACCGGCATGGACAGTGAGGGCGATGACTTTGCCGGCCGCGAGATGGTGAGGCCAGGGCTGGCGTGCTCAACTCATGGGCACAACCAAGGTTTGCCAACCGACACGGCAGCTGCCGACTTTCAGATGGAGTGCGCCTTCCCCTTGTACCACCAGTGTTAGCGTCTTTTCGCTCACATTGCCTCGCGTCCACGGCATGAAGATGCTCATGCCGTGATGCAAACCGGTGCCCCACCCATCGAGGTGACCGATGTCAATGATTGTCTCTGCCGGTGCAACGATTTTGAAGTTGTCGCGCTCGATGCTCAGGCGCAGCGGTTCCGCATGCGGCAGATTCCTGGCGGACGGCAGCCCATAGGTGCCCAAGTAGCCGCGGTTGATCACCCGCAGTTCTACCCGGACGTGGGCATCGCCAAGTTTTTCTGTCCTGACGACTTCCAGGCTGACGCGCGGCACCAGCGAGGCGACGCGCAAGAACGCCGCGCTTTGCGCAGCGCAAGTTTCAGCCAGTTTTTCGTAAGGCGGGTTGCTGATGCCGACCCGGTCGTCAAAGCCACCGACCTCCACCTCCCCGAGCTGCGGATGTTGCGTCTTGCGCCAGTTCTTGAAGATGCGTCCCTGGTTCACTTCGCGGTCCATCTTCCACAGCGCCATGAAGTCCTTGCGATCCAGTTTGGCGTAGTGATCCACAAACGGTTTCGTGCGGGCAATTCCCAGTTGGGCGAACAGGTCCCACAGTTCCACCACATAGGCCAGGCAGCCGCGATCGTGGTAGGCCCAGTCGCTGAGATCACCATGCAGCGGCTGGTCGGGCTCATAAAGAAATTCATGGAAACCGCTCACGCTGGCGTAGCCCGTGTGCTCGGTCATCCAGGCCTCCACCTGCCGGTAGATGGCCAGGTCGGTCTGATCCATCTTGTTGTCGGCCTTGTCGCCAAGCGGCCGAATCAGCACCCCGCCAAAGGTATGCAGATTGAGCCAGGCGAATATGTGCGGATGGGCGATACCAAATTCCATTACGGCGCGGGTTTCGGGCGCGCTGCCGGGGAAGTGCCCGGCGCCTTCCTGCACGTGCTGCGGCTTCCAATCGTGCGCGAAATTGCGATTGAAGTCGTACAGGTTGTCTGACAGGAAATGCGGGTCCGGAATGCGTTTTCCATCAAAATTGACGATTCGTCCTTCCGGGTAGAGCTTGTAGAACGGGCCCGGATCTTCGGGCAAGCGCGGCACCATGACGGGTGGCGTGAGCGGCGCTCCGTCGTCCCCGCGTAGTTCCGCCAACTCGCCCTGGGGGTGCTGCTGGCGCATGTAGCCCATGAGGCCGTCGCCATCGACATCGGATGCCTCCCAATACGCGTGCGACTGATGTGTCCGGTCGTTCACCGGGCTGGAGCGCACATAGCGCCCGGTCTTTAGAATCGCCTCGGCGCCGTCGGGCGACACGCGCGGGACGACGTAGAAAAGCGTGTTGCGGATTGCGTCGGCCATGTGGGCGGGCAGCGGTTTGCCCCCGGCCTCATTCCTGCCCTGGTAGATGGCAATCACGTCCTCCGTGATCGCCAGCGCTACGCTGGTGCCGCACACTTCACCAGCGTGCATATTGGCGTCAATCCACACCGCCGGGCGATACTGGTCAGGATTGCGTCCTATGGTGAGCAGTGGTATGTCGCGCCCCTCGGCACTCTTGCCCAATGAGCTCAGGGTGACGAAGTCCGGGTAGGACTGTGCCCAGGCGCTTAGCTGGGCGTTGAGTTCGGTGAAAGCCAGGTATTTAGTGCGAAACATATTCAGTTCAGTTGTGACCTCGGAGCCAGAGCTAGTGTTCAGGCGACGTTTTAACACCCTTGTGCCAATCTGGAAGTGCGCGCTGAATTTCGGCTCAAGCTGTGTTACCGCTGCACGACAAGCTCGCTACGCGACTTTCTTTTTGACGATCGGCACGGGCTGGCTCCATTGCACACGGATGCGCCAAGAGCAAGCTATTTCGCGCAACTTTTTAATGCCTTGCCCCCCAGCGCTTCGTTGATGCCCTCCACCACGGGTCGCAGTTTCTCGTCCACCGCGGGCAAGCGCAGCATGTCGCCGCGCTGCTCGGGCTTTTCCTGCACCACCTTGGCCGTGCGCACGCCCTTTTGCGTCAGCTCTTTCAGCGCCTGGTTGGCTGCGGTTTGGGTGTCATAGCCGCCCAGTGAAATGCCAGGCTCCAGCGCAGCGTTACGCAGCGCTTCAAACGCCACGCTGCGGCCCTTTAGCTCCGCTTTCTTCTTGGTGGCCGCGTCGGCATTGGCAAACTTGCCCATGTACACGATCCAGCGCGGTGGCTGTACCGTCGCCAGCAATGACCAGCTGCCAGTGGGCAACCTCTCGTCCAGGGTCTGGCGCAGCGCCGCGCTTTGTTTGGTGTCGAACAGCCCGGCTTCCAGGCACTCCGGCGGGGGCGCCTTGGGCGCAGCAGCAAGCGCCTCGATGCGGCGCGCCTCCTCGGGGCTCAGGATGATCAGTGCTTCGGGCTTGATTTGCTGCGTCAGACGCTGCGGCTCGGTCTGCACCACCGGTCCCACACCCAGTTCGCGCAGCAGCCCTTGAGTCCATACGAAATACAGGCCATTGGCCAACAGCAGCAAGAGCACAAGAAGTCGCAACATGGGGGCAGGCTCCACGCCAACATTCATGCAACGGATGCGAAGCGCACCGGGTCATGAAAGCTGGTTCTTTCACATTAAGGTAGGGGTCGAACGCTCACTTCAGAACTGGTAATGGCTTGAACGCCAGCCGCAGTATGCACCAGCAAGGCCCCGCATTCATTCACGCCGCGGGCCGTGCCGTGGGTGCCATCGCTCAGTGTCACGGCGCGCTCACGCAGGCCGTCGCGGGCGTTGAATCCTTCCCTGAATGCGGCAAAGCCTTCACGCTCGAATTGCAACAGGGTCTGTACCAGCGGCAGCAAAACGCGGCCAAGGGTCTGCGGACCTTCGATGCCAGGCAAGGCCTCCTGCAGCCATGCCGGGGACGTGGACAGGTGCCGCGCATCGCGCGCCTTCAGATTGATGCCGATGCCGATCACGGCGTAACGCTGTGGGCCTACGTTCGCGGTTTCGACCAGGATGCCGGCCAGCTTGCGCTGCTGCCACCACAGGTCGTTGGGCCACTTCAGTTGGATCTCAGGATGCAGGCTTTGCGTCACGCTCACGCCGACGGCCAGCGACAGGCCCGACCAATCGTTCAGGTGCAGCGGCAAGCCGAGCGAGAAGGTGAGGGCGTCCCCTGGGCTGCTGAGCCAGCTGCGCCCCATGCGGCCGCGGCCTGCTGTCTGCGTTAGCGCCACCAGCAGTTGCGGTCGCAGGTCGCCAGCGCGGGCGCGGCGCATGAGTTCGCTGTTGCTGGAATCGACTTCGGGCAACACCTGCACCTGGATGCCAGGCAGCGCAAGAGAAAGATCCCTCGTCCAGGTCTCGCAGGGCCAGTCTCGCATGGCGCCTCCGGAGCATTCAGCGCCGGCGCCTGGGCGCCAGCAAAGTCCCGCGGCAACTCGCCGACCCGCACCAGCAGGGGTATTCGGCCTTGAGCCTGGGCGTATAGCGCTCGTCGATGATGAGGCCGTAGTCGTAGTGCAATTCCTCCCCCGCGGGAATGTTGCGCAATGCCTTGATGAAGATGCGTCCATCGACTTCGTCAGCTTCGCAATTCGGGTCGCAGGCGTGGTTGATCCAGCGCGAGGAGTTGCCGCCGACCTTCGCGTCGATCACATGCTGCTCGTCGATGTGAAAATAGAAAGTGTGGTTCGGGTCACTCGGGTCGTGCGGGTGCTTGGCCTGCGCCTCATCCCAACTGATGATCTCGCCGACGTACTCGATGATGGTCTCGCCTTCGGCGATATCGGTCACGGCAAAAACGCCCTTGCCGTGCACGCCGGAGCGGCGCACCTGAATGCGCCGGGCGGATCGGCCGGGGTTGGAAATCGATGGTTTTTTGGGCACGGCAAAAAATTTGGTATGGTGAACTCATGTGGGCGTGCGCATGTGCGTACCCCCGTGTGTGCAGGCGCGCGTTGGCGCGCGCGAGAACCGGGATTGTAAATTGATGAAGACACTGATCATTGCCGAGAAGCCTTCCGTGGCGCAGGACATCGTGCGCGCCCTCACGCCGGTGGCGGGGAAGTTCGACAAAGCGGACGAACATTTCGAGAATGAAAAGTACCTGGTCACCAGCGCCGTGGGACACCTGGTGGAGATTCAGGCGCCGGAAGAATTCGACGTCAAGCGGGGCAAATGGAGTTTTGCGCACCTGCCGGTGATCCCGCCCTACTTCGACTTGAAGCCCGTGGACAAGACCAAGACGCGCCTGAACGCCGTGGTCAAACTGGCGCGCCGCAAGGATGTGGGCGCACTCATCAACGCCTGCGACGCGGGTCGCGAGGGCGAGCTGATCTTTCGACTGATCGAGCAGTACGCGGGTGCTGCCAAGCCGCTGGGTAAGCCGGTGCAACGCCTTTGGTTGCAGTCGATGACACCTCAGGCGATTCGCGATGGCTTCTCGTCACTGCGTTCCAACGAGCAGATGCAGGGTTTGTCCGACGCTGCCCGCTGCCGCTCCGAGGCCGACTGGCTGGTGGGCATCAACGGCACGCGCGCCATGACCGCCTTCAATTCCCGCGACGGTGGCTTCTTCCTGACGACCGTGGGTCGGGTGCAAACGCCCACGCTGTCGGTGGTGGTGGAGCGCGAAGAGCAGATCCGCAAGTTCATCAGCCGCGACTACTGGGAGATCCACGCCAGCTTTCTGGCCGAGGCGGGCGAATATCCGGCCAAGTGGTTCAACCCGCAACACAGGAAGACCGAGGACGGCGAAGCCAGGGCGGACCGCGTCTGGAGCCAACGCGAGGCATTGGAAATTGCCTCGGCCGTGCGCGGCAAGGCGGCCAGCGTCACCGAGGAATCGCGCCCTACGACCCAGGCGTCGCCGTTGCTTTTCGACCTGACTTCCTTGCAGCGCGAGGCCAACGGAAAGTTCGGTTTTTCGGCCAAGACCACTCTCTCGATCGCGCAAAGCCTGTACGAGCGTCACAAGGCGTTGACCTATCCGCGTACCGATTCGCGCGCCCTGCCCGAGGACTATGTTCCGGTCGTGCGTCAGACCTTCGAGATGCTCGCCGGCAGTGACATGCGCCACCTGAGCCCGCACGCCCAGACGGCACTCAAGGGCAACTACGTCAAGCCAAGCAAACGCATCTTTGACAACACCAAGGTCAGCGACCACTTTGCCATCATCCCGACGCTGCAGGCGCCTCATGGCCTGAGCGAAGCTGAGCAAAAGCTGTACGACTTGGTGGTGAGACGCTTCATGGCAGTGTTTTTCCCCAGCGCCGAATACATGGTGACAACCCGGATTTCGCAATCCATGGGACACAGCTTCAAGACTGAGGGCAAGGTGCTGGTGCGCCCAGGTTGGCTGGCGATCTACGGCAAGGAAGCTGCGGACGAAGTGGCCGACGCCAAGGACGGCGACAAGGGCCAAAGCCTGGTGCCGGTCAATCCCGGCGAGACCGTGCGCACCGAGTCCGTGGAGGCCAAGGGCTTGAAGACCAAGCCCCCGGCGCGCTACTCCGAAGCCACGCTGCTGGGCGCGATGGAGGGCGCCGGCAAGACCGTGGAAGACGACGAACTGCGCGAGGCCATGCAGGACAAAGGACTGGGAACACCGGCCACCCGCGCCACCATCATCGAAGGTTTGATCGCAGAGAAATACATGTTGCGCGAAGGTCGTGAAATCATTCCCACGGCGAAGGCGTTCCAGCTCATGACGCTGTTGCGCGGACTGGGCGTGGAGGAACTGACCAAGGCCGAACTCACGGGCGAGTGGGAACACCAACTGGCGCAGATGGAGCACGGCAAGCTCAAGCGCGACACCTTCATGGCAGGCATTGCCGCCATGACCGAACGCATGGTGAAGAAGGCCAAGGAGTACGACCGAGACACCATCCCCGGCGACTACGCCACCTTGCAGGCGCCCTGCCCCAATTGCGGCGGCGTGATGAAGGAGAACTACCGGCGCTACACCTGCACCGGCGCCGATGGCAACTCGGAAGGCTGCGGCTTTTCCTTCGGCAAGACACCGGCGGGCCGCACCTTCGAGGTGGCCGAGGTCGAGCAGTTCCTGCGCGACAAGAAGATCGGCCCACTGGAGGGCTTCCGCTCCAAAGCGGGCTGGCCGTTCACGGCCGAGATGGTGATCAAGTTCGACGAAGAGAGCAAGAACTACAAGCTGGAATTCGACTTTGGTGACGACAAGAAGGGCGAAGAGTCGGGCGAACTGATTGACTTCTCGGCGCAGACGTCTCTTGGCGCCTGCCCCAAATGCGGTGCCTCCGTGTTCGAGCACGGCAAGAGCTACGTCTGCGAAAAATCGGTACCCACGCTGACCCAGGTCACGCCCAGTTGCGACTTCAAGAGCGGGCAGATCATCCTGCAGCAACCGGTGGTGCGCGAGCAGATGAGCAGGCTGCTGGAGACGGGCAAGACCGCACTGCTCGACAAGTTCGTCTCGATGCGCACACGCCGCGCCTTCAAGGCGCATTTGGTGTGGGACAAGGACGCGGGCAAGGTGAATTTCGAGTTCGCACCGAGCAAGTTCCCACCGCGCAAGACTTCAGCCAGGCCGGCTGTTCCTGCACGCTCTGCAGCGCCTGCCAATTCGGTGACAGCAAAGAAGGTCGCGGCAAAGACACCTGCGAAGAAGGCTGCCACGGCCGCGAAGAAAGCACCTCGCAAGGCCAGCACCGGCAGTGCCGGAAAGCAACCCAGTGCCGCCCTCGCCGCCGTGATCGGCAGCGAAGCCGTGGCGCGCACACAGGTGATCAAGAAGCTGTGGGACTACATCAAGGCGCACGGCCTGCAGGACGTCGCCAACAAGCGTGCAATCAACGCCGATGGGCCGCTGCTGGCCGTGTTCGGCAAGCCCCAGGTGACGATGTTCGAACTCGCGGGCATCGTGGGCAAACACCTCTCTTGAGACATTGCGGGACAGACCGCAGCCACGCGCAGCGGGCCAGCTCAGTCCTCAACTGATCGAGAGCGGGTTTTGCTCGGTCCCCAACTGATCTCGGCGGTTGCGGCACAGGGTCACAAGGTCGAATGTTAAAATTTGCCCACCATTTCGGCGCACCATCAGGGGATTTTTTTGCAGCTCGTTTGTCTCGATCTTGAAGGTGTTTTGGTCCCCGAAATCTGGATTGAATTCGCTCAGCGCACGGGCATTCCCGAACTGCGCCGCACCACGCGCGATGAACCCGATTACGACAAGCTGATGAAGTTTCGGCTGGACTTGCTGCGCCGACACCAGCTTGGCTTGCCCGACATCCAGAAGGTGATCTCAGAGATGGGGCCGGAGCCTGGTGCAAGGGAGTTTCTGGACTCTTTGCGTCAGCAATACCAGGTCGTCATCCTGTCCGATACCTTCTACGAATTTGCCATGCCGCTGATGGCGCAACTCGGTATGCCAACGCTCTTTTGCCACAAGCTTGAGGCCGACGAGCAAGGCTTTCTGGTGAACTACCACTTGCGCATGCCGAACCAGAAGCGCGAAGCAGTGCTGCGCTTCAAGGAAATCAACTTTCAGGTGATCGCAGCAGGTGACTCGTACAACGACACCGCCATGCTCACAGAGGCGCACGCCGGCATCCTGTTCCGGGCACCGCAAAACGTCGTCGACGAGTTTCCGCAGTTTCCGGTAGAACGCGAATATGCGGCGTTGCGCGCGCAGATTGACCGCGCGGCGACTCGCATTGCAGCCTGATCATTCACGCCGCCTCAAGCCCACCGAGTTCGGGTAGCCCTCCGACCGAACCACGATTTCGCCATGCAAGCGCAGCGCGGCAACCCAAGTCTTTTCGTTGCGTGCCACGATGGATCGCCGCGGTCTTCGGCCGCGCGATGTGGAGGGATTTCTGTCCTTACTTGCTGACGACGCGCACCATCTCCAGCACCTTGCTGGAGTAGCCCCATTCGTTGTCGTACCAGGCCACGACCTTGACGAACGTGCCGTCCAGCGCCATGCCGGCTTCGGCGTCGAACACCGAGGTGCAGCTCTCGCCGCGGAAGTCGGTGGAGACGACCTTTTGCGTGGTGTAGCCCAGTACGCCCTTCATCGGTCCTTCGGATGCGGTCTTCATCGCCGCGCAGATGGCCTCGTACGTGGTGTCGGTCTTGAGTTCCACCGTCAGATCGACCACGGATACGTCACTGGTGGGCACGCGAAACGACATGCCGGTGAGCTTCTTGTTGAGTTCGGGGATGACCACGCCCACGGCCTTGGCCGCTCCGGTGCTTGAGGGGATGATGTTTTCCAGGATGCCGCGACCCCCTCTCCAATCCTTGTTGCTCGGGCCGTCGACGGTCTTTTGCGTGGCCGTGGCCGCGTGCACCGTGGTCATGAGGCCGCGCTTGATGCCGAAGTTGTCATTGAGCACCTTGGCCACGGGCGCCAGGCAGTTGGTGGTGCAGCTGGCATTGGAGATGATGGCCTGGCCGGCATAG
>CAILAY010000158.1 GCA_903832285.1 uncultured beta proteobacterium | reverse complement strand
GCGACCTGCGCCAAGCCTGAACGCGAGCGTGCCATCAGCACGGCGTAACCCATGGGCGGAATCAGGAAGCTCAGTTGCAACACCAGCAGCAACAGCACGGACGCCTGTTGTGCATCGCGCAGCTGCGCGATCAGCGGCGGCGCCACCACCGGGATGATGACGAAGATCATCTCGAACGCATCCAGCACCCAGGCGCACAGTGCCACCGCCAGCAACACCAGGGCAGCGGTGCCTTGTGGCGTGAGAGTTGAACCCAGGATCTGAGCGGCCAACCATCGGTCCGTGCCGAACAATCGAAACACCAGACTGAAGCTGGTGGCGCCCACGAGCAGCGCGAACAGCGCGCCGCTCAAGGACAGGGTGTTGCCCAACACCTCGCTCCATTGCACGCGGTCCAGGGCGCGGCTGGCGACTGTCGCGATGATCAGCGACACACCGCCGGTGGCAGCCGCCTCCACGGCATAAAACTTTCCCGTGAACACGCCGGTCAGCAACGCCGCGATCGAACAGAATGCGAGCAGCGCCAGCGCCACTTCGGACCAGCGCGGCGCCACGATCACGGCGTGTTTCTCAGTAGCTCGTCCCTGCCACCATGCGAGCAGCGACCACAGCGACAGCACCGCAACGGCTGGCAGCAGCGCGGCGTGGAACACATCCTGGGTGTTGATGATGCGTTGCGTGGCCAGCATGAATCCGGGCAGATTGCTGGCCTCGGTGTGCGCGTTCAGCATGGCGTCGCCCAGCAGGATCAGCACCAGCGAGGGCGGCACCACCACGCCAATCGTGGCGGCTACGCTGATAAGGGCAGTGGCGCGCGCCGGGTCAGCGGCGCCCAAGCGCGGCGCCACCAGCCGCGACAACAGCGCCGAACTCGACGCCACGGAGCCATTCATGGGCGCGATCAAGGCGCCGACACCCAGCGCAGCCAGCGACTGGCCCGCACCCAGGGGACGAAAGAATCGGGCCAGCGACGAGAACAGCGCGTCAGCCACCTTGAGACGCTGCAACAACACGCCGATGAACACATACAGCGGCAGGGCTTGCAGCAGGTCGTGTTCCAGCAAACCCACGAGACGCGTGGGCAGTGCCGTCAGGATGTTCAGATCGAACTGGCCGCTGGCCAAACCGAGCGCGGCAAAGGCGCTGGCGACGGCGCAGAGCAGGGCCCAGACCGGTAAGCCCGTGCTGATGACCAGAAGTCCCAGCGTCAGCAGCATCCACACGCCCGCTGCGGGTCCGGTGGGGCTCAAGGGCGGGACTCCGCTCGTGGCGTAACCTGTAGCAATGCTTCGAGCAGTGCCAGTATCAGCAGCAGCGCCAGAGAGAGCTTGATGAGGAAGTAGCCTGGCGTCAGCGTCTCGCTGAATTTCTCCCAATGGCGCACAGACTCGATCACGATCGGCGTCGTGGCCCACAGCATGAACAGCGCCCAGGGACCGACACAGATCAGCAGCGCCCAGCGCTTCCAGAGCGGCATGGCCGCGGGGCTCACGTGGGCCGAGTGCAGGGCCGCCAGATGAGTTCGGCCGATCGAGGCGGCGGTGATCGCAACCGACATGTAGAGCGCGAACACGATCTGCGCCACGTCATTGGTTTGGCGTGAATACGCCTGCACCAGATCGCGCAGTGGCCACTGCGCAAACAGCAGCACGGCCAGTGGCAGGACCAGCAGACCAGACCATCGCAGCAGCAGTCGCATCAGGTTTATGCTTTCCTCACGTTTATGTCGCAGCCTTCAAGGATAGCTTGAGATGCAGGTTAGAATCCGGCCTCGTCGGGGCGTAGCGCAGCCTGGTAGCGCATCTGGTTTGGGACCAGAGGGTCGAAGGTTCGAATCCTTTCGCCCCGACCAATACTTTAAGGGCAAAGGCCGTCAGGGAATCGACCCTGGTGGCCTTTTTCATGTCCGCTCGGGATGCACTGGCACGGGCCGGGCGGCAGCTCAATTTGGAGAGTTCAGCATGGATGAGGCTTCCAAAACCAACAAGCTCCGGGGGGCGGACTTTGCTCCGCGCTATCTGCAGGGCCGCGTGCTGGATATTGGCGCAGGCAAGGACGCCGTCTGTTCATGGGCCGAGGTTTTCGACCAGCAACATGGCGACGCCAATCGTATCGGCAACTACTTCCCGACCCAATCATTTGATGCGGTCCACAGCAGCCATTGCCTGGAGCACATGCACCAGCCCGCGCAGGCACTGGCCGGCTGGTGGTCCCTGGTCAAGCCCGGTGGTTACCTGATTCTGGTGGTGCCGGACGAAGACCTTTACGAACAGGGCATCTGGCCCAGCTTTTTCAATGCCGACCACAAGGCGACCTTTCGATTGGACCGCGCGACTTCGTGGTCGGCGGTTTCGCATGAGCTTCGTTCGTTGTGCCATTCACTGCCGGGCGCGGAAGTCATCTCGGCTGAAGTGCAAGCACAGGGCTACGATCATTCCCTGAACTTCCTTGGCAAGACGAATCCAAAGCGCGTTGGTTACCCGAAAAAATGGTGGCTGAAAATTGCGAGGAAGATTCCAGTGGTCGGCGCGGACTGGCGGCTGAACCTGTTGCGACGTTGGGTGCCTATGGGTTATCCCATGGATCAAACCCATGGCGCGGCACTGGCGCAGATTCAAATCATCCTGCGCAGGAGTTGAGATTTCGCGGGTTCAGGTCAGGCCGGTTCGGCCAGAGCCTGGCGCGTGGTGCAGCAGGGTTCCGGTCCGAGGAAGATGCAGCGCAAGCCGCCGTCTGATGCGTGCCGCATCTTCAAGTATTCGTCCAACACCTGCTGCGGCGCGATTTCCGAAACGCTTCGCGGGGCGTGCAAAGCGGTGGCGTGCTCCGAAGTGGAAAACCGCAGCAACGGGTGTATGGGACCGGCGAGCAAGGCGAGGATGGGCGTTTCACCCGCACGACCCAGGTGCATCAGTCCGCCGTCGGCGCACACCAGCAACGCGGCATCGCGGATCCGGGCAAACACTTCGGGAATAGCTTGCTTCCCGACCTCGTCGTGGATGCGCTCACTCTGTGCAAACCTGTGCAGCAGCGTGTCGGCAAGCTCACGGCCATTGGCGGATCCGATCAACACGATTTCCGTCCTCGGTTCGGCCTTCAAAACCAGCGCGACGAATTCTTCCCAGTGTGCATAGGTTCGGTATTCGACGACGCCGCCAAGCACCAGCGCGATCGTATTTTTGTCGCGCCGAGTTGCCGTGTGATCGAGCTTCAGATGGAAGACAGGTCTGATGGCACTCGGCGCTACTGGGCTTGAGCCGAGAAAGTGCGAAACCGCGTTGTAGCCGAATTCCAGCCGGTTGAATTCGGGTCCGTAGTAGTAGCCCTGGAGCGCCAGAAATTTCTGCCTGGGCAAATGGCGCGCCTTGAACTTCATGCATTGCCACGACATAGATTCGAGCACGACGAAATCGTATTGGCCGAAATCCAAGACAGCGGCGTCGGAGTAGGTGGCTGAAAAGAACGGATCGTCGCGGTACAGCGAAGCAATGTTTTCCGTGGAGTACAGATCCACCTTGAACTGCGAACCGGCGAACAGCGTACGGGCCGACAGATCCATGATCGAGTCTCCCAGCTGCGGCATGCCAAGATAGACCCAGAGGATGCGGCGCGTCGCCTGCGGGATCTTGGGTGCCAGCCGTTTGTGCTGGCCCGTGACACGCAGATGCAGCGCTCTTTTGAGCCGGTGAAAGAAGAGTTTTGCGCCGGACTTTCGCTGTACAAAATCCGGCCAGTTGGAGTGCAGCGTTCCGGGAACCTGTGGCAAATAGACCGCGCTCGCGTAGCCTGTCAGGCACGAGCGCACGCGCTCCAGGGCGCGTGTGAAGGTCATTGCGTGCCGAAAATCCGGTCGCCTGCGTCGCCCAGTCCCGGCAGGATGTAGCCGTGGTCGTTCAACTGGCGGTCAATGGCGGCGGTGTAGATGTCCACGTCGGGGTGCGCGGCCTGCATCGCCTTGATGCCTTCGGGGCAACTCACCAGGCAGGCGAGCTTGATCGATTTGGGTTTTAGCGCCTTCACCCGTTCGATCGCCGCGATGGCCGAGTTGCCGGTGGCCAGCATGGGGTCGACCACGATCACTTCGCGCTCATTCATTTCCTTGGGCATCTTGAAGTAGTACTCCACCGGATGCAGCGTCGCAGGATCGCGGTACAGGCCGATGTGGCCCACACGCGCTCCGGGAATCACGCTCAGCATGCCTTCCAGAATCCCATTGCCCGCGCGCAGGATCGACACCAGCACCAGCTTTTTGCCGTCGATCACATGGCCCGTCATTTTTTCCAGCGGCGTTTCGATTTCCACCTCCTGCAGCGCCACATCGCGGGTGATCTCGTACGCCATCAACATGCTCAACTCGTTCAAGAGATGGCGAAAGGTATTGGTGGACGCGTCCTTCTTGCGCATCAGCGTGAGCTTGTGCTGCACCAGGGGGTGATCTAAAACGTGGACTTTGCTCATGGTGTTCTGCCTCGGTCGAAAAGTACAATCGAGCGTTAGTGTAGGCAATAAATCGGGGGTCGTTCGTGGCAGGTCATTCCAAATGGGCAAATATTCAGCACCGCAAGGGCCGGCAGGACGAAAAGCGGGGCAAGGTCTGGACCCGCATCATTCGTGAAATCACCGTGGCCGCTCGTCAGGGTGGGGGCGATCTAAGTGCGAACCCGCGCCTGCGTCTGGCTGTGGACCGGGCGAAGGCGGCTAACATGCCGGCGGACCGCGTCAAGTACAACATCGACAAGGCCACAGGCAACCAGGAAGGAGTGACCTACGAGGAAATCCGCTACGAAGGCTATGGCATCGGCGGCGCGGCGATCATTCTCGACACCATGACCGACAACAAGGTGCGCACCGTCGCCGAAGTGCGCCACGCCTTCAGTCGCAACGGCGGCAACATGGGCACCGAAGGCTCGGTCGCGTTCCAGTTCAAGCATTGTGGCCAGCTCATTTTCGCCCCCGGCACGAGCGAGGACAAGGTGATGGAAGTGGCGCTGGAAGCCGGCGCCGACGACGTCATCAGCGACGCTGACGGCGCGATCGAGGTGCTGACCTCACCGGCGCAATTCGAGGCCGTGAAGAACTCGCTCGAAGCTGCCGGTCTCAAGGCGGACGTGGCCGAGGTGACGATGCGGGCGGAAAACCCGATCGAACTCACGGGTGAGGATGCGGCGCGCATGCAAAGGCTGCTGGATGTGCTGGAAGACCTGGACGACGTGCAGGCGATTTATCACAATGCCGAAATCGACAGCGAGGACCTATGAAAATTCTGGTCATAGGCGGCGGTGGCCGCGAACACGCGCTGGCCTGGAAGCTGGCGCAATCGCTCAAGGTGCAGACCGTGTATGTGGCGCCCGGCAACGGCGGCACGGCGCTGGACAAGCGGCTGGAAAACATCGCGATCACCGACGGCAGGGCCTTGCGCATCTGGGCCCAGGAGAACCACATCGCCCTGACCGTGGTCGGCCCCGAGCAGCCCCTGGCAGCGGGTGTGGTGGACGAATTTCGATCGCACGGCCTGCGCGTCTTCGGTCCGACGCAGGCCGCTGCTCAACTGGAAAGCTCGAAGGCGTTTTCCAAGGCTTTCATGCAGCGCCACGGCATTCCCACGGCCGAGTTTCAGACCTTCAGCGATGCGGCTCTGGCGCACGCCTATGTGGAGACACGAGGCGCTCCTGTCGTGGTCAAGGCCGACGGTCTGGCGGCAGGTAAAGGGGTGGTCGTGGCCAACAGCTTGTCTGAAGCGCATGCGGCGATCGACTTCATGCTGCTGGACAACAGTCTGGGCGTGCTGCACAACAAAGGTGGTGCGCGGGTGGTGATCGAGGAATTCCTGGCGGGTGAGGAGGCCAGCTTCATTGTGATGTGCGACGGCAAGAACGTGCTGGCGCTGGCCACTTCGCAGGATCACAAGCGCCTGCTCGACGGCGACGAAGGTCCCAACACCGGCGGCATGGGCGCCTATTCCCCTGCGCCCGTGGTCACGCCACAGGTTCACGCCCGCGCCATGCGCGAGATCATTCTGCCCACCATTCGCGGCATGGAAAGGGACGGCATTCCTTTTACAGGTTTCCTCTATGCGGGACTGATGATCGATGCCCAGGGTCAGGTGAAAACGCTGGAGTTCAACTGCCGCATGGGCGACCCGGAAACCCAGCCCATCATGATGCGGCTCAGGACCGATCTGGTGGACGTGTTGTGGGCCGCCACAGAAGTTCCCGGTAGGCTCGACCAGATCGAACTGCAATGGGATCGACGCACGGCGCTGGGCGTGGTGCTGGCAGCCCACGGTTATCCGATGCATCCGCGCAAGGGCGACGCCATCGCCGGTGTCCCGCATGACGCCGAGGACGCGGTGGTGTTTCATGCCGGCTCGGTGTTGCAGGACGATGCCGTGCGCAGCAGCGGCGGGCGTGTGCTGTGCGTCACGGCCCTGGCCGAGACCGTGAAGGCGGCGCAAACGCGCGCCTACGAGGTGATCAACCTGATCCACTTCGACGGCATGCAGTATCGTCACGACATCGGTCACAGAGCGGTGCGCAACTGATGGACGGGGCGGATCATCAGCGTACGGCGCAGTGCGATTACCCGCGACCGTTTATGCTGCAGTTTCGGGGCAGTACGCTGGCGCGCTGGGTGCTGGCATGCTTCGGCTGGAAAGTTAATTTTGGGGGATTCCCGGCCCTGCAGGGCATGGTGGCGGTGTACCCGCATACCAGCAACTGGGACTTTGTGGTGATGATTCTGGCCAAGTGGGCGATGGGCGTCCCCGCGAGTTTCTGGGGCAAGGACAAGCTGTTTCGAATTCCGCTCTTCGGTGCCTGGCTGCGCTGGGTCGGCGGCGTGCCGGTGGACCGCACGTCAGCCCGTGGCGTCGTGGGTCAGGCTGTGGATCTGATCGATTCTTGCAAGAGGAACGACGAATACTTCTGGCTGGGCCTGGCGCCCGAAGGAACGCGGCGCATGATTCCCGGCTGGCGCAGCGGGTTTTATCGTACGGCACTGCAGGCGCGCATTCCTCTGGGCCTGGCGCGTCTGGACTACAGCCGACGCGAGGTGACGTTGCTGGACTTCATTGCGCTCACCGGAGACGAAGCGATGGACATGGCGCGTATTGCCTCGGTGTACCTGGGCGTGCTGGGAAAAAGTCCCGAAAATGCGGCGCCGATTCAGTTGCTCTCGGCCGACGTGCCGCGCAGCGAGACCATCGTCAAATAGGGTTTTCACAATGACTCCGTTTCAACAGCAGGTACGCGCCTATTTGACGAATTTGCAGGACGAGATCACCACCCGCATCCACGGGATCGATGGCACGGCGTTCGTGGTCGATCCCTGGTCCAAGGCGCCGGGTGAGCCACTGCAAGGCAATGGCATTACCAAGATACTGGAGGGTGGTCCGGTGTTCGAACGTGCCGGCTGTGGTTTCTCGAACGTCCGTGGCCCCAGGCTGCCGCCATCGGCGACGCAGCACCGGCCCGAACTGGCCGGCGCGCCGTTCGAGGCCATGGGCGTGTCGCTCGTGTTTCATCCGCGCAACCCCTACGTGCCCACCGTTCACATGAACGTGCGCATGCTCGCGGCCACCGTGCCGGGCAAGGAGCCGGTGTGCTGGTTTGGTGGCGGCATGGACCTGACGCCCTATTACGGTTTCGAAGATGACGCGCAGCACTTTCACCGCAACTGCCGGTCGGCGCTGGCGCCTTTCGGTGCTGACAAGTACCCGCGATTCAAGCAATGGTGCGACGAGTATTTCTATCTGAAACACCGCGACGAGCAGCGCGGCATCGGCGGCGTGTTCTTCGACGATTTCTCCGAACTCGGTTTCGAGCAAAGCTTTGCGCTGATGCAGGCAGTGGGCTCGTCCTTCCTGCAGGCCTATCTGCCGATCGTGGAGCGGCGCAAGGACACGGCCTACGGCGAGCGCGAGCGCGAGTTCCAGCTCTACCGCCGCGGACGTTACGTCGAATTCAATCTGGTGTGGGACCGCGGCACGCATTTCGGCCTGCAGTCGGGCGGACGCACCGAGTCAATCCTGCTGTCCATGCCACCGCAGGCGAGTTGGTCGTACCGTCGGGCGGAGGAACCGGGCTCGCCCGAGCTGCGGCTATATACCGACTTCTTGCCTCGCAGGAACTGGGTTTGACGCAGGCACAGCAGCGCATCGGGGTCTTTGGCGGCGCCTTCGACCCGCCGCATTTGGCGCACGTGGCGCTGGCACGCGCGGCACTGGAGCAACTTGAACTGGACGAGTTGAAGGTATTCCCGACGGGTGAAGCATGGCACAAGACGCGGCCCTTAAGCGCGGCAACGCATCGTCTCGCGATGGTTCGTCTGGCCTTCGACAAGCTGGACCGCGTGGGCGTGGACGTGCGGGAAATCCAGCGGGCCGGGCCGACCTATACCGTGGATACATTGCGTGAACTGCAGGCCGAACATCCGGGAGCGCAGTTGTTCCTGATTTTGGGGGAAGACCAGGCGCACGCCCTACCCAAGTGGCACGAATGGCGGGAAATTTTGAAGCTTGCTATAATTTGTGTAGCTACGCGTCATCCAACAGCCGGTCAAAGCAACGAATTGAATTCGTTTGACGGGTTTCCAGACCTTCCCCCGGTCCGCCTCCAGCGTCTGGCGCTGGCGCCCATGGACATGGGTTCCACTCAGATTCGTGCGGCAGCGGCTGCCTCACAGGCGATCTCCCCTCTGGTGGCCGAATCGGTTGCGCGTTATATTGCTCTCCATCACCTCTATCAGAATCCTTGATGACTACTACCTCCCGCACGGACTCCACCGGTAAAAAAGACGTACAAAAACTTCAGCGCGCCATTGTCGATGGTCTGGAAGATGTGAAAGCGCAAGACATCCAGGTATTCGATACTGAACGACTGTCTTCCTTGTTCGAACGGGTGATCGTGGCCTCGGGTACGTCCAATCGGCAGACCAAGGCGTTGGCCGCCAGCGTGCGCGACGCGGTGCGCGATGGCGGCTTTTCCAAGCCCCGCATCGAAGGCGAAGAAAACGGCGAATGGATCATCGTCGACTGCGGCTCGGCCGTGGTGCACATCATGCAGCCCGCCATTCGCCAGTACTACCATCTGGAAGAGCTGTGGGGCGAAAAACCGGTGCGCCTGAAACTGGGCACGGCCAAACCGGCTGTTCCGGTCAGGGCGGATGCGCCCGCAGCCAAGCCCGGCGCGAAAATCCCCAACATCAAGCGCTCCAGTGCGGCCAAGGCCGGTGCGCTTGAGCTGAATCCACCCAAGCCCAAGTCGCGCAAGCCCACGTCCAGGACGGCCGTGAAGCCGTCTGCGGCCAAACCCGCAGCGCCAGTGCGCAAGGTCACGGCGCAGGTGGTCAAGGCGGCGGCAGCGAAACCTGTGGCTGCGAAAGCGGCTGTAGCCAAGAGTCCGGGGGTGAAGACGTTGCCCAAGGCGGTGGTGCTCAAGAGCACACCGGTGAAGGGCGCGGTGGCGAGGAAATCCGCGGCCAAGGCTCCTGCGAAAAGAGCCGCCAGCAAAAGAACCTGATCCGGTGCTTCGATGAAGCTGCTGATCGTTGCGGTGGGTCAGCGCGTCCCGCACTGGGCGCAGACGGCATGGGACGATTACGCCAAGCGCTTTCCTCCCGAACTCAGGGTCGAGTTGAAGGCCGTCAAGACCGAACCCCGTGGCTCCAAAACACTGGAATCCCTTTACGCGGCTGAGCGCGAACGCATCGAGGCCGCGATTCCGCGCGGCAGCCGCATCGTAGTGCTGGACGAACGCGGCTCCGCCCTCACGACACAGGCCCTGGCGACCAAGCTCAGGGCTTGGCAGTTGGCGAGCGACGACGTCGCCCTGGTCATCGGCGGACCGGACGGAGTAGACCCGGGCCTTCGCCAGGCCGCCCATGAACGCATCCGTCTGTCGGACCTGACCCTTCCCCATGCCATGGCGCGCGTGCTGCTGATCGAGCAGCTCTACCGGGCCTGGTCCATCAATGCGGGCCACCCGTATCACAGAGAATGAATGACACCATTTATCTCGCTTCACAGAGTCCGCGCCGCAGCCAGCTGCTGGATCAAATGGGCGTGCGCCATGAACTGCTTCTGGCCGATCCGCACGAGGACGCGGAAGGGCTGGAAGTCGTGCTCCAAGGCGAGTCGCCCTCTGCCTATGTGCAGCGCGTCACCGCCTTGAAGCTTGAGGCCGCCGTGCAGCGGTTGCAGCGCCGTGGATTGCCTGAAGGGGTGGTGTTGTGCGCCGACACCACGGTCGCCATGGGACGAACCATCTACGGCAAGCCCACGCACGCACATGATGCGCAGCGCATGCTAGGTGAACTCGCCGGCCGGACGCACCGCGTGCTGACGGCCATTGCCGCGCAAACAGGAACCCTGTGCTGTGCCGCCTTGAGTGTTTCTCACGTGCGCTTCGCGCCCATGAGCGCAAGTGAGATTCGGGACTACGTCGCCGACGGCGAACCGTTCGGCAAGGCGGGTGCCTACGCGGTGCAGGGCCGGGCCGCGCAATTCATCGCGCACATCAGCGGCTCTTACTCTGGCATCATGGGTCTGCCCATGTTCGAGACGGCGGCCGTGCTGCGCAGCCTGGGCTTTTCCTTTTGAATCCTTCCAACTGAGGTAGGAGCAATGCAACAAGACATCCTGATCAACTGGTCGCCTCAGGAAACGCGCGTGGCCGTGGTGGAAAGCGGCGCCGTGCAGGAGTTGCATATCGAGCGCGCGCTGGAGCGCGGACTGGTGGGCAATGTCTATCTGGGCAAGGTGGCGCGTGTGCTGCCGGGGATGCAGTCGGCCTTCATCGACATTGGGCTGGAGCGGGCGGCCTTCCTGCACGTGGCGGATTTGCTGGGAGGTTTTACGGGCGCCCGGCCGACCGAGGGGGACGCGGCAGCGCGGCCTGCCCCCGTGCCGATCGAAAAGCAGGTGTTCGAGGGCCAGTCGATGCTGGTGCAGGTGATCAAGGATCCGATCGGCTCCAAGGGCGCGCGGCTCTCGGCTCAGATCAGCATTGCCGGGCGCCTGCTGGTGTTCCTGCCGCAGGACGAACACATCGGTGTGTCGCAAAAAATTCCTTCGGAGCAGCGCCAGGAACTGCGTGAGCGCCTGCAGGCGCTCGCTGGCGATGTGGCCAGCGGGGGTGGCGGCGGCTTCATTCTTCGCACCAACGGCGAGGACGCCAGCGACGTGGAACTGGCCGAGGACATCGCTTACTTGCGCAAGGCCTGGGCCCGCATCAAGGCCGCGGCGCTGCGCCTGCCCGCCAAGTCGCTGTTGCACCAGGATCTGAATTTGCTGCAACGCGTATTGCGGGATCTGAGCGGTGAAGAGACACAGTCGATCCGCATCGACTCGCGCGAACAGTTCGATGCGCTGCTCGTTTTTGCGCGTGAATTCACACCCGCGGCAGCGGAAAAATTGCAGCACTACAAAGGCGAACGACCGATCTTCGACCTGTTCTCCATCGATGATGAAGTGGCCAGGGCGCTGGGGCGGCGGGTGGAGCTGAAGTCGGGCGGCTATCTGATCGTGGACCAGACCGAGGCACTGACCACCGTGGATGTAAATACCGGCGGCTATGTCGGTGCCCGCAATTTTGACGACACCATCTTCAAGACCAACCTTGAAGCGGCGCAGGCGATCGCAAGGCAACTGCGCCTGCGAAACCTGGGTGGCATCATCGTCGTGGACTTCATCGACATGGTACGTGAGGAGCACAAAGAAGCCGTGCTGGCGGAGTTTCGAAAACAACTGGCGCGAGATCGCGTCAAGACCATGGCCGGTGGCTTTTCGCATTTGGGACTGGTGGAGATGACGCGCAAGCGCACGCGCGAATCGCTGGCACACCTGCTGTGCGAACCCTGCCCGGTCTGTGAGGGCAAGGGCACGGTCAAGACCGCGCGCAGCGTGGCCTACGACATCCTGCGCGAGATCCTGCGCGAGGCGCGCCAGTTCGCGCCACGCGAGTATCGGGTGGTGGCTTCGCCCAAGGTGATTGAGTTGTTTCTGGATGAAGAAAGCCAGCATCTGGCCGGCTTGAGCGACTTCATCGGAAAACCCATCGCGTTGCAAGCTGAATCGGCCATGGGGCCGGAGCAATACGATATCGTGCTGCTGTAAACCCTGTCAGGATCAAGCCACGAGCTTGTAGTGCTTGTGGCTCAGGTCACAGCCGAAAAGTCGCTCGAGTTTCATCGACCAGCGATGTTTCTTCTCTCGTGCCGTCAGCACGTGGAGAGGGTCCGGTGAAAACTCGGTTTCGGCCTCGGTTGCAAGCCAGTCCTGCACCAGCACCGGGTGGGTTCCGGTGAAGCGCTGCACCGCTTGCGCATCAATCTGGCGATAGTCGACCTTGGGCGGCGTTTTGTTCCAGTACTTGTTCACGAGGTCCATCTTTCCCTGCATGTAGTGCACTTTGCGCACCGGGCCGTAATGGTAGATGTGCGCATTGGCCAGCGCCGCTTGCGGCGTGCGCCCGTGCTTGTGCTTGTCCATCACGACCCAGAACTGGCCGTCGGGCGCATACGAGCGAATCGTGTTGCGTATAAGGCGGCATTCGCGCCGGTACCAGGCTGGGCTGGTCGCGATCCAACTCGGTGCGCCATAAAAATGCAGGTAGTCGAAGACCAATGCCTCGACTGCGGGATTGGCGTGATGGCGATCCACGCTGGCGCGGATCGCATCCAGTTCGGCCTCATGCAGAACCTCGTCGCCTTCCAGGTAGAAAGCCCAGTCGCCAGTGCAGGAATATTGCGCAATCATCTTCTGCTGGGCGTAGACAAAACCGCGCTCCGCCATGCGCTCGTTCCACACGGTTTCGATGATTCTTATCTTCGGGTCGTTCAACGAGAGAATCCGCTCCAGCGTGCCGTCGTGGCCCAGGCCCACGGCGATCACGAACTCGTCCACCAGGGGCAGCAGGGAACGGATCGAGGCGATAAACGGGAAGCCGAAATCGACTCCGTTGCGGATGAACGTGAAGCCGCTGATGCTGGCTCGATGGGGTGTGCTCATGGGGCGGGCTTGGTGGTTTCCTGGGTGCGGTAGAGGTCGCGCAATTTCAAATATTTGTAGTAGCTCGCTTCAGCATTCGACATGGCCAGCATCAATCCCTGGACGCCGTCCAGGAAGCCGGCGCGCAAAAAGTAGGTGCGGATGAAAGTCCATAAACCTTTGCCGATGGCCAAGCCCAGGCTGGAGCGCCTGCCCTGTTCAAAAAGCGCTTTCGCGCCAAGCGTGGAGTAGCTGTTGACCTTGTCCAGCACCTCGTTGAGATCGAAATAGGACTCGTGCAAAATGGGTTGGCTCAGGCGTTCGATCCGACCGGACACCACGACCCGCTCGTGCACTGCATCATCCGTGAAATGTCCTCGTTCGCGTCGGAACAGGCGCAGTACGTGATCCGGCCACCAGCCGCCATGCTTCATCTGTCGGCCGCAATAGCTCGACAGTCGCGGAATCTCGAACCCCTGCGCATCGTTGCTCAGCATCGCCCGCTCAATTTCATGTCTCAAGGCTGCGGTGACTTCCTCATCGGCGTCCAGCGAAAGCACCCAGTCGCTGCTCGCCTTGTCCAGCGCGCGCTGCTTTTGCGGACCAAAACCCGGCCAGTCGGTGATGAATACCAGCGGCGTGAAGCGCTGACAAATGGCGACGGTGTCGTCGCTGCTGCCCGAATCGAGCACGATGATTTCGTCGACCCAGGCGACCGATGCCAGGCAGCGGGCAATGTCGCGAGATTCGTTCTTGGTGATGACGATGACGCTCAACATGGATCTATGCTGGATTTGACACGAGATGACGCACGGCGCTCGCTTTCAAACGGCTTCCTGTGTCACCGGTGCAGCGCTGTGTTCGCCAAATCCCAGTCGATGCAGACGCGAGTACAGCCCTTGCTGGCGCACCAGCTCGGCGTGGGGCCCTTGCTCCACGATGCGACCACTGGACATGACGATGATCCGGTCCGCGTGTTCGATGGTGGAGATGCGGTGCGCCACGATCAAGGTGGTGCGACCGGTCATCAAGCGCTGCAGGGCTTCCTGCACCAGGCGCTCGGATTCGTTGTCCAGCGCCGAGGTCGCTTCATCCAGAATCAGGATCGGTGCGTCCTTGTAGAGTGCCCGTGCGATTGCCAGACGCTGCCGCTGGCCGCCAGAGAATTGCACCGCGTTGTGTCCCACCAGCGTGTCCATGCCCTGCGGCAGACTCGCCACATGTTGAGACAGATTCGCCGCTTCCAGACAATGTTCCACGCGCTCGCGGTCCAGCGTCTGGCCCAGAGCCACATTGGCCGCGACGCTGTCGTTCAGCATCACAACGTCCTGGCTCACCATGGCGAACTGACTGCGCAAAGACTGAATGTCCCAGTTCTCGGTGGGTATGTTGTCGACAATAATTTTTCCTTCAGAGGGCAAGATAAAGCGTGGCAAAAGATTCATCAGACTGGTTTTTCCCGCGCCGGACGGACCCACAAAGGCGACGATTTCTCCCGGTTCAATATTCAGGCTGACGTGGTCCAAGGCCAATGCCGCGTCGGCGGCGTAGTGCAGGCTGACTGCATCGAATTGCAACCGCCCCTGGGCGCGCTGCAGCACCGTGCCGCCGCTGGGTTCACTCTGAGTTTCGTCGATGAGTTTGAGTCCGCGCTCCACGGCAGCCAAGCCACGGGTGATCGGATTGGCGAGGTCGGCGAGGTGTTTGATCGGCGCCAGCAGCATCAGCATGCCGGTGACGAACTCAATGAAATCGCCCACTTTGGAGCCAACGCTCTGGCTTTGCCACAACGCGATCGTCACGACCGCCGACAGCGCCGCTGCGCCCAGCATTTGCGTCAGCGGCGTCATGGCCGAGGACGCGGTCGAGGATTTCATGGCGAGTCGGCGTAACCTGTCGCTGAAGCCTCGAAAGCGTTCGCTTTGCGAGGCTTGCGCGCCATGCAATCGTATCGTGCGGTGTGCCAGGATGTTCTCTTCC
This sequence comes from uncultured beta proteobacterium, assembly GCA_903832285.1. Lineage (GTDB taxonomy): Bacteria > Pseudomonadota > Gammaproteobacteria > Burkholderiales > Burkholderiaceae_C > CAIKVZ01. The sequence continues at coordinate 23,483 of CAILAY010000158.1, read as the reverse complement.
ACCACGTAGGCCAGTTCGTCGGTCGCGGTCTGGCTGGCCTGAGTGATGCGGTACAGGCGTTTGGAAAGCGTCTTCATCACCACCGAGACGGCAGGAAAAAGAAACAGCACGATCAGCGTCAATTGCCAGTTGCGATAGAAGAGCATGGCCAGCAGGAACACGACGGTGAGCCCGTCCTTGGTCAGGCTCAGCAGGGCATAGACCAGTTGGTTGGACCCCGTCTGCACCTCATACACCACGGTGTTGGCGAGGGTGCTGGCGGACTGCAGCGAAAACAGCTGCATACGGGCGCTTTGCAGTTTTTGGAACATCTCGCTGCGCAGTCTGAAGATGCCGTTGTTGGCGATCCGTGTCAGCGCCATTTGTGCCATGAAACCGGCCAGACCGCGAAAGGCGAACAGACCAATCACCAGACAGGGCACGATCCAAAGCGGAAAGGCAGGCTGGCCAAACTTGGTCACCAGAAAATTGAGCAGACGCGGCACGGCCGCTTCTGACGCGGAGCCCACAATGGTCGTGAGAACAACCGCTAGCCAGAGCCAGCGCGGGCGTCCAAAGTAGGGAACCAGTCGCATCATCCGCTGTCCAAATGTGCCAGCCACCGCGCCCTCGGGTGTGGCTTTCATGCGGCCACCACCGGCGCGCCCCAGGCACGAACAGACGCGCAATGGCTGTTGCCTCCGTTTACATTTGACATCTTGATTTGAGTTCTGAAGGCTGATGGTTCATTATCATGTGCAAGGCCAGTGCGCCGGTCGTTCGAGCTGTCGCTTGACACCTGGCGAGCCGCGTCATTGTATTGACTTGCAATTGGCGAGGGCTGCCGACTCAATGCGGAGGTACCATAATCCACCGGGTCCGTCGGGCATGCCGTGCAGTTGACGGGCTACACGTGTTGCGTAGAGAAAGGTATTCATGGGTTTCAGTGCTCAGTTGTGTCGTAGTGGAATTTTCGCCCTGTTGGCGCTCGCCGGAATCAGCGCGCAGGCACAGTTCAGGGTCGAGGTTTCAGGCGTGGGCCTGACCCAGATGCCGATTGCCGTTGCTGCCTTCCGAGGCGACGAACAGGCTCCGCAAAAGATTGCCGGCATCGTGCAGGCAGATCTGCAGCGCAGCGGACAATTTAGGATCGTTGATGCCAGCGGGGTGGCGTATGACGAATCTACGCGGCCCGACGTCGCGGTGTGGCGTCAAAAAGCTGCGGATTCACTGGTCACCGGCAGCGTTGCGCGACTAGCGGACGGGCGCTTCGATGTGCGCTTTCGTCTTTGGGACGTTGTGCGTGCTCAGGACGTGGGCGGGCAAAGCTACGTGGTGCAGTCGGCGGATTTGCGCCTGGTAGCGCACCGGGTTGCGGATTTTGTCTACGAACGACTGACGGGTGACAAGGGAATCTTTTCAACGCGAATTGCGTACGTGACCAAATCGGCACAGCGCTACAACCTGTGGGTGGCGGACTCGGACGGTGAAAATGCCCAATCCGCGCTGGCCAGTCCAGAACCCATCATTTCTCCGGCATGGTCGCCCACCGGCGCGCAACTGGCTTATGTGTCATTCGAGTCGCGCAAACCCGTGGTTTATGTACACGAGGTCACCACGGGCAAGCGGCGCTTGATCGCCAATTTCAAGGGTTCCAACAGCGCCCCGGCTTGGGCGCCGGATGGAAAGTCGCTCTCGGTCACATTGAGTCGAGATGGTGGGTCACAGCTTTACACGCTGGATGCCAATGGGGGTGAACCGCGTCGCCTGACGCAGTCGGGCAGCATCGATACTGAACCTGCCTACTCACCGGATGGTCGCTACATCTATTTTGTCAGCGACCGCGGCGGTGCCCCGCAGATCTACCGGATGGCGCCCAGTGGTGCTGGCGTGGAGCGCGTGACCTTCACCGGGAACTACAACATCTCACCAGCGCTGAGCCCGGACGGGCGCTGGATGGCCTACATTTCCCGGGTGAATGGCGCCTTCAAGCTCCATCTTATGGAACTGGCAAGCGGCACCGTGACCGCGATTACGGATACCACGAGCGACGAAAGTCCAAGTTTTGCGCCCAATAGCCGGCTCATCGTGTTCGCCACGCATCAGCAGGGAAAAGAGGCGCTGATGACCACTACGCTGGACGGAAAAATCAAGGCCCGACTGGCTGGTCAGGGTGGTGACATCAGGGAACCCGACTGGGGTCCGTTCCAGAAGCCGTAGTGCAGTGCAATCCATAGGAGTTCCTTCATGCGTTTGATTTTGTCGACTGTTGCGGTGGCTTGGGCCTTGGTGGGCTGCGCATCGGGAGTGAAACTGGACGACGTACCGGTCGAAGACAAGAGCGTGAACCCGGTCAGTTCGCAGGGAAGTGCTGGTGTCGCGGGCGCGTCTGCGCTCAGTGGCGTGGCGCCGGTCGTGGCAGTTCGCAATGACAGTAGCGCGGCGGTGGTCACCGAGGCCAAACTGGTGTTTTTTGATTACGACAGTTACGTGATCAAGCCTGAGTTTCAGCCGGTGATTGAATCCAACGCACGATTTCTATCGGCCGACCGCAAGCGCAGGTTGGCTATCGAGGGCCATACTGACGAGCGTGGGGGGCGGGAATACAACCTGGCGCTGGGTCAAAAGCGCGCGGAAGCGGTGCGTCAAGCGCTGACTCTGCTCGGCGTGGAGGAAACACAGGTTGAAGCGGTTAGCTTCGGCAAGGAAAAACCCGCGGCAGCGGGCAATGACGAAGCGGCTATGGCAAGGAATCGACGCGCTGAAATGAGGATTCGATGATGAAAATGACGGCTCCCTTGACTGCGGTGACCCACCTGCTGCACCGCCCGCGATCGATTGTGAAGGCTCTGGTCTGCGCAGTCTTGTTGGCAAGTTTTGCATCAGCACAGGCCAGCTTGCTCGAAGATGATGAGGCGCGCAAGGCGATTCTGGATCTGCGCCAGCGCGTGGAGACCCTGCGCAAGGAACATGATGCGCAGTTGGTCGAACAGGGACGCAAGGCAGACGAGGAGAACACATCATTGCGCCGCAGTCTGGTAGATCTGCAGAATCAGATTGAGGGCTTGCGCGCGGAGTTGGCGCGGCTGCGCGGTCAGGATGAACAGTTGCAGCGCGACGTGGCAGAGTCGCAGCGGCGCCTGAGCGATGCGGCGGCAGGCGTGGACGCCCGACTGCGAAAACTGGAGCCGTCGCGCGTGACGGTCGACGGCAGGGAGTTTCTCGCAGAGCCAGCGGAGCAAAGGGATTTCGACACCGCGCTTGCCATGGTGAAGAAGGGTGAATTTGCCGCGGCACAGACCTTGTTCGTCGCATTCATCAACCGTTATGGGATCAGCGAATATCGGAATTCGGCGCTGTTCTGGTTGGGTAACGCGCAATACGCCACACGCGACTACAAGGAAGCGATCATCAATTTCCGCGCGCTGCAGGGTCAGACGCCGGATTACGTGCGCGTGCCCGAGGCGCAACTTTCGATCGCCAATTGCCAGCTCGAATTGAAGGATCCTAAAGCCGCGCGCAAAACCCTTGAAGACCTGATAAAGGCTTATCCGCAGTCGGATGCTGCGGCCGCGGCAAAGGACAGACTTGCGCACTTGAAATAGTGGGCTCTGGGCCATGACGATCCCCGACTTGCAGCGCAGATTCGGCGGCCTGGACCGTCTATATGGCGCGACTGCGGCGGGCAAGATTCGAAAAAGTCATATCGCGGTCGTCGGCATTGGGGGCGTTGGATCCTGGTCCGCCGAAGCGCTTGCTCGTAGCGGGGTCGGCCGCCTGACGTTGATTGACCTGGACCATATTGCCGAGTCCAACATGAACCGGCAGATTCACGCATTGGAGCCCAGCCTGGGACAGGCGAAGGTGCTGGCGATGCGCGACCGCATTGCGCTGATCAACCCGGCTTGCGATGTGACTTGTGTGGAAGAGTTCGTTGATCCAGAAAACTGGCCAGGTCTGTTGCCCACGGGGGTCGACGCCGTGATCGACGCCTGTGACCAGATAAGGGCCAAGGTCGCGATGGCTTCGTGGGCCGGCACCGTGCACACCGTTTTCATTACGGTCGGTGCTGCCGGGGGAAAGCGGCAAGCCCATCAGGTGGATATCGCCGATCTTGCGCTCGCGACCCACGACCCCTTGCTTGCGCAATTGCGTTCACGGCTGCGCAAGCACCACGCGGCACCGGCTGCCGGAAGAAAGATGGGGATCAATTGTGTCTTCAGCCACGAGAACGTGCGCAGCGCTGCGGCGGAGTGTGCCCCAGTGCTGGACGGGAGTCTGAATTGCCACGGCTACGGATCGTCGGTGGGGGTCACGGCGACTTTCGGTTTTTGTGCTGCGAGCTGGATCCTGGATCAGATCGCGGCACCCACGGCAAACTGAAAGAACCAAGTTTCATGACCCGGCGTACTTCGCGTCTGTTGTTTGAAACCAGCGCGATCGCAGACGCTGTTCCACCCGATGAACCAGGCCTGAGAAGGACCTAATCCACGCTATAATTTGCGGCTGCGCTAACGATTGAAAATATTTGAAGCGGCTGCATCGGGGGACGTTAGCTCAGTTGGTAGAGCAGCGGACTTTTAATCCGTTTGTCGTGGGTTCGACCCCCGCACGTCCCACCATCTTTGACGCCCCAGCCGCGCTGGGTAAAGCCAACGCTTCGTTGGCTTTTTGCATTCACGGGACGTGATTTTTTCGCGCGGCTGCGTGTTAGGCTTATCAGCGGCCGGATTTTGGTTGACAATGCGCCCTGCTACGAAGCGGATCATCGGCACTGATGGATCTTGTTCTTCTGCAGTAACTTACCCTGACCCGTTCAAGCATGCCTGGATATCCAAACTTCATTGTTGCGAGTCATTTTCGAGGAAGCGACTGATGATGCGCTGGCCATGGGGTTCAAGGGCAGGCGGGGATCACCTCGTTATTTCCTGGACAGGGTCAACGCTGTCGTACGTGCGGGCAGCGCGAGCAGCGGATGGGTTGTGGCACATCGCACGATTTGGCGTAGAACATCGGGGTACCGATGATGTGGATGGGTTCCTCCGGCGAATCCAGTTGCTCGAGTTGGGTGGTGCTGCTATGCATGTCGTATTGCGGCCCGAGCAGTACCAGCTTCTTCAAATTGAAGCGCCGCAGGTTCCTCCGGAAGAAATCCGCTCGGCTGCGCGATGGAAGATCAGGGATCTCGTCAGCACCCATGTGGACGATTTGACGCTGGACGTGATGCGCGTGGGTGATGAGCGAGTCCGTGCAACCGGTCAATTATTCGTGGTCGTGACACGCAATGCGCTGGTGCGTGAATTGGTCGAGTTGGGGGAGAAATTGCACAGTCCGGTACGGGTGATCGATGTACACGATACCGCTCAGCGCAATATGCAAAGTTTGTTGGCGCTGAAGGAAGGGTCGGGAGAACGGGCCAATGCCGCGCTCGTGATCGTCGGTAGTGACCTGGCGTTGCTCACGATCAGCGTTCATGGCGAATTGTTCTATTCCCGCCGCATGGAACTGGGCCAGGGGTTTGTCGAAAGTCGTTGGTCGGGCCATGTGTCCGCAGATTCGGCGGGAGGTGACGTCTTTTCCAGCGAACTGGAGTATGTGCCGGAGTACGTTCCTGCCGGGAGTTCGATGGAGGGCGCGTTTTCCGAGTCCTATGGGGGCGTGCCTAACGGGGCTGGGACGTCGGTTGCCTCGTCCGTTGACGAACGCGCGCAAAGGTTCGTCGTGGAGGTGCAGCGGTCGCTCGACTTGTGGGAGCGAACCTGGTCGAGCGTCCCGCTCAATGGCGTGAAGGTTTTTGCTGGCGCCCGGTCACAGGAGCTTGCACAGTGGCTGGGTCAGGAACTGGGCATGAATGTGACGGCCATGGATGTTGATCCCTATTTCCCTGGGTTCGAAGGCGGATTGGACGAAGAACGCAGTCTTTGCTGGCCGTTGCTTGGTGCATTGCTGCGCGATGCCTGAATGACTTGAGTGAATTCATGCCGCAACAAATCAATCTATTTACACCCATACTGCTGACTCAGAAGCGGTACTTTTCCGGCCAGGCGATGGCGCTGGCATTGTTGCTGTTCCTGGTGCTCGGTGGCTCGCTGTGCGCGTATGGCGTCTGGAGTTTGAACGCTTCAAGCGAAGCGCTTAAAGGGGAACTGGCGGCGCGAAATGCCGAACGGGAGTTGCTTCAGAAGGCTATCAAGGCGCGCACAGCGGAAGCAAGTTCGGGACCGGAGGCAGTCCTGAAGGAATCGAAGATCATGGAAGCGGAGCTGCAGCAACGTCAATCCCTGCTGGACGATTTGCGCCGCGGTTTGATTGCACCGGGAGGTGGGCATGCAGCGCGCATGCGTCTGGTGGCGCAAAGTATTCCCACGGCAGTCTGGATCACCGAGATTCTTGCGGATGAAAGGCAACTGGAAGTTCACGGTTTCACCGCTGAGCCTGCGACCCTCAACGAATGGGTGGCCCGTCTGAGTCAGAGTCCGCTGCTCAAAGGTCAGTCTCTGGCTGCCGTGAAGGTTGAGCGAACTGTCGTGGACGGGGCGAACGTGTGGGGATTCTCGCTGGTGAGTGCGACCAACCTACCTGACGCAGCTGGATCGGGGGCGCATCCATGAAGGCATGGTGGAATCGGCAGTGTTCGAGAATTGACACGCTGGCATTGCGCGAGCGCTTGTTGCTGTGGGTGGTGGCGTTGGTTTGCTGCCTGGCGGCGGCGGACACGTTCTGGCTTTCGCCGGCTCAGACTGCGCATAGGAAATTGGCCACCGAGTTGTCGCGGGAAAACGCCGAGCTTGAGACTATGCGTGCGCAGTTGCAGGCTCACGGTCAAGCGACTTCCGGGCTCGACCCAAGTGTGGCCGCGCGTGAGCAGATCGCGCGGACCAGGGCGCTGATCGAGCAAATCAATCGCGATATTGTGGAGGCGAGCAATTTGAGCGACCAGAGCAACACTTTGCCCAAGGTGCTGGTTCAGTTCTTGCGGAAGCACGAGCGGCTCACCCTCGTGCGCACGGCAACTCTGCCAGGTGACCTGACCGGCGCACGTGGGTTGGCGCCGACGACGGCAGAGCGGTCTGTAGCCTCGGTGCGACGCCAGGGCTTGGAACTTACCGTGTCCGGCCCCTATCTCGAATTGATGAACTACGTCCGCACGCTCGAGCAGGCATTGCCCACACTGCGCTGGGGAAACATGAAGTTGAGCAGTGAGAAGCAGCCCCCGCAGTTGACGCTGCAGGTGTATCTGGTCGGAGTTCAGCCATGAATCGCGTGCGAAATTCCGGGGTGTATTTTTTCGCGTTTGTGCTGGCGGTTGCGGCGCTGATTCCTGACGCTAGCCAGGGCGCGCAACCACAGGCCTTGCGTGACCCCACAATTGCTCCTGCGCGAGCCGGCTCCCCTGGTACGGGCGATGTGGCGGCGGGGCTCACCGATGGCCGATCTTTGTCCGTGCTGGTTGTGGATGGACGTCCCTTCGTGATGGCCGGGTCGCGTTTGTACGCCAAGGGAGACAAACTGGGGCGCGCCACTGTGGAGCGCATCAGCGAGACCGAGATCTGGTTGCGAGAGGGTGGTGAATTGCGCAAAGTGAGTATGTATTCTGGCGTGTTGCGGCGGCCGCATGGGGCCGCAAAAGCGGAGCCCGGCTGTGGTCTTCGCAAGGCGGTGTTGCCCGATGGTTCCGGTGTCGCAACCCGAGCCGGCGGGGCAGCGAAATCGAATGCTGCGCGAAGCGGCCCAACCGCGCTGATTCAAGACCCCGGGTGCAAAAGCACTGCTCCCTGACCTCATACCAGCCTTTGACTGTAGGAACGACTTCAATGCATACAAGCCATCAATCGATACCAGCCAAGTTCACTCTGGAGACACGCCATGCCAAGGGATTCAGACTGGCGTTGGCGGTTTCCCTGGCACTGGGCACCAGTTTGTTCGCTGGCTGTGCGTCGAATCGTGGCCCCCTGCCACAGGCGGCCAGCGAGTTGGCTCGTGCTGAGGCGGCGGCGTCCACGAAGGCTGCGCCTGCAGTTGCAGTCCCGGCGCGTGTGAGCGAGGCGCTGGCGGAGCCGGTACCGGCCGTGGCGGCCGTGCCAGAGCCGCGGCTGGACTTGCTGGTGAACAACGCGCAGGCGCGTGACGTTTTTCTGGCGCTCGTTGCCGACAGCCGCTATAGCATGTTGATGCATCCGGATGTCAGCGGCACGTTGTCTGTGACGCTGCGCGGTGTCACGGTGCAAGAGGCGCTGGAGTCGATTCGCGATGTCTATGGGTACGACTTCAAGATGGATGGGCGTCGCATCACGGTGTACGCGCCGACTCTTCAGACCCGCATCTTTACTGTCAACTATCCCAATTCTCAGCGCCAGGGCATCAGTGAGCTCAGGGTGTCTGCCGGACTGGTTGCCAGTGCGGGTGGCAGCAACGGCGCTGCCAACACCGGTACCTCCGGCGCAAACAGCGCGACAGGCGGTGCCAGCGGTGCATCTGGCGCCGGCAATGCTTCGCAGCAACCGGAGAGCAGCCGGATCTCGACCAGCTCGCGTACCGATTTCTGGGCGGAACTGACAGAGGCGGTCAAAGGCATGGTCGGCAAGGGAGAGGGACGCAACGTATTCACCAGTCCGCAGGCAGGCATCATGGCGGTCAAGGCCATGCCGGAAGAATTGCGTCAGGTCGAAAAATTCCTCAAGGCCGCCCGCATTGCGGTCGAACGACAAGTCATGCTGGAAGCCAAGATCGTTCAAGTGGAATTGAGCGACGGCTACCAAAGCGGCATCGACTGGTCGGGGTTGCGCAATGTCGGCAAGACCACGGGCGCGATCGGAGTCACTGGCGGCGGCAGCAACAACGTGCTGACTAACGGTGCGCTGCCCAATCTTCCGGGATTCGCTGCGGGGTCCGGGACACCGCTGCTGCCCGACAGCGTGCCATTGCCCACCACCGGCGGCGGCATGTTTGGTCTGGCGTTGGCCACCACGGGTTTCCAGGCGGTGCTAGGTTTCCTGGAGACCCGGGGCGATGTGCAGATTCTGTCCAGCCCCAGAATTGCCACCTTGAATAACCAGAAGGCGGTACTCAAGGTGGGGACAGATGCCTATTTTGTCACCAATGTCTCGGGCGGAAACGCAGCGCAGACGGTGACGAACGGATCCGGTACAGCGCCCACCATGCCATCGCTGACGTTGACGCCCTTCTTTTCCGGGATTGCGCTGGATGTGACGCCGCAGATCGATGAGGCCAACAACATCACGCTGCATATTCACCCGTCTGTAACGACGGTCACGGAAATCGTCAAGCAGATCAACCTGGGGGCTGCGGGAAATTATCAACTGCCGCTGCCGTCGAGCAGCGTGAACGAGTCCGACACCATGGTGCGGTTGCTGGACGGCAACATCGTTGCGATCGGCGGGCTGATGCAAATGGAGTCCAGCCGCGCTTCATCCGGCATGCCAGGGTCCACCGATGTACCGTTTCTGTCATCTCTGCTGGGCAATCGTGCGAACACGGCGGCGAAGAAGGAATTGGTGGTGCTGATCAAGCCGTCCATCGTGCGCACGGCACAGGATTGGGAACAACAAACCCGCCGCCTGCCATCGGGCGTGGAAGAGCTTGACAATGTCCGCAATCGCGTCATCCGCATGGACGGTGGTGCCGACGCAGCGCGTCAACCGGCTGCCGCACCCTGATGTACCTGCGGCATTTTTCGCTGCGGGAGATGCCTTTTGCGATCACTCCGGACACGAGCTTCTTCTATCCGCATGAGGGCGTACAGGCGGCGCTGAACACCCTTGTGGTGGCACTGCGCAGCGGCGAGGGTTTCCTGAAAGTCGTGGGCGAGGTCGGTTGCGGAAAGACCGTGCTGTGCCGACAGCTTTTGAGCCTGCTGCGCGACGAATACGTCACGGCCTACATTCCGAACCCGGATATGGGACCTGACGACTTGTTGGCCGCACTGGCGCAGGAATTGTCTCTGGAAATACCGGCTTCGGCGACCCGGCATCACGTCCTCACCATGTTGCGGGATGGCCTTTTGGCGCATGCCCAACGCGGGCGCGGGGTTGTGGTCTGCATCGATGAGGCGCAGGCGATTCCTTTGCGCACGGTGGAGAGTTTGCGGCTGTTGTCGAATCTTGAGACCGAGAAACGAAAGCTGCTGCAACTGGTGTTGCTGGGTCAGCCGGAACTGGATGAAAAGCTCGCTCGACCGGAAATTCGGCAACTGCTGCAGCGCATCACCTTCAGCGAATATCTGGGTCCGATGTTGGCCGATCGCGTACCGTCTTACCTGGCGCACCGATTGGGAACTGCCGCGCTCGGTGAGAACACGGATCTATTGGTGTTCGAGCCTGCCGCTGCCAATGCCTTGGCGCAGTACAGCGGTGGCGTGCCGCGGTTGATCAACGTGTTGGCGCACAAGTGCCTGATGCTGGCTTATGGGGAAAACCTGCATCGCGTGACGGTACGGCACGTGCACCTTGCGGCAGCCGATACACCGGCTGTGCGGCGACGCTCGATTTGGGGGCGGGTGAAATCGGGACTGGCCGAACTCCTTTTCTGGCGGCGCGCACCGGCTCGCCGGAATTTGGTCCTTGAAAGCCATCGATCGGGGGAAGCTTCGTGAGCGTCATCAACCAAATGCTGCGCGACCTCGATAAGCGCCAGAAAACCGGCCAAGCCGCAGTGTCGACCGATTCAGCCCTGCGCGATATCACGCGCGATACGGTGAGCGTGAACCCAACTTCGCCCACAGGCCGCCGGTCAGGGGGACCACGGCGAGTGCTTGTCGTTGTTATCTTGGGGTCTGTGATTGCACTCGCATCGTTGCTGGCATGGCTGCCGATGACCCGTTCTGCCGATCCGGTCGTGGCAAGCACGGCGCCCGCTGGCGAGTCCGTCGCAATACGTCTGGCACCGGCTGTTGCGCCGCCGGTGGGCGCAGCGTCCCCCGCGGCCGCAGCGGGGCCCGCGGCCGCCAGCACCGCGGCAAGACCGAAATCGACGGTGGCGACCCCAGCCACTGTTTCATCGGAGCGGGGTGCCGATGCGACCGGCCCCGCAATAGCGCGAACGAAAAGTGCGACGCCCGCCTTGGCTGCTTCAGCCGCACCGGTGGCGGCACCGATGCAGACTGCGCTGGCCACGCCCCGCGAGCGCGAACCGGTGCTTGCGCAGCCCAGCCGAGCCCAGGTGGCCGCGGAAGTCAGGACCCAAGCTCAGTCCCTTTGGGAGCAGGGTTCGCGGGATGCGGCGTTGCGGCTGCTTCGCGACGCCGTCGTCGCGTTGGAGCGGTCGGCGGCGGCAGGTGAATCGACGGTGCTTTTGTCCCAGGCTGTGCGGGAACTCACGCGCATGGAACTGTCCCAAGGTCACGCAGCCGAAGCCATGGACTTATTGCAGCGGCTTGAACCCCTGCTGGCAAATCAACCCGAGGTCTGGGCCTTGCGCGGCAACACGGCGCAGCGTCTCGGACGGCACGCCGAATCGGTTCAGGCCTATTTGACGGCGCTCAAATTGCGGCCCGGCGAGGCACGCTGGATGCTGGGGGCCGCAGTCTCTCTGGCAGCGGACGGACACACGACGCAGGCCGCTGAACTGGCTGAGCAGGCGCGCGAGCGTGGTGCCCTAAGCCCTGAAGTCGAGTCCTACCTGCGCCTACAAGGGGTTGTATTGCGTTAACGTGAGCTGTTCAACTTTCAAGGCTCGTTGCGCCTCGCAACGGATGCATGAAAGTTGGCGAAAGTCAGTAACGATCAGGCCGCGGTCACAGGAATGTTCTTGAATTCACCGGTGGCTATGCGTTGTTGCCACTGTGCCGGTCCCGTGATGTGGACGCTGGTTCCACCCGAGTCGACGGCGACCGTGACGGGCATGTCGACCACGTCGAATTCGTAGATCGCCTCCATTCCCAGATCGGCAAAGCCGACGACCTTCGCGGTCTTGATCGCCTTTGATACCAGATAAGCTGCGCCGCCGACGGCCATCAAGTAGGCGCTGTGGTGCTTCTTGATGGCTTCGATCGCGACCGGTCCGCGTTCGGCCTTGCCGATCATGGCGATCAAACCGGTCTGGCTCAGCATCATTTCGGTGAATCCGTCCATGCGCGTGGCAGTGGTCGGTCCGGCCGGCCCCACCGCTTCGCCCTTCACCGGGTCGACGGGTCCGACGTAGTAGATCACGCGGTTCTTGAAGTCCACGGGTAGGGGCTCTCCCTTGGCGAGCATGTCCTGGATGCGTTTGTGTGCGGCGTCGCGGCCGGTCAGCATCCTGCCGTTGAGCAGCAGCGTTTCTCCCGGCTTCCAGGCTGCCACTTGCGCCGGGGTGAGGGAGTCCAGATTGACGCGCTGGCTCTTATTCGTGTCGGGTTGCCACTCGACCTTGGGCCAAGTGTCCAGGCTTGGTGGATCGAGATAAACCGGACCGCTGCCATCAAGCACGAAATGCGCATGCCGCGTGGCTGCGCAGTTCGGAATCAGTGCCACCGGCTTGCTCGCGGCGTGCGTCGGATACATCTTGATCTTGATGTCCAGCACGGTCGTGAGCCCACCCAAGCCCTGGGCGCCTATGCCCAGCGCGTTCACCTTCTCATACAGTTCCAGGCGCAACTGTTCGGTCTGCGTGAGCTTGTCACCAGCAGCGGCTTTGGCCTGAAGCTCGTGCATGTCGAGTGCGTCCATCAGGCTTTCCTTGGCCATCAGCATGGCCTTTTCTGCCGTGCCGCCAATGCCGATGCCCAGCATGCCCGGCGGGCACCAGCCCGCTCCCATGGTGGGCACGGTCTTGAGCACCCAATCGACGACCGAATCACCGGGGTTGAGCATCGCCAATTTGCTCTTGTTCTCGCTGCCGCCGCCCTTGGCCGCGACCGTGACTTCAAGCGTATCGCCGGGAACGATCTCAGTGAAGATCACTGCCGGCGTGTTGTCCCTGGTGTTCTTGCGCTCGAACTGCGGGTCAGCCACGACGCTGGCGCGCAGTGTGTTGTCGGGGTGGTTGTAGGCACGGCGCACACCTTCGTTGATGGCATCGTCCAGGCTGCCGGTGAAACCGTCCAGGCGCACGTTCATGCCGAGTTTGAGAAACACGTTCACGATGCCGGTGTCCTGACACATGGGTCGGTGTCCCATGGCGCTCATCTTGGAATTGGTCAGTATTTGCGCGATCGCATCCTTCGCGGCGGGACTCTGCTCACGCTCGTAGGCGCGCGCCAGATGGACGATGTAATCTGCAGGGTGGTAGTAGCTGATGTACTGCAGTGCTGCGGCAACCGACTCGATCAAGTCGGTCTGGAGAATTCGGATGGTCATGGTGGTATTCCGTGGGAACTGCGCTCAAGTTTACTCAAACTGGTCGACTGGCAATTGCGCCCGCACAATACTCGTTGCATAAGGTGCCGACCGGGTTTTGCGCTGCGCCTGTAAGACTGATGCCAGTCAGTGGCACGTAAGTGCCGCACCAGACATTACGCCGCAATCTTTCAAAACTTCATATATCGAATGCGGTGCGCGTCGGGTCGTCAGAGTTTGTTATTGTCACTATTCCGCTAACTTTGATGCTTCGCCCGCTCAACGATCCGAGTCATGAAAGTTTGTTCTTTCACGTTATGCTGTTGGTGACCGAAGGCTGCGGCTTTGCGCAGCAGTTGTCGGCAAGGCAGTTTTCACTAAATCCGAGGAGACAAATTCCATGAGCGCCATTGAGTCTGTGTTGGTCGAGAACCGCGTATTTCCCCCGAGCGAGGCAGTTGTCAAGGCCGCCCGCATTTCCGGGATGGACGCCTATCACGCCTTGTGTGCCGAGGCCGAAAATGATTTCGAAGGCTTCTGGGCGCGCCTGGCGCGTGAAAACGTGGTCTGGAGCAAACCCTTCACGCGCACGCTGGACGAATCCAACGCACCGTTTTACAAGTGGTTTGACGACGGCGAACTGAACGCCTCCGCGAATTGCCTGGACAAGCACATCGGCACGCCGGTGGAAAACAAGGTGGCGGTCATTTTTGAGGCCGACGACGGCACGGTCACCAAGACCACGTACAAGGAACTTTTGGCACGCGTGAGCCAGTTCGCCAACGCACTCAAGGCGGAAGGCGTGAAGAAGGGCGACCGGGTGCTGATCTACATGCCCATGACGCTGGAAGGCGTGATCGCGATGCAAGCCTGTGCACGTATCGGTGCGACGCACAGTGTGGTGTTTGGCGGCTTCTCTGCCAAAGCGCTGCAGGAGCGCATCATCGACGCGGGTGCCGTGTTGGTTGTGACGTCCAACTACCAGATGCGGGGTGGCAAGGCGTTGCCACTGAAGGCCATAGTGGACGAGGGTCTGGCGATGGGCGGCTGCGAGTCGATCAAGTCGGTCCTGGTGTATGAACGCACGGCCGCCGCCTGCAATATGGTGGCGGGCCGGGACAAGACTTTTACCCAGGTGCTGCAGGGACAAAGCACGCAGTGCGATCCTGTCGCTGTCGGCGCTGAGCATCCCTTGTTCATCCTCTATACCTCCGGTTCCACCGGCAAACCCAAGGGTGTGCAGCATTCCACCGGCGGCTTCCTGCTGTGGGCCAAGCTCACGATGGACTGGACCTTCGATCTGCAACCGAGCGACGTGTTCTGGTGCACGGCCGATATCGGCTGGATCACGGGACACACCTACGTGGCCTACGGACCGTTGGCCGCAGGCGCCACGCAGATCATTTTCGAGGGCATTCCAACCTACCCGAACGCGGGCCGTTTCTGGCAGATGATCGAGCGCCACAAATGCTCGATCTTCTACACAGCTCCCACGGCCATTCGCTCGCTCATCAAGGCGGCCGAAGCGGACGAAAAAGTCCATCCGGATCGCTCCGATCTGTCGAGCCTGCGCATCCTGGGTTCGGTGGGCGAGCCCATCAATCCTGAAGCCTGGATGTGGTACTACAAGCACGTGGGCGGTGAGCGTTGCCCTATCGTCGACACTTTCTGGCAGACCGAAACCGGTGGTCACATGATGACCCCGCTGCCAGGTGCCACGCCGCTGGTTCCGGGATCGTGCACCTTGCCACTTCCCGGCATCATGGCGGCCATCGTGGACGAGGTAGGCAACGACGTGCCGAATGGTTCAGGCGGGATGCTGGTGGTCAAGCGTCCGTGGCCGTCCATGATCCGTACCATCTGGAACGATCCCGATCGCTACAGGAAGAGCTACTTCCCGGAAGAGATGGGCGGCAAGATCTACCTGGCTGGCGACGGCGCCGTGCGCAGCATCGATCGCGGCTATTTCCGCATCACCGGTCGCATCGACGACGTGCTCAACGTGTCCGGTCACCGCATGGGAACGATGGAGATTGAATCGGCTCTGGTGTCCAAGACCGATCTGGTGGCCGAGGCCGCGGTGGTGGGCCGTCCTGACGATTTGACGGGCGAGGCGATTTGTGCTTTCGTGGTGCTCAAGCGGCCGCGTCCTACAGGCGACGAAGCCAAGGCCATTGCCAAGGAATTGCGCGACTGGGTGGCCAAGGAAATCGGCCCCATTGCTAAACCGAAGGACATCCGTTTTGGTGAGAACCTTCCCAAGACGCGCAGCGGCAAGATCATGCGCCGCCTGCTGCGTTCCATTGCCAAAGGTGAGAAGGTGACACAGGACACGTCGACTCTGGAAAACCCGGCGATCCTGGATCAGTTGGGCGAGACCTACTGATCCGCCTGCTGCCGGTCTGGAGCCGCAGCGAACCGCCCATGAAAAAACCGCCCGTAGGCGGTTTTTTCACTTCTTTGCTGGCAGCGCACCCGGTACAAACGGCGGACTGATATGCATCAGTCCGGGCTGTGCCTGAAAATCAGGCGGCTTGGGTCACCAGGGCTTTGACCCTGGTGCTCAGGCGGCTTTTGTCGCGAGCGGCCTTGTTCTTGTGGAAGATGCCCTTGTCGGCCACGGTGTCGACCACGGCTTGCATCTTGCCAAAGGCTTCTGTCGCCTTGGCCTTGTCGCCAGTGATGACGGCCTTCTCGACGTTCTTGACAGCAGTGCGGTACTTGGAGCGCAGCGAGGTGTTCGCGGCGTTGATCTTGACGTCCTGACGGACGCGCTTTCGGCCCGACGCCAGGCGCGGGTTCTTTTTCTTCGGTTTGGTTGCCATTTTGGTGTGTTCCTTGGGTCTGTGGATGATGCCAGCAAAGCCTGCCATTGTAACAGGCCTGGTCATTACCGCTTTAACCCGGCGGCGGTGCCGACGGCGATAGGAGCGTCATCCCGAGGGGTGTCTGGCCACGGCTACACTCGGCGCGTGAGTCTCTTCAAATCCGCCTCCATCGTGTCACTTTTGACCCTGGCCTCGCGTGTCACGGGTCTGTTGCGCGAGTCATTGATCGCAGCCATGTTCGGCGCCACCGCATTGACGGATGCCTTCCGCGTGGCGTTTTTGCTACCCAACATGTTCCGGCGTCTGTTCGCGGAAGGCGCATTCAGCCAGGCATTCATTCCGGTGCTGGGTCAGACACGTAGCCAGCAGGGGGGGGCCGCGACCAAACGATTGGTGGACAGGGTGGGTAGCCTGCTCACCTGGGCGCTGCTGCTGACCTGCACCTTGGGAGTGCTGGGAGCGCCTCTTCTAGTGTGGGCCATGGCCAGCGGTTTGCAGAAAGAGCCGCGAGGTTTTGAAGCGGCCGTGGTGATGACTCGCTGGATGTTTCCCTACCTCGGATTCATTTCGCTGGCTGGCATGGCTGCGGGCGTGCTCAATACCTGGGGCCGCTTCACAGTGCCTGCAGGTGCGCCGGTGCTGCTTAATCTTTCCGTAATTGCCGCCGCCTGGTGGGGTGCTCCGTGGTTTCAGACCCTGGGGATCGAGCGGATCTACGCCCTCTGCGGTGGCGTGATGCTGGGAGGTGTGCTGCAGTTGGGCGTGCAGATCCCGACGCTCATCCGCATCGGCATGTTGCCGCGTATCGGTTTGACCTGGTCGCTGCTGACAGCGGCCTGGTCTGACCCGCCGACGAGGCGTATCGCGCAACTCATGGTGCCTGCGCTTTTTGGTGTGGCCGTGGCGCAAATCTCGCAGCTCATCAATACCGAGATCGCCTCGCATCTGGTCACGCGCAGCGTCACCTGGCTCACCAATGCCGATCGTCTGATGGAATTTCCGACGGCCATGCTGGGCGTGGCGTTGGGCGTGGTGTTGATGCCTCGGCTGTCTGCGGCCAAGGCTGCGAGTGACGCGGCCGATTACTCGGCCATGCTGGATTGGGGCCTGCGTCTGGTGGTGCTGATGGCCGTGCCCTGCTCTGTAGCGTTGCTGACGTTCTCACTACCCCTGGCTGCAACCATCTTCCATTACGGCCTCTATTCCGCAGACGACGTGCGGCAGACGAGTCTGGCGCTTACGGGATACGGCATCGGACTGGTGGGGTTGGTCGCGATCAAGGTGCTGGCGCCGGGCTATTACGCGAGTCAGAATATCCGCACACCGGTGAAGATTGCGGTGTTTGTACTGGTGCTGACGCAGTTGTTCAATCTGCTGCTGGTGCCGCTGTTCCAGGTGGCGGGGCTGGCCTTATCGATCGGACTCGGTGCCCTCGTGAACGCCACCTGGTTGCTGGTAGGTCTGCTACGCCGCGGCAGTTACCGGCCCCAGCCGGGGTGGAGGGTGTTTGCGCTGCAGGTGGTGGCGGCCAGTGCCCTGCTGGCCGTTTTCCTGATGTGGGGCGCCAGCAGCTTTGCCTGGACCCAGATGGTCGGCGCCGAAAGGCTGTGGCGCGTTGGGCTCATGGCGCTGATTTTGACGGGGTCGGGTGTCATTTATTTCACCGCTTTGTGGGCGTCGGGCATGAAGTTGCGTCGCCTGTTGCGGCATTGATGCGGGGTGTTTCATGACGATCAAGCTGTCTCTTTCCACCCCGACCGCGCTCGAATACTTTGCGTCGCTGGTCGCAAGAGACGAACAGTTCCCGCTGCTGGAGGCGACCATCAGTCTGGCGCAGGACGAGTACCCGGAACTCGATGTGCAGCAGGTGCTGGGCGAGGTGGATCAGATGCAGGCCCGACTCAAGCGCCGGTTACCGCTGGACGCCGACAGCCTGCACCGGCTGCGTGTGCTGAACCAGTTCTTCTACCGTGAGCTCGGGTTCGGCGGCAACGTGAACGACTATTACGACCCCGATAACAGCTATCTCAACGTGGTGCTGCAGACCCGGCGTGGTATCCCCATCACGCTCGGCGTGCTATGGCTCGAACTGGCCCAGAGTCTGGGTCTTCGCGCTCGCGGAGTCGCGTTCCCCGGGCATTTCATGGTGAAGGTGAATCTTCCCAAGGGCCAGGTGGTGGTGGACCCGTTCAGCGGCCAGTCGCTGAGCCGCGAGGAGTTGGCGGAGCGGCTTGAGCACTACCGGGGTGACGGCGCGATGATTGACGCGGACGTGCCGCTAGGCCTGTTTCTGCAGGCCGCCCCAGCGCGCGACATCATCGCCCGCATGCTGCGTAACCTGAAAGAAATTCACCGAACGCAGGAAGACTGGACGCGCCTGCTGGCCGTGCTCAACCGATTGATCATCCTGCTGCCCAACGACGGGGCCGAATTGCGTGACCGCGGACTGGTGCTGGCCGAGTTGGGGCACAACGCACAGGCCGCGCAGGATCTGGAAAACTATCTGGCTCACACGCCCGACGCCCATGACGCCGCGCCCATCGCCTGGCGCGCCGCGGAGTTGCGCAGCAGCCCTGGCGGTGACTGACGGGCGGCCGTTACGAAACATTCGTAGGCGGTTGCGGAACCCATGAAGTTGTTCGCTCGAAAAAGTGCAGCGATTCTGACGGCGCTGGCGATTCTGTTTGGCTTGGCGGGCGCCGCGTTTTGGCTGTTGCACGGTGTGGCGCCTGAGGCTGAGCTTTGGCGCGTGCTCGGGCGGATCGAAACCCAGAGCACGCAGCCCACCGGCGAGAAAAAAATTCAGCCCTGAACCACCACTGCAGCGCCGTCGCCCCGTGCCGCAATCAGGCCGATTTCGTAAACCGTTTCACCCAGTGCGCGCAGGGTCGCAGCGCAGGCTGCGGCCTCGGACGCGGCGATCACCACCACCATGCCGATGCCGTTGTTGAAGGTGCGGTTCATCTCGTAGTCGTCGATACCGGCCGTGCTTTGCAGCCAGGCGAAGAGCTCGGTTTTCGGCCAGCTTCCCTTTTTCAGATGCGCCGCCGTGCCTTCGGGCAGCACGCGTGGAATGTTCTCCAGCAGGCCGCCACCGGTGATGTGCGCCAGTGCCTTGATACCGGACGACGACCCCGGGGTCGTGGGATGCGCCACCAGCGCCGCCAGCACGTTCTTCACGTACAAGCGTGTGGGTTCCATCAACGCCCGCTTGAATGGCTTGCCATCCAGTGTGATCGGTGCATTGCTGCCGGCGCGCTCGATGCATTTGCGCACCAGGCTGAAGCCGTTGGAGTGCACGCCGCTGCTGGCCAGTCCCAGCACCACGTCGCCGGGCTCAATCGATGAGCCCGTCAGGATTTTCGATTTTTCCACCGCACCCACAGCAAAGCCTGCAAGGTCATATTCGCCGGGCGGATACATGCCGGGCATCTCTGCGGTTTCGCCGCCGATCAGTGCACAGCCCGAGAGTTCACAGCCCTTCGCGATGCCACCCACCACAGCCGCAGCGGTATCCACGTCGAGCTTGCCGCAGGCGAAGTAATCCAGAAAGAACAGCGGCTCCGCGCCTTGAACCAGCACGTCGTTCACGCTCATGGCGACCAGGTCGATGCCGACGGTGTCGTGCATCGCCCATTCGAACGCCAACCTCAGTTTGGTGCCCACGCCGTCAGTGCCGCTCACCAATACCGGCTCCTGGTAGCGCTTGGGCACTTCGAACAGCGCACCAAAACCGCCGATGCCGGCCAGTACGCCTTCGCGCATCGTCTTCCTGGCCAGCGGTTTGATGCGCTCCACCAGGGCGTCACCGGCGTCAATGTCGACTCCGGCGTCTTTATAGGAAAGTGGCTGGGCCGAAGCAGAATGGGGGGCAGATGGGGTCATGAGGAGGCGCGCCGTGGCGTCAGGGTCGTGGCAGACTAAAATTTGCCTGAATTTTACGGGGTCTTGCCCCGGTTCCATATGTCATTGACCCTCACCCAAAAAAGTGCCGCCGCCTGGAGCCTGATTGCCGCGCTCATGGCCTTGCTGCTGTGGCTTCTGGCACCTGTGCTGACGCCTTTTGTGGTGGCTGCCGTGCTGGCCTACGCGCTCACGCCGCTGGTCAAGCGCCTGCACCAACTCGGGCACGGCTATGTGCCTCACGTGCTGGTAGTGCTGGTCGTAGAGATACTGTTCATCGTTGCCGTGCTCGGCCTCATGTTGCTGATCGCGCCGATTCTGATGAAGGAATTGCCGCTGATGCGCCAGCAGGTGCCGCTGGCGCTGGATCGCTTGAATGAAATGTCGCAGCCCTGGCTGGCCCAGTTCGGGGTCAAACTGTCTTTGGATGTGGCTGGCATCAAGGGCTTTGCGCTCAAGTACATGAGCGCCAATGCGGAGGAGGGACTGAGCTCAGTGCTGTCGTCGGTCAAACTCGGCGGCAGCGTGGCTTTGGCTCTGATTGGCAACGCCGTGCTGATACCTGTGGCCCTGTTTTATCTGCTGATGGATTGGGACGGTTTTGTGAATCGCGTTCTGGTGTTGGTGCCGCCCCGCCTGCGTCGCCGCTACGACAGCTTCACGGACGAGGCCGACGCGGTGCTGGGTCAATACCTTCGCGGACAGTTGTTGGTGATGCTGCTGCTGGCGCTGTACTACAGCCTGGGCTTATCCTTGTTCGGACTGGACTTGGCGCTGCCGATCGGTATCTTTACCGGACTGGCTGTGTTCGTGCCGTATGTGGGCTTTGGCCTCGGGCTGGTGCTGGCCGTGTTGGCGGGCATGTTGCAATTTGCCGGCCTGAAGACCGTGCTGATGGTGGCCGTGGTTTACGGCGCGGGCCAGATTCTGGAGGGGTTTTTTCTCACGCCACGACTGGTGGGAAAGCGCATCGGACTGCATCCTCTCGCGGTCATTTTTGCGCTGCTGGCGTTTGGCCAGCTGTTCGGTTTCGTTGGTGTCCTGATCGCGTTACCGGCCAGCGCGGTGCTGCTGGTGGCGATTCGTCGGTTGCGCTCGGGTTACATGGCCAGCCGCTTGTATCAGGGGAACGCTCCCCCATGAGGCAAATTGCCCTGGACATCGGATTGGCAACCGGCCCCACGCTGGCCAATTTCTTCGCCGGACCGAATGAAGCCGCGCTCAAACACCTGCAGCTTTGGATCGGAGACAAGGCGCTCACCAGCGCCTTGTCTCCCGTTCCCACCTATCTGTGGGGGCCGACCGGCAGCGGCAAGACTCATCTGCTCAAAGCCGTGCGTGAAGCGCTGCGCGAGCGTGGCGCCAGTTCGCAACATGGCGTGGGCTGGATGGATGCATCCACGCTGGAGCCACCCGCTTACAACGAGGCCTGGGGGCTGGTGCTGATGGACGACGTGCATCTGTACACTGCGGCGCAGCAGCACGCGGCTTTCAACTGGTTCGTGAATGCGCAAACCCAGCAGCGTGGCGTGCTGGCTGCGGGCGAGTTGCCACCCAAGGAGTTGAAGTTGCGTGAAGACCTGCGTACCCGCCTCGCCTGGGGACACATACATGCTCTTCAGGTACTGGACGAAAGTTCGCGCCGCGGTGTGCTGCGCAAGGCGGCCGATGCCCGCGGTGTTTTCTTGAGCGACGAGGTGATGGACTTCATGCTGACTCGTTTTAGCCGCGACCTGGGCAGCCTGATGGAGTTGCTGGAACTGCTGGACGGTTACGCCCTGCAGAACAAGCGGGCCATCACGATCCCGCTCATCAAGGCCATGATGGACGACACACAGTGAAGGTCACGCTTTTCGACCTGGACCACACGCTGCTGCCGCTGGACTCGGACTACGCCTGGGGCGAGTTCACCACCGCCATGGGATGGACCGACAGCGCGGAGTTTTTGCGCCGCAACGACGCCTTCTATCGCGCCTACCAGGAGGGGACACTTGACATCCATGACTACGTGCGTTTTGCCACCGACGCGGTGCGTCGAAAGGGTCCGGCACTGTCCGCCGCTGCGCATGAGAATTTCATGCGCATGGTGATCAGGCCAGCCATGCAACCGCAGGCACTGGCCCTGGTGCAAGGCCACAGAGACGCGGGCGACAACCTGCTCATCGTCACGGCGACAAACGAGTTTGTGACGCGTCCCATTGCGGACGCCTTTGGCGTGACGGAACTGCTGGCCGTGCAGTTGGAGCGCGATACGCGGCCCGGTGGCACCGGTTGGATCACTGGGGAAATCGTCGGCATTCCGACCTTCCGCGAGGGCAAGGTCGCGCGCATGGAGCAGTGGCTTGGCCAGCGGCATCTCCATTGGAGCGACCTGCAGACCACGTTCTATTCGGACTCGATCAACGATTTACCCTTGCTGGAGAAAGTGAACAACCCGGTTGCCACGAATCCGGACGACAAATTGCGCTCCATCGCCGGGCAGCGGGGATGGCGCATACTGGAACTGTTTCCTTCAAAATAATGAGCTTCCAATCCCCCGGGCCTGTCTGCCACGGCGGCGGCCCTTAGAAAATAAGATGATAAAAAAATTCCTCAACAAACTCCTGGGTAAGTCCCCGGCAACTTCAGGCAAGGGCAAACGTCCCAGTTTTGGCAAGCGCGAGGAATTCGGCGCGGCGCAGCACGGCATTGATGCCGGTCTGGTGGACGAGCGCGCACGCAACGTGGTACAGACGCTCAAGGACGGTGGCTTCGAGGCCTACATTGTGGGTGGCGCCGTGCGCGATCTGCTGCTGGGGCTGCGACCCAAGGACTTCGACGTAGCCACCAACGCCACACCGGAACAGGTCAAGGGCTTGTTCCGGCGAGCCTTCATTATCGGACGGCGCTTTCGCATCGTGCATGTAGTCTATGGCCGCGGGCGTGAGCACGAAGTGATCGAGGTCTCAACCTACCGGGCCTATCTCGACAACGCCGCTGCCGAGCAAGTGGCAGGCAACGAGAAGACCAGCAAGAGCGAATTGGCGGGGATGAAGCACGCGGTCGATTCCACGGGGCGCGTGCTGCGCGACAACGTCTGGGGGCCGCAGGACGAGGACGCGACACGCCGCGACTTCACCATCAACGCGATGTACTACGACCCGCAGACGCAGATCGTGGTCGATTATCACGGCGGCATGAAGGACGCGAAGAAGCTCTTGTTGCGCATGATTGGCGACCCCGCAACGCGCTACCGCGAAGACCCGGTGCGCATCATCCGGGCCGTGCGTTTTGCCGCCAAGTTGCAGGGCCTGGGCTTCAAACTCGACCCCAAGACGGCGAAACCGCTGGTGGAATCGCAGCAACTGCTTGGCGACGTGCCGCAAAGCCGCTTGTTCGACGAAATGCTCAAACTGCTGCAGACAGGCCACGCATTGGCCACCATCGCCAAGCTGAAAGAGTTGGGCATGGCACGCGGCATCTATCCATTGCTGGACGTGGTGGTGGAACGCGCCGATAG
>CAILAY010000157.1 GCA_903832285.1 uncultured beta proteobacterium | reverse complement strand
TCTCCTCCAGCGCGCTGGCCTGCTGCTCGGTGCGGCTGGACAGGTCGTTGTTGCCCTGCGCGATTTCCGCGCTCGCTGTGGCCACCCCGTCCGAACCATGACGCACGTCAGACACCACCTTGATCAGGCTTTCCTGCATCGCGACCAGGGCTTGCAGCAGTTGCGCCACTTCGTCCTTGCCCTGCACCTGGATGCTGTGGCTCAAGTCGCCCTGCGACACGGCATTGGCCGCGTCCAGCGCCAGGCCCAGGGAGCGCGAAATGCCCCGCATCAGCGCCAGACCGAAGACAAAGGCGAACAGCACCCCGGCCACGATGGAGCCAATCGACAGCATGCGGATCGTGCCATAGCGAATCGTCGCTGCGTCGAACTCTTCCTTGGCGACTCGGGTTTGCAGCTGGATCAGGGCGTCGATGGCAGCCTGGACCTTGGGCGCGATCGGGCTGATCTTCGCTTCATAGACCTTTGCCGCCTCGTCCGGTTTGCCCGAGAGCAGCGCGTCGCCTGCCGGGACCAGTCCTTCAACCGTATAGATCTTTCGTTCGGCGACGAACTCGTCGGCCAGCTTCTTTTCTTCCGGCGTCAGGTACGTGGCCAGGTAGCCTTCCACCAACTTGTTGGCCTTTTGGATATTGGCGCGCAATTCGTGGTCCCGCTTCTGGACGTTGGCGGCATCGGACTTGAGCAGCATGTCCATGACCAAAACGCGGTTGCGCACCAACAGGTAGTTGATGTCGGCCAATTGCTCCAGCGATACCGTCCGGTCTTCGTAGACCGTCTTGAGCGCGGCATTCGCTTGGCTCACGCCAAACAGACCGAGTCCGCCCATGCCCGCGAGCAGGACCGACAAAACACTGATGAGAATCATCAGGCGGGTGGAGATTTTCAGATTGTTCATGATGAATGTCCTTGCTTGGGGTGGGTTGTCTTTACTGCACTGGAACTGCTTCGGCCATCAATCCCATGTCCGTGCTGAACATGAGTCTTTCGATGTTCAACAGGATCAGCATGCGGTCTACGCCGCCGCTTTGGATGCTGCCCAGACCGGTGATGTACTCGGTGCTGGTGGCGCCGCTGAACTCGGGGGCGGGCTTGATGTCCGCGCTCTGCAGATCGATAACGTCCGAGACAGCATCGACCACCACGCCGACGACGCGCTGACCGATGTTGAGCACGATGGTTACGGCCTTGTCGTCGTCGTACCTGACTTCGCTCAGTCCGAACTTGATGCGCAGGTCGACGATGGGGACGATCACGCCGCGCAGGTTGATCACGCCCTTGATGAACAGCGGCGAGTTGGCCATGCGCGTGGGTGCGCCGTAGCCGCGGATTTCCTGCACGCGCAGGATGTCGATGCCGTATTCCTCTGCGCCGATGCGAAAGCTCAGGTATTCGCCGCAACTGGCAGCGCTGAGGCCCGTTCGCGCTGCGGTGTGCGATGCCATTGGGGTGTTCATGTTCACTTTTTTGCTCCTGTCTGCGTTGAAGTTGCGATGGGGTCTATCGTCACGTGATGCACGCCGTAAGAACATCAGGCCGGGGCGGATTCGCGGGTAAGGTGAACGGAAAAAGCACTAGGGGCATCCCTACTGCGCTTGGTGCTTGCGGGTCAATCCGGTCCGGCACCGAGCCGTGGTCGCAGCCCGCGACAGCACCGGCGATGCAACGCAGCGGCCGACCTCATTCGCCGGTGCGGCGCCCGCGCTGAACAACCCCGCCAGGGGCCAGGTGGTCCTATAGGGTGGCCCAGCCGTCGGTGCCGGTTTTGGCTCTGACAACGGGCGCTGGCTGCGCGGGCTGGGATTGCATGCGGATGCGCGCAACGTTGATTGCGCGGCTTACGCCTCTGCGCTCCAGGCCCATGGAAGAGCTGTTCGCGCTGGCGCT
>CAILAY010000156.1 GCA_903832285.1 uncultured beta proteobacterium | reverse complement strand
GACGGGTGCTCAAATGCCGCCGTCGACAATTGAAGTGAATTCGCCAACCGGAAAAAGGGCCGAGCTCGTAACGAACCCTGGCCCTTTGATGTACTTCCTCAAATATGGGAAGCAGCAAGGCGGTAACCCGTCAGTCAGATGTGAGCGTAAGTGTGGTTCTTGGTCATCTACGGGGCTCCTTCACCGAGGTTGGATCTCGGTCACAAGGAAATTCTTCTCTGGATTTTTTGCCCAGTCAATTACTGGTAAAAGCACCAAGGACATCACCCACAACGCAGGACACCAGTGACAAAGTTACCGGTTGGTGCTCCGCTGCTGGACACAGGTAAATTCAGAACATATCCATCAGCCAAGACCAAAGACTTGGACCTATTTGACGCGGCCACACATAGCAGTGAGCCCATCGACTCTGCTGCATGCTCAATCTGCAGCTCATTCGGCCGATAATGACTTAATCAACGCGGAAAACTGCTCCATGTCGCCTCGCCTTTGTTTGTGTGCCCTGACCTTGCTGATTGCCGGCTGCGACAGCGGCCTTATCCCCGGCATGGGACCGGATCCGCGCGCCGTGCAACGCGAAGCCGACAGCAAGGCCATTGGCGGCGCCTGTCGCTACGGGATGCGCAGCATCGAGGACTGCTACACGCTCAACCCGAAGGCGACCAAGGCCCACATCTTCACCGGCTGGAAGGACATGGACCAGTACATGCGCGAGAACAAGATTGATGGCGCGGCCTCCACGATCTCGGCGCAACAAGACGAGGCCGCCGCGGCGGTGCCGGCCGAAAAGACGTCGGCTGCCAAGCCCGAGGTCAAACCCAAGACGAAGCCAGACGGCAAGCCTGCAGGGGCGGCTGCAGCTGCGTCCGCCGCGTCAGCCGCATCCGCCGCATCCGCGGCGCATTGAACTAGCGCAATTCGAACACCGCGATGCTCTCGACGTGGGCCGTGTGGGGAAACATGTTCACCACGCCGGCCATC
Source organism: uncultured beta proteobacterium (assembly GCA_903832285.1). Taxonomy (GTDB): domain Bacteria; phylum Pseudomonadota; class Gammaproteobacteria; order Burkholderiales; family Burkholderiaceae_C; genus CAIKVZ01. Next base: position 2,893 of record CAILAY010000156.1, on the reverse strand, counting down.
GTGCAACGATAGCCAGCCACGTTCACCAGCAGTCCTGCATCACGCGCCAGGGTGGCGGGATTGCAGCTCACGTAGACGATGCGCCGAGGCGGCTGCCATGGGTCCATCGGTTGCGACTTCTGGCACAGTTCGGCCAGCGCCTGGACCAGCGCAAAGGCGCCTTCGCGCGGCGGATCCACCAGCCATTTTTGCGCCGACCCGTCCTGCATCAACATGTCGGGCGTCATCTCGAACAGGTCACGGGCGACAAAGCTCGTCTTGCAAAGTGGCGCCAAACTCCCGCGTGCCAGCTGATTCTTCTCATAGTTTTCCTGCGAGCGCCGCACCAGCGCTGCGCTTCCCTCGATCCCCAGTACCTGGCCCGCCTGCGTCGCAATCGGTAGTGTGAAATTGCCCAGGCCACAGAACCAGTCGATGACACGCTCCTGCGGTTTGGCGTCAAGCAGGCGCAACGCCCGCGCCACCAGCACGCGGTTGATGTGCGGATTGACCTGCGTGAAATCGGTGGGTTTGAACGGCATGGTGATGCCGAAGTCGGGCAAGCCATACGACAGTTCAGGTTGAGGCGAACTCAACGGGGTCAAAGCGTCGAGCAGGCACACGGTATCGGGGCCCTTGGACTGCAGCCACCACTGCACGCTGGAATGTTCACGTGCAAAAGTTCGCAGCTTCTCCATGTCACCTGCACTCAGGGGTTCCAGATGGCGCAGCACGAGCGCGGTAACGTCATCACCACAGGCCAGTTCAATCTGCGGACAGGTCTCGCGCGCATCCATGGAGCCAAGCAGCGCTCGCAGCGGCAGCAGCAGCGCACTCACGTGTGCGGGCAGCACCTTGCACTCGCGCATGTCGGCTACATAGCTGCTCTTGCGCTCGTGAAAGCCGATCAGCACCTCGTTCTTCTTGCGCACGAATCGCACCGAGAGTCGCGCCCGATAGCGATAGCCCCAGGCCGGACCTTCGATCGGTCTTGCCACGGTTTCGGGCTTGACCTTGCCCAAATGCCACAGGTTGTCCTCCAGCACGCGCTGCTTGACAGCCACTTGCGCGGCCACGTGCAGGTGCTGCATCTTGCAGCCGCCGCAGGCTCCGCCATGCAGACCAAAGTGAGGGCAACCGGGATGCACGCGCTGCGAGGATTCACGGTGTATGGTGGTCACCACGCCTTTTTCGAAACTGCTCTTCTTGCGGTGGATGGTGGCGCTGACCAGTTCAAACGGCAGTGCTCCTTCCACGAACACGACCTTGCCATCGGGCAGATGCGCAATGCCCTGCGCCTCGATGTCGAGGGATTCGATGCGAAGCATGAAGTTCAGCCCCAGGCCTGCAGATACTCTTGCCAGTGCGACTGTTGCGGGGCGAGGTCTCCCAGCACGCCTTTGACGAGCGTGATCTCCTGGTCGTACTCCATCTCGGTCAGCCCGCCACGCATCTTCTGGAAGCGGCAGTACATCAGGTAGGTGTTCATGACGTCGGTTTCACAGTAGCGGCGGATATCGTCGAGCTTGCCGTCCAGATAGGCCGGATAGACGGCAGACCCGTCCATGCCGAGCTTGCCCGGAAAGCCGCACAACTTGGCCATTGCATCGAGTGGCGCATTGTTCTTGGGCTGGAACATGGCGAGCAAATCCATCAGGTCCAGGTGACGCATGTGATAGCGGCTGATGTAGTTGTTCCATTTGAACTCGCGGTCGTCCTCGCCCATGTCCCAGTACTTGTCGGCCACCACGCCGTGCTTGAGTCCGCGGTAGTGCAGCACCGGCAAATCGAACCCGCCACCATTCCAGCTCACCAATTGCGGCACGTGCTTTTCCACGGTGTTGAAGAAGGTTTGAATAATCTTGCCTTCTGAGCGTCCATCCTTGTCCACAAAGGAGTGGATGCGAAGGCCTTCGGTATTGCGGAACACCGCGCTGATGACCAGCACGCGCTGCAGATGCAAGGGCATGAAATCGCTCTTGCCTTCGTCCTTTCGCTCTTGCACCCAGCCACCGTAGACCTGTGCGTCGGTGGTCTGTGGCGAAGCGCCGCGCAGAGCGCGCAGGCCGGCAATATCCGGAATGGACTCGATGTCAAAAACCAGTACCGGCCAACTCATGGCTTAGCGTGGCGGCAGGAACTTGGCCGGATCCACTGGCTTGCCCAGGCGCCGGATCTCGAAATGCAGTTTGACCCGATCCGCATCGCTGCTTCCCATTTCGGCGATCTTCTGTCCTTTGTGCACGCTCTGGTCTTCCTTCACCAGCAGCGTCTGGTTGTGCGCGTAGGCGCTGAGGTAGGTGTTGTTGTGCTTCAGAATGATGAGGTTGCCGTAGCCGCGAAGGCCTGCACCCGCGTACACCACGCGGCCGTCCATGGCGGCCAGCACCGGGTCCCCCAACTTGCCACCCAGGTCCAATCCCTTGTTGCTGACTTCGTCAAAGGCGCGCAGCAGGCCCCCGCCGGTCGGCCACTGCCAAACCAGTTCTTCCTCGCCGGCTGGCGAGGCCGAGGCGCTGGCCGCGGCAGGTGGTGCCGATGCCGCTGCGCTACCAGGATGTGCTGGCGTGGGTGCCGAACCGGGGGTCACGGGCGCGACGCTGGCGCTGGCCACCGGGCGGGTCACAACGCCCGACTCGATTGCGCCGGACGTGGGGGCAGCCACCACCTGCAGCACCTGCCCCACTTCGAGCTGATTCGGATTGTCAAGTTTGTTCCAGCGCGCCAGGTCGCGCCAGTTCTGACCACTGTCCAGGCCAATGCGGATCAGCGTGTCGCCCGGCTTGACCGTGTAGTAGCCGGACTTGCCCGCGTTTTCTGCGCCTGGCACAACCTTGCCTGCGACAACGGGAGGCTCAACCGCAGCCGGCACAGGTCGCGTATTGCCCGCGCCGCGGTCCTCCACGGGCGCCTG
>CAILAY010000155.1 GCA_903832285.1 uncultured beta proteobacterium | reverse complement strand
GCGCGAAGATTCGGCCCGACTTCATCGAAGGAATTGCCAAGGTGAACGGCAAGTTCGTGATCCTGCTGAACGTGAACCAGGTCCTCTCCAGCGAAGAAATCGGCGCCATGGGCCGGAGCGCGGCGTCGGCTGAACTGGCGGGCGTCCATGCCGTGCATTGAGTTCATCAAAGATTGAGCAAGGAGTTCCCATGGCCATCGTTTGGAAAGACAGTTATCGGATCGGCAATATTGGCATCGATGCCGAGCACGAGCAAGCCTTTGCGCTGGCGAACAAGTTCATTGCAGCAGGTGACAAGGCGTCGTTGAGGTTGTGCGCCATGCACCTGTACCAGCACATTCATCGGCATTTCACGCACGAAGAAACCCTCATGCGGCAACTTGCCTATCCGGGATACAAAGCGCACGTCGAGTGGCACAACCAGTTCATCACCCGGCTCAACGGTCTCAGCGAAGGCATTGCGCACGACAGCGTGAACCGGGACGATGTTCGAGCACTGATGGAGGATTGGGCCCTGCAACACATTGCACAGCACGACACCGAGCTCGCGCAATACCTCGGCCGGCGCTAGGTTCCGGACCTGAGCCAGCACCACGGATGAAACCCATCACCGACGCCGAGTTGACCCAGTTCCAGCGTTTCATATTTGATGAGGCCGGCATCACGATGTCATCGTCAAAGAAGGCGCTGGTGATGGGTCGTCTGGGCAAGCGACTGGCACAACATCAACTCGAGAGTTTTGGTGAATATTTTCAGCTCATCAGTTCCGGCCAGCATCCGGATGAAGTGCAGATCGCGGTGGATTTGTTGACCACCAACGAAACCTATTTTTTTCGTGAGATGAAGCATTTCGATTTCTTGCGCGAACAGGCGACGGCGGCGCGCAATCGAAGCCAGATCTATCGCGTCTGGAGTGCCGCCAGTTCCAGCGGAGAGGAGGCTTACAGCATCGCCATGGTACTGGCGGATTGCGTTGCCGCCACCCCGTGGGAGGTGCTGGGCACGGACATCAGCACGCGTGTCTTGCAGGGCGCGGCGCGAGCCTTGTACACCATGGAACGGGCGCGCCATATCCCTGCAACCTATCTGCACCGCTTTTGCCTAAAAGGCTCGGGCGCTTACAGCGACCAGTTGTTGATTGAGCGCGGACTGCGCAGTCGCGTCCGTTTCCGCCACCTGAACCTGAACGTGGCCCTGCCCGACGTGGGCCAGTTCGACATGATATTTTTGCGTAACGTGATGATCTATTTCAGCACCGAGACCAAGCGCCAGGTGGTGGCCCGCGTGATGTCGGCGCTCAAGCCTGGCGGCCACTTCTGTGTCGGCCACTCCGAGAGCCTGAACGACGTGAGCCAGGCCCTGCAAACGGTGGCGCCGTCGATCTACCGAAAACCACTTTGATATGCCGTGCGACCAGCCATTGATCGACGTTTTTTTGCAGCCCGGCGATCTGCTCGTGGCCGATGCCGGCTATCAGTTGCGCACCATCCTGGGCTCCTGCGTTTCCATCACTTTGTGGCACCCGCCAACCCGGATCGGCGCGATGTCGCACTTTTTACTGCCCACACGTGGCGGCCCGCGCCGCAAGCAGGCACTTGACGGTCGCTATGGCGATGAGGCCCTGCAATCGATTCTGCACCAACTCAAGCAGGCCGGAGTGGCGCCGGCGCAGTGCCAGGGCAAGATTTTTGGTGGCGGCAATATGTTTCCGGGGCAATTTCGGGCCGGCGCCATCAACGTGGGGCAACGCAACGGCGAAGCTGCACGCAGCCTGCTGCGCGAGCACGGCATCGCCATTTCGTCGGAGAGCCTGTTTGGTTTCGGTCATCGACAACTTATTTTTGATGTCAGCAACGGCGACGTGTGGTCGCACCAAGTCAAGCCCAGCCTGCGAGAGGTTGAGGCGGAAGGAACATTGCGGTGGCAAGAATAAAGGTGATGGTGGTGGACGATTCCGCGGTGGTGCGCCAGGTGGTGGCCGGCATGCTCACGGACGACCCCGAGATCGAGGTGCTGTGCGCGGTGGCCGACCCGTTGCTTGCGATGGCGCGCATGAAAGTGCAATGGCCCGACGTGATCGTGCTGGACATCGAGATGCCGCGCATGGACGGCATCACGTTCCTGAAGAAGATCATGTCCGAGCGCCCGACGCCGGTGGTGATCTGCTCCACCCTCACCGAGGCCGGGGCACAGACTTCGATGGCTGCGCTGGCCGCGGGCGCGGTGGCCATCATCACGAAACCAAAGATCGGCCTGAAGCAGTTCCTGGTGGATGCCTCGGACGATCTGGTGTCGGCCGTCAAAGCCGCCGCGCGCGCCAATGTGAAGAAACTGCAAGCCCTCCCTGTGGTGGAAAAGCACAGCGCCGACGTGATCCTCCCCGCTGGAGAGCGGCAGACGGCGATGCTGCAGACCACCGAGCGCGTGGTGGCGCTGGGCACTTCCACCGGCGGCACGCAGGCGCTGGAACTGGTGCTTAGAAGCCTGCCCCGGGTCTGTCCGGGCATTGTCATCGTGCAGCACATGCCGGAGAAATTCACCGCCGAGTTTGCGAGTCGACTCGATGGCCTGTGTCATATCTCGGTGAAGGAGGCGCAGAACAATGACCGCGTGGTGCCGGGTCGTGCGCTGATTGCTCCGGGCGGGCGCCACATGCTGCTGCGGCGCAACGGCGCCCAGTACTTTGTCGAGGTCATGGAAGGCCCGCTGGTGAACCGGCACCGACCTTCGGTGGACGTGCTGTTTCGCTCCGTGGCGAAGTGCGCTGGCGCCAACGCGCTGGGCGTGATCATGACCGGCATGGGCGACGACGGTGCGGCAGGTTTGCTGGAGATGCGCAAGGCCGGTGCCCGCACCGTCGCGCAGGACGAGGAAAGCTGCGTGGTCTACGGGATGCCCAAGGAAGCGGTGAAGCGTGGCGCGGTGGAGAAGATCATTCCACTGGGCGCCGTGGCCCGGGAAATCATGTTGCAACTTTGAATATTTGGAAAACGCTAGCATTCGCCAATCTCAGAACATCAATTGAAACAGTGGCAGTTTCGCCAGGTTCGGGGCTTGCAGGAGGAGCCATGAAAATTCATTCAACGTTTTTGACTCTGTTGCTCATTCTGTCGACGGGTTGGGCGCCGGCGCAAGCTCAAACCCTCACGATCAGCACCAACAACACGCCCATGGACCGCAGGGTGCTGGAGCAGGTTTCGCGGGAGGCATTCCGGCGCATCGGTGTGGACTTCAAGCTGCTCAGTCTGCCCTCCGAGAGGTCGCTGCATTCGGCCAATCAGGGCGAGGTTGACGGCGAAGGTCTGAGGGTGGCAGGCCTGAGCGGGCAATATCCGCAGTTGTTGCAGGTGCCTGAATCCTATACGCGCATCAGCTTTGTTGCGTTTTCCAGCGACCCCGCGATCGATCTGAGCCGCGGCTGGGAAAGCCTGAAGCCCCATAGCGTGGTTTTCATCACGGGCTGGAAGATGTTCGAGGCGCATGCATCCGGAGCCAGAGTCGTGAACAAGGTGGACACGCCGGAGCAGGTGTTTCGCATGCTGCAGAGCGGTCGCGTTGATCTTGCGCTGTACACCCAGGCCGATGGATTGGCTCTGGTCAAGAGCATGGGGTTTTCTTCCGTCGCACTGCTGTCGCCGCCGCTGCAGGAGGTCGACATGTACCTGTACCTGAACCAGAAGCACCGGGCGCTGGTACCCAAGCTGTCCCAGGCGCTACGCGACATGAAGGCGGATGGTTCCTACAGGCGCATCCTCTCCAACACCAATTTACCTTAGCCCATGAACTTGACTTCGCACAAGTCCGTCAACAGGGCTATCGATGGGTTGGGAATCAGAAGCAAAGTTGCACGGCGATTGCTGAGCTGGGCACTGGCCGTCGGACTCTTCGCCTCCCTGCTGGTCTCCGTTGCGCAGGCGTTTCTTGCCTACTACGACCGCATGGATTACCTCACCCAGCAACAGCGCTCTGTGGGTGAATTCGTCCTGCCCCCGCTGGCCCAGAGCCTGTGGGCCTTTGATGATGCACAGGTCGAATTGCAACTCAAGGCGATTCCCAGGCTGAGTGACATCACGGCGGTGACCCTGCGCCAATCGGGCGCCAAGGAGATTTACGTCGGCCCGCCAGCGCCGTCGGGCGACGCCTTGCAGGCATCGTTTCCTGTGCTGTACACGCAGGACGGCCGAACGCATGATCTCGGCAACCTGACCCTGAGCACGGATCTGTCGGCAAGTCGTCTGCGCCTGTTGCGCGATGGTCTGATCGACTTCGCGGCCAATGCGCTTGTGCTGTTGCTGGTGGCGCTGCTCATTGCCGCCAGCCACCATGCCCTGGTGACGCGCCGCCTGCTGGCCATTGCCCTTGCATTGCGCAGCATCACGGCCGAGGACATGCGCCAATCAGGGCCGGCACTCAAGTTGCCAGCGGCGCGCATTGCGAACGACGAAATCGACGATTTGCTGATCTCCGTCGCCATACTCAAGGCCACTGGCAGCCGCGCGCTGCTCGACGCTGATGAAAAGCAGGCGCAGTTGCGTGCCAGTGAGGAGCGCCTGCGCGCCATGTTCGAGGGCTCGCAGGATGGCGTGCTGCTGGCCGATGCCGAGTCACTGCACTTTGTCGACGCCAACCGGACGATGTGCCGGCTGCTGGGCTATGAACGCGAAGAACTGCTGTCATTGGGGCTTGATGACATCCACCCCGTAGCCGATCTGCCCCAGGTCAAAGACACATTCGAGCGCCAGGCGCGTGGCGAAATTGTCGTGGCGCGGAATCTTCCGGTGCAGCGCAAAGACGGCAGCGTATTCTCTGCGGACGTCAGCGCCGCTCCGATGGAGTTGAACGGGCGCAAGTATGTGGCAGGGTTTTTCCGGGACATGACCGAGAGCCAGCAGCTGCGGCAATCGGTCGCGGACACCTATCAAATGCTGCACGAAGCCATCAGCAGCATCGACCAGGGCTTCACGCTCTATGACGAAAACGACCGACTCGTGCTGTGCAACGAGGCCTACCGCGATTTCTACCAATCGAGCCGCGACCTGATCGTGCCCGGCGCCCGCTTCGAAAGCATCGTGCGCACCGGTGCGCAGCGCGGCCAGTACCCTGCGGCCTTGGGGCGTGTCGACGCATGGGTGAGCGAGCGTGTGGCGCTGCACCAGGCGGCCGACGGCCGTCAGTTCGAACAGCAACTTGACGATGGTCGCTGGCTGCTGGTGTTCGAACACCGCACGCCCAGTGGCTTCATCGTGGGCAACCGCATTGACATCACGGTACGCAAACTGGCGCAGAAGGCGCTGCACGAAAGCGAAGAGCTGTTCCGCGCCGTGGCTCAGTCGGCGCACGACGCCATCATCACGGCCGACAGTTTCGGGGTCATCGTCAAATGGAATGGCGGTGCCGAAAACATATTCGGACACGCCCAATCAGACGTCATCGGGCAACCGTTGACGCTGCTGATGCCGAAGGGTTCGCGGGAGCACCATCTGGCCGGACTGGAAAGAGTGCGCTCCGGTGGCGCTTCGCGCGTGATGGGCAGGCCGGTCGAGTTGACAGGTCTGCGCAAGGACGGCAGCGAGTTTCCACTGGAGATGTCGCTGGCCCAGTGGCAGATTCCCGAGGGCGTCTTCTTCACCGCGGTGATTCGCGACATCAGCGCACGCAAGCGGGTTGAGGAGGCGTTGCGCGAGCGCGAAGAGAAATACCGCGGCATCTTTGACGAATCCGTTGCCGCCATTTACATATTTGCCAATAACAACAGCTTCATCGATGCGAATCATGCTGCGCTGAACCTGCTGGGCTACGAGCGGGAGGAGCTGCTGCGCCTGCGTATCGCGGACGTTGACCCCGACCCGGCACCCGCAATCCAGGAAATGAAAACGCGCGGACGACTCGTCAATTTCGAACATCAACTCCGACGCAAGGACGGCACCCTCATCACGGTGTTGAACAACTCCCGACCGCTCAGTGACCGCCACGGCAACTCTG
>CAILAY010000154.1 GCA_903832285.1 uncultured beta proteobacterium | reverse complement strand
TCGAACCCCGGTACTCACCGTGAAAGGGTGATGTCCTAGGCCTCTAGACGATGGGGTCAAAACCTTGGAACTTCCGACTCAAAAACTGATGGTGGAGGTAAGCGGGATCGAACCGCTGACCTCTTGCATGCCATGCAAGCGCTCTCCCAGCTGAGCTATACCCCCGTTTTTCGACAAGGCCTTCGCTTTTGCCGTCAACTTTCGAGCCTTGAATTATAACGTTAAATTTTTCCAGCCCCCAGACGCGCGAGAACAATTTCTCTCGTGCACAGCGCCAGCACGGCATCCAGCGAAGGCGTTTGCGCCGTGCCCATGACAAGTACGCGCACCGGCATCGCCAGATGCGGCATCTTCAGTGCCTGTGCAGCCAACACTTCCTTTAACGCGGTCGAAATCGAAGATTTATCCCAGGCGCAAGTCGCGAACTTGTCGGCCAACAGGGCCAGCGCGGGACGAATCGCTTCGGTCACATGCTGCTGCAATTCGGTTGCGTCAGGGGTAACACCCGCATAGAACCGCGCAGCCCAATCCGCCAACGCCAGCGTGGTGTCGCAGCGGTCTTTGAACAGGCCGCAGATGGCTGGCAAACGCGCATCGCCGTGAATTGCACGTGGTTGCAACTGTGCCGCCACCAGGGCCGCCAACGCATCGTCGCTCATCGCCTTCAGGTGTTGAGCATTGACCCAGCGCAGTTTGGCTTCATCGAACTGCGCTGCGCTCTTGCCAAGATGATCCAGATTGAACCATTGCAGGAACTGCTCGCGGCTGAAGATTTCGTCATCGCCGTGGCTCCAGCCCAGGCGCGCCAGGTAGTTGACCATGGCATCGGGCAGATAGCCTTCGGCCGCGTACTGCGTCACCGGTTTGGCGCCATTGCGCTTGCTCATCTTTTCGCCCTGCTCATTCAGCACGGTCGGCAGATGCGCGTATACCGGCACGGGTTGCCTTAGCGCGTGAAAGATGTTGATCTGGCGTGGCGTGTTGTTCACGTGGTCATCGCCGCGGATGACGTGCGTGATGGCCATGTCGATGTCGTCCACCACCACGCAGAAGTTGTAGGTGGGTGTACCGTCTGGCCGCGCGATCACGAGATCGTCCAACTCCTCGTTGCTTATCTCGATGCGGCCCTTGACCTTGTCCTCCCACACCACGGAGCCGCTTTGCGGGTTCAGGAAGCGCAGCACGGGGCGCACGCCTTCGGGCACAGGCGGCAGGGTCTTGCCGGTAGCCGGGCGCCAGGTACCGTCATAGCGCGGCTTTTCCTTGGCGGCCATCTGGCGCTCGCGCAACGAGTCGAGTTCGGCCACGCTCATGTAGCAGGGATAGACATGGCCGGTTGCCTGAAGTTCGGCAAGCACGGCACGGTAGCGATCCATGCGCTGCATCTGGTAGAACGGACCCTCGTCATAGTTCAGTCCGAGCCAGCGCATGCTCTCGATGATGACGTCCACCGCCGCCTGCGTGGAGCGATCCAGATCCGTATCTTCAATGCGCAAAATGAAGTCACCTCCGGTGGAGCGCGCAAAGGCCCACGGATAGAGCGCCGAGCGGATATTGCCCAGGTGGATGAAGCCCGTGGGTGACGGGGCGAAGCGGGTGCGCGTGCGTTGGATGTGTGTCATTTCAGGGTGTCCAGACCGCGTGCCAGGTCGGCTGTTACGTCGTCAATGTGTTCCAGTCCGACGGCTACACGAATCAGGCCCTGACCAATGCCGGCATCCTGGCGCTGCACTTCGGTGAGGCGACCATGCGACGTGCTGGCGGGGTGCGCCGCCAGAGTTTTGGTGTCGCCCAGATTGGTGGACAGGGACAACAACTGCATGCTGTCGAGCACGTGGAATGCGCGCGCACGCGCCTGCTCGGGGTCGGTGGCCTTGACCTCGAACGACAACACTGCACCGCCCACACCCCCTTGCTGCGCCATGGCCAACTTGTGCTGCGGGTGGCTGGCCAAGCCGGGGTAGTACACGCGCTGCACCGCCGGGTTGTCCTGCAGCCATTGCGCCAAATCCAACGCGCGCGCCGACTGCGCCTGCATGCGGATGGCCAGCGTCTCCATGCCCTTGAGCACCACCCAGGCGTTGAACGGGGCCAGCGTCATGCCGCCGCTCTTGAGCACCGGCAAGAACTTCTCGGTCACGAGTTGCTGACTGGCGCACAAGGCACCCGCCATGACGCGGCCCTGGCCGTCGAGAAACTTGGTACCCGAATGCATCACCACGTCGGCACCAAGCGTCACCGGACGCTGCAATGCGGGCGTCGCAAAGCAATTGTCGACAGCGAGCAGCGCGCCGGCGTTGTGCGCAATCTCGGCCAGGGCGGCAATGTCGCACACCTCGGTCAACGGGTTCGTCGGCGTCTCCGCGAAGAGCAAGCGGGTGTTGCCGCGCACCGCGGACTTCCATGCGGCAAGGTCGGTTTGCGCGACGAAGCTGGACTCGATGCCAAAGCGCGCCAGATCAGTGCCGACAAGCCGGATGGTCGAGCCAAACATGGAGCGAGAACACACGATATGGTCACCGGCCTTGAGCAACGCCATGCACATCATCAGGATCGCCGACATGCCCGACGCAGCGGAGATTGCGGCTTCGGTTCCTTCCATCGCGGCCAGGCGCTGCTCGAAGCTTGCTACCGTGGGGTTGCCGTAGCGGCCGTACGTGAAGCCATCTTCATCGCCGGCAAAGCGCCGTGCCGCAGCCTCGGCGGACGGCTGCACATAGCCGCTCGTGAGGTACAGGGCTTCCGAGTTTTCACCGTACTGGCTGCGCTCCACCGCCATGCGCACTGCCAGGGTATCAGGATGCAAGTTGCTGGGTAGATTCTTGTTTGTCATGCTCACGCCACCTCCGCGTTCGGCAGCGCCAGGCGCGAGTTGTCGTCCGCACCTTCGACGCCATCGACCCGACCTTCGCTGAGGCGCAGGATGTCGTCGGCCGTGATATCGCCGGTGACGTATTGGCCGTCAAAGCAGGATGCGTCGAATCCGGCCAGCACACTGAATTTGCCATCAGGCCCTGGAGTCGCCGCCTTGAGTACAGCCTTTTTCATGCCTTCGACGTCCTGATAGATAAGCGCATCGCAGCCGATAATGGCGCGAATTTCTTCTACGGAGCGATTGCTCGCCACCAGTTCGCTGGCCGTGGGCATGTCGATGCCATACACGTTGGGATAGCGCACGGGTGGCGCAGCACTTGCGAGGTAGACCTTGCGCGCACCGGCGTCGCGCGCCATCTGCACGATCTCGCGGCTGGTGGTGCCGCGCACGATCGAGTCGTCCACCAGCAGCACGTTGCGCCCCTTGAACTCGCTCACGATCACGTTGAGTTTTTGACGCACCGATTTTTCTCGGACGGCCTGGCCCGGCATGATGAAGGTGCGTCCGACGTAGCGGTTCTTCACGAAACCTTCGCGGTACGGCAGACCCAGCAATTGAGCCAGTTGCATGGCGCTCGGTCGGCTCGATTCGGGGATGGGAATAACTACATCGATCTCGTTCGGCGGCACAGTAGAAATGACACGCTGGGCCAGCGTTTCGCCCAGATTCAGGCGCGCCTGATAGACCGAAATTCCGTCCAGAGAGGAATCCGGCCGGGCCAGATAAACAAACTCGAAAATGCAGGGCTTGAGCGTGGGTGCATCCGCACACTGCTCGCTTTTCAGCGTGCCCTGCAGGTCGACAAACACCGCTTCACCTGGCACAACATTGCGCTCCAGTTTGAAGCCCGTGCCTTCGAGCGCCACCGATTCGCTCGCCACCACCACGGTGTGCGGCCCACGGCCCAGACACAGCGGCCGAATGCCGAAGGGATCGCGAAACGCCAGCATGCCGTAGCCCGCGATCATGGCGACCACGGCGTACGAACCGCGCACGCGCCGGTGCACATTGCGCACCGCGGCGAAAACATCTTCCGCCTTTAGCGGAAGGCCCTTGGTTGCCTTGTCCAACTCGTGCGCCAGCACATTCAGCAGCACCTCCGAATCACTGTCGGTGTTGATGTGGCGGTGATCGGTGGAGAACAGTTCGGCCTTGAGCGCCTTGGCGTTGGTGAGGTTGCCGTTGTGCACCAGCGTGATGCCGAAAGGTGCGTTCACATAGAAAGGCTGCGCCTCTTCTTCGCTAAACGCGTTGCCCGCGGTCGGATAACGCACCTGTCCCAGGCCGCAGTTGCCCGGCAGCGAGCGCATATTGCGCGTGCGAAACACGTCGCGCACCATTCCCCTGGCCTTGTGCATGAAGAACTTGCGCTGCTGCTGTGTCACGATGCCAGCGGCGTCCTGACCCCGGTGCTGCAACAGCAGCAGCGCGTCATAGATCAACTGGTTCACAGGTGCATTGCTGACAACCCCGACGATTCCGCACATTCAATAGTCCTCGCGGGAAAGATACTTCCCAAATTGTTCCGGCAATACGGGCTTGAGCGCGTTGAGCGCCGCCGACAATCCCTGCGCGCCGACGGATTGCTGCCACCAGGGCGCCGACCTTGCCGGTGTCATGCCCACCACCGCGGTAACCGCCAACAGCAGCACCAACGCCCGTAGCCCACCAAACAGCGCCCCCAGAATGCGGTCCACGGGCCGCAATCCGACGACCTCGATCAATCTCGTCACCAGCGTCGCAACCAGCCCGAGGGTGAACAGAGAGGCGATAAATACCAGCACAAAGGCAGCCGCGTACCGCACCGACTCCGACACATTGCCCATAGGCAAGCGCACCGCGAGTTCGGCTGCCCACCATTGCGCGATCAGAAAAGAGGCGATCCAGTTCAGCAGCGACAGCACCTCGTACACCAATCCGCGCCACACCCCCAGCAGCAGCGACGCCAGCGCCACGCCCAGCAGAATCCAGTCCAGCGTCTGCACGGCTACATCTTCAGCACGGCAGCGGTCAGGGCCAACGACTTGATGCGGCTCGCCACCTTTTCTGCCTCAAGCTGGTTTGCGAACGGACCCACGCGTACTCGGGTGCGTTTGCCATCTTTGGTGTCGACGATCTGGGTATAGGTCTTGAGGCCCGCCTTCTCCAACTTCTGGCGTACTTCGCGCAGTTTGCTCACGTCCGAGAAGGCACCCACCTGCACCACGAACCGCCCCTGCACAGCGCCTGCCGCAGGCACATCCTCACCCGCCAACAGCGCACTGGCCTTGGCAGCATCTTCCGCCGATGCAGACGGCTTCGCCGCGGTTGGAGCCGACGGTGCTGGCTTGGCGCTCTGGGCCGGAACAGCTGCTGCAGCAGGCTTGGCTTCAGTTAACACGGGCACACTGGCTGCAGGCTCGGGCGATACGGGGGCCGAGGCCACTGGCTCGACACTGGGTGGCATCACCAGCGGTTTGACCTTGGCCTTGTCAGGGATCTCGATCGGAATGTCCACCATCACCGGGCGCGGCTGCGAATCGAACAGCAGCGGAAAACCCACCACACCCGCAAGCACCAGAACGGCCGCACCAATGAGCCGATGCTTGGCCCGCCTGCGCATGAGCTCGATGCTCTGCGCTGGCCCCGCGCTGCCAGCACCCGTATCGACACCGGTCTGGGCGGACTTGCGGATCTTGAATAAGGCCATTGTCTTGCTGCGTTTCAGGAGTTCAGATGTTTGGCTTGGAGGCGGGGCGTGCCGTGGGCCAGAACGCCGCCGACGGTGAAGAAGGAACCGAAGACGACGATTCTATCAGCGGGGTCCGCCGCCGCGATGGCAGCATCCAGCGCCTGCAGCGGGTCGGCATGCACGCTCGCGCTCACACCCTTGCGCGACTCCAGCGCCTGCCAGCGGGAGTGCAATTCGGCAGCACTGGCGGCACGCGGCGTGGGCAAATCGGTGAAGTACCAGCGATCGATCAGCGGCCCCATGCGCTTGAGCATGGCGGTCAGTTCCTTGTCTGCCATGGCACCAAACACGGCGTGCGTGGTCGGCGCGTAGGCCATCGCGTCCAGATTGGCCGCCAACGCCGCCACCGCGTGCGGGTTGTGCGCCACGTCCAGCACCAGCGAGGGCTGGCCGGCAAGAACCTGAAAGCGCCCCGGCAATTCCACCATCGCCAGTCCATTGCGCACCGCCTGCGCTGTCACCGGAAGGCGTTCGCGCAGCGCGCTCAAGGCCGCCAGCACGCCCGACGCATTGAGCAACTGGTTCGCACCGCGCAGCGCCGGATACGCCAATCCGGCGTAGCGACGTCCGCGCCCGGCCCAGCCCCATTGCTGCTTGTCGCCGGAGAAGTTGAAGTCCACGCCGAAGCGCCAGAGGTCAGCACCCACTTCCAAAGCGTGATCGAGCACGCTTTGCGGCGGCAGCGGATCGCTCACGACCACGGGGCGACCGGTGCGCATGATGCCGGCTTTCTCGCGGCCGATGCTGTCCCGGTCTGCGCCAAGAAATTCCATGTGATCCAGATCGATGCTGGTGATGATGGCGCAGTCCGGATCGACGATGTTCACCGCGTCCAGTCGACCGCCCAGGCCCACTTCCAGGATCACCGCGTCCAGGGACGAATGCCGCATCAAATCCATCGCAGCCAAGGTACTGAATTCGAAATAGGTCAGCGTCACATCTTCTTCGTCGCCCTGGATCCGTGCGTCTTCCACGCGGGCAAACGCTGCGGCCCATGCATCTGCCGGGACCGTGTCGCCCGAGAGCCGCAACCGCTCTTCAAAGTGCACCAGATGCGGCGAGGTGTAAACGCCGGTGCGGTAACCGGCCTGGAGCAAAATCGATTCCAGCATGGCGCAGGTCGAGCCCTTGCCATTGGTGCCCGCCACCGTGAACACCGGACTGTCAAAGCGCAGTCCCAGTCGATCCGCCACGATGCGCACGCGCTCCAGGCCCATGTCTATGGATTTGGGATGCAGGCGTTCGCAATAAGCGAGCCATTCGGTGAGTGTTTTCGGTTCAGTGTGCATGCGATGTCGATTGTCGCCCACCGTGCGACTCCGTCTTCCAAAAGGGATTGCTGGATCGCGCAAAATTGCAAGCATGCGCAACACAATTCACCCCCACCAGCCCATCACCGTTTTCGGCATTCCCAACTGCGACACCGTGAAGAAGGCACGCACCTGGTTGGACGCAAACGGTCTGTCCTACAACTTTCACGACTTCAAGAAGCAGGGTCTTTCGGCAGAACTGCTCGATCACTGGATGGCACGAGTCGGCTGGGAGAAACTGCTCAATCGCAAAGGGACGACCTGGCGTCGTCTCGACGCTGTGACGCAGTCGGGTGTTCAGGATGCGGTCAGCGCCGGCGCGCTGATGCTGGCGGCAACGTCCGTTATCAAGCGGCCTGTAGTGCAATGGGGCGAAGGCGCTGCGGCCAGGGTGACGGTCGGCTTCGACGCCGCCGCGTGGCCGCCGGTTTGAGGCGAGCGCCCACGCGCCGTGCGCCAAAATGCCGCTCGGTGGAAACCCATTTGTACCCAAGTGATGCCGCAACTAAAATTGCCCCTTTCGCCAACCGCCCACCGGCACCTTTGCTGGCGCGGTCCACCTAAAGATTCTTGCCCCATGACCACCGAAAAAATCGACAGCGTTTCCGTCACCACAAAAGCCAATGTTTACTTCAACGGCAAATGCGTCAGCCACGGCATCAGCTACGCCGACGGCACGAAGAAATCCGTGGGCGTGATCCTGCCGGCCACCCTCACCTTCAACACCGGTGCACCCGAGATCATGGAAGGCGTGGGTGGCAGTTGCGAATACAAACTGGCGGGCAGCGACACCTGGGTCGGCTGCGGTGCGGGTGAAAAATTCAGCGTACCCGGCAACTCCAGTTTCCAGATACGCGTGACTGACGCGTACCACTACATCTGTCATTTCGGTTAAGCAATCATGGCTACCATCCTGCAAAACCTGCCCCTCCAGCAAAAGGTGGGCATTGCCTTTTCCGGCGGCCTGGACACCAGCGCCGCCCTGTTGTGGATGAAGCTCAAGGGCGCCATTCCCTATGCCTACACCGCGAACCTGGGCCAGCCCGACGAAGCCGACTACGACGAAATTCCGCGCAAGGCGATGGAATACGGCGCAGAGAAAGCGCGCCTGATCGACTGCCGCAAACAACTCGCGGCCGAAGGCATTGCCGCCCTGCAAAGCGGCGCCTTTCACATCACCACCGCCGGCGTGACCTACTTCAACACGACGCCGCTGGGGCGCGCCGTCACTGGCACCATGCTGGTGGCCGCGATGAAGGAAGACGACGTCAACATCTGGGGCGACGGCAGCACCTTCAAGGGCAACGACATCGAGCGCTTTTACCGTTACGGCCTGCTCACGAATCCGTCTTTGAAGATCTACAAACCGTGGCTGGACCAGTTGTTCATCGACGAGCTCGGTGGCCGCGCCGAGATGTCGGCGTTCATGACACAGCACGGCTTTGGCTACAAGATGTCGGCCGAGAAGGCCTACTCCACCGACTCCAACATGCTGGGCGCGACGCACGAGGCCAAAGACCTGGAGCACCTGAGCAGCGGCATGAAGATCGTCAACCCCATCATGGGCGTGGCCTTCTGGAAGGACGACGTCGACGTGAGGCGCGAAGAAGTCACGGTGCGCTTTGAAGAAGGCCAACCGGTGGCGCTTAACGGCGTCACCTACGCCGATCCGGTAGCGCTGATCCTGGAGGCGAACCGCATCGGTGGACGCCACGGATTGGGCATGAGCGACCAGATCGAGAACCGCATCATCGAGGCCAAGAGCCGTGGCATCTACGAAGCGCCGGGGCTGGCGCTGCTGTTCATCGCCTACGAGCGCCTTGTCACCGGCATCCACAACGAGGACACGATCGAGCAGTACCGCGACAACGGCCGCCGCCTTGGCCGACTGCTGTACCAGGGTCGCTGGTTCGACTCGCAGGCCATCATGCTGCGCGAGACGGCGCAGCGCTGGGTGGCGCGCGCCATCACGGGGGAGGTCACGCTGGAACTGCGCCGCGGCAACGACTACTCGCTGCTCAACACCGAGTCGCCCAATCTCACCTACAAGCCCGAACGCCTGAGCATGGAGAAAGTGGAGGACGCGCCGTTCTCGCCGGCCGATCGCATCGGCCAGCTCACCATGCGCAACCTGGACATCGTGGACACACGCGAGAAGCTCGGCATCTACGCGAAAGCCGGTCTGTTGTCGCTCGGTGCGGGCGGCGATCTGCTCAAATTGTCCAGCGACAAGAGCGAATAGATAGTTGGCTCAACGCCAGCGAATGTCCGCAAAGCCGCCACGCGAAATTGATATTGGTACATAGAGATTGCCTGACTGGATGCGCCTTGACGCGCGCGTTCCGGTGATGGGTGAGTCGTTGCGATTTATCAAACGATTCAGCCTCAACTGATTCATGATTTGCCGAATAGTTTCCATCTGACGCCGGCCCAAACTGCTCAGAACCACGAGCACCTCCTGCGGCTGATAAGGGCTTTTCACTGGCCCCCCATTCCCACCCAAAGGAGCTTTCATGCAGTCCCTCGTCCGTATCATTCTTTTGCCTATCGCCCTCGCGTCCATGATGGCACATGGTCAGGGAGTGACGGTGCTCCGTGACCTCGATGCTAATGGCAGGGTTACGTTGACAGCGGAGGAGTTGAAGCAGCTTCTACCCAATGCCAAAATGAGCCGCACCGTAGCCCGCGGCGACACGCACCGCTGGAAAAACGAATCAAGTGGAACGTTCATCGTTTCTTCGGACAATAAGGCGAATGGCGGCCACCCCGCATCCACATCGGGTAAGTGGCACATCGCGGAAGATGGTCGTTACTGCGTTCTGATCGAATGGAAGTCTGTTGATACGGAGGAGTGGTGTCGCTACATCGTGAAATCTGGAAGTGACTACTACGCCACGAAGTCCGACAAGACGGGTACCGAGAAGGTTTACAAGCTCAGCATCTCAAAGTAGGCGGCGACGTCTTCCTTTGAGTCGATCTCCTCCGCAGCATGGCGTCCACCACGGACGAGAAGGCGGGCAATTGCGCGGCATTCATAGGCGTTTTCCAAGGATCAATAGGCGATATCGGTCGTTCAATTGACGGTAGGTGCGGCATAGCATCCGTGCCGCATCCATCAACGGGAACGCCCACCATGAAACTCAACCCTTCTCTGCCACGCTGGCTTGCCGCCGTAGCCCTGTTCGCCACCAGCGCCCTCTTCGCCCAGACCAGGGAAGTCACTTTCGCCTACCAGGACATGCTGGTGCCGTTGCGCACCCTCATCGAATCCGGCGAGTTGGAAAAAGGCACCGGCTACAAGATCAACTGGCGCCAGTTTGGCGGTGGCGGCGATGTGATCCGCGCCATGGCCTCGGGCGACGTGCAGATTGGCGAGGCCGGCTCCAGTCCGATCGCCGCGGCAGCCAGCCAGGGTCAGGATATCAGGCTGTTCTGGATCCTGGACGACATCGGTGACGCCGAGGCGCTGATCGCGCGCAACGGCAGCGGCATCAACGGCTGGAAAGACCTGAAGGGCAAGAAAGTGGCGACACCGTTCGTCTCGACCTCGCACTACCAGTTGCTGGTGGGCCTGAAGCTCGAGGGCGTGGACGCGAAAGACGTCAACGTGGTGAACCTGCGCCCACCGGAAATCGCCGCCGCCTGGGAGCGCGGCGACATCGACGCGGCCTTCATCTGGGATCCGGTTCTGTCCAGGATCAAGGCCAATGGCAAGCCAATAGCGACCTCGGCGAGCATCGGCAAGAAGGGCTATGCGACGTTCGACGGCCTGATCGTCAATGCCAAGTGGGCGGCCGCCAACGAGGGCTTCGTGGTGGCACTGGTGAAGTCCCTGGCCAAGGCGGATGAAGACTACCGCAAGAACGGCCCGAAGTGGACCGCCGAGACGCCGCAGATCAAGGCCATCGCCAAGTGGAGCAAAGCAGACGCCAAGGATGTGCCGGCAGCGATCGCCCTGTACGCCTTCCCGACACTCCAGGAACAGCTGTCCGCGACCTGGCTGGCAGGCGGCGCCGCGCAGGCACTGGCCAAGACGGCCGTATTCCTGAAGGAGCAGGGGCGCATCCAGGAAGTCAAGGCCGATTACGGCGCGTACGTCACCACCAGCTACGCGCGCAAAGCGCATGTTAACTGAGCATTCATGGCCACGCTTGACCTGCGCCACCTCACCGTGCGCTACGCCGTGGCGGGCGGCAGCAAGTGCGCGCTGGCTGATGTCAATCTGAGTTTGTCGAACGACGATTTTGTGGTGCTGCTGGGCGCCTCCGGCTGCGGCAAGACCACGTTGCTTAACTGCATCGCCGGCTTCCTGCCAGCGTCCGAAGGCGAGGTGCTGCTCGACGGCACACGCGTCATCGGGCCAGGTCCCGAGCGTGGCGTCGTGTTCCAGAAGCACGCGCTCATGCCCTGGCTCAATGTGCGCGACAACGTGGCCCTGCCCTTGCGTTTGCGCGGCGTCGATGCTGCCGCCCGTGCGCGCGCGGCCGAGGACAAACTTGCGCTCGTGGGTCTGGCCGGCAGTGGCGACCGGTCCGTGTGGGAGCTCTCCGGAGGCATGCAACAGCGCGTGGGCATTGCGCGCGCCCTGACCAGCGACCCTGAATTGCTGTTGATGGACGAGCCCCTGGGCGCGCTCGACGCGCTGACACGTGAACAGGTGCAGGAGATCCTGCTGCGGATCTGGGGCCAGACCCGGAAGATGGTCTTCTTCATCACACACTCGGTTGAAGAAGCGTTGTTTCTGGCGACGCGTCTGGTCGTCATGAGTCCGAGTCCGGGGCGCATCCTTCGCGTGTTTGAAGACCTCCCGTTTTCGCACCGTTATCTGGCGCAGGGGGGGGCGCGCGCCATCAAGTCGCTGCCCGAATTCATCGCGCTGCGCGAAGAGGTTTTGGGCTTGATCCAGCAACGCGAGCTGGCCTATGCTTGAAGCACAACTCACGCTGGCACAACCGCCGCAGAGCGAGACCATAACCAGCGCGCCCGCGCCTAAAACCAGCGCCTTTACCGAACTGGGTGCGGGGCCGAGCGCGGCCATCAGTGTAGTCACCGTGGCGGTGTTGCTGAGCCTTTGGTATCTCATCACCGCCGCCGGGTGGATCAAGCCTTTGTTCCTGCCTTCGCCTCACGCCGTGTGGCAGCAGTTCCACGAATACCTCACTGGCCAAGCCAACGACAAGCCGCTGTGGCAACACCTGCTGGCGAGTCTGCTGCGCGTGTTTTCCGCCTTCGGGTTGGCCTGCCTCACCGCCATTCCGCTGGGTATCGCCATGGGCATGTCGCGCGTCGTGCGCGGTATTTGCGACCCGGTGCTGGAGTTCTACCGACCACTTCCACCGCTGTCGTATCTGCCGCTGATCATCATATGGTTCGGCATCGACGAACTTCCCAAGGTGCTGCTGATCTACCTGAGCTGCTTTGGCCCGCTGGCGATCGCGGCTCGCTCCGGCATGAGGAGCGCCACGCAGGAGCAACTCCATGCGGCTGCTTCCATGGGTGCCAGCCGCTGGCAGCTGATTCGCCACGTGATCGCACCCGCGGCGTTGCCCGAAATCCTGGTCGGCATGCGCATCGCCATCGGATTTGGCTGGACCACTCTGGTCGCCGCCGAGATGGTGGCTGCCTCGCTTGGCATCGGTCAATTGGTGCTGAATGCGTCCAACTTCTTGCGCACCGACATCGTGCTGATGGGCATCTTCGTCATCGGCAGCGTGGCCTACAGTTTCGATCTGGCGATGCGCTCCCTGGAGCGCCGCTGGGTGCCCTGGAAAGGGCGCGGCTGATCCCTCAGGCTCTCAGAAACTTTCCCATTCATCGGCGGCGGGTGCAGCGCTCGCCTTGGATGGAGCGGCCAGGGTTGCCGGTTTGGGCTTGGGCAAGGCGTTTGCTTTGGTGGAAGCGACGAGCCTTGCGGGTTTCGCAATGACCGGTTGGCGAGCGCCCGCGGTCATGGGACGACCACGATTCAAAATCGGCGCCTGACCTCCCGCGAGTTTGAAGATGGCAACGGCTTGCACCAGGTCACCGGCTTGTGTATTCAAGCTGCTCGCGGCCGCAGCCATCTGCTCCACCAGCGCGGCATTTTGTTGTGTCGTCTGATCCAGGCTGGCAACGGCCTCTCCCACTTGTGCCACGCCCGAAGCCTGCTCGCTGCTGGCAGCGCTGATTTCACCCATGATGTCTGTCACGCGCCGGATGCTCGTGACAACTTCGCTCATCGTCACCCCAGCCTGGTCTACCAGCGCGGTGCCTTGCGCCACCCGCTCCACACTGGTATTGATCAAGGACTTGATCTCCTTGGCGGCGTCTGCCGACCGTCCGGCCAGCGACCGCACCTCCGTTGCGACCACGGCGAAGCCGCGACCCTGCTCACCCGCGCGGGCCGCCTCGACAGCTGCATTCAGCGCCAGAATATTGGTTTGAAAGGCAATCCCGTCGATCACGCTGATGATGTCAGAGATACGGTGCGAACTGTCGTTGATGCCCTTCATGGTCTGTACCACGTGCGACACCACTTCGCCCCCTTTGACGGCCACCGTGGAAGCGCTTTGCGCCAACTGGTTCGCCTGACGGGCGTTGTCGGCATTTTGTTTGACGGTGGCATTGAGTTGTTCCATCGAGGCGGCCGTCTGCTCCAGCGCGCTGGCCTGACTCTCGGTGCGGCTGGACAAGTCGTGGTTTCCCTGGGCGATCTCGGCGCTCGCTGTGGCAACACCCTCAGACCCTTGGCGCACGTTGGTGACGACGGCGCTGAGGCTTGTTTGCATCGCCGACAATGCGCGCAGCAGGATCGATATCTCATCCTTGCCGCTGACGCTGATCTGCTGGGTTAAATCGCCTTGCGCCACCGCATTGGCGAGGGCGACGGCCTGTGCCAAGGGGCGCGTGACGCTGCGCACCACCCACAGGGCCGCCACAACGGCAAGCAAAGCTGCAAGCACGCCGGCACCGGCCGCGAGCAGCCGCGTCGACGCAATCAGTTGGGCATTTTCAGCTCCCCGTCCCTGGACCTTGCCCACTTGCAGGGCATCAATTCTGGCGAGCGCGACCAGGAAAGGCTCCAGCATCGGAATCATCTCCTCGTCGGCGGCATAGGTGGCCTCGGCCTGCTTGCCCCCCTGCACCAGACCCACGATGCGCTGGACACCCGCAACATAGCTGCTGTGCCGCTTGCGAGCCTCCGCAATCAGCGCCGCTTCTTCCGGTGCTCCTGCGAGCGCGCCATCGATGGCCTGTAAGCCTTTATCGATGCGGAGGTCGCGGTCGCTGATTTCCCTGGCTAGCCGTGATCGTTGATCGGCGCTGGCGGACACCAGGATCACCATGCTCGCGATCGCATTGTCCTTGGCCAAGAGGTGCAATTCGGACGCCTGCGCCTGCAATTGCACGCCCTCGTCCATCGCTTTCGAGTTCGCCGCGCTTCGGGCCAGACTGATCTGTATGACCACCACCAACAATGCGATGGTCACCACCACGACACCAAAAGCGACACCCACTCGGGCGCCAATCTTCAGATCCAGCAACTTCATTACTTTGCCCCCGTTCACCAAGCGAGTATGTCAACCGGGTCCGCCACGGCACCCTCAGGCGCCGAGTTCACTTACCATCTGCTGGCACTTGGTATAGCGTTCCTTCTGGATGCCACCGGCGATTTTTTTCGCCTCCTCGTCCTTGCCTGCGAGGATCGCCGGAACAAGCTCGGTTTCGCGGGTTTTCTTGAAGGCATTCCAGTTCTCGACCAGTTCCTTGAACTGCGCCTCCTTGCCTGCGGGCGCCTTCAGTTTGGCCAGATGTGCGCTCACCGTGTCGGCCGTGGATTTGACAATCTTTTGCTGGTCGGCCCCGCGTTTGTCCTTGTTCACCATCATCGTCACCAGCGACTCGCGCGCCGCCGTCAGCTCGGTCCGAAGGTCGGAAAAATCGTTGGCGCTGGCCCAGGTGGACGCGGTCAAAGCCAGCAAGGCGGCGAAGAATGATGCGATCAGTTTATTCATGATGTAGATGATTTACGTTGATGAAGAAAGCCCATCAGTCTGGAAACTGGACTCACCGGAAGCACCGCAGAAAACTATGAAGATGCAGCGTCTCGAACCCAGCACCGCAAACTGACACCACCATTCTATGCCCGGTTTTGGGGCTGATTCACCGTGACTCCCCGCACGATGCTTGGCCTTCGGATCAAGCCATTGACCCATATCAACTGTTCGTGCCGATGTACCACGCCACGAACTCCGCCAAGCCGCGGGCATGGATCAGCACGACAGTCCGGTTGAAGGATTTGGGGTGGTTAGCGCGTGCGGGTGCTGGCTGATGTCATAGAGCATCTGGCCATGAAAAAGGGAGGACGCGCCGTGCGCGGCACCGTCCCCACGGCCAATTCAGCGACCCGCGATCGCAGCAACCGCCCGCGGTCGCAGGGTGCTCATGGCCAGGTAGACGCCGCCGCCGATGAGGACGCCGAAGAACCAGCCGTACAGCCCCCACCAGGACGGCAGCACGTGAGTAAAGTTGGGCAGGATGCTGGAAAAGATGGCACCGACCGCGGTGCCAATCAACGCATTCACATTCCAGCCCGCTTCGTAGCGGTATTCACCGTGCTCCTCGTACAGCGCCTGCACGTTCACTGCGCCTTTGGCGATCAAATAATAGTCGCACAGGATGATGCCCAGCAACGGCCCCATGGTCGCGCCAATTGCGCCGACGAAGTGGGCTGCGTTGCCCTCCCAGGGTGCAAACGGGTAGAGAACCAGCGCGATGCCGGCGGCGATGTAGCCGCCCTTTTTGAAGTCGATGGAGCGCGGAAATACGTTGGAGAAATCGAACGCGGGCGAGACGAAGTTCGCCACCACGTTGATGCCCAAGGTGGCCACGGCAAACGTGACCGCGGCCAGCAAGGCCAGGAACCAGCTGTCGAACTTGGCCGATATCTGCTCCGGGTGCAGCAGCACTTCGCCATAGACGTTGAACGCGGCAATGGTCGTGACACCCGCGACCAGTGAGAACAGAATCAGATTCACCGGCAAGCCCCACAGATTCCCCGTGGTCACCGCCGCCTTGGTTTTGGCGTAACGAGAAAAGTCGCAGAAGTTCAGGTAGAGCGCGGCAAAGTACGTGACCCATGTGGCCGCCACTGCCATCAGTGCCCAGAATGAACCGGGCTCACCGCTGATGCCCGCATCTTGCGTCTTCTCGATCAGCACCGCCTGCGGAATAGCGTGGGAAAAGGAGAACCCACCCGCCTTCACGCACAAGCCCACGGACAGCACCAGCATCGCAATCCAGACGGCGGGGCCGGCCCAGTCCTGAAACTTACGCACGGTCTCCATGCCGTTCTGAATGATCAGGAGTTGCAACGCCCACACCACCACGTAGCAGATCACCTCAAGCCCCGAGTGGCCAAGGAAATGCGTGCTCTTGTGAAACTCCATGAAGACGTCAGTGCGCGTCAGCAGCGCGACAATCGCGCCGGAGGCGGCGGCGGTCTGCGCGCCGTACCAAAAGCAGGCGACCACGGCGCGTACCAGCGCCGGCAAGTTGGCGCCCCAGACGCCAAACGAAGCGCGTGCCAGAACCGGGTAGGGCACACCTGTCTTTTCGCCGGCGTAGCCTACGAGGTTCATCAACGCATAGATGACCAGTGAGCCCAGTCCGATGGCGACGACGAAGTTCAGGAAGCTGCCGCAGAGCAGGAACAGACTGGCCGCGAGGTAATAGCCCCACAGGCTGTGAACATCGGAGGTCCAGACGTTGAAGATGCTGAATGCGCCCCAGTGGCGCTCCTTGGCCGGCGCCAGGTCCTCGTTGTAGAGTCCGGGTGAAGGGCTCTTGATGTCCATCGAATTGTCTCCAGTCAGTTGATCGAACGGGAAGCGATGCAGCCCGCAAGGGACGTTTCGACCAGAACTCTAAAAGAGGACGGTGAAAACCGACATAGGGTTTTCATGGTGATGGACGCCCTGGCAAGAGCGGGTTCGATCGGCGCTTGGCTAGTACGCTATTCGAAACAGCGTTCCCCGATAACTCAACACGGAACTGTGCGCTCCGATTTCTTCAAGGCTCAGATCGGGCGCAATCACGCTGCCCTGCTTGAGCACCTGGCCGTTCAACAACAGCATGCGCTGCGCCGGGTAGTCTGAATCCACAGCGCCGGTGATCGTCAGCGCCGGGATCTGGCGGCGCATGTCTTGCGGAAGTTCGTTTAACAGGGGGATGGCGACGGCAGCAGCGCGCACGGCCGAGGCCCCGGTCTGCGCCGTTTGAACCGGTACCACCGTGGGAAGAATCGCTCCTGTTGCTGCGCCTGCGCCGGCGAGTCGGCCCTGGGCCCCGGATGCAGCAGATGCGGCATTTGCAACCGCCGAAGTTGCCGCCTTCGGCATCGGTGCCGGCAGCACAGCCGGGGCCTCCAGTGCAGGCGCAGACGCTCCTGCTGCGGGCGTGGCCGCTGCCTGATGCGGCGGCGCAACCCGTGTGTCACGCCCCGAAGATTGCCAAGCCCAATAGCCCAGCGCGAGTCCGACCAGCGCCAGAGTACCCGCCAGCACAGCCCCAAGGCGGCGTTGCCGACTCGATCCGGACTGCGGCATCGGGGTTGCCACCTGGCGGGTGTGCAGACCGGGAACGGCACCGCGCTCGCGCTCGGCGTCGGCCCGTTTGAGTGCATCGAGGATGTAGGACATGGTTCAGGGCTGGTCGGTTTGCAGGCGCGGTTCGGTTCCACCGGTGGCGGCGTCCATCTGCATCAGGGTCATGGGACCGGGCTGCCCATCGGGTACCAATCCCTGGGCACGCTGAAAGGCGCGCACGCGTTCTCTCATCGCAGCATCCAGTACTCGTGGCACGGCGGCATCGACACTCGCTGAGTGCCCGTCCAGAAGATCCAGTTGGTGCGCAAGTCGCTGGATCGCGGGGCCTGAACTACCCTCGCGCAGTTCGCCCGAGTAAGTCGGCGGGGCACGCCAATAGGTGGCGAAGTCGCCATGCCACAGTCGGCCCATTGCAACCAGCCTGACGGTATGCAGGCTCTGCGCCACGCGCAGCGTCGCGGTCTGAGCGCCCAGCCCCACCAGCAAGACATACACCGGCACACCGTTGCCTTGCTGCAGCGTCAGGATGCCGGGCCGGCCTAACTGACGCAGCAAGGGCACGGTGAGGTTGCTGCTGCGGTAGCAGAGCAGTTGCTGCGACGTGGCGGCCTGGCAGGGATCGGCGTCGCCAGCATCCAGATTCCAGCGCGTCCCCAGTTCGCGCCATGCGGTGTTGATATCAGTGGGCATTCGCGCCAGCAATGCGTCCACCTCTTCCACCGGACGCGCCGCGGGTGGCGGCGGCGCAGGGGCTGAGGCGGGCGCACGCACAGTGGATGACGCTGATGACTGTGGTGCCGATGCCGCGACCGCGGATGACGTGCGCACTCGCGACTGCGGCGCCCACGGCATGAACGAAATCAATGCGGCGACCGCGATCACAACCAGGGCGCCCAGCGCCACGGCGGCCGTGCGCTTGCGAGCTCGCGGTGGGTTCGTGTTTTCCGACCCGAACACCTCAGCCGCGGCTTTATCCACCACCTTGCGGTCCACGCGCTGCAGGCCGGTCGCCCAGGCTCCCAACAGCGCGCGCCCACACAGCAGATTGATGCGACG
The DNA here is from genome assembly GCA_903832285.1 of uncultured beta proteobacterium. GTDB lineage: Bacteria > Pseudomonadota > Gammaproteobacteria > Burkholderiales > Burkholderiaceae_C > CAIKVZ01. The sequence goes on along the minus strand of CAILAY010000154.1, from coordinate 12,220 downwards.
CGGCACCCCACGCGCAATGCGCTGGATGCGCTGCAGCGACTTCCGATCAAACGGCAGCGCTCCGCTGTGACCGGCGACGGCCAGGCGGTGCTGGATGTATTGCGTGCTCTCAACCTCGCTCAGCGCATCCAGATGGAAGCGGGCAATCACGCGCTGGGCCAGTTGCTCGAGCTCGGGGCGCGCCAGCATCTCGCGCAGTTCAGGCTGGCCGATGAGCACGATCTGCAGCAACTTGCGCTCGTTGGTCTCCAGATTTGTCAGCAGGCGCAACTGCTCAAGCACGTCGGGCGCGAGGTTCTGCGCCTCGTCGATGATGAGCACGCTGCTGTGGCCGGCAGCGTGGCTTTGCAGCAGAAACTGGTTCAGCGCGTCAATGTAGTCCTTGACCGTGGACGGGGCCATTCCAGCGTGAGGCACCGCGACATGGAACTCCTCGCAGATGGACTGCAGCAGTTCGATCACGGTGAGCTTGGGGTTGAAGATATAGGCCACGTGGCAACCGCCGGGAATCTGCTCCAGAAAGCAGCGGCAAATGGTGGTCTTGCCGGTACCGATGTCGCCCGTCAGCAGCACAAAACCGCCACCCGTGCCGCCACCCCGCCCACCGCCGCTCACCCCGTAGAGCAAGTGCGCCAGCGCCTCGCGGTGGCGCTCGCTCATGAAGAGGTAGCGCGGGTCCGGCGCGATCGAGAATGGGTCCTGGCTCAGGCCGAAATGTTGCGCGTACATGGGACTCAGACCACCACCGGCTCGGGCTCCAGCCGGATGCCAAAGCGTTCGTACACGCTGGTCTGGATCGACCTGGCAAGCGTCATCACTTCGCCGCCGGTGGCGCAGTCGGCCGGGTTCGCGCTGCCCGTGCCTCGGTTCACCAGCACCAGCGCCTGCCTTTCGTAAACCCCGGCGTTGCCGATGGACTTGCCCTTCCAGCCGCAGGCATCGATGAGCCAACCCGCAGCCAGTTTGACCGTGCCGTCGTCCATCTTGTAATGCACGATCTTCGGATCGCGCGCGATGATGTCGTCGCACTGCTCCTGCGACACCGTGGGATTCTTGAAGAAGCTGCCCACGTTGCCAATTATCTTTGGGTCGGGCAGCTTGGCGCGGCGCACGGCGCAGACCCAGTCAAAAATCTGCTGCGCGCTGGGTTCGTTGATGCCACTCTCGGCACGCTTCTTCTCCAGGTCGGCATAACCCAGCACCGGCTTCCAGGCCTTGGGCAACGCCAGGCGCACCCGTACGATCAACGCCCTGCCCGCAAGACCGAAACCCTGCGTCCGGCCGGTGTCGTTCGCCGCCCAAGTCGCATCCGGCGCGGGGTGTTTGAACACCGAATCGCGGTAGCCAAAGCCGCACTGCGCCGCGTGCAGTGTGAACTCGGATCCCGTGCTCAGATCCACGGCGTCCAGCGATTCGAAACGGTCCTGCAGTTCCACGCCGTAGGCGCCGATGTTCTGCACCGGCGCGGCGCCCACGCTGCCCGGAATGAGCGCCATGTTTTCCAGTCCGGGGTAACCCTGGGCCAGCGTCCAGGTGACGAAGTTGTGCCAGTTTTCACCGGCACCGGCTTCGACAATCCAGGCCCTGGGCGTTTCCTGCACCAGGGCCCGCCCCATGATTTCCACCTTGAGCACCACCGGTTTCACGTCGCCGGTCAGCACAATATTGCTGCCGCCGCCAAGTACAAGGTGTTCGCCCGCGTGCGACTGCTCGACCCAGGTCCGGACATCGCCCTGGCTGCGCAAGCGCACCAGCGTGTGCGCCTTGGCCGCTATGCCGAATGTATTCAGCGGCTGCAGGGGGACGTTGTTCTCGACTAACATGGCGGGATTGTCGCATTGGGAGTGATCCCGCTCCCGCCCGGGCTGAGCCTGTCACAGCCCTCCCTCAAGACTTGCGCGCAGCCCTTCGACAGGCTCAGGGCGAACGGACTTTTTTGAACACACAAAATGCCTACATTCGATACGGTTTGCGAAGCCAACCTGGTGGAGGTCAGGAACGCCGTGGAAAACACCGGCAAGGAAATCGCCACGCGCTTTGATTTCAAGGGCACATCTGCGGCGATCGAACTCAAGGACAAGGAGATCACGCTCGTCGGCGACGCCGAGTTCCAGCTCACGCAAATCGAGGACGTGCTGCGCAACAAGCTCACAAAGCGCAGCGTAGACGTGCGGTTTCTGGACATCGGCGAGGTTCAAAAGATGGGCGGCGACAAGGTCAAGGTCGTGATCAAGGTGCGCAACGGCATCGAGACCGAACTCTCCAAGAAGATCCAGCGTCTCATCAAGGACAGCAAGCTCAAGGTTCAGGCCTCGATCCAGGGCGACGCCGTGCGGGTCAATGGCGCCAAACGCGACGACCTGCAGGCCGCGATGGCGTTGATCCGCAAGGACATCACCGACGTGCCTTTGAGCTTCAACAATTTCCGCGACTGAGACATTCGCGTTGCGCCAGATGCATCCCGTCCACCGTCGTATCACGCTGCGCATCGCGGGTGTCTCGCTGCTGGTGGCCGCGCTATCCGGCCCCGTGGCCTGGCTAGTGGTGCAGGCGCAGGCCGGGAACAGCGTCTCCTCGTCTGCCCTGAGCGCCGCGCTGATGGTGGTGCTGGCGGTGTTCGTTTGCGGCGCTGTGCTCTACCTCAGTCTGACGCGATTGAACTTGGCCAACGAACGCAAGGCGCAGGATGTGCTGGAGTCGCATATCTCCATGATGGAGGCTTTGGGTCGCGCCATTGCCAAGCGCGACTCCGACAGTGGCGCGCACAACTACCGCGTGGCCTGGATTTCGGCCACGCTGGGCGAGGCCGTAGGGCTCTCGGGCAGCAGGATGCAGGAACTCATCGCCGGCAGTTTCCTGCACGACGCGGGCAAGATCGGCATCCCGGACGCGATCCTGCTCAAGCCGGGAATGTTGACGCGCGAGGAGATGGACGTGATGCGCACCCACGTCGCTCTGGGAGAGGAGATCGTCACCGGTGCGGGTTGGCTCGAAGGCGGCAAGGACGTGGTGGCCAACCATCATGAGAAATGGGATGGATCGGGTTATCCGCGCCAGTTGTCGGGAGCGGCCATCCCGCAGGCGGCGCGCATTTTCGCGATTGCCGATGTGTTCGACGCCCTGTGTTCCAGACGTCCATTCAAGGAGCCGTTCCCGGTGGAACTGGTGATGGAAATCCTGCATCAGAGTTCGGGCACGCACTTCGACCCGCACCTGGTCCTCGAATTCACGCGTCTGTCCAAGAGCATCCATGCCACCATCATGAACGCGACGGAAGACGAAGCCCGCGCATTGATGGAAACCATGGTGCGCAAGCACTTCAGCACCTGAGTTCCTGTGCGCCGCTGGAAGGACCCATGCTCAAACGTCTCAACCGCCGCGGCGCGCTGCGCCTGACCGGCCTGTGCTGGCTGGCGCTGACGCTGCCCGCCCTGTCACAGTCGGTGCAACTGTCCGGCATGCTCGGCAGCAAAGCCCTGCTGGTGGTCGATGGCGGTGCGCCCCACAGCGTGGCGGTTGGCGAATCTCACATGGGGGTGAAGGTGGTGTCCATGGCGGGCGACCAGGCGGTGTTGGAGATCGACGGCAAACGCCAGACACTGCGTGTCGGCGAGTCGCCGGTCAGCGTGGGCAGTTCGGGCGTCGGCAGCGGCGGCAGAATCGTGCTCAGCGCCGGTTCCGGTGGCCATTTCCTGAGCCAGGGCACGATCAACGGTCGTGTGGTGCAGTTCATGGTGGATACGGGTGCCAGCCTTGTCACACTCAGCGCTGCAGACGCCGAACTCGCAGGCTTGAACTACCGCAGCGGCCAACCCGTGCGCATCAGCACCGCCAACGGCGTGGCTGCGGGATGGCGCATGAAGCTGCGCTCGGTGCGCCTTGGTGAAGTCGAGTTGTACGAGGTGGATGCCATCGTCTCGCAGCAGGTCATGCCCTACGTGTTGCTGGGCAACAGCTTTCTGAGCCGCTTTCAGGTGAAGGTCGAGAACGAACAGATGACACTGGAACGCCGCTACTGAAAGTTGGAAAAAGGCGCTTCGGGTTGCGCCCGCTGGGCATCATCTGACCCGGCAATCCGTTAAGCCACAAATAATCTGCCGCGCTTACGATCCCTGACAACCACAAGGAGTCGTATCTTGATTCAACGTTTCGCCCTATCACTCGCCGTCGGTCTGTCTTTGTCCCTGGTCGCACAGGCCAATCCGATTCAGGATGGCTACCGCGCAGCCGCCAAGCAGGAAAACCCCGCCTTCAAGGATTTTTCGGCAGCCGCTGGACAAAAGTTATATGGCACAAAGACAGGCGAACTGTCTTGTTCTTCCTGCCATACGGAGTCGCCCAAGGCCGTGGGCAAGCACGCCAAGACCGGCAAGGAAATTCAGCCCCTTGCACCCGCCGCCAATGCGAAGCGTTTCACAGACGCTGCCAACGTCGAGAAGTGGTTCAAACGCAATTGCAACGACGTGCTCGGCCGGGCCTGCAGTGCGCAGGAAAAAGGCGACTTCATGGCCTACGTGCTGTCGGTGCAATAAGGAATACCCATGAAAACAACTGCACTCAAACTCATTGTCGTCGCATCCTTCGTCGCATTCGGATTGTCGGTCCAGGCGGATGACGGTTTCTTCGGTGGCGGGGACAAGTACAACGGCGAAGCGCGAGGCAAGCCCGTTATTCCGGTGCAAGTGAATGCCACGTGGCAGCAGGAATGCGCAGCTTGTCATACGGCATTTGCGCCGGGTCTGCTACCTGCGGCATCCTGGACACAACTCATGAACGGATTGGATAAACACTTTGGCGTGGACGCCTCCCTGAGTCCGTCGCAGGCCAGCGAAATCAGCAGCTTTCTGGTGAAGAACGCTTCCAACCGCTGGAGCGCAAAGACCGCCCCACTGCGCATCACGGAGTCGGCCTGGTTCAAGGCCAAGCACAACGAGCGCGAGGTTGGCGCCACTGTATGGCGCCGACCTGCCATCAAGGGACCGTGGAACTGCGGTGCCTGCCACCCGGGCGCGGACAAGGGTGACTTCAATGAACACAGCATCCGCATCCCCAAGTAGACCTCGCCATCCATGAAACGCATTCTTGTCTGGGACTTCCCGACGCGGATCTTCCACTGGACCCTGGCCGCGTCATTTGCACTTGCCTGGCTCACGTCCGAGTCCGATGTCTGGTTATCGCACCACGTCTTTTTCGGCTACCTCATGCTGGGCCTGCTGGTCTTTCGCATGGTGTGGGGTTTTGCCGGAGGCACCTATGCGCGCTTCAAGTCATTCAGCTTCACCCCGAGGGCCGGACTGGAGTACCTGCGCGAGGTGTTCGCTGCCCGGGCCGCACGCCACATCGGCCACAACCCGGCAGGCGCTCAGGCGATCTATCTGCTCCTGCTGCTGGTGCTCATCGTCGGCGTGACGGGGATCTTCATTCTGGGCGGCGAAGAACAGCACGGTCTGGCTGCGGGCTGGATCGGGATTTCAGCCGGCCGCTTCTTCAAGAAAATCCACGAGGCCAGCGCCACTTTCATGTTGCTGGTGGTGGCGGCGCACGTGGCCGGCGTACTGCTGGAAAGTTTGCTGCACAAGGAGAATCTTGCGCGCTCCATGCTCACCGGTTTCAAACTGGCGACGTCGCAAAGCGTTGCCTCCAAACCCTATCGCGTCGTCGCCGCCGGTATGCTGGTGGCCATGCTGGGATTCGGCGTGTGGTGGTTTTCGTATGACCTTCACGTGCCACCGATCAAGGGGCCGGCCGTCCCGTTCATCGGTCCGAAGTTGGCGCAGAACGCCCAGTGGAGCGAAGAATGCGGCAGTTGCCACCTGAGTTTTCATCCGAGCCTTTTGCCCGGTCGTTCCTGGCAACGATTGTTGGCGCAGCAAGGCCAACACTTCGGCGCCGACCTCGGGCTGGATGGCGCCACCACCGTGGCACTGCTGGCCTACGCCAATGACAATGCGGCCGAGAAACACGCCACCGAAGCGGCCCTCAAGATCGACCGTTCGATCCCGTCTAACGACGTGCCGACGAGCATCACGCAAACACCTTACTGGGTCCGAAAGCATCACGAAGTCACAGCGGCCGACTGGGCCCTGCCCTGGATCAAAAGCAAAGCCAACTGCGAGGCCTGCCATCAGGACGCACAGGCCGGGACTTTCGAAGACGCCGCGATGCAGATTCCACACTCCGCGCCCGTCGCCAGATAATCGGCATCATGTTGCAGCACTCACATCATGCGCATCCTGCTCGCTGAAGACGACGCGCTACTGGGCGACGGCCTGCAGGCGGGCCTGCGCCAGCTCGGTTTTCTGGTGGACTGGGTGCGTGATGGTGTCGCCGCCGAGCGCGAACTGAGCACCGGCTCCTACAGCGCGGCGGTGCTTGATCTGGGCCTGCCGCTCAAGGACGGCATGGAAGTGCTCAAGAGCGTTCGCGCACAAAAGCTCAGTACGCCCATTCTGGTGCTGACGGCGCGCGACGCCGTGCCCGATCGCATTCTCGGTCTGGACCAGGGCGCAGACGACTATCTGATCAAGCCGGTGGACCTGTTCGAACTCGGTGCACGCTTGCGCGCGCTGGTGCGCCGCTCGCACGGCCAGCCGCTGGACACGCTTACGGTGGGCGACGTGGAACTGTGCCCGGGCACGCGCGAGGTACGCCTGAACGGCGCACTGGTGTCTCTTGCCACGCGCGAGTTCGATCTGCTGCACGCCCTCATGCTCAATGCCGGTCGGGTCATGTCGCGCGAGCAGATCGAACAGCATTTGTACAGTTGGGGCCACGAGGTGGAGAGCAACGCCGTGGAGGTGCATGTGCACCACCTGCGGCGCAAATTGCGCGCCGACGTGATTCAAACCGTGCGTGGCATCGGCTATACGTTACCCCGCGACCCGGCAAGCGCATGAGTGCCGCCAGCGCATCCCGCTCGCTCCAGGCGCGCTTGCTGAAAATGGTGTTGGCGCTGGTGACGCTGGTGTGGCTCAGTGCCGCGGTGCTCACGTGGTACGACGCGCAACACGAACTGGACGAGTTGCTCGACGGCCACCTGGCGCAAACGGCGAGTCTGCTGCTGGAGCAGGAGCGCAGCGTCGACAATGCCGAGCACGATCTCAAGCCGGGTCCGGAGCACGAAAGCGACCCGCGTTTCCTGTCGGCGCCGGCGCTGCACAAGTACGCAGGCAAAATTGCCTTTCAGGTGTTCCACGAAGGTCTGCTGGTATCGCGCTCCGCGCAAGTCGACAGCACGCCACTGACTCAGTTGGTCTCCGGCTTTGAGACACTGCGGCGTGCGGATGGCAGCCGGTGGCGGGTGTTTGCCACACCCGGGCACGAACACGACGTCCGCATTCTGGTGGCCGAGCAGACCAGCTTGCGTGATGACATTCTCTGGGCGGTGTTGCGCAGTGTGCTCAAGCCGTCGCTGCTGGCGCTGCCGATGCTGGTGCTGGCCATCTGGTGGTCGGTACGCCGTGGCTTGATGCCGTTGCGGCTGCTGGGTCAGGCCGTGAGCCAGCGTCAACCCCACACCACACAACCCATTGCCTTGACCGATACGCCGTTGGAAGTGCAATCCCTGGTCCAGGCGCTGAACGCACTGTTCGAGCGCATCGCCCAAATGATGGAACTCGAGCGGCGCTTCACCGCTGACGCAGCGCACGAATTGCGCACGCCCATCGCCGCGATCCGCGCCCAGGTGCAGGTGGCCATGGGAGCTGACGCAACCGGGCGCACGCATGCCCTGAACTACGCCCTTGCGGGCTGTGATCGCGCCAGTCATCTGGTGGAGCAATTGCTCACTTTGGCGCGGCTGGAGGCGGCGCCCGCGGGTCATTCCACGCGCGTCGATCTGGCGGCATTAACGCGCCAGATCGCCACGGCTCTGGCGCCGACCGCTCTGGCGCGCCAACAAATACTGGAACTGGACGCACCACCCTACCCGGCCGAACTGCTGGGCAACGAAACGCTGGTCGGCGTGCTGCTGCGCAATCTGCTGGACAACGCCCTGCGCTACAGCCCCAGCGGAGCCACTATTCACGTCAGTGTCAGCACTCAGTCCCAGGGTGCGCTGCTGCGCGTGCAGGACAGCGGAGCCGGCATGACCGACGAACAACTCGCGCACCTGGGCGAACGCTTTTTCCGGGTGTTGGGAAGCGACCAACCCGGCAGCGGTCTGGGCTGGTCGATCGTGCGCCGCGTTGCGCAGGCGCACGATGCCCACGTGAGCGTGACGCGCTCGGCCCTGCTCGGCGGGTTGGACGTGTCGGTGCAGTGGCCGCTCGCCATCGCGTAACGGCTCTGAACCTGGCGCTCACGCGAGCGGCATGGATGCCGCGTTTGATCAGGATCATGCGGCGCGAATTTATTCGCGGCACCTTGGCCGTGATGGAAATTGTTTGAGTCACAATGGCGTCGTCGCCACCTTATCCGCCTTTTGTCCGTGACCGCAAAATCTTCCGACCCTGAAGCCGTCGTGTCGCCCACACCTGGTCTGGACATTGCAATGGGCCTGGACATGGTGGGGGACGCGGACGCCCTGCGCGAATTGCTCGATCTGGCTGCCCAGGGACTGGACCGTGACATTCCTGGGATCGCACAATGCCTGCAACAGGGCGACGCCCGTGGCGCCAATCAATTGCTGCACGCCATCAAGGGTTTCGTCCCCATTTTTTGCGCCGCGCCCGTGGTGCAGCACGTCACCCGGGTGGAACTTCTCAGCAAGACCGCCGACGCCGACGAAGTGGCGGCCGCCTATGCTGATCTGGCGCCGGTCCTCAGCCAATTGCTGTGCGAAATCCGCAGCCACCTGGAAACCACGGCAACCCCCGGCGCGAACGACAATACAGGATAGAAAGCGGTCAATGCCGGTTAACATCACTGTCATGCTTTGAGCTTCCAACACCGTCGGTAAATAGTAATTCTGCGAAGAGACATTTCCATGATTGAAATTGCAAATGCACGCGTTCTGGTGGTGGAAGACGACGCCGTCATGCGCAGTTTTGTCACCAATGCGCTGCAGCGACTCGGTGTGCGGGAGGTGAAGGATTGCGTGGACGGCGACTCGGCCCTGGCGCTGGTGGCCAGTTTCAAGCCGGATGTGGTGCTGACTGATGTCCATATGGATCCGACCGACGGATTCGAGTTTGTCCGCAGATTACGCGAACACCCGGACCACGCGCTGCGCAAGACGCCGGTCATCTTCATGAGCGCCGATTCCAGCAGTACCACCTTGCAGGAGGCTCTGCCTCTGGGCACCTTTGGCTACATTGTCAAACCCCCCAGTTCGGCCACTTTGCGGGCCAAACTTGAACGAGCGCTGAGAGCCTGACATGGCGTTGTGCACCCATCGAAGCGAACAAGGGGTGATGTCCGGTCCTTCTCCGGCGACGACGCTCCATCCCGCGCAGCGATGATTTGAAGCCAATCATTTTCGTCCGCACCATGACAGCAGAGTCCAACACCACACATCGAGACCGCGTTCTCAGACCGGGTCTTGCGCTCATGCTGCGTCTGAGCGGACCGGTCAAGTTCTGGTCAGTTCCCATTCCGCTGCTGCTGGCCATGATCGTCTTGGTGGCTCTGTACCTGGGCAGCCTGCGCACCGACCACCTCAACACCAGCCAGCGCATTACAGCAACGACTTTGTTGGAGCGCATCGGGAACGTCGGCGGAACGCTGCAAAGGCTCAACGTGCAAGCGCAGTTAGGGTCAACCGCTGGCGCTGCGGGTGAATTTGAATTGACCCGCCAGGCACTGAAGTCCGCTGTCGAACAATTGGACACCCAGGTGGCGGCGAGCGCAAATGCGGAACTGACGCAGCATTGGGCTCCCCTGCGCAGCGCGATCCTGGAAGTTGCAGCCAGCGCCAAGCCGGGCGAGAACGCAGCGCAGTCGCAGCGCCACGAGCAACAGAAATCAGATCTGCACCAGTGGATGTTCATTGTCGGCGAAACCTCGGGCCTGGAGTTCTCTGCAGAGCCCGCCATTCACTTCACCGCAGAGCTCATGATCAGGCATGCACTGCCATGGAACGATCACGTTGGCCCGCTTCTTCAAGGCTCGAATTTACTGGGGCGCAAGGACACCAGTGCGGCCGACCAGATGGCGGTGAACTTTATGGCGGACGCGCTGAACGATTACACCAACGTGGTAAAGGGTGTCCTCGAAGCATTGAAACGCGGCAACGCCCCAGCGCCCAAAAGCTGGGACGCAGCCTTGAAACAGGTCGAATCGCTCCAGGCCTTGTCGCGCAAATTACTCGACAAACCTTCTGGCGAGGAATTCCGGGCAGCAGGCATGCGCACGCTGGACGCGGTGAATCTAGCCCGGATTGAAACCGGTCAACACCTGCTGGTAATGCTGCAACAGCACGGCGATCAGATTCGCAACAAGATCATCCTGATCATGTGTGTGGCCGCACTGGGTCTGCTGCTGTGGTTCTATTTCCTGATGAGTTTCTTTCGCGCCAGCCAGCTTGACCGCGTCCATACCGATGCCGCCATCGAGTTGGCCTCTCACGGTGATCTCACGGGCAGCGCCACCTCCGGCATTGGCACGCTGGGAAATTTCGGTCGGCATCTGGACCTGATGATGAACAAGATGTCGGCCATTGTGGCCAACATCCGCACCGCAGCGGTGCTGCTGGGCGACACCGGGAAAAAACTCGTGGACGAGACACGCTCCCTGTCGGAGCGCGCTGAAACGCAGGGCGAACACCTGCGCCAGACTTCGGTGCACGTGAAGCGGGTCAGTGAAACGGTGGCGCGCAACGCCTCGGCGTCGCAGGAAATCAGCATGATGACCCAGAGCCTGCACAATGAGGCCGGCAATGCCGGCAAGCTGATGCAACAGGCGGTACAAAGCATGGGGCCGTTGCAGGTCACATCGGGACGCATGAGCGAGATCATCGGCACCATCGACGGCATCGCCTTCCAGACCAACCTGCTCGCGCTCAATGCTGCGGTAGAGGCCGCTCGCGCGGGCGAGCAGGGGCGCGGCTTTGCTGTGGTGGCAGCCGAAGTGCGCAATCTGGCCAAGCGCAGTCAGACCGCTGCGGCCGAAATCCGCACGCTCATCGCCGAATCCTCGGCCCGCGTCGGCACCACGGTGAAAGGTATTGGCGAGGTCAACGTCATGATGGAAAGCCTGATATCGGGCATCAGCGAGATTTCCATGAATGTCAATGTCATGGCCGAAGGCAGTGCGGCACAGAGCGCGGCGCTGGAGGAAGTGGTCAGCGCCGTGGGTGACCTGGATGTTTTGACACAGGAAAACTCGGGTCTGGTGGCGCGCGCGTCCGCGAACTCCGATCGACTGATCGCACAGGCGTCGGCACTGGAAATTTCGGTGGCCGACATGCAATTGCGCCAGGGCACGGCGGATCAAGCCCGTCAAATGGTTTTCGATGCCATGGTGCACCTGCAGTCCGTGAGTCTGGAGCAGGCGGCGAAGGACTTCCAGGATCCGGACGGCGCCTTCATCGACCGCGATCTTTATGTATTCGTGTTCGACCGCGAGGGCTATTACGTGGTGCACGGCGCAGCGCCGCAAAAGGACGGCACCGCGCTGGCCGACATCGCCGGACTGGATGCCGACAAGCTGGTGTTGGACGCATGGCATGTGTGTGATGAAACCGATGGCGGCTGGGTCAGCTACTACATCACCAACCCGCTCACCGGCGAAGTCCAGGCCAAATCCTCCTACGTCGTCCCGCTGGACGAAAGCCGGCTGATGGGTTGCGGCTGTTACCTCAATACCGAATGGGTTAATCTGTAGGCATGAACACACCGACGACCGCGGCCGCAGCGCCCTCAGACCCAACCCGCACGCTGGCGAGTGCGCCCGTGAATCAGGCCCTGGTGGAACTTTGCGCTGCGGTGTTGCCCGTGTGGGGACGCCAATTGGTGACGTCGCGCTCACAGTCTGAAGCTGCCGTAGCAGAAATGCTTTCGGCTTTTTCCGAGATTGGCCCGCACCTGGATATGGCGGCGCGCCAATCGTGCGAGATCACCGCCGCGCTGGCACAGGGCGAGGGCGGCATCACCCAGTTGGCGCAAGCCTGCGAGCAGGAACTCACTCCGCTGCTGGAGCGCCTGGATCCGCAGGCGAACGAAGCCATAGGGCGGGTGCTGGCCATGATCAGGCGATCGGTCGATGCCCTGGAGCAGATCGCCAAACCCTTCGCGCACGAGACCGAAATGGTGAGTCAGCAGGTGGACCGCATGTACATTGG
>CAILAY010000153.1 GCA_903832285.1 uncultured beta proteobacterium | reverse complement strand
CTGCGCGAAGCCGCAGCGATCGAAGGCGCATCGCGCTGGTATTTCTTTCGCCGCGTGCAGTGGCCGCTGCTGATGCCCACGACGCTGTTCGTGATGATCAACGCCGTCATCAACGCGGTGCGCATGGTGGACCACGTGGTGGTGCTCACGCGTGGCGGCCCCGACAACGCCTCCACGCTGCTGCTCTATCACCTGTACGAGGTGGGCTTCAAGTTCTGGGACACGGCCTACGCCGCCGCCCTCACCGTGGTGCTGTTGACGGTGCTGGCCACCGTGGCGCTGTTCCAGTTCTTCGTGCTGGACCGCAAGGTGCATTACCAATGAAGACGGTGCCAACGCGAATGGTCTACAACGACCCCGGACGCATCGACACGCTCGCCGCGTGGCTGCTGGCGTTGTTATGGATACTGCCGCTGGTCTACACCGTGTGGACGGCGTTTCACCCGAGCGAATATTCGACGCGCTTTGAGCTGCTGGCGCCGCTCACGCTGGACAACTTTGCACGCGCGTGGGACGCCGCACCCTTTGCCCGCTACTTCTTGAACACCACGCTGCTGGTGTCGCTGATCCTGTGCAGCCAACTGGTGCTCAGCACACTCGCGGCCTACGCCTTTGCGCGCTACGAGTTTCCCGGCAAGGGCCTGCTGTTTGCGCTGGTGCTGGTGCAGTTGATGATCATGCCCGACATCCTGCTGGTGGAGAACTACAAGACCATGGCGCACCTGGGCCTGGTGGACACGCTGCTGGCCGTGGGTCTGCCTTATTTCGCCTCGGCCTTTGCCATCTTCCTGCTGCGCCAGACCTTCCTGAGCATCCCCAAGGAACTGGTGGAGGCGGCACGGGTCGAGGGCGCGGGTGCGCTGCAAATCCTGTGGCGCGTCTATGTGCCGCTGGCCAGACCGATCTACACCGCCTTTGCACTGGTGTCGGTGAGCTTTCACTGGAACAACTTCCTGTGGCCGGTGATCATCACCAACAGCGTCACTTCGCGCCCGCTGACCGTGGGCCTGCAGGTGTTCTCAAGCACCGATCAGGGCGTGGACTGGTCCATCATCACCGCCGCCACGCTCATGACCTCGGCACCGCTGTTGATCGCCTTCCTACTGTTCCAGCGCCAGTTCGTGCAGAGCTTCATGCGCGCCGGCATCAAGTGAGATCGAAGGCATGAAACTCATCACCTGGAACGTGCAGTGGTTCTGCGGGATCGACAGCGTCGTGAGCGTGGAGCGCGTCATTGGAGAAGCCCGTGCCATGGCCGATTTCGATGTGCTGTGCCTGCAGGAAGTCGCCGTCAACTACCCGCAGTTGGCGGGCAATGCCGGCTTCGATCAGGTCGAACGCGTACGCCAATTGCTACCCGGTTTTGAAGTGTTCTTTGGCGCCGCGGTGGATGAACTCGGGCGCAACGGTCAGCGCCAGCGCTTCGGCAACCTGATCGCCACGCGTCTGCCCGTGGCTCAGGTGCAGCACCACGCCCTGCCCTATCCGGCGGACGAGGGCGTGCGCTCCATGCCGCGCATGTGCACCAGCGCCACCGTGCTCACGCCGTCAGGTCCGTTGCGCGTCATGACAACGCACCTGGAGTTTTATTCCACGCGTCAACGCATGGCGCAGGCGCTGGGGCTGCTGGAGATTCATGCGCAGGCTTGCTTGCAGGCACAGCATCCGCCGCTGCACGACAACGGCGGCGGACCGTTTCAGGCCAAACCGCAAACGAGCAGCGCGCTGCTGTGCGGCGACTTCAACTTTGAAGTTTCCAACGCGGAGTACGCCTGCATACAGCAGCAGACGCCGGGCGTGAGCCGTTTCATCGACGCCTGGCGCGTGCTCTCTGGCGACGCGCCGCAGGCACCGACTTTCCGCCTCTACGACCGCCGCTACGGGCCCGATCCCGTCTGCTGCGACTTCGTATTTTTGAGCGAGGACTTGAACGACCGCATCCGCCATCTGGAGGTCAACACCCACACTCGTGCGTCGGACCATCAGCCGGTGCTGATTGAATTGCTCTGACCCGGCGCAGCGGCAGGTCTCAAGGCATTGACTGGAGGAAGGGTTCGCAATCGAGCAACTCCTCTGGTCCCAGAGGAACCACCGTTCTGGCAACACAATGCTGCACAGCCTCCTGCTCGGCGCAGACCGACAGCAGGTGGTCCGGCGTCGGTCTGAATTGCCAGAAGTGCCAACGCGACGCGGGCCCTTGCAACGATCCGTGCAACGACAGCCGAACGCGCTCCTGTGTCAAAAACTCGAAGCTCACGTTCCTCAGCGCCACCGACATCCCCGTTCCGCTGGCCTTGAGGTAGGCCTCCTTGAGAGTCCAGTATTGAAAGAACCGTTGTTGCTGTTCATCGCCGGAAAGAAGAGCAAGCGCATCGCGTTCCGCATCGGAAAAGACGGCATTTCCGGCATCGAGAAGAGCGCGCCGCGCATGCAGATGCTCGACATCGACACCCAGCGCCCCGCCACGGCGCACGCCAAGCACGATCAGGCCACGGGTATGCGAGAGATTGAAGCTCAAGCCCTGCGCCAACGGCTCTGCGTTTGCGATGGTAGGTTTACCATGCGCGTTGTTCGCAAACACCCATTGCTGGGGCGCCAGCGGTGCGTAGCGCGACAGCACCGTGCGCAGCAGGGCTCGCGTCACAAGGTGGCGATGCCTGTCCTTCGCAAAATAAAAGCGCTCGCCTCGGCCAATCTCTTCGGCGCTCAACAGCAAACGGTAGCGGCTCAGCAGGTCACCGTCGACCAGTTCGTCAACATGCGCGAACCACAGATCGATCCAGTTCGTCTTCCGGTCAGGCATGCCAACTTACACGCATGGGTCAACGAAGGGATGGTTCCCTGCCGCACCCCGTTTCGGTGACGCCCGTTTCGACACAAAACCTATTTTCGGAATTCCGGAGCACTTTCAAGTTCACTCTGCAGTTTGCTAAGCGCATTTTGCAAGGCCCGCCTCCCCGCAATACCGTGGTCGCCCAAGGTTTCCTTCACCGCCAGGAGCCCGCCTTCAGCCTCGACTTTGGTCTGCCATTTCTGTTGCCCTTGATTGTCTGAAGCTACGCACTGAATCGTTGCCGTGAAGTCCGTTGGGGGCCAGAAGAAATTGTTTCTTGAAGACGAATTGGTCGTGATCTTTGGTGTGAACACATAGCTGATGTTCTTGCCTTTCAGGAACTCCTTGTCCTGCGCATCCTTGACCAAATGAACCCCGGAAAATACGTTTGAAAGCACCTTGACGAGGCCAGCCTCCAGATCGGCATAAGGTGCATATTTAACTGAATCACCACCTCCACCGGCTGTGGTCACCTGAAGCGCTCTGTTTTGGTCCGAGATGAAGTAGCCAACCTGCGCCTCCACCAGTGGTTTCGCCTCGGAGCGCACGAGCTTGCTGGCATCGGGAACGATCGAGACGGGATGTGCGCAGCCTCCCAATGCAACAAGCGCAATCGGCGCAACAAACCAAAAAAACTTTCGCAAATTCATGGTGTTCTCCAGCTTAATGTTTTGAAAGGCCACATTGTGACACTCGCCAATTACACATGAGCCGGACCTTCTTCTTTCAAGAAGCTGGACTTGGCGTCAACCCTACAATCCGCTGCAGTGGTGCTGGTCAGTCGGAGGCACCCGAAGGCGCTACCGAATTTAAGTGATCCATGCAATCGACGACAACAACCTCCCCCTTCATCGAGGAAACCCGTTTTGGAAACTGGTTCCTCAAGTCCGAGACCTGGAAGACCCATGTGCTTTGCCGCGCACTGGACGACCTGCAGCGTCTCATGCCGGCGGCCATCGGACGCTTCCCGCAGGTGATCGACGTGGGCTGCGGTTTCGGCCATTCCTTTGACGAACTCGCGCGACGTTTCGGACCCGATCAGATCGTGGGCATGGACGCCGACCCGGGGTTGGCGGAGCGCGCCGGCGTGGCGGCCGCAGCGTGTGCGACGCCGGTGAAGCTGCATGGCGCCAACGCGGCGCGCATCGACCTGCCGGATCACAGCTTCGACCTCGTCTTTTGTCACCAGACCTTCCATCACATCGTGGAGCAGGAAGCCGCCATGGCGGAGTTTTTCCGCATCCTCAAACCGGGCGGTGTGTTGCTGCTCGCCGAATCGACACGGCGCTACATTCACTCGCTGCCGATCAGGCTGCTTTTTCGGCATCCGATGGAGGTGCAAAAGACGGCATTGCAATACCTCGCCATTGTGCGGCGCGCGGGCTTTGATCTGCCCGACGAACGGGTCTCGTTGCCCTATCTGTGGTGGAGTCGCCCCGATATCGGCTGCTTCGAGTGGCTTGGATTTCCGGTGCACGCGCAACGCGAACCCACGCTCGTGAACGCCGTCGCCATCAAGCCGCGCTGACTGCGCTCAACTCACTCTTCAAGCCGCCGGTAGATCAGGCTGGCATTGGTGCCGCCAAACCCAAAGCTGTTCGACATGACGCTGTCGATGCGGCGCTGTTCGCTTTGAAAGAGCACAGGCAAGCCGTCGCATGCCGGGTCCGGATGCAGCACGTGGGCACAGCCGGCCAGAAATTCGCGCTCCAGCATGAGCAGCGAATAAACTGCCTCGTGCGCCGCTGCTGCAGCGATCGGGTGGCCGGTCAGTCCTTTCGTGGAAGAGATGGCGGGCACGCCGCGTTCATCCTGACAAAACACGGCGCGGATCGCCTCCAGTTCGCTCACGTCGCCCAGGCGCGTCGAGGTGGCGTGGGTGTTGATGTAATCCACCGTGCCGCCTGCTTCGGCCAGCGCCAGCCGCATGGCCCGCGCGGCGCCGTCGGCGCAGGGCGTCACCATGTCGCGACCGTCCGAGCAAGCGCCGTAGCCCGCCACTTCGGCGTAGATGCGCGCACCCCGTCGGCGCGCATGCTCCAGTTCTTCCAGCACCAGGATGCCGGCGCCGCCGGCGATCACAAATCCGTCGCGGCTCACGTCGTAGGGTCGCGAGGCGGTACTGTCGCCGCACGCGGTGGAGAGAGCGCCCATGGCTTCGAAAGGCATGGTGCTGGTCCAGCACACCTCTTCGGCGCCGCCGGCGATCACCACGTCCTGCTTGCCGAACTGGATCAATTCCGTGCCGTGCCCGATGCAGTGCGCTGACGTGGCGCACGCCGAGGTCATGGAATAGCTGACGCCCTGGATGCCAAACGCCGTGGACAAACAGGCCGACGTGGTGCTTCCCATGATGCGTGGCACGACGTAGGGCAGGACCTTCGCCATACCTTTGCTGCGCAACGTATCCACAGCGAGCGTGTGCTCGAACAGCGAACCCACGCCCGAGCCCACGACCAGTCCGGTACGCGGATGGACAACAACCCGATGCTCCAAAGCGGCGTCAGCCAGGGCGCGTCGCATGGCGTGGTAAGCGTACAGGGCGGCATCCGCCATGAAGCGACGGAGGCGGCGTTCCACCGCAGGCTCGCCACTGACATCCGGCACGCCTGCCACCCGACTGCGCAGACCCATCTCGGCAAATTGTGAAACAGGGCGCACGCCCGAGCGCCCCTCGCGCAGCGCCGACGCCACCGTATCCAACTCATTGCCGATGCAGGATACGATGCCCAGACCGGTTACAACAACCCTGCGCAAGAGAGCTATTCCGCGGTGGGTTTAGAGCCTGCCCAATTCGACTTGAATGGACTCGCGCAGTTGCAGTACCCACTTGTTGTAGTTGGGATGAATCACCGGCTGACCGTTCTCTTCCGCAGGAACAGCAGGACCCACGCCATTTTTCCGGCTGGGTGCAGTGCTCGCGTATTTCATGTTCAGGCTGTCCTTGTAGTGCAGCGAATAACGGTCTGCCGTGTAGCCGATCTCGACCGACACCGAGTGCTTGCTGTGCACGATCAGCGTGGCCACCATCTTGCCGTCAGCGGCCTGCGCGATGGACCATCCCCGGGCCGTTGCGCCGGTCTGGATGGCCTGCTTGACCCGCTCAACGGTCAGCGTCTTGCCGGCACCGGCCACGACTGCGATATTGTCGTAATTGATGACGGGTGCCAAGTCGCGTGCAAAGGTCGCGCCCGTCAGCAAAATTGAAGCCAGGAGGACGGCGAAAAATTGCTTTGTTTTCATAAGAGCTTGAGTCCCTATTCCAAACGTTTGAAGACCAGTGAAGTGTTGATGCCACCGAAGGCGAAGTTGTTGCTTATAGCATATTCAATATCCAGATTAG
>CAILAY010000152.1 GCA_903832285.1 uncultured beta proteobacterium | reverse complement strand
GCACCACCGGTTGACGGCCCGACTGCGCTGCGGCGCCAATACGATCCACGCGACGGTGGGCAGCGTGAGGTAGAGCAGCCCGATCATGACAAAGGCCGTTCGGATGTCGAGTGCCATCACGCAATGGTAGAGCATCTTTCTCGACCCACTGGCCGCAGACAGGAGTGTTTGTGGACAAGCTTTTCGGACAGCCGCACCGTTCGGATCTTGAAGGCCGGGAACTTTTTGCCGCGGGGCACCACGAACCAGCGGACAATCCACGCTTTGCCTACTGTTGCGCGACCTCGCCCTGAAAGGATCTTGATGTTGTTGACTGCCCTGGATACGGCCCCGCGCCGCGTCATGCTGGCGCTGTGTGCGGCCAGTATCGCCATGCTTTGTTTTGGCCTGTATTTGCAGCACGTGGTGGGACTGAACCCCTGCCCGATGTGCATCGTGCAGCGCTATGCGCTCCTTTTGGTAGCACTCATTGCCGGTTTGACAGGCCTGACGGGCCGCCGTGGACTGCAAGTATCGGGCGTAGCTCTGGCTGGCGCGACAGCACTGGGTGGGGCCTTTGTGGCAGCACGTCAAAGCTGGCTCCAGTGGTATCCGCCGCAGGAGGCTTCCTGCGGACGCGACCTGTACGGCATGATCGAAACCTTTCCGCTGAAACGCGCCATTCCCATGATTTTCAAGGGCAGCGGCGACTGCAGCGCTGTCGACTGGACCTTCCTTGAAGGTTCTCTGGCCAACTGGTCATTTGTCGTCTTCTGCGCCATCGCATCGCTCTGCGGGCTGTTCATCTGGCGCCGACTCAGGGCCGTGGTCTGACGTACTCCAACTGCTGAGTTGCCCAGCACCAACCCGGACTGCACCCTGCCATGAAATTCATCGCCATCCTCGCGGCCACGCTGGCCGCCGGCATCGGCAGCGTATGGCTGGCAGCCGCGCTCAGCTTTGGCGTGCTGGCGCGCTACACCCAGCACATGCTCAGCCTGGCCGCCGGCGCGCTGCTGGCCACGGCCTTCATGCATCTGTTGCCCGAGGCCTTTGAAGGCAAGGCGGATGCGCACGCGCTTTTTACGACCCTGCTGGTGGGGCTGGTGTTTTTCTTCCTGTTGGACAAGGCCGAGTTATGGCACCACGGACACGAACATCACCACGATGACGCTGCCCACGACGGCCGCCCCCATCATGGCCACGGCCATGATCAGTCACCCCAGCCGGGCAGTTGGGCGGTGCTTACGGGCGACAGCATGCATGCTTTTGGCGACGGCATCCTGATCGCGTCGGCCTTCGTCGCCGATAGTCATCTGGGCCTGATCACGGCGGTGGCGGTGCTGGCGCACGAGGTGCCCCATCACATGGGCGATTTGGTGGTGCTACGCGGCGGTTCACCCAATCAGCACATGGCGCTGGTAAAGGTTTCGATGGCTGGTGCGGTGACGGCGCTGGGCGGACTTGTCGGCTTTGCGCTGGTCGATGCATTGCAGGATTTGCTGCCGTATTTTCTGGTCGTGGCGTCCAGCAGTTTTATCTACGTGGCGCTGGCGGATCTTATTCCTCAATTGCAAAAACGCCTCACGGCGCGCGAGACGGCGGCGCAGATTGTCTGGTTGGTTGCTGGCATTGCGCTGGTGACTTGCATCAGCGGTTTGGGACATTCGCACTGAGTTGGCAGCGGGCGCACCGGATGGCCGGTTGGCGTTTGCGATAGGCAACTCAGGGTGGTCCGGATTCCCTGCAGGTGGAGCCACAGCATTCAGCCGCTAAACTTGCCCTTTTTTCATTGTTCATCATGTCCCCTACCGCTATGGCCGCAACGTCTCCCACAACCCAACGCTTCGACATCTATGGCCTGGGCAATGCGCTGGTGGACAAGGAGTTCCTGGTGCACGATGAGTTTTTGCGCGCCCATGGCATCGCCAAGGGGTCGATGACGCTCATTGACGAGGCGCGCCTGCTGAGCCTGCTGACCCAACTGCGCAGCGAGTTCGGGCTCAAGGGCCGCGCCAGTGGTGGCTCGGCAGCCAATACACTGGTTACGGCCAGTTACTTTGGCAGCCGGGCGTTCTACTCCTGCCGCGTTGGGGACGACGAGGCAGGCGAGTTCTATCTGGCCGATTTGCGCGCAGCGGGCGTGTCCACCAACCCGCGGGGTGCGCCACCCGATGGCGCGAGCCCTGCCATGACGGGCCGCTGCCTGGTGCTGGTCACCGACGACGCGGAACGCACGATGAACACCTTTCTCGGCATCACCAGCGAGTTGTCGCACACCGAGATCGACTTCGAGGCCCTGGCGGCATCGCGCCTGCTCTACATCGAAGGTTATCTGGTCACATCCACGAGCGGCCGCGAGGCAGCGGTCCGGGCCAAGGCCTTTGCGCGTGAACGCGGCATCGAAGTGGCCTACACATTGTCTGACTCCAGCATGCTGCAGTATTTCGGCGATGGCGTGGCGCAGATTCTGGGCGAGGACGGCGTGGATCTGCTGTTTTGCAATGAGGGCGAAGCCCTGCAGTGGTCGGGTCAGTCCAGCGTCACGGCCGCGGCAAGCGCCTTGAAGAAGATTGCGCGACGCTTTTGCATCACGCTGGGGGCCCGTGGCGCACTGGTCTATGACGGCGCGAGCCTTCTGGCAATTGCGCCTCATCCCGTGACACCACTGGACAGCAATGGCGCCGGGGACGTGTTTGCCGGCGCCTTTTTACATGCCTACACTGCGGGATTTGGTTGCCAGCGCGCGGGCGATCTGGCCAGCCTGGCATCGGCACGTTGCGTGACGCAGTTCGGCCCACGCTTGCCAGCGCAGACGCACGGTGAATTGCGCGCGCAGGTGCTGGGTTAGACTTGGGCAAGGAGGCGCAACCGTGCCCTGCAAAGACTGTGAATTTGTGGACGTGCGTGAGACACCCCGTGTGAGAGTCTGATACAGGAGCGGCCCATGGACAGTTACTACATTTGGATGATCGGCGCGGCGGCGCTCGTCCTGGGCATGGCGGTGGGCGCTGCTGCATTTGCATGGTGGCAGCAGCGTTCGCTTCAGGCGCAGCGCCGCGTGCCCCGGCAATCGCGCATCGTCAAGCGTGCGCTGGTCAATTCGCGCGAACTGCGCGTCTGGCGCTGGCTGAGCAATTCGTTTGCAGATCATCATGTGATGATCAAGATGCCTGTAACCCGGTTTACGACACCCATGGCCGAACAGGATCGGGATAAATGGTTTGCACTGTTGAGCGACCTCTACTGCACCTTCACCGTGGCAACACCCGAGGGCAAGGTCATCGGCTGCGTCGACGTGCCTGGCGTCAATGGCATGTCGCAAAGCAATCTGCTGGTCAAGCGGCGGCTCTTTTCCCGATGCGAGTTGCCTTACTGGGTGGTTGAGTTCGACAAGTTGCCGCGCCAGCAAGACATTTACAACGCCTTCATTTCGGCCGTGGAAGAGGCCAAGAAACAACTGGACGCGTTGGAGGCGGCGGTCAGCGCGGGCGACGTGGAGCGGGCACGGGCCGAATTACGGGCCACCGTCCTGCGTCAGCGCAACAACAAGTTCGGTGGCTCCGAGGACAGCCCGTTTGCCGACAGCATCCTCACTCCCGACTGGGCACCCGACTCCTTCAACGCCCCGCTGGACAGCCGGCAGTCGGATCTGTCCTGAAACCCAGCGGGCCTGGGCTTTAGTAGTCGTCCAGTCCCACGACGCCGATCTTTTGCAGCCCCTGACGCTGCGACGCGCTCAACACTTGTGCCACCACATCGTAGCTGGCATGACGCGCTGGCAAGACGTGGATTTCGGGTTGCTCGCTCAGCCCCGAGGCCAACCGCAACCGGTGCTGCAACTCAGCCTGATCCGGCAGCGCTTCGCCGTTCCAGAGCAAGCGGTTTTGCTCGGTGATCTCGATCCGGACCACCGGTGGGAGGGTGGCGCCGGGCGGTGGCGCTCCGGCGGGAAGTTGCATATTGACCGAATGCAGCGTGATCGGAATCGTGATGATGAGCATCACCAGCAGCACCAGCAGTACGTCGATCAGCGGCGTGATGTTCATGCCCGATGCCAGTTCGGGCGCATCGGTATCGGCCGTGTCGTCGAAGTCAATCATGATCAGTTGAGGACAGAGCTCGCCCGCTGCGCGTAGCTACAGTCTGGCCCGCAAAGTTTCAGCGGTGTTTGCCGGCGGTTCGGTGACAAAGCCGATGCGTGCGATGCCGGCTTGCTGGCAGGCGTGCAGTACGCGGGCGACCGGTTCGTAGTCGGTGCGGGCGTCGCCCCGGATGTGGACCTCGGGCTGGGGCGACTGCAGTGCAACTTGCTGCAGGTGCTGCTGCAGGCTTTGTGCATCCGCCAGTCGGGCGTCAAACCAGTAGACGCCACCACGCGCATCGACCGAGATCACCACCGTATCCGGCGCACTTTGGCGCAGCTGGTTCAACGCCCTGGGCAGGCGCACCGCGACCGACGTATTGATCACCGGAATGGTGATCAGGAAAATGATCAACAGCACCAGCATCACATCCACCAAGGGCGTGGTGTTGATCTCGGACAGCATGGCGTCGTCGTCGCCATTGCCTTCGCGGTAGCTGATGGCCATGGCTCAGGGTGACTTGTGGCTGGCGTGCTGGCTTTTTTCGATCTCCACCAGCAGCAGCGTGTGAAGTTCCGAGCCAAAGCCACGGGCGGCGTGCATGGCTACGCGGTTGCGCCGCACCAGCCCGTTGTAGCCCAGTACCGCCGGCACGGCCACGGCCAGTCCCAATGCCGTCATGATCAGCGCCTCGCCCACCGGTCCGGCCACTTTGTCAATGGATGCCTGGCCTGAAATGCCGATGGTCACGAGCGCGTTGTAGATACCCCAGACTGTGCCGAACAAACCGACGAACGGCGCGGTGGCGCCGACAGTGGCCAGCACCGAAAGACCTTCCTGCGTTCGCATCTGCAGCGAAGCCGCTGAGTGCACGATGTCCTGGCTCAGCCAGGTCGCCATGTCGACCTGACTGGCCAGGCTGTGGTGGCGCCGGGCGGCCTCGAACGCGGCGTCGACGATGAAGCGAAACGGGCTGTGCTTGTCCAAACTGTCGGCGCGTTTTTGCAGGCTTTCGCTGCCCGACAACGCTTTCTTCGCAGCCGCTGCCTGTGCGTTGAGTTGCCGCTGCTCCAGCAGCTTGGCAAGGATCAGGTACCAGCTCAGCAGCGACATGATGGCCAGCAACAGCAGCGTGGTTTTCGCCACCAGATCGCCCTGCGCCCATACCGCGCGCAAGCCGTAGGGGTTGCCGGCCGAGTCGCCTGCAGGGGCGATGATGGTGGTGGTGCCATCGCCGCCCTGGGTGTTGATGGGAGCGACGCTGGCGGACACGGGCAGCGACTGGGGCGCGGTGCTGGCCGCACCCATCGGCGCCGTGGTCTGCGCCTGCGCGAGACCAGCGCTGCCGACGGTCAACGCCAACGCGAGCAGGCAGATGGGAGCGCCGCGTGAACCAAAGAAGTGTTGAGGCATGGTGCTTTCCTGGATGAGACGACTGAGATTTTGCTGTTGATTGCGCTATTTGCACTTACCCGCGGCTGCATTGGCGACGATCGCGGGCAGGGCGAGCAAGCCGCCAAGATTAATCCCGCCCACGGCCGCGCCGCTGCCGTCGGACGCAAGGCAATCCGGTTTTTCTGCGGACCCGACACCGTCGGCTAAACGATCACGCCGACGGCCGCCGTTGAGTTGCTCGTTTGCCATTTCGGACAGACTTTTCTGCCGCGGCGGACTCTTTGTCATGGTGTAGGGATAGATGCCCGACGGCACTTTGACCGCGCCTGCGGTCGGCGCGCTCAAACCGTTGCCCGCTGCTTGTGCCGAGGCTGCCGGGGCCTGTTCCACCGGTGTGATGGCCGCAGGCCGGGGCGGAGCCGGCATGGGCGCAGGAGCGGGTGCGGGTTCAGGCAGGGGTGCGGGCGCGGGAGGTGGAGTTGCAACCGGGGCCGGAGCCGGCGGGGCGGGCGCTACCGCGGCAGGCGCTGGCGTGGGCACCGGTGCAGGTTCCGGCAAAGGCTCGGGTGGCAGCACCGCTGCGGGCTTGGCCGGCAAGGGCTCAGGCGTTGGAGTGGGAAGAGGAGTGGGAAGAGGAGTGGGAAGAGGCGTCGGCGCAGGCAGAGGTGGCGGTACCGGAATCGGTGGTGCAACGACCAGAACTTTCACCGGCTCAAGAGGTTTTTCTGGTGGCGGCTCGATCGCCTTGGGCGGTGAGATGACCGCGGTAGGCGGGGCTGGAATGAGCAAGGTTTTAGGCACCGACACGATGACGGGTGGGGGCGTTCTGATGCGCTTGGTTTCAGGTGGTTTTTCGGGCGGCAAGGTGATCGGCGCCAGATAAGTCACCAGACGGCGGACCGTCTGCTGCATCGGTGCCGATTGCAGCACCCACCATAACAGCGCCATGTGCACCAGCGCCGTGGTGACCAGCGCGGGCTTGGACAGATGCTGACGCGGAAGATTCATGCATCGTGAATGGTAACGTCAAAGAACTCTCATGATTCGCAGCCTTCCGTGGGCGATGCTTGAAAGTTAGCGGCGCCTGCCAAATTCAACGCCGGCGCTTGCTGCAAGCTGTCTGGGTGAGGCGTGGCTGCGGCGCTGTCGGCGACGGTGTACATTGCCGACTCGTCATTTATCCGCCTCAAGCACTGCATGAACACCCCACCGAACCTGGCCCGTTTGCGCGATTTTGTGCAGGCCCTGGCCGCGCTGCTGGAGCACCAGCCCGCCGAGCCGGACATCATCGCGCAGGGCAGCGCCTTGCTGGCACGCCTCGTGGCGCACGACGACTGGCTGCCCGATGCGTACTCTCAACCAAACCCGCAGCACTACCAGCAGTACCTGCTGCACGCCGACGCGCTGGAGCGCTTCTCGGTGGTGAGTTTTGTCTGGGGGCCGGGGCAGTTCACGCCGATTCACAATCACACGGTATGGGGCCTGATCGGGGTACTGCGTGGTGCCGAGTTGGAGCAGCCGTTCGCGCGCACCGCTGACGGCCGCTGGTTGGCCCAGGGCGCGCCGCATCGGCTGCTGGCCGGTCAGGTGCACGCGGTATCGCCGACGGTCGGCGATGTGCACCGTGTGAGCAATGCGATGGAGCGGGACGCGTCGATCAGCATCCATGTCTACGGAGCCAACATCGGTGCCGTGCAGCGCTCGGTCTTTCTGGAGGACGGCACACGCAAGCCCTTTGTATCTGGCTACAGCAACACGAGCCTGCCCAACCTGTGGGACCGCTCGGCCGAACTCAATGCACAACTCAAGGCAGCTACGCCAACTACGCCAACTACTCGCCCATGAGCACTTTGTTCCCAACCAGGACTTTTCACGACCTGCGCCAAACATTGCTGGCGCGGCAGGAAATCGCGCTGCTGGATGTGCGCGAGGAGGACGTGTTTGCGCGGGCGCACCCGCTGTTTGCCGCCAACCTTCCGCTGGCACGAATTGCACCCGACGCCTGGCTCCGCATTCCGCGCCTGGCCACCGAGATCGTGGTCTATGACGACGGCGAAGGTCTGGCTTCCACAGCCGCGCTGGCGCTGCGCCAGTTGGGCTACAGCCGAGTGTCGCTGTTGGCAGGTGGACTGCAGGGTTGGTGCGACGCGGGCGGTGAAATCTTCATTGACGTGAATGTTCCGAGCAAAGCCTTCGGCGAACTGGTGGAGTCGCAACGGCACACGCCCTCGCTCTCGGCGCAGGAAGTGCAGACGCTGCTGGACAGAAAAGCGAATGTGGTGGTGCTGGACGCGCGCCGCTTCGATGAATACCGGACCATGAATATCCCGGGCAGCATCAGCGTGCCGGGCGCTGAACTGGTCTTGCGAGCGCGCAGCCTGGCCCCCGATCCGGCGACCCACGTCATCGTCAATTGCGCCGGCCGTACGCGCAGCATCATCGGCACGCAGTCGCTGGTGAATGCGGGCCTACCGAATCCGGTGGCGGCACTGCGCAATGGCACCATCGGCTGGACGCTGGAAGGCCAGGTGCTGGAGCGGGGCGCGAATCGACGCTTCGGCGCGGTTGCTCCCGCGTTGAGGGCGCAGGCCGCGACTTCGGCGCGCAGTGTGGCCGACAAGGCGGGTGTGAGTCGTGTGGATGTGTCGGCGTTGGCGCGCTTTCTGGATGAGTCCGCGCGCACCACCTACCTGCTGGATGTGCGCACGCCCGAGGAATTTGCCACCTCACATTTGCCCGGTTTTCGCAGTGCGCCCGGGGGCCAGTTGGTCCAGGAGACGGACGTGACGCTACCGGTGCGTGGCGCCCGCGTGGTACTCACCGACGACGACGGCGTGCGTGCCAACATGACAGGCTCATGGCTGGCGCAGATGGGCTGGGAGGTGTGGGTGCTGGACGATGTGCGCGAAGCGCAAAGCACTTTGCGCGCTGTCGGCGCACGCCCCTGGCTCGCCACCGAGCCGACACTGACAGCCGAGCAATCTGCCTTGGCAGCGATGCCCGCCCGGCGCTATCGGCGACCCTATGAAGGCACGAACAACCCGCGCGAGGCGATGCAGGGCTATCTCGACTGGGAGTACGGTCTGGTGGCGCAACTGGCGCGTGATGGCACCCACGGCTTCAAGGTGATCTGAGCTCTCCTTGGAGGTGGCGCAACTCGTTCGCATTGACAAATGCTTGGCCCTACCAATCGTTGCGGAGTCGTGACCGCTTCGAGGTGGGGTTATCACTACTTTTGGGGCTGGACTGGTCGCAGCCCGAACACGGACCGCAAGCGCGTCGTAGAATCGCGCCCATGTTTTTGACCCAAGCTGCCAGACAACTCACCCTCAGGATCGCGCTGTTTGCGATGCTGGTGGGGGCGTTGATGCCGACGCTTTCGCATGCGTTGCAAGCCGGGGGCAGCAAGGCCTGGGTCGAGGTGTGTACCGCATTGGGTGACAAGTGGGTTGCGGCCGATACTTCGACCAATATCGACGATTCAGCGCCTGCCACGGCACACGATTCGCAGGACTGTCTCTATTGCGTGCTGCAAGCCCATTCACCCGCTTTGCCGACCGCACCCGTCATCGGCCTGGCATCCACGGCACTGCAGTTTTCCGTACCCCGACTCTTTCTCCTCGCACCGCGCACGCCCCACGCCTGGGCGTCAGCGCAACCACGCGCACCTCCGCGCATCTCCTGACCTGTGTTGACTGAGCACAGCGGCTTGCCCGCTGCGCTTAGATGGAACACACCCGACCGATCGTCGGGCGTCAACGAAATCCTGCCGCAATCTACGCGCGCCCCGCGCGTCCATCAGCCCGCTTTGGCCTGTCCGAGCGAGCCCACATTACCGTCATTCAGCACCTGGAGTCAACGATGACCCAATCCAAATCCGTATCCATGTCCGCCGTCGCGCTCGCTCTGCTGGTCGCATTTCCAACGCATGCGCAGCCTTCGGATGCACCCCAGCCGGTTGTGCCTGACAGCCCCACGGCCACGTTGCCGCTGGTCGAGATCAGCGGCCAAGCCCAAAAGGCCTACAAGGTCGAGAATGCCGCTACCGGCACCAAGACCGATACGCCCATCATGGAGACACCGATGTCGATCCAGGTCGTGCCGCAGCAACTGCTGCAGGACCAGGGCGTTCACACCATCAGCGAAGCCATCAAGAACGTCAGCGGCATCACGCGCGGCGGAAACTACGGCGTGGGTGACAGCTTCAGCATTCGCGGCTTTGCCCACGGGGACGCCACCTACGAAGACGGCGCCAAGATGAGCAATGGGGCGGCCGTGGCACTGCCGCGCAGCCTTGCCAATATTGAGCAGGTGGAAGTCATCAAGGGCCCGGCCTCCATTCTGTATGGCCAGGGCGAGCCCGGCGGACTCGTCAACAACGTGACCAAGAAGCCCCTCGACTACGACTTTTATTCACTGGAAATGGAACTCGGTTCCTTTGGTCGCAAGGCTGCGCAGGCAGATTTCAGTGGCCCGTTGAACAAGGACGCCACCCTTCTTTACCGGCTGAACTTCGCGAGCGAGACTGAAAGCTCGTTTCGCGATTTTGTCCAAAGCAAGCGCTTCGACATCTACCCCACGCTGCAGTGGAAACCCAACCCGCAAAACGAGGTCTCGCTGCAACTGCACTATGGCCACGGCTATGGTTATGTAGGCGATTCCGGTATTCCGCTGATCAACGGCCAGCATGTCGCCATTCCCCTGAGTCGAAACCTCGGTGAGAGCGACCTGAACCGAAACCGGGTCGAGGAACATTCCATCAAGCTCGCCGGCTCCCACGCCTTTGACGACAACTGGAAGCTGCGTAGTTACGTCAAACTTGAAGATATCAGCGCGTGCATGGGTGGCTGCAACCAGGTCTGGCCGCTGGCCGATCCAGTTGCCAACGGTGATATGCAGAGGGCTTACTCGTCGCTGTACTACAACGGCACAACCACGTTGAACGCGTCGCTGGATTTGACCGGGAAGTCCACGACCTGGGGCATCAAGCACACGCTGCTCACCGGCGTGGATTATTACCGTTTGAACGAGTTCTATGCCGGTGGGTACAGCGTGGAATTCGACCCCGTGACGGGCGATTTGCTGTCGACCCATTTCCCGTCCATCAATGTATTCAACCCGGTTTTTGGACAAACGCGCGACCCCGTCTACCACGGCAACGACTTCATGGTCGACCACACAGCGCACGCCTATGGTGTCTATGTGCAGGACCAGATGGAGTTGCCCCATCAGGTCTATTTGCTGCTGGGCCTGCGCCATGACCGCGCGGCGGATCGCAGCAACCTCGACGCCAATGCGGCCAACGCGTATCCCGTTTATGACTATCCCACTTTCAGGGACAATCCGCCGCTTTCGCACCGCTACGGTTTGCTGTGGCGTCCGCTTTCCGAACTGAGCCTGTACACCAGCTACACCGAAAATTTTGGTGCTTCGGCCGCTGGGCAAATTCAGTTCAATGGCGCTCGCTCGCCCGGAGAAACTGCGCAGCAGTACGAGATGGGCGCCAAAACCGAGCTGTTCGACAAGCGCCTGACCGGATCCATGAGTGTCTATCAACTCATGAAGCAGCACGTGCTGGCGATCGATCCGGTGCATGGCCAGCCCTATGTGATTCCGTTGGGCGAGGTGCGCAGCCGTGGTTTTGAAATGGACATCAGCGGCGAAATTACACCGCATTGGAACCTGGTCGCGACCTACGCCTACATCGACTCCCAGACCACCAAGGCCGATCCGGTCGATTTGATCGGACCGACCGCCGGCGTGCCGCATCGCAGTGCCAGCCTGTGGAGCACCTACGCACTCAACGGCGGGCTAAAGGGACTGAAACTGGGTGCAGGCGTGACAACCAGCAGTTCGCAGTTCGACTACTTCAAGAACCCTTTGGCAGGCTACAGCACGGTCGATCTTTTTACCAGCTACGGCTGGCGCGCCTTTGGCAAGAAAGTGGCCGTGCAGCTTAACTTGAACAACGTGCTGGACCGTGCTTACTACCCCGCCACCGACAACATCCCCGGCAAGCCGAGATCGGCGCTGGTGACGATGCGCGTCGAGCTTTGACGCGACCCGCCGCTCACAACCATAGGAGACCCCACATGACACGGCACTTCTGGGTGCTGGTGCACCGCTACGCGGGGCTGTTCATTGCCCTGTTCCTGATGCTGATCGGCCTCACCGGCAGCATCATTGTTTTCAATCCCGAGTTGCAGGACTGGTTCGATCCGCCCCCAGTGGTGGTTGTGCGCAAAGCGCCGCTGCTGGATTCCTTTACGCTGCGTGACCGAGCGCAGGCTTTGGTGCCCAATGGCCGGATCAATGGTCTGACTCTGAATATCGTGGCCGACAAGCCGTTCACGGCCTGGCTGGAGCCGCGCCTCGACCCCGCGACAAACAAGCCCTACGAACTCGATGTGTCGGTGCTGATGCTTGACCCCTACACCGGGGCCGAACTCAAGAGGGAAAAGTACAGCGAAGACATCTTCCCGATCACGCGCAAGAACATCATGCAGTTGGTCAATCGGCTGCACTACCAGATGGCTCTGCCGGGCTCCGGGGGCACCTGGCTGTTTGGCATCGTCGCGCTGGTGTGGACGCTGGACTGTTTCATCAGCGCCTATCTGACCTTTCCTGTCAGCGTGCGCCGTCGCAAGGGGACGGATGCATCGGTACCAACGCCGACGCGGCCTTCCTGGTGGTCGCGCTGGAAACCCGCGTGGCTGGTCAAGTGGAGCGGCTCGGCCTATCGCGTCAACTTCGACCTGCACCGCGCCGGCGGTTTGTGGATCTGGATCATGCTGCTTGCCATCGCCTGGTCCAGCGTTGGCTTCAATCTGGGTGATCAGATTTACCAGCCGGTGATGAAGGCGGTGTTCAATATGCCCGACCCCATGGGCGACTTGCCGACCCTGAAGGATGCGCCGGCCGAGCCCGCCATGGACTGGAGCGAAGCGCTCGTGACGGCGCGGCGCCTGATGGCCGAGCAGTCTCGACTGCAGGGTTTCAAGGTGCTGCGCGAGGAGGCCTTGACTTACCAGGCGGACAAGGGTGTGTTCTTCTACGTCGTGCGCAGCGACCGTGATCTCATGGACGAAGGTGCTGGCACCTACATGTTGTTCGACGGCAAGACCGGCAAGTTTGCCTCGATCAGCCTGCCCACAGGACAGAACGCGGGAAGCACGCTGCACAGTTGGATCTTCTCACTGCACATGGCGCAGATTTGGGGCCTGCCGTTCAAGATCTTCGTGAGCTGCGTCGGCATTCTCATCGCTATGTTGTCGGTGACGGGCGTCTACATCTGGCTGAAGAAACGACGCGCGCGCTCTACGAGTTCGCAGCGCCGCCCCCTTGCAGCCGATGGAGAAACCGCATGAAACTACTGATATTGATCACGCTCCTAGCCAGCGCCTGTTTGGCGCATGCGCAAGGCGTCGTGGTGCAGGACGCCTGGGTGCGCGCCACCGTGCCGGGCCAGCGTTCCACTGGTGCCTTCATGAAGATCACAGCCCACGACCGCGCCACCCTGGTGAGTGCGTCGTCCGCGTCAGCGGGTGTGACGCAAGTGCATGAGATGAAGCTTGAAGCGGGTGTGATGAAGATGCGCGCTGTGATTGGCGGACTGGACCTGCCAGCGGGTCTTGCCGTTGAGCTCAAGCCCGGCGGCTACCACCTGATGCTGATGGACCTGAAGTCGCCGCTCGAAGAAGGAACCACGGTGGCTCTGACCTTGCAGTTCACCAATGCGGTCGGACAACCAAACAAGCTGGAGTTGCAGCTTCCAGTGTCCAAGTCCGCGCCTGGCGCGTCTGCAGTCATGGACCACAGTCAGCACAAGTCCTGAGCCGGATCCGACCGTCGAGTTCGACCCATGCCAGCATCCGCCATCTTTGCCCGACTGCGCCGCGCCCCTGCGGTGTTGCTGGCGCTGCTGATTGCGTTGCTGGGAGCCATCGCACCGACGCTGTCGCACGCGCTCGCTGCAGCGCATGACGCACCCACTTCGGTGGAGGTCTGCACCGCCACCGGGACGCGGCGGGTGCAAATCGAACCCATCGCCGCTACCCCGACCAGCCGCAATGCGTTTGAGGAGAACGGTTCCGGGCCGACTTCCGGCCTCGATCCTGAGCATTGCCCGTTTTGCCTGCTGTCCATGGACCGTGTCGCACCTGCGCCGCACCCTTTGGTTCACCTCTTTGTCGTGCTTGGCGAAGCACGGGTGTCCACGCTCCGGCAGGCTTTTTTCTTCTCGTGCCACTACGCGCTGGCGCCGCCCTCACGCGGACCGCCGTTTGCCAACCCCAACGATTTGCCCCACTGAGCCACATCGGCGTTGCGTCGAAAGAGGCAGCCGCAGTGGGGTGTTTGGGTCGACTTCGATCTGATGGACACTGGCGGAATCGTCACACGGCCATCACGAAGTCGCTTGTTTCGATGGATCCATTGGCATAGCCGGGAGAAGCAAATGATGAACGAGTTCAAGAGCTGGTTGGAAGAGAGAATTGAGCATTTCAGCGACCAGGAGAGTCCTCTGCGAAAGTCCTCTCAAACTGCGAGTAATGCCGTCTCAGTGAGATTTTCACGAACCCAGTTGGAGTCTTACCGACGCGCGTTGCTGGCAGTGTTCGAGTACGAGCAGGAGATTCTCGCCATGGGAGACGACCGGGTCGCGCAAATCTACGGTGTCGTGCACGAGCAAGAGCGCGGGAGCGGTTATCAGGTGCCACGAGGTTGGAGGCTGGTCCCGATCGAGCCTACAGAAAAGATGATTTACCGGGGTCACCATCGCATTGACTTCGACCGCAGTGTGCAGAACACCTTTGATCCGCACGATGAAAACCAGCGCGGCTCACTACGAACAGGCACCACTTGTGCGGAGGACGTGCGCGAAGCTTATCAAGCCATGCTGGCGGCCGCACCCAAGGTCTGCGGGCCGCATGCGGCCAACGCCGGATTGCCGGTGCGGGGTCAATGTGCAGCATCGCTGGTAGCCCCGCATTGAGCGCTGTGTCACCGCAGCGCGTCGGGCACCGCTGACCTGAGGCTATACTGAATTCGCTTGCCGCGACGCCGACCCGAAAGGTTGGCAGGGCGCAAGTCAGGTGCGCCAAAGCGGCGTGATTTCAGTGTCAAATGCGAATCAACAGGAGACCCGACTTATGGAACGCAGAGAACTATTCGGAGCGCTGGGCGCTGTGGCGCTGGCTGGCGTGGCAACGAAGTCCTGGGCGCAAGACGCGCACGCCCACCACCACGGCGGATCCAAATATCAGGAACTGATTGCTGCGGCGGGCGACTGCGTAGCCAAGGGCGACGCCTGCCTTGCTCATTGCCTCGTGCTACTGGGCGAAGGCGACAAGGCGCTGGCCGATTGTGCCAAGTCGGTGAATCAGTTGTTGCCACTGTGCGGTGCGCTGCAACGAATTGCCGCGCAGGCCTCCAGCTTCACTCAGGCACTGGCAAAGGTGGCGCTGGAGAGTTGCACCGAGTGCGAAAAGGTCTGCCGCAAACACGCCGACAAGCACGCCGAGTGCAAGGCTTGCATGGAAGCCTGCGCCGAATGCATCAAGCAGTGCAAGGCTGTGCTGGCATGAAGCGCCAGCGCGACGATCAGGCGATCTGCGCGACCTCGTCGAACGCCAGTCGCGGCCCGCGCGGATAGATGCCTGACGGGTCCGCGTGTCCGAGGTTCACCAGGAAGTTGGCGCGGTAGCGGCCATCGGGGAAGAAGGCCTGATTCAGCGCGTCTGCATTAAAGCCCGATTGCGGACCCGCATCCAGTCCCAGGGCACGCGCCGCCAGGATCAGGTAGGCCCCTTGCAGCGCGCTGTTGCGGCTGGCCGTGGCCTCGGTCAAGGTGGCGTTGCCTTCGAACAAAGGCTTGGCGTCGTAACCTGGAAACTGCTGGGGCAGGTGCTCGTAAAAGCGCGTGTCCTGCGCCAAGATCACGCACACTGGCGCCGCCATGGTTTGTGCCACGTTGCCGGGCGATAAGGCGGGCTGGAGTCTGGCTTTGGCCGCTGCGCTGCGCACGAAGACATAGCGCGCCGGTTGCGCGTTGAACGCGGTCGGGCCCCATTTCAGCAGGTCGTAGAGCTGGTGCAGGGTGGCGTCGGAAATCGGATCGGCCCTGAAGGCGTGCACGGTGCGTGCGTTGCGAAAGAGTTGGTCCAGGGCGGCGTCGTTGAGTGTGGGTGTGGCAGTGTGGGTCATGGTGGGTGATGGGTTGATGGAGTGAGGTGGCGTTGTGATCAGGGACGGGCCAGGGCGGTGAGGGTGCGCAGATCGGCGGCGTTGCCAACCGTCCAGCAGGCTTGCAGGATAGCGGCGGTTTTGGACGCGCCCAGCACCGGGTCGGACAGGCCGTGAAATTTGGCTTCCAGCATTGCATCAGTCATGGGGTTTTGCAGCGACCCGATCGCGTGCTCGACAAAGACGTGCACGCGTCGGCCGTCCCTGAGCACGGCGGTGACGTCGGCGCTGGCCTCGTCGACGGTGTCGTCCACGGTGGCGACGACCTGGCGCCTCAGCGCCACCATGTCGGCTCGATTCACCACCTCGTCGGAGAATTCATCCTCAGCGGCGTGACCATAGGTCAGACCGGCGGCGCAGCCGTGGTAGACGCTGAACTTGGCCTGTAGCCCGTCGGTGGGTTCCTTCTTGCCGGTGAGTTCCAGCACCAGCGAGTGCACCTTGAGTTCGATGCGTTCGATTTGCTCGGCTGTGACACCCTGTGAGCGCAGTTGGGCGCAGGCGTCGATGGCAGGGTGGATGACGATGCCGCAGGCAAAGGGCTTGTAGGTATTGAAGGAGATCTCAAAACGCTGGCCCAACTCATGCGTGATTTCGCTCCAGTCGTTCTTTGTGGAGACGGTCTGCATCATGCCGCGCGGTGCTTCCAGCGCCTTCTCGCTTGCGCTGAAACCCTGACTCGCCAGCAGCGCCGACATCAACCCGGCACGCGCGGCAGCGCCGGGGTGGAAGGGCTTGGTCATGGAGCCAAACTGCTCACGCATGCCGATCGGCTGCGAGGCCGCGATGCCCAGCGCCATCGCGGTCTGCTGCGTGTTCAGCCCCAGCAGCCGGGCGCAGCCCGCGGCCGCGCCCAGCGTGCCGGTGGAGCCGGTGATGTGCCAGCCGCGGTCGTAATGGTCGGGGTACATGGCGTTGCCCACGCGACACGACACGTCGATGCCCAACACCAGCGCGTCGATCAGCGCGCGGCCGCTGAAACCTCTGTGTTCGGCCAGCGCCAGCAGCGCCGAGGCGACCGGTCCGGCCGGGTGAATGATGGTCTTCAGGTGCGTGTCGTCGAAGTCGAAGGTGTGTGAGCTGATGCCATTGAGCAGCGCGGCGCTGGCCATGTCGACCCTTTCGTCGCGGCCCAGAACGCTGGCCTGTCTTGCGGGCTCCAGCAGCGCGATGGCGGCCAGCGCGCAGGTCACGGATTCATGCCGCGCGGCGCCAATGGCACAACCGAACCAGTTGAGGAAAGTGCGATGCGCTTCGTGGTCCACAGCTGCACTCCAGCCGCCCGCCAGATAGCCAGGCTGAGTCGCGACGAACTCTGCCAGGAGTTGCGTGACGGGCGGGGCATTTCGGTCGGCGGTGACCTGGGTATTGCGGGCCATGATGGAATTGAATGAATAATAAATGTCGGGTCGAAATCAATCATCCAGATGGATGTCGCGGGCCTTCGCGACCTGCGTCCAGCGCTCGATGTCGGCATGTATGAAGCTGCCGAACTCTTGCGGAGTTTTGATGCTGGGTTCGACGGCCTCCACCGACAACCGTTCGCGCAGCTCGGGCGCGCGCAGCACCGTGGCCAGTGTTTCATTGAGCTGTTTGACAATCGGCGCTGGCATCTTCGCCGGACCGACCACGCCGTACCACTGCTGCGCATCGAAGCCCTTGAAACCCGACTCGTCCAGCGTGGGCAGATCGGGGAACAGGGGATGGCGCTTCAAGCCCGTTAGCGCCAGCGGCCGCACCCGACCCGAGCGGATATGCGGCAGCGCCGCGGCCAGACCGGGGAACATGGCCTGTGTCTGCCCGGCCATCAGGTCCACGAAGGCCGGCGCGATGCCGCGGTAGGGAATGTGCACGATGAAGGAGTTGATCTGCAGCTTGAACAGTTCCATCGTCAGGTGCGTGAGCGAGCCCTGGCCGGCCGAGCCGTAGCTCACCTTGCCGGGGTTTTTCTTCACGTAGCCGATGAACTCCTTCACGTTGTTGATGGGAAGCGCCGAGTTCACCACCAGCGCATTGGGTGTGGCACCGATCATGCCGATGGGTGTGAAGTCGCGGATCGCGTCGTAGGGCAGTTTGCGCGTCGCCGGATTGGTGCCCAGGGTGCCGACGTAGCCCTGCATCAGTGTGTAGCCGTCGGGTGCGGCTCGGGCCGCAGTCTGGCAGGCAATCACGCCACCGCCACCGCCGAGGTTTTCGACGAAGATGGTCTGATTCAGCAGCTTTGCCCAGCGCTCAGTTACGGTGCGACCGATCATGTCACTGCCGCCGCCTGCAGCCACGGGCACGATGTAGCGAATGGCACGGTTGGGGTAAGCGGCTTGCGCCCAGGCCACACCCGTCAGGCCCAGCAACGCCGGAGTGGCGCGCACAACGGTGCGTCGTTTCATGGTCATGCCTCCAATCAGGTTGAAATGGGGAAGCGGGACGAACTCAGCGGTGACGCGAAAAAAAGGCCCCGCAGGGCCTTTTAGAAATGGTACATGTCATTAACCATCCACCGCCGTTAACCGGTGGACTTCAGTCGCGCTCGCCGCCCATGATGCCCAGTATCGACAGCAGGCTCTGAAACACGTTAAACAGGTCCAGATAGAGAGCGAGTGTGGCGCTGATGTAGTTGGTCTCGCCGCCATCCAGAATGCGCTTCAAATCAAACAGCATGAAGGCGCTGAAAATGGCAATCGCCAAGGTCGATATCACCAGCATGCCCACGGTCGAGCCGACGAAGATGTTGATGATGCTGCCCACGACCAGCACCACGGCGCCGACCATGAGCCACTTGCCCATGCCCGATAGGTCGCGCTTGATGGTGGTAGCCAGTGCTGCCATGACAAAGAACACGCCGGCCGTTCCGCCAAAGGCTGTCATGATGAGTGAAGGGCCGTTTCTGAAGCCGAGGGTGTGCTGGATCAGCCCTGACAGCATCAGCCCCATGAAGAAGGTGAATGCCAGCAGCACGGGCACGCCCGCCGCGGAATTTTTGGTCTTTTCGATGGCATACATGAGGCCAAAAGCCCCACCCAGAAACACGATCAGTCCGAATCCGCCAGTGAGTGCCTGAGTGATGCCTGTAGCCACGCCCAGCCAGGCGCCCAGAACGGTGGGCAGCAGGCTCAGGGACAGCAGCCAATAGGTGTTGCGCATGACCCGGTTGCGCTCTTGCGCTGTGGTCGCGTAGTCGTAGCCAATGGGTTGAACTTGATCGAACATGGTGAACTCCTTGAATGAACTGCCCGGTGCAGATGGGCGCATTGTAGGTGGATTCAAGGCCCCGTGTTCCGACACTGAAACTGGCGGCTGAAAGGCGGGCTGCGCGCGTGGCACCGTAGAATCGGCCGCATGTCCTACGTCGTGCTCGCCCGCAAGTACCGTCCCCGCAATTTCGCTGAAATGGTGGGGCAGGAGCACGTGGTGCAAGCCCTGTCCAATGCCCTGACTTCGCAGCGGCTGCATCACGCCTATCTCTTTACGGGTACGCGTGGCGTGGGCAAGACTTCGGTCTCGCGCATTCTCGCCAAGTCCTTGAACTGTCTGGGCGTCGACGGAAACGGGGGTATCACGGCCGAGCCCTGCGGCGTGTGTCAGGCTTGCACCGATATCGATTCGGGCCGCTTTGTCGACTACACCGAACTGGATGCAGCCTCGAATCGGGGCGTGGACGAGGTCCAGTCGCTGCTTGAGCAGGCGGTATACAAGCCGGTGCAGGGGCGCTTCAAGGTGTTCATGATCGACGAA
Organism: uncultured beta proteobacterium; assembly: GCA_903832285.1. Lineage (GTDB taxonomy): Bacteria > Pseudomonadota > Gammaproteobacteria > Burkholderiales > Burkholderiaceae_C > CAIKVZ01. The sequence continues at coordinate 10,512 of CAILAY010000152.1, read as the reverse complement.
GTGCACATGCTCACGGGCCACGCGTTCAATGCCATGCTGAAGACGCTGGAAGAGCCGCCCGAATACCTGAAGTTTGTGCTGGCCACGACCGATCCGCAAAAGGTACCGGTCACCGTGTTGTCGCGCTGCCTGCAGTTCAATTTGCGGCCGATGGCGCCTGAGACCATGCTGGATCATCTGGCGCTGGTGCTCAAGGCCGAAGGCGTGGCTGCCGACACGCAGGCGCTGAGGCTGCTGGCGCGGGCCGCACGCGGCTCGATGCGCGACGCGCTGTCGCTCACTGATCAGGCGATCGCTTTTGGCGCTGGCAAACTCGAGGAAGCCACGGTGCGCCAGATGTTGGGCAGCGTCGACCGCTCGCATGTGTTTCGTCTGATCACGGCTCTGGCCCAGGGCGACGGCAAGAGCGTGGTGCAGACCTCGGAAGCATTGCGTCTGCATGGTTTGAGCGCGGCCTCGACGCTGGAGGAAATGGCGACTGTGCTGCAGCGCATGGCGGTGTTGCAGGCCGTGCCGTCGGCAGTGGATGAGACCGACCCGCAGGCGCTGGAACTGGCGCAACTCGCGCAACAGATGCCCTCCGACGAAACCCAGTTGCTCTACAGCATCTGCCTGCACGGGCGCGGCGAATTGGGTCTGGCGCCGGATGAATATGCCGCCCTGACCATGGTGTTGCTGCGTCTGCTGGCCTTCAAGCCCGTCGCGGCAGCCGCTGCTGCACGTCTGGCGGAAAAAAAAAGTCTGACGTCAGCGACTGAGCAGGTTTCAGCATCGGTTGCGCCGGCGCCGCTGCCAACGAAACCGATTCCAACTCGCCTGATCACGGTCCCGGTGATGCCGGAGCGACCGCCCGCAGCCAATACCATGGTGGTTGAGAAGCCGCGCACCGAGCCGGTACAAGCGATGCAGGTGCTGGCGATGACGGTGCGCGAGCAGGGCGAACCCGGTGCCCGAATCCAGGCTCGGCAGGACGCCAGCGGCGCCGGCTCGGCTCTCAACCTGGTGCCGACGGACGAGGGTGATTTTTGGCACGCCACCGTGCAGACTTTGGTGGCGCAGGAACTCATCAGCGCGATGGTGCGCGAGCTCGGGTTGCAGTCACAACTGGTGGCGCGAGACACCGACCAGTGGTTGCTGCGGGTGGAGCGTGAATCGCTGAACCAGCCGTCCAGTCGCGAGCGACTGCAAGCGGCGCTGGCTGGTCTGGGTTATCCTGTGCGGCTGGCGGTGGAAGTCGGGCGCGTGAGCGACAGCCCCGCAAAACGCAATGCCGTTGCCGTCGCCGCGAAGCAACAAGCTGCGCAGGAGAGCATTCTCAGCGACCCTTTCGTGCAATCCATGATGCGTGATTTTGGCGCGAAAATCGTCCCCGGCAGCATCCATTCCATTTAGCAACTTTCAAGGAAGAACCATGTTCAACAAGGGACAACTCGCCGGCCTCATGAAGCAGGCCCAGGCGATGCAGGAAAACATGAAGAAGGCCCAGGACGATTTGGGCAACGTCGAAGTCACCGGCGAGTCTGGCGCCGGTATGGTCAAGGTGCTCATGACCTGCAAACACGACGTCAAGCGCGTCACCATCGACCCCAGCCTGCTGGCCGAAGACAAGGACATGCTCGAAGATCTGGTGGCCGCAGCTTTCAACGCCGCGGTGCGCAAGGCGGAGGACACATCGGCCGAGAAGATGTCCAAGATCGCCGCCGGCATGCCATCGCTCCCCGGTGGCATGAAGTTCCCGTTCTGAACGCGAGTGTCTGACTCCAACGCTCTTGATGCGCTGATCCAGGCGCTGCGGCGGCTGCCGGGGGTGGGGGTCAAGTCGGCCTCGCGCATGGCGTTTCATTTGCTCCAGCACGACCGCGACGGGGCGCAGCGGCTGGCGCGGGCACTGCAGCAAGCCACCGAGAAGATTGGCCATTGCCAACGCTGCCACACCTTCACCGAAGGCCTGGTGTGCGCCACCTGCCTCAACCCCAGGCGTGACCTGAGCAAGTTGTGCGTGGTGGAGACCCCGGCGGATCAGTCGGCGCTGGAGCGTACCGGTGCCTATAAGGGTTTGTACTTCGTGCTGATGGGAAAGCTCAGTCCGTTGGACGGTATCGGGCCGCACGACATCGGCCTGAAGAAACTGTTTGATCGCGCCTGTGATCCGCAGGTTCGCGAAGTGATTCTGGCCACCAACTTCACGGCTGAAGGAGAGGCCACGGCGCATGTCATCAGCGAAGCGCTCAAGTCGCGGGGCGTCGTCGTGACGCGACTGGCGCGCGGTGTCCCCGCTGGTAGCGAACTGGAGTATGTGGACCTGGGAACCATCGCACACGCCCTGGTGGATAGAAGGTAATTTTCCGGGCGGCATGCTCGGGACAGGCGCATTCCTGGCCGATAATTTCGGCTCATTATCGAACCGGAGTGCGTCATGCCTGTTGCCCATTTCACGCTGGCCTATTGGTGCGTACTGATCGCGGCGCTGTTGCCCATCGCCTGCGCCAGCATTGCCAAGTCCGGCACGGTTGGAAAACCACGTGGCAATGGGGGTTTTGACAATGACGATCCGCGCACCTGGCTGGCGCGCCAGACCGACTGGCGGGCGCGCGCCAACGCCGCCCAGTCCAACAGTTTTGAGGCACTGCCATTCTTCGTTGGCGCTGTCGTCATTGCCCATCAACTCGGGGCGCAGCAGGGCCGGGTGGACATCCTGGCCTTTGTCTATCTGGTGCTGCGCCTCATGTACATCATGTTCTACATCGGCGGTCTGTCCACATTGCGCACCGCCGTCTGGAGCGGTGCCCTTGTGGTCAACATCGCGATCCTGTTCAGCGGCTACCGCTGAAGGCCCGGCAAGGATTGCCGACCGTTTTCATTTTCCGAATTAGGTGAAAACCCGCTCGGGATGATCCCGATGTGCGTGGTCCCGCGCCTGGCTATGCTGACTGCCAGTTGAAGCGAAAATGAAAAGAAGAGAATTCCGATGCATTTTTCACACGTGAATCGCCGGCGCTTTGCCGGTGCGGCCGCCGCTGGTGCCGCCTTGCTGGTCGTGCCGGGCTTGCGCGCTCAGGGTAAGCCGGAGAGGTCCCAGGTTGCTGTCGCAGTGGGCGGCAAGGCTTCGTTTTACTACCTGCCACTGACCTTGGCCGAGCAATTGGGGTACTTCAAGGCCGAAGGACTGGATGTTGAAATCAGCGACTTTGCGGGCGGTGCCAGGGCCTTGCAGGCCGCCGTCGGAGGGTCTGCGGACGTGGTCAGCGGAGCCTACGAACACACCATCAATCTGCAAAGCAAGAGTCAGTTCTTCCGCGCTTTCGTGATGCAAGGTAGGGCACCTCAGATCGCCATGGGCGTGTCGATCAAAGCGATGCCGCAGTACAAGTCAGCCGCGGATTTGAAGGGCAGGAGAATCGGCGTTACGGCGCCGGGCTCGTCCACCAACATGGTTGCCAATCTGGTGCTGTCGCGGGCCGGCCTGAAAGCCAGCGACGTGAGCTTCATCGGCGTTGGCACAGCCGCCGGGGCGCTGGCGGCGTTGCGCTCCGGACAGATCGACGCGATCTGCAACATCGATCCGGTCATGACCATGCTCGAACAAAAGGGCGACGTGAAGATCATCTCCGACACCCGCACCCTGAAGGGTACGGCAGAGGTGTTCGGCGGTTCCATGCCTTCGGGCTGCCTGTATGCGCCGACGGAGTACGTACAGAAGAATCCCAACACCTGCCAGGCACTCGCAAACGCCATCGTGCATGGGCTTAAATGGCTGCAGACCGCCGGCCCCAGCGACATCATCAAAACCGTTCCGGAGGCCTATTTGCTGGGGGATCGCGGCCTGTATCTGGCTTCGTTCAACAAGGTGCGCGAAGCATTTTCGCTGGATGGCATCGTGCCCGAAGACGGCGTCAAGACGGCGCTCAGGGCGCTGGCCAGTTTTGACGCAACCGTGAAGCCGGAGAAGATTGACCTTGCCAAGACCTTCACCAATGAGTTTGCGAAACGCGCCAAAGAAAGATTCAAGGCCTGAGTCGCGCTGGATTGACGTGAAAAAGCTGACTTTCAAGACCCGGAGTGTTCGGTTGGTGAAGCATGAAAGTTAGCTCGATGTCGGAATTTGCACTTGAATTTCTCGACGTCTCATGCACCTACCTCTCGCATCACAATGCGGCGCAACGCCACACCGCTGTGGCCGACACCACGCTGCGCATCAAGGCCGGGGAGTTTGTCTCGGTCGTAGGTCCAACGGGCTGCGGCAAGTCCACTTTGCTCAACATCGGCGCGGGCTTGATGCGTCCCTCGGCGGGCAGCGTGAAAGTGTTTGGCCAAACCCTGGATGGCATCAATACCCGTGCCGGCTACATGTTTCAAACTGAAGCGCTGATGCCCTGGCGCAGCGCGCTGGACAACGTGATGGCGGGGCTGCAGTATCGGGGAATGCAGAATAGCGAGGCGAGGCGGCAGGCGCAGTCCTGGTTGGAGCGCGTTGGCTTGGGCGGCTTTGCCGATCGCTATCCGCACCAGCTTTCGGGTGGCATGCGCAAGCGTGCTGCGCTGGCGCAGGTGCTGGTGCTGGACCCGGACATCATCCTCATGGACGAACCTTTTAGCGCGCTGGACGTCCAGACCCGCCAACTCATGGAGAACGAGGTGCTGGAGCTATGGGCCGCGAGGAAGAAGGCCGTGCTCTTCATCACCCACGATCTGGACGAAGCCATTGCCATGAGCGACCGCGTGGTGGTGCTGTCGGCCGGACCGGGCACACACCCTCTTGGCGACTTCGAGATCGATCTGCCACGCCCGCGCAACGTGGCCGAGGTGCGTACCGAACCGCGCTTTGTGGACCTGCACCGGCAGATTTGGGAGGTGTTGCGCGATGAGGTGCTCAAGGGGTACGCACAGCAACTCAGGAAAGTCGCCTGAACGTGTTCAAACCCAACGAAAAGAATCTGCGCACCTGGCAACTCGCCCTGTTGCTGCTGATGCTGGGGTTTTGGCACCTCGCTTCGCGCGACGTGCAACTGGCCTTTTTTGTCGGTGAGCCGGTCGCGGTGCTGGGCCGGGTCTGGTCATGGTTCATGCCGTTTTCGTTGCCGCCGAACCCGCTGTTTGAAGATGGCTTGCCGGGCAATGCCGACATCTATCTGCATCTGGGAACGACGCTGCTGGAGACCTTGCTGGCCTTTGTCATTGGCACAGGGTTCGGTTTGGTTGGCGGCTTGTGGCTGGCGTTGGCGCCTATCGTCAGCGCCATCCTGGATCCTTATATCAAGGCCGCCAACTCGATGCCGCGCGTGATCCTGGCGCCGATTTTTGCGCTGTGGTTCGGTCTGGGTATCTGGAGCAAGGTGGCTCTCGCAGTGACGCTGGTGTTCTTCGTGGTGTTCTTCAACGTCTATCAGGGCGTGAAGGAAGTGAGCCCGGTGGTGCTGGCGAATGCCCGCATGCTGGGCGCAAACCAGCGCCAGTTGCTGCGCACCGTGTACCTGCCAAGCGCTACCAGTTGGGTCTTCTCCAGCCTGCACACATCCGTCGGACTGGCCTTCGTCGGCGCGGTGGTGGGGGAGTACCTTGGATCGGCGCGCGGTGTGGGCTACCTCATCCTGCAGGCCGAAGGCACGTTCGATGTGAACACCGTATTCGCCGGCATCGTCGTGCTCACAGCCTTTGCCCTGGTGCTTGATGGAATCGTCGGACGGATGGAAAGAAGACTCATGAAGTGGCGTCCGGGCCAGGGCGAAACCGAAAAGTTGTAGCCGTTGAATTCTTGCTACGCTGATGCATCCTGTTCGGCGTGCTTCACCACCGTTACCGGCAGCGGGCAGGAGTTGACTAGCTGTTGCGATACCGAACCCATCAACGCGCCGCGAAGATTGCCGTGACCTTTGGCGCCGACGATGATGGCATCAACTTCGAATCGTTCCGCGATGTCGAGCAGGGAATTCGCCGGGTCGCCCGACTCCACCACGCTCTCGAATTCGACGCCAGCGGCTTTGGCGAGGGCCTGCGCCGCGGCCAACTGATGCGTTCCGGCACCTTGACTCACTTCCTGCAGCACCAGTGGATCATGGGCCACCACCATCTCGTACAACGTGGCGGCCTCCTGCACATTGGCCAGCACCAGGTTGGCGCGAAGACCCTCTTGCACAAGGGACAGCGCGTGACGCACAGCGTGCAGCGAAAGTTCCGAGCCGTCCACAGCGATCAGGATTTTGAGCATGGCATCTTCCTTGGTTGTGCATTGACGAGTCAGTGCGGGTTGACCGTGGTCTGCGGGCGTTTCTTGCGCGCGCCGGCCTTGCTGGATTTGCGCGTGGCAGGTTTCCCGGCCGCTTTAACCGGCGTCATGATAAACATGACCACTTGCTGGCCTGGAGCGAAGCTGGCCGTGGCACCGACCTTGTTCCACTCGGCCACGTTGGCGGCGCTGACCCGGTAGCGTTTGGCCAGGCTGGCGACGGTTTCATTTTTTCCGGCCCTGACCACCGTGCGTCGCAGCACGGTTTCGCGCGACAGCGCAAGCTGCCCGTTCTCTGCAACGTGTTCGGTCACGTCGGCCTGCACGCTGTCTGCGCGTGGCACGAGCAGGGTGGACCCGGCCTTGATCGTCACGCGCGGCGGGATGTTGTTCACGGCGCGCAGATCAGTTTCGGGCATGCCGATGCGCTGCGCCGCCTGTCGTGGCTGCATCGCCATCGGGACGATCCAGACCGTCCATGACGCAAGGCGCCCACCGCCATAGCCCTGCAGATTGCGCTCGAACACGGCAGCGTTGTCCCAGGGCAGCAGGATCTGGGGCGTCCCGGCAGCCAGAATCACCGGGCGGCTCGCGGATGGATTCAAGGCCTTGAAATCTTCCACCGAGACTTCGGCCAGTTTGGCGGCGAGCGCAACATCAATGTCACGCCGGATGTCGACCGTCTGGAAGTAGGGGTGGTTGCCGATGTCGGGCAGCGCCGCATTGAATGCCTGCGGCCGCGCCACGATGTTCTTCACAGCCTGCAGTTTGGGTACGTAAAAGCGCGTCTCCATCGGCATGACGAGGTCGGTGTAGGCCGCTCCCAAGCCCTTGCGTTTGTTCTTGGCGATGGCCCGCCCCACGCTGCCTTCACCCCAGTTGTAGGCCGCCAGCGCCAGTTGCCAGTCGCCAAACATGCCGTAGAGTTTTTGCAGATAGTCGAGCGCGGCGCGGGTGGAGGCCAACACGTCGCGTCGGTCGTCGCGAAAGGCGTTCTGTTTGAGGTCGTAGTGCTTGCCCGTGCTGGGCATGAACTGCCACATGCCCGCCGCTTTCGCACTGGACACGGCCTGCGGATTGAATGCGCTCTCGATGAAGGGCAATAGCGCCAGTTCCGTCGGCATATCGCGCCGCTCGAGTTCCTCGACGATGTGGAATAGATACTTGTTCGAGCGTTCGGTCATGCGAAACATGTAATCGGGCCGGGTTGCATACCACTGCTCGCGGTCCTGAACCAAAGGGCTTTGCAGATCCGGCATGGAAAAGCCACGGCGTATGCGTTCCCACAGGTCGGCGGGCGCGGTCAGGCGGGCCACCGCCATTGACGCGGCTTCGGCTGCGGTGATAGGTTGCAGCGGACCTTCCGGAATGATGGGCTTGAGCTCGGGTTGGTTGGGCATGGCCGCCACCACCAGCGGTGCTGGCTCAGCGGGGAGTCTGCCGGGAGCCGGATCGCCGAGCGCCGTCGCAGCGGGCACAGCGGGCGCCGTGGACACCGCGGGTGCCATGGCGGGAGCGACTGCGCAGCCCGAAAGCCAAATGCCTGCGGCAACAACCAGCAGGAGTTTCTTCAAAACTGGTTCTTCCATTGGCGCAGCGCCGCCAAGTGACCCGACGGCCCGCGCGCTGAAGGATCGAAGCGCTCGGCTGCGGCGATCACGTCAGCGCAGCGGGTGCGCAAGAACGGGTTTATCTTCAACTCCAAAGCCATGTTCGAGGGCAGGGTCGACAAATTCTTGCTGCGCTTGTCGCCACACAGAGCGGCATAGCGGATCAAATCGCCGTTGTCCGGTTCCACTGCGAGCGCGAATCGCAGATTGGCGAGTGTGTATTCATGGGCACAGCATACCTGGGTCGCGCCGGGCAACGCGGCCAACGCATCCAGTGAAGCCAGCATCTGCGCTGGCGTGCCTTCAAACAATCGGCCGCAACCGCCGGAGAACAGGGTGTCGCCGCAAAACAGCATCGGTGCCATGTCGTTTGCCACCCGGCAAAAGTAGGCGATATGGCCAGCCGTATGTCCGGGCACGTCGATCACCTCGAAGTCCAACCCCAGCGCCTGAACCCGGTCGCCTCCTTGCAAGCGGGTCAGCGGCTCCGGCATGCGCTCCCGTGCGGGGCCGTAGACGCTGGCGCCGGTGTGCTCACGCAGCGCCTGCACGCCACCCACATGATCGTCATGGTGATGCGTGACTAGAATCGCTTCCAGCTGAAGTTGCTCACGTGCCAACGCATCCAGCACGGGTTGGGCTTGGCCCGGGTCGACGACCACAGCGCGTCCCTTGTCATGCAGCAGCCAGATGTAGTTGTCAGAAAAAGCCGGGAGTGCAAGGAGCTTCATGGATGTTGAAATTATAGCTTTGGGTCCGCTTCTGGTCACAATCAGAGCGCCTTTTGAAATGCATTACCGCAACCTTTAACGAGACATTTTGCCCATGAAAATAGCTGGAACGGTCAGTCTGATGATGTTGCTTGCCGCTGCGCCGGGATTGGGCTTCTCAGCCGAATCCGACGCGGACCGATGGAACCTCAAGGACCTCTATGCGACACCGGCTGAGTGGGACAAGGATGCGGTCAAACTGGAGCAGCAGTTGCAGACCCTGGCGACATGCAGCGGCCATTTGACGGATTCCGTCAAGCGCTTCAAAACCTGCCTGGATTTGAATGCGGAAGTGCTTAAACGCTCCAATCGACTGGCGGTATACGCGTCGCAAACGAATGACGAAGACACCGGTTTGGCGCCGGGGCAGGATTTGAAACAGCGTGCCGAGACGCTGAGCAGCCGCCTGGATGAGGCGAGCTCGTTTTTCAATCCCGAAATCCTGCAATTGGGTCGCTCCAAGGTCGACAGCTTCCTGCTTAAGGATAAATCTCTGGCGATCCATCGCCATCCGCTGGACGACATTTTGCGCACGGCTGCGCACACTCTGGATCGAAAGGGTGAGGCGTTGATCGCCCAATTTGGCATGGCAACCGATGCCGCAAGTGCCGTCTTTTCGACGCTCTCGGCCGCCGACATGCCCTGGCCCACGGTGAAGCTGTCGGACGGCTCCGAAGTGCGGCTCGATCAGACCGGCTATGAAAAGTATCGTGCCCTGAACAACCGCGCTGATCGCAAGCTGGTGTTCGACGCCTTCTGGGCGAAATGGAAGGAGTTCGAGCGCACCTATGGCGTCAGCCTTTATCAGCAATTGAGGCGCGATGCCGTCTACGCCAGGGTGCGCCGCTACCCCGACTCGCTGACATGGGTGCTGGATGCCAATAAATTGCCGCGCTCGATTTACGACACCATGGTGCAGCAGGCCAACGCCAATCTGCCGACGCTGCATCGCTACTTCCGGCTGCGCGCAAGAATGTTGGGACTGAGTGAGTTGCGGTACTACGACGTGTACTCGCCCCTGTTGTCGAGCGACTTGAAGTACCCGATCGCAGTGAGCACGCAGCTGATGCTGGACGCGGTCAAGCCGCTGGGCGAGGACTACGTTCGTGCTCTTGAACTGGGCACCCGCAGCCGCTGGATGGACGTACACCCGCGACCCAGGAAGCGCTCTGGCGCCTACATGAACGGCGCCGCCTACGACGTGCATCCTTATCTGCTGCTGAACCATAACGACGACTACGAATCGGTATCCACGCTGGCGCACGAATGGGGCCACGCCATGCACTCCTATCTGGCGAACAAGGCGCAGCCCTTTATCACCGCCGACTACCCGACGTTCACGGCCGAGATCGCATCCACCACGAACGAGGTGCTGCTGCTGGACCACATGCTCAAGACCGCCAGGAACGACGATGAACGATTGCTGTACCTGGGTTCGCAACTGGAAAATCTGCGCGGGACGTTTTTCAAGCAAGCGATGTTTGCCGACTTCGAACGAGAAGTGCACGCCCGGGTGGACAAGGGTGATTCCCTGACTGGCGAGGCCATCACAAAGATCTATGGCGACATCCTCAAACGCTATCACGGCGACCAGGACGGCGTTGTAAAGGTAGATGATCTGTACACCATCGAGTGGGCCTACGTTCCGCATTTCTACAATCGCTTCTACGTGTTCCAGTACGCCACTTCCATCGCCGCCGGCAATATGTTTGCCACCCAAATCCTGCAGGGAACACCGGGCGCGCGGGAACGCTACCTCAACATTTTGGCCTCTGTTGAAATTTGAGTGGGTAATCTATAGCCATATTTATCAACTTTGACGAGTGAACTCATGACTGCGAAGCTGTTTGAAGCCGCCCTGGGAATAGCCCATCCTTGGTTCGTGGGCTCTGTAGCGTTTGATGAGAAG
>CAILAY010000151.1 GCA_903832285.1 uncultured beta proteobacterium | reverse complement strand
CCATAGGCGTGCAGGTCCACGGACAACCTGACCGGTCGGCTCACTGTGCTGCGCGGACCCGGAATCACGACGGCATGACTGTAGTCGAGCGCCGTCTGGTAGGCCGCAAACACCGGATCGCGCAGCAGGTTGCCCAGTTGCTGGCCCAGGTCGCGCTGTGGATCGAAGCCGAAATGCTCCGCAGCGGTGCGGTTGCACCACTCAATGCGTCCACGTGCGTCGAGCAAAACCACACCATTGGGCGAGGTCTGGATCGCTGCCAGAAATTCCGTCAGACGCGTATCGCTCTGCGCCAATTGATGATCCCGCGCCTTGAGCAACGCACGCGTTCTCGTCCCCACTTCGCCCCAGAGGCCGCGCAATTCTGGCATCCGTGCCACTGTGCCGTCGCGCAACCAGAACAGCAGCTTTATGCCACGCCGCAGGTCGACCAGAACCCAAACCACTCCAGCCAGAATCGATCCCAGCAAGGCGCCCCGAAAGGGATCTTCCAGTGGCCACAAGATCAAGCCCGATCCTGCCCCCACGACCTGAAACAGAAAAAACCGGAGCAGCCGCCAGACCATATGGACCGCACCTTAAGTGCGTGCGCCCTGCACCGTCATTCGGTAACCGGCACCGCGCACCGTCTCCACCATGGCACCGGCGTCGCCCAAAGATTCGCGCAGCCGTTTCACGTGCACGTCCACCGTGCGCTCCTCAATGAACACATGATCGCCCCAGACCTTGTCCAGCAACTGGCCCCGGCTGTGCACTCGCTCGGCGTGTTTCATCAGGTAATGCAGCAGCTTGAATTCCGTCGGTCCCAACTTGAGGCTCTGCCCCTGATACGACACACGATGGGTCGCACCATCGAGCACAAGTTCACCCATGGTCACGCTGTCGGCCACCTGCTCGGGAGCGCGCCGGCGCAATACGGCGCGCATGCGCGCCAGCAGTTCCTGAGTCGAGAAAGGCTTCGTGATGTAGTCGTCGGCACCCGCGTCCAGACCCGCAACCTTGTCGGGCTCATCGCTACGGGCGGTCAGCATCAGGATCGGTACACCCTTGGTACGCGCGTCGGCGCGCCACCGCTTGGCCAGCGCCACGCCGCTCTGTCCGGGCAGCATCCAGTCCAGCAGAATCACGTCGGGCAGCACCGCGTCGAGTTCACGCTGCGCCGCCTCGCCATCGCTGGCCCAGACCGGTGAAAAGCCGTTGTGCCGCAGATTCACCGCCACCAGTTCGGCGATGGCCGCTTCATCTTCGACGATCAGTACTCTGGGCAATTTCTTCATGGATTGACGATTGACTCGATGGTCTCCATGGTGGAATGCCGAATGTCTTCGCCCTTGGCCACGTAGATGACGACTTCGGCAATGTTCTTGGCGTGGTCGCCAATGCGCTCGATCGCCTTCGCCAGAAACAACAGGTTCAGACTGGCCGATATGGTGCGCGGATCCTCCATCATGTAGGTGATGAGCTTGCGTACAAAGCCATCGAATTCGCGGTCGATGGCGTCGTCCTCCTTCAGGATCGACACCGCCGTGGTGGCGTCGAGCCGCGCAAAGGCGTCCAGCGCCTTGCGCAGTTGACCCGATGCGAGATCGGCGGCAACGCGCAACTCCGACGCCGGCAATAGCCTGGCCGAGCCGCTGTCGATAATGGCACGAACCATGCGCGCCACCTTGGCCGCCTCGTCGCCCGCACGCTCCAGGTTCGCAGTGATCTTGGACACGCCTATGAGGAGGCGCAGGTCCCGCGCCGTGGGCTGGCGCCGCGCAATGATGGAGGACAGCTCGCGATCGATTTCCAACTCAAGGTTGTTCACGCGGTTTTCAGCCTGGGTCACCTGATCCGCCAGTTCCGTACTGAACTCGGCCAGCGCATAAACCGCGGTGCGAATTTGCGACTCCACCAGTCCGCCCATCTCCATCACCCGAGAAGACACTTCGCTCAGCTCGCTGTCAAACTGACTGGACAGATGTTTGTCACCCATGGTTTTCTTTCCTTGTTTTGTTGAGACTGCGAAAGTCATAGTCTCATTTAGATCAGCCAAATCGACCCGTGATGTAGTCTTCCGTTTCCTGACGACTGGGCTTGAAGAACACTTGTTCGGTGGCACCAAATTCCACCAGATCACCCAGGTACATGTAGGCTGTGTAGTCGCTGCAGCGCGCGGCCTGCTGCATATTGTGCGTCACGATGACCACGGTGTAGTCGCTCTTGAGCTCCACGATCAACTCCTCGATCTTGGCCGTTGAAATCGGGTCCAGCGCCGAGCAGGGCTCGTCCAGCAACAGCACCTCGGGCTTGATCGCGATGCCGCGCGCGATGCACAAACGCTGTTGCTGGCCACCCGAAAGACCGGAACCACTTTGGCTGAGTTTGTCCTTGACCTCGCCCCAAAGTGCCGCCTTGCGCAGCGCCAATTCCACACGCTCGTCCATGTCGCTGCGGTTCAACGATTCAAACAACTTCACGCCAAAGGCGATGTTGTCGTAGATCGACATCGGAAACGGTGTGGGTTTCTGGAACACCATGCCGACCTTGGCACGCAGCAACGCCACGTCCTTTTTAGACGTGAGCAGGTCTTCGCCGTCAAGTACGACCTGACCTTGTGCGCGCTGCTCCGGATAAAGTTCGAACATGCGGTTGAAAACGCGCAACAAAGTGGATTTTCCGCAGCCCGACGGTCCGATGAAGGCCGTCACCTTGTTCTGCGGAATCTCGATATTCACGTTCTTGAGCGCGTGGAATTTTCCATAAAAGAAGTTCAGGTCCTTGACAGAAATCTTGGAGATCTCGTTGCTCAATGTGAGGGTTTCCATGGATTCTTTAACCTTGTTCAATTCTTCTGGCGGGTCAGCACGCGTGCCAGGACATTCAGTCCCAGCACCGCCACAGTGATCAGGAACACACCGGCCCAGGCTAGGTGTTGCCAATTCTCGTAGGGGCTCATGGCAAATTTGAAAATCGTCACCGGCAAGCTCGCGACCGGTCCGTCCAGATTGGAGGTCCAAAACTGGTTGCTCAACGCCGTGAATAGCAGCGGCGCAGTCTCGCCGGCGATTCGCGCCACGGCCAGCAGGATGCCGGTCACCACACCGGCGCGTGCCGCCTTCAGCGTGATGCCCAGGACCACTTTCCATTTGGGGGCGCCCAAAGCGTAAGCCGCTTCGCGCAGTCCCGCGGGAACGAGTTGCAGCATATTCTCGGTGGTGCGTATCACCACGGGAATCACGATCAACGCTAGCGCCATGACGCCTGCCCAACCTGAAAACGTCTTGAAGCGTGCCACCACCACGGCGTAGACGAACAGTCCGATGACGATCGATGGCGCCGACAGCAGGATGTCATTGACAAAGCGCGTGACCGAGGCGAGCCATCCCTTGGTGTTGTATTCGGCCAGGTAAATGCCGGCCATGATGCCAATGGGTGCGCCAACGAAGGTGGCCAACATTACCATCAGGAACGAGCCGTAAATCGCGTTCGCAAGCCCTCCGACCTCGTTCGGCGGCGGCGTGCTTTGCGTGAACGTGGCCATCACCAATCCGCCTACACCCAGGCGCACCGTCTCCCACAGAATCCAGGCCAGCCAGAACAGGCCAAAGAGCATGGCGCCCAAGGAAAGCGCCACCGCCACACGGTTAACGCGTTTGCGCCGCGCGAACTTGGCTGCGCGCGGATCAATGGCGGACATGGACCCCGTCATGATTTGGTCCCTTCGCCTTTGCGCAATTGCGCCAGCAGCAGTTTGGAAAGAGACAGCACCACAAATGTGATGAAGAACAGTACCAGTCCCAGATAGATCAGCGACGCCTGATGCAGCCCCTCTCCAGCCTCGGCAAATTCATTCGCCAACGCGGAGGTGATGCTGTTGGCCGCCTGGAACACCGAAAGCGAATCGAGCTGGTTCATATTGCCGATGACAAAGGTCACCGCCATGGTCTCGCCCAAAGCACGACCCAGACCCAGCATGATGCCGCCCACGACGCCAGTCTTGGTGTAGGGCAGCACCACCGACGACACCACCTCCCAGGTGGTGGCACCTAGCCCGTAAGCCGACTCCTTGAGCAAAGGCGGCGTGACTTCAAACACATCGCGCATGACCGCGGCGATGAAGGGAATGATCATGATGGCCAGGATGATCCCTGCTGACAAGATGCCAATGCCCACGGGCGGGCCACTGAAAAAGGCCCCCATGTAAGGCACGCCATGGAACAGCGACTGCAGCGGCTTTTGCACGTAGCTCGCCAGGATTGGGCCAAACACCAGCAAACCCCACATGCCGTAAACGATGGATGGCACGGCCGCGAGCAGTTCAATGGCCGTGCCCAGAGGGCGCTTGAGCCACGCGGGCGAGAGCTCGGTCAGGAACAGTGCGATGCCAAAACTTACAGGCACCGCGATCAGCAGTGCAATCAACGAGGTTGCGACCGTGCCATAGATCATCACCAAACCACCGAACTCCTCCTTCACCGGATCCCAGGTGGTACTGGTGAGAAAACCCAGGCCGTACTTTTCGATCGCGGGCCATGCACCCACAATCAGCGACCCCAGGATGGCAACCAGCAGCAGCAATGTCAGCCACGCAGCGCTTAAAGCAGTCCAGCCGAAGAGCCTGTCAAGCAGGGGGCCGCTGCGCCGCGCAGGTGCTAAGGGAGTTGATGTCATGGCTTGTCCTGGACCCATCGTGAAATGATCGAGCGACCCGGCCGCGCCTGAAAGTGTAGAGGACACGCCGCGAACCCTAGGGAGGACTGTTGAAATCGCCTGACTTACTTGAACGCCACGGCCTTGCCGGATGCGTCCTTGATCTCGCCCCAGGCCTTTTCGATCTGCGTCTTGACCACAGTGGGCATGGTCACGTAATCGAGTTCGTCTGCCATTTTGTCGCCGTTCTTGTAGGCCCAGGTGAAGAACTTGAGAGTCGCGGTTGCGTCGGCGGGCTTGTCCTGGACCTTATGCATCAGGATGAAGGTCGCACCGGTCAGGGGCCAGGAATCCTTGCCCGCCTGGTTCGTCAGAATCTGGTAGAAGCTCTTGCTCCACTCGGCGCCCGCGGCAGCGGCCTTGAAGGCGTTTTCTTCGGGCGAGACGAAATTTCCGGCAGCGTTTTGCATTTGCGCGTAAACCATCTTGTTCTGCTTGACGTAGGCGTATTCCACATAGCCGATGGAGTTTGGCAAGCGATTCACGAAGGCGGCAACGCCCTCATTGCCCTTGCCACCCGCGCCCGCAGGCCAGTTCACGGCCGTGCCTTCACCGACCTTGGATTTCCACTCAGTGTTCACCTTGCTCAAGTAGTTGGTAAAGATGAAACTGGTGCCCGAACCGTCAGCACGGCGCACGACAGCGATGTCGGCATCCGGCAAGGACAGACCCGTGTTCAGCGCCTTGATGGCAGCATCGGTCCACTTCGTGATCTTGCCCAGGTAGATGTCACCCAGCACTTGGCCGTTGAGCTTGAGTTGTCCGGGTTTGATACCCTGGATATTGACCACGGGAACCACGCCGCCAATGACGGTGGGGAACTGCATCTGACCCTTGGTCATGAGGACTTCATCTGTCAACGGCATGTCGGATGCGCCGAAGGCTACGGTCTTGGCATCGATCTGCTTGATGCCGGCGCCAGAACCCACCGACTGGTAGTTGATCTTGATGCCGGTAACCTTGTTGTACTCGGACGCCCACTTGGCATACAGCGGTGCGGGAAACGTCGCGCCAGCGCCGGTCACGTCCTGTGCGACAGCGACATTGGCGCAAGCCACCGCGACGGCACCGATCAGGCTGGCAGCGAGGAATTTGCGAATCGACTTCATGGTGGAATCCTTCAGTTGGTGTGAACAATGAAGCGACTTTAAGAAAGATTTGTGACAGACGTGTGACACCCGATTCGGGGCTGGCGGGCGGTGGAATCGGCTCGAACAGTGAAGCAAGCAAGGCGCCACAAGATTCATGCGACACTTGCAAACTGGCAGTTACCCTGGCACACAGCAGCTTCTTGATCTCCGGTTCCATGGATAAAAACACGATGTCCGCGACGCCCTTTGTCGGCCTTGCACCCTTCTTGCGCTTGAATATCGGTGGCACCGATCTGCAACCCATGGCCAAGAAGATGCTCGAGCAAACCGCGGTCGATATGGACGACGCGAATCTGTGGATGAATCTTTCCACCATCACGATGTGCCTGGGGCACCGCGATGCCGGCCTGAAACTCCAGGCCGCGGCACTGGAGTTAAGCCGTCACTTTCACATCGCGGCCACACAACAACCCGCCACACTGCGCCTGCTCATGCTCATGGCGCCCGGAGATCTGGCGGCCAACACGCCGCTCGATTGTCTGCTCGAAAACAGCGACATCGATCTGGATCTGTACTACCTTTCCCCTGACGATCCACAACACTTGCCGCTGCCTGAGCACGATGTTCTGTTGGTGGGTTTGAGCGAACTAGACGAGCACCGACACATGCTCGATTCGCTGGAACACTCTCTGGCTCATTGGCCCAGGCCCGTCCTCAATGCACCCCATTGCATTGCATCCACCGGGCGCGACCTTGCCAGCGAGTTGCTGAAGGACGTGACGGGTCTGCTTGTCCCTCCTACGCTGCAGGTTTCGCGCGCCCAACTGCTGGCTGTTGCGACGGGTGCTGCGGTGCTGCCCGAGTTGCTGGCAGGCGGCGACTTTCCAGTCATCGTGCGGCCCGTGGGATCCCACGCAGGGCGCGACCTTGACAAAATTAATGACCCGAAATCCCTCCTTCCCTATCTGGAACGTGTGCCAGACAGCGACTTCTTCATTGCGCGCTTCATCGATTACAGCGGACCGGATGGCATGTTCCGCAAGTACCGGGTTGCCCTCATCCAGGGACGCGCCTTTGCCTGTCATATGGCGGTTTCTTCGCACTGGATGGTCCATTACGTGAATGCGGGCATGTATGAAGACGCCCAAAAGAGAGCGGAAGAGGCGCGTTTCATGACGCAGTTTGATGACTTCCTGCGGCACCACGGAGCCGCGCTTGAAGCCATATTCCAACGCACCCGGCTTGACTACCTGTGCGTCGATTGCGCCCAGGCGGCGAACGGCGAATTGCTGGTGTTTGAAATTGACCATGCCATGGTCGTGCACGCGATGGACTCGGAACAGCTCTTCCCCCACAAGCAAACCCATATGCTCAAAGTCAAGGCCGCCTTCAGGGAGATGCTGCTGCGCGTCCATCGCGAACGGCAAGCCTGCGCTTGAGCCCGCTACAAACAGCATCCTCAATGTCATGAAACTTGCCACCTGGAACGTCAAATAGGGGTCCATATAGGCTCATGAAATCCCACGTAAAAAATAAAATTCGTTATAAATCAATTGCTTACGTAAAACGTGATCCCAAGACGTTTCTTTGCAGCACGGTCAAAGTGGGTAGCTAGCTGGGTAGCTAGCGCCTATACTGGCGGTAGAAGCTACCCAACCTCAAGCACTACCCCATGGGAACTCAAGTCAACCTGCTCGACGACGTTCAGATACGGCATTGGGTAGTCAAAGGCGCACCGGTCGCTCGCTCGGATGGCGGCGGTCTGACATTCACACTCTCAGATTCAGGTACCGCCAGTTGGGTGCTGCGCTATCGGACAGGCGCTGGACGGCGCAAGGAACTGACCCTCGGCAACTACCCTGACCTCTCGCTCGCAAAAGCCCGACAATTTGCGCGCGCCCATCGCGTAGAAGTCGACAAGGGAAACGACCCGGCCGTCGATAAAAAAGTCGAGAAGATGCGTTCCAAAATGGCATGGACCGTTCGCCAACTCGTAGCCGACTACAAAGAAAAGAAACTCGTCACGCCCCACCTCGCCAAAGGAACGATCTACTATCGCAAGTGGGATTTCGAAAAGGTCATCCTGCCCAAGCTCGGCTCACTTGAAGTGCGCCAGGTCACGCCAGCAGAAATCGTGCACGTCTTGGAATCGGCCAAACGCTCCTGGACCATTTCAAAGCGCATCCTGACTTCGTGCAAACTGCTGTTTGCGCATGCGTGTGGCAAACGTCTGATCGACTCCAATCCGACCGCTGGTGTTGACTTGGTCGCCTTGAT
>CAILAY010000150.1 GCA_903832285.1 uncultured beta proteobacterium | reverse complement strand
TTCACCACCCCGGGTTCTTCCTCGGGCAATGCAGTGGAAGGAGTGACTTCGGATCAGAGCCGCTCGGTAGGTATCCTGGTCGAAGGCGCCGGCTCGGTGGTGCGCCGCAGCCGGGTCGTCTCCACCACGGGTTCCACCGCCATCGACCCCTGGAGCGGGACGGCCGGCAACAGCGCCATCGGCATCGAGGTGACAGGGACCGGCGCCCAGGTGAGCGACAACGAAGTCATCAAGAAGGACTGCACAAATAGTTGCACCAGCGGATCGCAAGCCCTGGGCATTGTCATCTCCAGTGCCCCGGGTGCGGTGCTCACCGAAAACCTCATCCTCAACGGCCGCCTGGCCACAGCCACGAGCTCAGCTGGCATCGCTATCGACACCGGTTCCCCCAGTGCCTTCGCCGATGGCGCCTACTTGGCCGGTGTTGCCTATGGCATAGTTTTCAATAGCACGGGAAAATACTGAAACACTCTGACCAATAATGTCACCACACCTTGTTCCGGTGGGACGGCGGTGGAGCTGAATAACTGATCCAGCACACTGACGCGCGAGGTTCGCCTGCAGCGGCCTCGTGGCGCGATACTGCACGTCGGGCAAGGGCGGGAAAGGCAAGAAGCTGCCGTGGCTGGTGGTCTGAGTCCTCAATTCGGCAGGGAGGGAGTTGACGATGCGGCTTCGACAAGTCACACAGCATGGACTGATGCTCATCGCGATGTTATTCGCGGTGCAATGCAGTCAGGCACAGACCAGCGGTGCCGCACAGGCGCTGCAGGAATACGAGTTGACCGTGCGCCAGGCCGACGCGCTCGTTGCCGGGGGCGATGCGTTTGAGGCGGTGCGCCTGTATGAGCGCGCCGGGCGCATCGCCTACAACAGCAAGCTCACCATCGACACTGCGGCGCTCAATGCCAAACTTGGCGCTGCACGCAGCGCACGCGACCGTAAGCCCGCTGCCGCGGCGCCAGCAACAGCACCCACTGCAACGGCAGCGCCGCCGACGCCTTCCACATCGGGCGACTCGGCGACAAGGGCCGAAGCTGAGGATGCCAATGCCTGGATCCGCTATGGCGACGGCCTGGCCACCGCGAGCGAATATATCGACGCGGTGCGCGCCTACGAGCGCGGACGTCGGTTGGCCATCAACAACCGGGTGCCGATCGATCGCGTCGCGCTCGACGCCAAGATCGCCGCCGCAGCGCAGGCGCGCGATTCACAGCGACCGTCACTGGACCTGATCCCCGAGCCGCTGCCGCCGCTGCCTCGCGAGCCGGGTGCCGAACCCGACCCTCCCTACCTGCGCGACCGGCCCGGCAAGCTGCGGCCGTGGACGGTGTCGGCGCTGTATTCGAGGGCCGAGATGAAGGTGACCGATGCCGAGTTCAACGCTTTCGACGCCAACCTGCGCAGGGTCATGGACGTGCTCACCCGCGCGCCGGTGCTGAGCCCGCCGATGGGCTTCGAGCTCGACGTCGCGGCGACGCTGGGCAGCTTTCAGGACGTCAACGAGTTGCAGCGCTATGTTGGTGCGCACCTGCCGTTGCGCGGCGAACTCCGTTTCAGCGCTGCGCCTTACGTGGATATGCGGTGGCTGCGGTCCAGGTCGACGGCGGCACCGGCCGCGGGTGTCGGTGTGATCGAGGAGGTGTATTGCCGCGCCGGGATCGTCGTCAACGTCGGCCCTGGTTTCGAAGATGGCAACGCAGTCGTGAGGGACGGCGACGACACCTTCGTTCTCGAGCCGAAAAAGAGCGGCGAACTCGACGGCATGCCGGTCTACAACGACACGCTGGTTATCTCGCGCCCCGGCGCGGTGTTGTGGACGCCGGTAAGCACCGAGCGGGCGCTGAAGGCGCTGATACCGCACTACAAGAGCGCGGCGGACTCGGTTGTCTCGGGCAGTGACGCCAAGAAGAAGGCTTACGCCGATTTCATGTCACCTGAAGCGCAAGACAAGCGTCGGCGCGAGGTAGCCGAGCAGCGCCAAGCCGGCGCCGAAGCCAACGCACGCAAGCTGGAGGTCATGCAGCGGCGCTGGGAGGAGGATGCCCGCAAGGCCGCCGAAGGCGCCGACACAAAACCGTCAAGGCGCAAGGACGTCGACGCCTATCGCAATGCGCAAGCGATGCTTTTGGCACTCGACCCAGCTGGGCGTGCAGCGCCCGCGTGCATCGATCGAGATCGGGAAGCTGCGTTGCCCAGCGACTGGCGCGTGGTGCCTATCGGCACTCCGGGCTGCCGGCCGCTGGTACAGCGCAACCCCGACTTGCTCAACGGCAAGCTGCCGCGCAGCGAACTGCAGGTGCTGTCCGTGCCACGCGTCACGATGGTGAACCGCTGGCTCGACGTCAAGAAGCACGAGCGCGCCATGCCAGGGGACTGCGTGGCCATGGCCAGAATCCTGCGCGAGACGCGGTGGCATCAGCTCGTCGACTTGCTGGCGCACTGAACGCGGGTGCTCAGCGAGAACCGCGTCCCCGAGGGCAACCTGTCCCCTGCCACGGGCACGACGTCGGTCGGCATGGCCACAGCTATCGGCTGTTTGGTACCATACCTCGATGATAAAAATGTTCACTATTTTCGGGCGTCTTGCGACACCGAGGTGCCAGGCACTGTGCTATCGCAGTGCGATTTCGATGTTTGCATTGATTCTCGTCCTCGGCTCACTTCCTGGAGCGCGGGAAGACCTGGGCCAATACGCGTCCGGGCTTGTGCTTCACTCCGTGGCTTATGCCCTATTGGGCGTCCTTGTGTTCTTGGGTGGCAGTGGCAGCGGGTCTCGGCGTGCGATCAAGGCGACTCTGACCGTTGCGGTAATGGGCGCCCTGGATGAAGGCGTGCAGAGCTTCTTCCCCTACCGCACCGCGGCGGTCACAGACTGGATGGTGGACGTCGCGGCAGCGGGCGCGGCTTCCGCATTGCTTTGGAAATTGTGGCCTGGCGTTGGCAATCAACAGGTGCGAGAGAAAGCTTGAATGCCAAGGCTGCGTATCTGCGCTCGCGCAACGCTGCGCATGACGGTAGCACCGCATCGATCATGCAAATTGCAGTTCGATTTTGCCGACGCGCCGTCGCACTGGGCCAACCACGATTTTTACGTCGTGGCCTAACTTGGTGACCAGTTCCAGCAGCTTCGCTTCGCTGACGCCACGAAACTGTCCACGCGTGATGCGCGACACCTTCGATTGATCGATACCGAGCAAGGCAGCAGCACCGTCTTGGGTTAGGCGGCGTGCCTTGATCGCACGGGCGATCTCGCCGGCAAGCGTGGACTTGCGTTGCATCTCGGCTGCATCGGCATACGCCAAGTCGGCGTAAACGTTGGTGCTACCTTCTTCGATGGTAATTTCCTTATTTTGGTTCATCACCGTGCTCCTTGCTGTGCTTGCCAAACTGCGTAATCCTGCTTTGCCGCTTTCATGCGAGCGAAGATCAGGTCCATATCTTCCCTTGGTGTCTAAATGCCGCTTTTGGATTTCTTTTGGAAGCAGTGCAGGACGTAGATCCACCCGGCTAACTTGACCGTGTAGACGGCACGGTAGGTATCCCCACGAAAGTCCTCGACCATTTCCAGGACGCCCGCAGAACCGAATCCGCTCATCGCTTTTGCGTCCTGATGTTTTCCACCCGCTTGCGCCAAATCGATCGCATGCCCGAACACGTCTTTGACGTCCTCGGGCATGGCATCAAGGTCACGCTTGGCCGAACCGATCCATTTGAGTGGTTTGCGAGTTTGGCTCGACATCGGCTGATTATGCCCATTTAGTCATAATGCTGTCAATCGGATTCTGATTGACTGATGGGCGACTAAGGATGCCGCCCCGAGGGGGCGACACCGAGGTGCCAGGCGCTGTGCTAACGCAGCGCGATTTCAATGTTTGCGTTGATCCTCGTCCTCGGCTCACTCCCAGGAGCGCGGGAAGACCTGGGCCAGTACGCGTCCGGGCTTGTGCTTCACTCCGTGGCTTACGCCGTATTGGGCGTCCTTGTGTTTTTAGGTAGCAGTGGCAGCGGGTCTGGTTTCCGCATTGCTTTGGAAATTGTGGCCTGGCGTTGGCAATGGCGACAGTCGGACCAGTGAAGCTGCCCTCCAAACAAAAGTCAGTATGGGGATATGCGGATTAAAGAAAGACTGAGCGATGGAGCTTGGTCAGTTGCTCGACACTGGCACCCTGCTTCACCGCGCGGGCGTCATTCTCGCCCATCACCAGGGCAGACGTCTTTTCTTCTTCGTCAAAAAGTTGGCGTTGGTCCACGGGTAGCCAGACCCGTGACGTCGCTGCTTTCATGAATTTGAATAAAGTCTGTTGCGCGGCTTCATAAAGCGGTGGAATACGCAAGGTTCATCGCGGTTATGGTGTGACCCTGTTGAATACTCTGCCGACGGCAAACACGTGGGAAAACGGCGCGCCAGCACCGCCCTCGGCGACCAACTCGCAGATGGGGCGCGGCAGATCGGGGTCGTCCATGAGGATGGCAAACTTGTCGCCTCCCATCGGCGCCAGCGTCAATGCGTCCTCCTTCACCTTGCCCGGGATGGCGGGGTCGTTGGCACGGTACCGGCCGCGCAGCCTTGCGCCCTGTGCCGAGAGTTCAAGTTCGCCGGCGGCGCAGCGGTAGTGGCCGACGATGCGGCCCGTGTCCAGCGTGGACAGATCGATGTCCCGGGCTTTCAGGTCAGCGGGTGCGGTCGTCGGCTGCGCCTTGAGTTCAAGGCCGTACAGTTCCTGCATGAGCGCGGCGCCCAGGTCATAGAGAATGTTGTTGGCGCCATCGCCGAAGTTGGTGAGGACGGCCAGCCCAAAGCCGTGCTCCGGCAGCACCGCGAGGAAGGAAGTCTGCTCTATCGTGCGTCCGCCGTGGCCGACCATGAAGGCGTCGGCTGCCTTGGGTGAAGTCCACCCCAGACGCAGCAGGCTGGCCGACGGCGGCACCTCGCCGTGGATGGCCTGCATTTGCGCCACGCTGGCGGCACCCAACAAGCGCTCGCCGCTCTCGGTGACGCCGCCGCGCAGGTGGAACTGACCCAGGCGCAGCAAATCCCGCGCTGCCATCGCCAGCACGGCGCCCGCGGGACTCTGGCACTCGGGCAGTCGCAGCGAGGGCGGCAAGCTGAAGCGCTGTTCCCTGGAATCCCAGAGATGGCCGACTGCGCGGCGGTGACGCATCAGATCGTCGGCCAAGAAGCCAAACTTTTCCGTGCCAAGAGGGCGCAGGAGTCGCTCGGTCAACAGCGTATTGAACGGCTTGCAGGACACTACCTCGATCACGCGCCCGGCGATGCAAAACCCGCTGTTGCTGTAGGCCCTGAATTTACCCGTGGGATGCAGGTAGGGGAGTTGGGCGCAGGCGCTGACAAAACGCGCCAGCGCCTCGTCGCCGCCGCCCATGTCTGGGAAGAAATCGCCGTCGATACCGCTGGTGTGATTCAACAGCGTGCGTAGCGTGACGGCTTCGCGCACCGGCGCTTGATCGATCAACAAGTCCGGGAGGTATTTCCCCACCGGGTCGTCCAGCGCAATGAGACCTTGTTCGACCAGCATCATCATCAGCGTCGTCGTATAGACCTTGGTGACCGAGCCGATGTCGAACACGGTGTCCACATCGGCCTCGATGCCCGCCGGTATGTTGGCGTAGCCGGCAGCCGCCACGTGCACGACGCCATCGTGCAAAACTGCGATGGACGCGCCCGGGATGCGGTGCTTGCGGAGCTGCTCGCGCAAGCGGTCCTGAAGAAAATTCAACGATGGTGACATCTTTGTCCCCGGTTCGGTCGTGCTCAAATCTCGCTATCCCCATACCTCTGGTCCGAATACGCTCACCGCGCCGCCCCGGTAGTCCAGGCCCGGCAGGCGGTCGCTCTTTTGCAGCAGCGGGCCGTCGATGTCGACAAAGTCGCACACGCAGGCCAGCACGAAGGCCGGCGCCATCGCCAGCGAGGTGCCTCCCATGCAGCCCACCATCACGCCCATGCCGCGCTCGTGCGCCGCCGCTGCAAGCTTGAGCGCGGGCGTGAGCCCGCCGGTCTTGTCCAGCTTGATGTTGATCATCTGGTACCGTGCCGCCGCGGCCTCCAGTTCGCCGATGTGCAGACAGGACTCGTCGGCGCACAGCGGTACCGGCGACTTGTAGTGTTCGAGTTGCGCATCTGCACTGCGCGGCAACGGCTGCTCGATCATCTGCACGCCCAGTTCGGCGAAGGCCTGTGCGACCGATTTCAATAGCTCGAAAGTCCAACCCTGGTTCGCGTCGACGACGATGCGCACGTCCGGCCTGGCGGCGCGGATCGCCTGCATGCGCTTCAGCGGCTGCGTGGCGTCGAGCTTGACCTTGAGCAACGGGTAGGCCGTCTTTTCGGCGGCGTGCTGCGCCATCAGCTCGGGCGTGGCTTCGATGCCGATGGTGTACACGGTCTCGACCGGCTTGGCTTTGACGCCGCTGAGCTCCCAGACGCTGCGGCCTGTGGTCCTGGCCTCCAGTTCCCACAGCGCGCAGTCCAGCGCGTTGCGCGCGCCTCCCGGTGGCAGCAGCAACTGCAAGCTCTGCCTGTCGACGCCGGCGCGCAGCGCGCTGGCAACGGCCTCAATCTGTTTGATCATGCTGTCACAAGTCTCATTCTGGTAGAAGACACCGGCCGCTTCGCCGCGTCCGACCCAGCCGCCTTGCGAGAGCTCGACCACGATCACGTCGGCCGTTTCCATGACGCGCCCGGCAATGCGAAAGGGACGGTTGAGGGGCCAGATTTCCTTACGGACGCTGCACTTCATGATGGTTCTGTCACGGGTTGACCAGTGATGGCTCTGGCGGCACGCAAGGCGCGGCTTTCGATGCGCCGCTGGATGACGCCGTGGCGGCGCGCGTCGATGGGAAATTTTCGGATGAAGAAGCTCACGGCGAGATAGGTGAGCGAGGGCACGATGGCAAACGACAGGTACAGCCCCCACATCTGCGAGTCCGAGTTCGCGCCTTTCACGTGGTAGTCGAGCAGGCTCAGGATCCAGAAGGCAGCACCGCCGCCGATGGCGCCCCCAGACTTGTCCAAGAGCGCTCTGATGGCGACGTAGGTGCCGGCCTGATCGGCGCCGGTCTTCAAGGTGTCGTAGTCGATCACGTCGCCGAATACGGTGCCGGGAGCTGCGAGCGACGCGGTCTCGACAAAGCCCAGCACCACCGCGTAGATCAGGGTGGCCGGCAGCGCCCACGCGCCGGGTGTAATGAACAGCGCCAGCGGCGTGATCAGGCCGGAGCACAGCAGGCCAAACGACCAGACCCGGTGCTTGCCAAATCGGTAGATCAGTTTGAGCCACAGCGGCGTGACACAGACCCTTGTGCCCCACGCGGTCAGCAGAATCAACGGGAAATGACTGGCCAGATGGATGCTGTTGACGAACAGCAGCACAGTTGCCGCCCAGGCGCCGCTGGCGAGTCCCTGGGCCAGATAAGCGCTGGCGAAGAAGCGAAACGGCTTGTTCACGCGCACCGCGGTCCAGAGGCTCTTGACCGTGGTTTCCCTCACAGCCACCTCGGCGCCATTGGGTACGCCGACCACGATGGCGAACATCAGGAACGGCAATGTCATCGCCACAGCCCAGCCTGCGATGGCCAGTGCCTCCGCCCCGATCTGGCTGCTGCCGGTCCACGGCGACAGCAGGATGGGAGAGGCCATGAACAGCAGGCCGCCAAAGTAGCCGAAGGTGCCACGGATCATGGAGATGCGACTGCGCTCGTGGTAGTTGCGCGAGAGTTCGGCGGCCCAGGCGGAATAGGGTATCTCGATCAAGGTCCAGCCGATGAACAGCAGCATGCTCCAGGTCAGGAAGTAGGCGGCGCCCGCGTCGGCGGGAGGCGTGAACAGGAACACGACGGCCACGCAGGCCAGTGGCAGACCTGCAATCATCCACGGCTTGCGTCGTCCAAGACGCGTGTGGCTCTTGTCCGAGAGGAAGCCGATCATGGGGTCTATTGCCGCGTCGAACAGACGCCCCACCAGCAGCACCGTGCCGATCGCTGCCAGACTGATCTGCGTATGCGTGGCGTAGTACGCGGGCAGCACCAGGCCCACGGGGATGTGCATCACCGCCAGCGCCAGGTTGGGCGCCGCGAACAGCCAGATCATCCAGGTCTTGAGGTTTTCGCTGGTCGAACCAGGTGCTTTGTGTTGCGTCATGTTCAAGCCTTCGCTCTGCTGAAACACCGTGCGGAAAAGCCCGCGAACTGCAGTTCGGCTTTCGTCGCCGCACCGCTGTCCAGCGCAAATGCCAGCACGCTCTGGTTCCTGGCCTCGCTCGCGCGCCATTCGGCCTGCTCGAATTTCAGCATGAACCGGTGCTCGCCCAGGGACTGCAATCTGAAGTCCATGCGGTAGCCACTCTTGAAAACGCCGTGAAGTTCACCACCCACGCGCTCGATCAGCAGTTCGCCGTCGGCCGGGTGGCGGTACAAGCCCGCGTAGACCGATGCGTCAAAGGGAGAGTCACTGCGTTCCATCGCTGCAGGTGTCGGAGTGAGCGCGGCGAAATGCGCGTCCCAGTCGCGAGCGGGCATGCCCAGCAGCGTCGCCGCGATGGCGTAGGCCGTGGCCATGGCGTTGGCGCCAGAGCGGTTGCAGTAGACGGCGATGGCGATGCCTGATTTAGGCAAGAGTATCGTCATCGCGCTGATGCCGAAGTCGCCGCCCGAATGGCAGACCATGGGATGGCCTTCGAAGTCCGAAGCCGCCCAACCCAGACAGTAAGCGCCGATATGCGCGCCGGGGTAAAACAGACTGGCGATGTCCTTTCCCGGCCTGGCCGCGGCGTGAGGTTGGTGCGTTTCCATCAGTGCATCGCTGGGGACAATCTGTTTGCCGTCTACCTGGCCCGCGTTGAGGTGCAGCCGCAGCCATTGGACCGCGTCGGCGCCGCACACCACCATGCCGCCGCCGCCGAAGTACATGTCGGTATGCACGGTGTCGATGGTGACGATCTTGCCGTCCACGGCGCAGTGCCAAGCCGCCTGATCGGCAAGTTCATCCTTCGCAGCCGCGCCGCCTGAACTGTGGTTCATGCCCAGGGGGGCGAGAATGCGCTCGCGCAGCGTGGCAAGAAAACCCTTGCCGCTGATGCGCCCCGCCGCCACGGCATTGGCCGTATGACCGGTATTGACGTAGCCAAAGCGGTCTCGAAACGGGTATTTGGGTTGCGTGTGGCGCAGGGCGGCCAGGGTGTACAGAACTGGAACAGAGCCGTCAAAACCGTACTCGACCAGCCCCTCGCGCGGCAGTCCCAGGCGGTTGGCCGAGAGGTCACGCAGCGTGACCTGCTGCGTGACCCAGGGGTCATAGAGTTGGAATTCGGGAACATACTTCGTCACCGGGTCGTCCCAGGACGCGAGGCCGTCGGCGATGAGAGACGCCAGCGTGGCCGAGACCAGGGCCTTGGTGCAGGAGCCGATGTTGAAGCCGGTGTGCACGCTCACCGGCTCACGGGTGAGGATTGACTTCACGCCGTAGCCGTAGTGGTAGCCGTTGTCGCCGACCACGAGCGCGATGGAGGCGCCAGGCGTCTGGGTGGAGCCCAGGTACGCGTCGCACAGCGGCTTGAGGCGCGTGTCCAGCAGGTCCAGGGAAAGTGGCGACGTCATCTACTTGTCCAGCGTGCCGACGTGAACTCGAGGGAGGCGCAGGGTCCACGGATGCGCCACTTCGAGCTGTGAGGAGAGTCGTAGCAGCGTGGCTTCGTCGCCGACGCGCGCGGCGAACTGAACCCCCACGGGCAGACCTTCTGAACTCATCGCCAGCGGCAGAGAAACAGCCGGTTGTCCCGTGACGTTGAAGATCGGGGCGAAGGCTGCAAAGCGGCCAATGGCCATGTCGAACCAGTCATCCATGGTCCTGTGCGCTGCGTTCGAATCGATCACGCCAAGTTTGGGCGCGGGCGTCAGATCCACGGGCGTGATCAGCACGTCCCAACTGTCAAAGAAGGTCTCGACTTTGCGCGAAATCGTGAACAACTGCATGGCGGCGCGGCCGATGCGTTCGGCCGAAAGCCCGCGTCCATGCGCAAGCGTTGCCAGGTTCGCCGACTCCATGTTGTCTGGTCCGGCCGTCAATCCGGTGGCCGCTTCCAGCGTGGCCACGACGTAGGGCAGGTGGGTGGACCACATGTCGCCAAAAGCCGAGCGGAACATGTCCCAGTCATAGGTCGGTGCGGCCTCCATCACATGGTGGCCCAGGGACTCGCACAGGCGCGCAGCCTGAAGCACGGCGGCCGCGCAATCGGGGTGCGTGGCAACGCCCGAGGGACTGGCCGCGGAAAAGGCGATGCGCAATCGGCCCGGGTCGGCGCCAACTTCCTGCATGAAGGGCCGCGCCGGAGATCCGATGCGGTACAGCGACCCGTGCTCCGGGCCCTGCAGCACATCCAGAAACGCGGCGCAATCGCGCACGCTGCGGCTGGTGACATGCGCCACGCCCATGCCGAACAGACCGCCGTAGCCCTTGGGGCCCACGGGCGTGCGTCCGCGCGTGGGTTTGAGTCCAACGACGCCGCAG
Source organism: uncultured beta proteobacterium (assembly GCA_903832285.1). Lineage (GTDB taxonomy): Bacteria > Pseudomonadota > Gammaproteobacteria > Burkholderiales > Burkholderiaceae_C > CAIKVZ01. The sequence goes on along the minus strand of CAILAY010000150.1, from coordinate 29,241 downwards.
CAGTGTGCAGGCGTTCGGATGGAGCCTCCCCCATCCGAACTCTGCGCGACCGGCACCACGCCGGCGGCCACTGCTGCACTGGCGCCTCCCGATGAACCCCCGGTCATGTGCTCCACGTTCCACGGGTTGCGAGCGGGCCCGTGCAGCAAGGATTCGGTCGTGGGCGAATTGCCGAACTCGGGCGAGTTCGTGCTGCCCAGGATCACGACGCCGGCGCGCTTGAGCCGTGCCACCAACTCGCCGTCGTCCTCGCACACCAGGCTCTTGCCCAGACGACTGCCCAGGACGGCGGGCTGACCTTGCATCCCGACGCCTTCCTTCATGAGGAAGGGCAGTCCGGCAAAGACCGCGTTGCTCGGCAGCGCCGCCAGCGCTGCAGCGGCAGCGGCGTCGGAACGGGCGATCAGAAAGTTGAGTTTCGGGTTCAGCGCCGCTATTGCCCCTTGCGCCGTGTCATGCAGTTCCTGTGCCGACACCTCGCGCCGGCGCAGCAGGTCCATCAGTCCCAGGGCGTCGTGGGCTGCGTAATCGGAAAAGCTCAGCATCTGGACTTTCGTGTTATGGGGCTGACTTCAGGCACGCGTCGCTGTGCGTTTGCTGGATGCGGGTGAGCAATTCCTTCATGTCGCGCACGAACCAGTCGGGTCGCACTACATGCGCGTGGTGCGGTGTATCCGGGTATTTGACATGGCGTATCCATTCCGGGCGCAGCGCCTGCAATTTCTCGAACTCAGGCGTCAGGCTACCAACGATGTCGTCGTCGCCCGTGGGATCGATCATCAGCATGGGAACGTTCAGATGCCGGTAGGTGATGATGGGGTGCACACGGCGCCAGCTTTGCGCCAGCAGCGGCAGTTCGTTGCCGCGCGCCGGGTCGATGCTCGCTTCGCCCACACCCAGCAGGCGCTCGGGCTCGATGTGGTAGCGCCAATTGCCGGCCTGGTCACGCTTCACCCAACTTTGCAAGATGGGCCAGAGGGTGGGGGGCAACGTGATGAGGCCGCCCGCAGCATCCTTGAACGCAAAGAATCGGTCCTGGTAACTCTTGCGCGGGCTCGTGTCAAACCACTCGGGGTGTTCGACCTTGAGTTCCTTCTGGCGCGGTAGCCAGCGCTCGGTGCGCGACTGCACATGGTCCATGCCGCCGTCTTCCAGCACCAGGCCCATTGCGCGCTTCGGGTAATTTTCATAGAAGGTTGTCGCCACGCCTCCGCCCAGCGACAGGCCACCGATGACGGCGCAGTGCAGGCCCTTTTGCTCCATGAACCCCGCGACGTCGTCGGCGATGTCGGCCAGAGAGAAATTCAGGTCTGCCACTTGCGTCTGACCGTGGCCCCGGTAGGCCAGGCTGTACACGTGGTAACCCGCGTCGGCGAGGTCCTGGCCGACCTGGATCAATTCGAAGTCGCTGCTGCTGAAACCGTGCGACCAGATCAGGGGAATCTTGTTGCCAGCACCCCATTCCAGGTAGTGCATCTTCAGCCCATTGACCGTGGCGAAGTGGCCGCGCTCGTGGTCTATCGCCTCAAAGGCTTTCAGGCTCGATTCGTATAGGGCACGGTTCGCGGGCGTATCGGGGAAAGGGTCTTCCCCTGCCACAGCTGGTGACGCGAAAAAAACCGCGCTGGCGCTCAGTGCCAGCGCGCTGCATGCAACACTCATTTTCATGCGATTCCTGTCCGATCGTCTTCGGATGTCGATGAATCAAAAGCTGTTCGAATACTCGACGCCGATGGTGCGCGGCTGCACGTAGACGTTGTAGATCAGGCCAACGCCGACCTGACGCTGGCGGATCGTGGTGTCGTTGCGGTTGAGCAGATTGTCGCCGTAGATGGTGAGCGCGCCCCACTGTGGATTGGACACGCCGAACTTCATGTGCAACTGGCTCGTGGAAGCGTTTTTCACAGCCGGGTCGTTACTCGCCTCGGAGAAGGTTGACGAGCCCATCTGGTAGCGCGCGTCGATGTTGCCCTTGAGCGTGTCACTGAGCGGGAACGAATAGTCCGCCGTGAGCGCGAACTTGGTCTTGGCGGTCAGTGGAATGGCGTTTCCGGCCTTGGCCACGACCCCGCCCAGTGCATTGAGCACCGTGCTGTCGATCTTGGCGTCAACGGTGGAGAGGTTCATGCCCAGGGTCAACCCCGCGCTGACGCGTCCGCCCAGTTCCAGTTCAGCTCCCTTGGAAGTGGCGCTGCTGGAGTTCTCTGTGTAGCCGAGCAGGCCGTCGTGCGTGACGAAGCCCAGTTGCAGGTCTTTCCATTTGTTTTCATAGACATAGGCGTTGAGGAACCAGCCCTTGGCCGGGCTCGTCTTGACGCCGGCTTCGTATGCCGTGATCGTCTCCGGTCCATAGCCTGCAGGCATTTCCGGGTACTTGGAACCGACGGCCGCAGTATTGCCGAAATTGCCGTTCGCGCCGCCGCTTCGGAAGCCCTTGGATACCTTGGTGAACAGCAGCGTATCGGGCGTCAGTTTCCAGTTCAGTGACAGTTTGGGCGATGTATTGTTTGCGTCAAAGTTTGAGGTGGAGGCACCGACCGGCTTGCCGAAAATCAGCGTCGGCGTGATCTGGGTTCCGGTATCGGACTTCTTCTCCGAGTAGTAGCGCACTCCCGCCTGGACTGAGAACGTGTTCGTCACGGCGTAGTCGACCTCGCCGAATGCCGCATAGGCCTTGCTGGTCGATGCGTCGCTGTCCAGCGAGTTCTCGATCAAGGGACCCCAGGCCGGGATGTTGAACTTCCAGTTCTCCAGGCGACTGCGCTGGTCGTCCTTGTAATACAGGCCGGCGGTCCAGTCGAGTTGCTTGTGACCGTTGGAACTCAAACGCAATTCCTCGGTCACGGCCTTGATGGTGTCGCCGCTGGGGGAAGTGACGCTTGCGGTTCCCGCAGTTCCGAAGAACAGCGGCACCACGGTGGTCAGGTCGCGGTTGTAGGGCGTCGTCGTCTTGAACGAGGACGTCGCCGATACCAGCGTGACAGAACCAAAATCGTAGTTGATGGTCAAGCCGCCCACGTCGACGTTCATGCCGGAGGTAGACAGGTAGCCGATCTTCTGCGCCGCAGGATTTTGCGCCCTCGGGTCCAGCGCGCCGGGAGAGGTTGAGTTGCCGAAATTGGAATTGTTGGCGACCTTGGACTGGAGGTAGTTTGCGTCTACGGTCAGTTGAGCCGATGGCGTCAGGCGCAGCGCGATGCGGCCGGCAGTTTGCGTGGAGGTATTGGCGTCCTTCAGGCCCAGGTCCGGAATGGCCACCCAGCCGGGCGATTTTTGATCGCTCACGCCGATGGTGATTGCAGCGACGTCCTGCTGGATCGGGATGTTGACGCTGCCCTTGGCGCTGTAGCCGGTGCCGCCGCCGGAGACCGACGTCGTTCCCAGGCTGACTCGGCCAGAGAACTCCGTTGAGTCCGGTTTCCTGGTGATGACGCGGATGGTGCCGCCCATGGAGCCTTCCCCGAATAGCGTGCCTTGCGGACCACGCAGCACCTCGACGCGCTGCACGTCCCAAAGGCCGACGTCGGGCTGGAGGGAACCTGTGGCGGAAAAGGGGATCTCGTCGAGGTAAAAGCCGTTGGCCGGTGTACCAGCGATCAGGCTTCCCAGGTCGGTGACGCCCCGGATGTTGATCTGCAGCATGCCGGGCTGCGTGGGCGCGATGGTGACACCGGCCACGGAGTTGCCCAGGTCCATGACGTTGGTGATGCCGGCGTTTTCCAGCTGGGCTCCGGTCATCGAGAACAGGCTGATTGGCACATCCTGTGCCACCTGCAGGCGCTTTTGCGAGGTGACGACGACCTTTTCCAGGTCGACATCCGATGCCACCGCACCGGGCGCGGCTTGCTGCGCCACGGTGGGCCATGCCGCAATAGCAAGGCTCACCAGTGACGTGATTTGAGCGACTTTGTGAAAGCGTTTGAACTTCATGATTGTCTCCTTGGCTATTGGAACGGCTGTGGGCTGGGCGGTTGCACTGAATTCACATAGACGTTGTGTCTATGTGGAAATTATTGGCGCCACCTAAACACACTGTCAATATCAAAAACCCTGGTTTTTGGTGCTCGCACAAAATATTTTTTTGACTGTGGTGCGAAACATGAAAATTGATCCGACCGCCGCCGGGCAAGCGCCAATTGCCCACAGTAAACTGCACTGGCTGGCGGGTGTACTGTGCCCGGACAAGGCAAAGAAGAAGCAAAAGAAGGATGAGTCCCATGGGCAATACCCGTTACCTCGAACTCGGTGATCACCTCGCGGCTGCAGCGCAGGAGATTGAAAACAAGCGCAGCGCGGAACACTCGCGCCTGCTCATTCTGGCGGCCGGCGCGCAACTCGCCACCAAGGTGGACGTTCCCGGATTCCGCATCCCCGACGTCTGCGAGATGTGCGGCATCTCGCGTGCAACCTTCTACCTGCACTTCTCGGCCAAGGAAGACCTGTTCGTCGAGTTGATGCAGCACCTGACCGAACTCGAGTGCAGTCTGACGCCTAGCCTGGCCGAATGCGAAGATGTAGCGTCGGGGCTGGAGCGCATCGTAGACTGGTACCTGAATCTGCACATGGCCAACGCCTCGTTGTTTGCCAATTTGACATACCTGAATAGATCCAACGCGGCGATCTCAGAGTCCTGGAGACAGCGGGCCAAGCGCCTGCACGTGGCATTGTTTGCCGAGTTGGAACGCTTCGATGAAATCCGCGCGCTCGACAAGGTCGAAGCCAACTTCATTCTCGAGTTTTTCGGCCGCGCGATGAACAGTTTGGTGAACCAGTTTGGGCCGATAGGGGTGCTGAAAAACCCCTACCTTCCGACCGACGTTGCGGTGGCCAAGCGTGCCGTCTCCAAAGCATTCCACCGCGCCTTCTTCGGTCGTGACCCGACCAAAGGAGTATCGGCACCAAAAAAGATTACCCGAGCGCGAGCGCCAGGATGAGTGCGCCCACGGGCTTGGTCAGCATGCAATACCGCCGAGTGAGCAACGCTTGCACGTCAGTAATTTGGAGCGCCCAAGGCCTGCTGGCGAGTGCTTTAAGTTTGTGATCTACCGCTGGCTGGGTATTGAGACAAGCGTGCCATGCGATCGTTGACGTCCAACGCACCGTCAGCCGTGAAAGCCGAGCGGCAGGTATGCGTCTGAACTTGCCGAATACCCTCAGATGCCACTGGTGTAACCGCGATCGGGCCAGTGGGTATCCATAAATCCGTACACCAGCAACAATGACAGTGATGCGAAGACATGGCTTTCGCCTGTGCCCGGTGAGATGAGACCCATATTGTGGGATAGTTGTCACCCAGCCCATGTCTACGCCAAACTTACCCACTCACTGCCCCAACTGCCAGGCCCCGGTGTTTGGCCCCTATTGCGCCCAGTGCGGTCAGGAGACTGTAGTCAGCAGGTTGCGTCTGCGTGATTTCTCGCACGAGTATTTGCAGAATTTCGTCACACTGGAAGGACGGCTTTGGCGCTCGCTGTGGCTATTGGTGAGCCAGCCTGGCCAACTGACCCTTGAATTTCTGGCGGGACGCCGTCGGAGTTATGTGCGACCGATTCCGCTGTACCTGAGCCTGAGCTTTCTTCTGTTTGTGCTATTGGCCCTGACCCCGCCCGCTTCGCTATTCCAACTCGACGATACAGGCACGGGTGCGGCCGCTCCGGCTGCGACCAGTAAGGGGCAGACCACCCAGCGCAAGCCATCGGCGACCTCGACCGCCAAAGACAAACTGCCGACTCTGGAAGAGCTGGAGTTGCAGATGGATCTTCCTCAATGGCTGAAACCACTTGGCAAACGCTATTACAAGGCGATAGAGCAATTCAAGAACGACCCACACGTCGCGTCACAGCGACTACTGTCGGCGGTGCTGGCAAAGTTGCCTTACGCCGCGTTCTTGCTGGTTCCGGTGTTCGCCGTCTATACACGTCTGCTGTTTTGGCGGCGCAACCGTGGCTACGCGGAACACTTTCTGTTTGCGCTGCATCTGCACGCCTTCGTTTTCCTGACCTTGCTGGTCGTTTATGGGCTGGCACCAGACGCCTTGGCGCCTTGGCTATTTTGGTCGTGGCTGATCTACCTGACCCTGGCGCTACGCAGATTGTTTGGTGGGCGCTGGTGGGTACAGTGCCTGCGCGCACTGCTGCTGATGGCACTTCATGCGATCTCTCTGGCCATCGCTCTGGCATTCACTTTTGTCATCGCGTTACCTGCGATTTAGTGCACCCTGCTGGCTTGTAGCTGCTTTGCTGGTGGGTGACTTGGCAGATCATGCCGCCGTGTGTCAGGTCAGCAAACTGGTTCGTCTTCTTGGAACATGGCAAATGTATGGGCCTACTTCGCTTTGGGCCCATCCAAATATTTTTCTGCTGCTGCTGTTCTTCTCAATAGTGCCGTTGACCACGGTGTAGCCTTCGGGTGGAACGGCTGCCATCGCACCTGCTGCCACCAGAGTCACTTGGTCCGCTGTGACAAAAGCGCGGTGGGTCAATGTTGACCCACCCCGGGGTTGATTTCGACCCAGATTTCGGGATCTGAACAGACCGCTGCCGAGGTTAATATTTTGACTACGCTTGAGATGGCGATGCGAAGGAACTATGGCATTGTTTTTGCGTACAACCCAGCGCCAGGCAGGAAACACGATTTGATTGCGATGGTTTTGAACGAATCCCGTTCGGTAGACGCACAGGTAGCAGGGTCTTTTGCCCGAGTCGTGAGGCACGGGAGCGTCGCAAACAAAGCGGTCGGAATACGGCGCAGGTGGTTGTCGCAGCGATGAGAGATAGCAAGTTTCGGAAATCGATGGATCGCTGTTGAAGTTGGCAGTTGGTCACTTGTTGCTACGGGACCTGTGCCGGATCGCAAACTGAGTTGCACAGTTTCGCGTTCGCGTGATGAAACGCAGAGTCGAAAGGTTGTATTGGCAGTTTGACTGACAGATTATTCGGCCGGCCCACTCGGGCGTCAGGCACCATTTGAAAGGAGAAATCGCTATGCCCGCAGCACTATCTTACCCAGGCGTATACGTAGAGGAAATTCCCAGTGGCGTGCATACCATCACTGGAGTTGCCACCTCGATCACTGCATTCATAGGCCGGGCGATTAGAGGACCCACAGACGATGCTGTGACGATCAACAGCTATGGCGACTTCGAGCGAGTCTTTGGCGGATTATGGGTTGATAGCACGCTGGGGTACGCGGTACGTGATTTCTACGTCAACGGCGGCAGTCAAGCCATTATCATTCGGCTCTATCATCCGAAGTTCGCGTCGACAGCTGACCAGACCAAGGCTGCAGCAGCGGCAAACGACACGGCCGCTGCAGCCGTCGGCGCAGACCCTGCAGCCGCAGCGGCAGCTGCGACTGCCAAGGCGGCAACCTACGTGACGGACCCTGAAAAGTCGGCCGCGCAAGCGGTTGCTAAAGCCGCGACTCAGGCCTCAGTCGTTGTGGGGGCTACAGTTCCCGACGTCACGAATGCTGCAAAGGCCGCTGCAGCGACGGCAGCCCCGATTACCAAAGCAACTTTGTCCGCCAACGGCCTGGGGCTGGAGGCGAAATATGAGGGCGCCTGGGGGAACGTATTGCGCGCTCGAGTTGACTACGACGTGATTGGCCCGGATGCCGCGAACCTTTTTAACTTGTCGATCAGGGACGGCAATACCGGGAAGATCGAATTGTTCCGCAATGTATCCGTTGTTCCCGGTCACATACGGCGAGTGGACAAGGTGCTGGCAGACGGTTCTCTGCTGGTCGCGTCGAGCGGCGCATTGCCGGTTGCACGCCCGGGTAAGCATTCGGATTTTGTTCCTGGCAAAGATATGTGGGCAGACGACACCGGCCTCGACAATTCAAAGGTCGCACCGGCAAGTCAGGCATCGGACGGCAGCGGGCTTGACGTCAATGACTTTACTGGTACTGGAAAGGATACCGGCAAGGAGGGTCTCTACGCGCTAAAGAAGGCCGACCTGTTCAACATACTTTGCATTCCGCCTTACTTGCCTAGTGGCGACGTCGACTATGCAAGCTTGGTCGGCAGCGCAGCAAGCTATTGTGAGGAACGTAGAGCCATCCTGTTGGTCGACCCACCCGTCAGTTGGACTGATAAAGACAAGGCCAAGGCAGGTGTCGGCAACATCGGCACGAGCAGCAAAAACGCGGCGCTTTTCTTTCCCCGCCTCAGTCAACCTAATTCCCGGCATGACAACCAGACGGAAGACTTTGTTCCGTGCGGTGCAGTCGCGGGTGTTTTCGCCCGAACGGATACGTCGCGCGGTGTATGGAAAGCTCCTGCTGGGCTTGACGCAGCATTGATCGCAGTGCCTCAGTTGAGTGTGCCGCTGAATGATGCCGAAAACGGGGAACTCAATCCATTGGGCATCAACTGCCTTCGCACCATGCCCGCGGCGGGTCGCATTGTTTGGGGTTCGCGGACGCTGCAGGGCGACGACAGATTGGCCTCGGAATGGAAATACATACCGGTGCGCCGTACCGCTCTGTTCATCGAAGAAAGTCTTTACCGCGGCACCCAATGGGTGGTCTTCGAGCCTAACGATGAACCACTGTGGGCGTCGATCCGTCTCAATGTCGGTGCTTTCATGCACAACCTGTTCCGCCAGGGAGCGTTCCAGGGTTCATCGCCCAAGGATGCCTACTTCGTCAAGTGCGACAAGGAGACGACGACCCAAAACGACATCGACCGGGGCATCGTCAATATCGTGGTCGGCTTCGCTCCCTTGAAGCCCGCGGAATTTGTCGTTATCCAGCTGCAGCAAATCGCCGGGCAAATCGCGGTCTGAGACCGCCGAAGATAGGAGAAACATGCAATGGCACAGTTCACCGTAAATCCTCAGCGCTTCGACCCCTACAAGAATTTCAAGTTTCGCGTCAAGTGGGATGGCAAATACGTGGCCGGCATCAGCAAGGTCAGCGCACTGAAACGGACCACTGAAGTGGTCAAGCACCGCGAAGGTGGCGATCCCAGCAGCAGCCGCAAGTCACCGGGGCGCACAGAATACGAAGCGATCACACTGGATCGTGGCGTCACCCACGACAAGGAATTCGAGCAGTGGGCCAACAAGGTCTGGAACTACGGTGCCGGCCTCGGCTCGGAAACATCGCTCAAGGACTTTCGCAAGGATCTGATCATCGAGGTGTACAACGAGGCGGGGCAGCTGGCGATTTCCTACAAAATATTCCGGGCCTGGGTTTCGGAATTTCAAGCACTGGCCGACCTCGACGCCAATGCCAATGCTATTGCCATCCAGCACATCAAGCTGGAAAACGAAGGCTGGGTCCGCGATATCGAGACACCCGAACCGAGCGAACCGAGCTTCACCGAACCCGCCTGACACTGGGTGCCCGCGGAAAAGCACGCCAGCGGATCGACACAGGAAGCATTGGGCCGAGCGATGAACGCACCGAATGCCGAAAACCTTCTGCAGGTCTGGGAAGCGCGCCACAATGCACACCCGATTCGGCGGGCGCTGGCGCTGCTCGAAGTGGCCGCGCCGGATGTCGGCATTGAGGCGTGGTCCGCGATGCCGATCGGTCAGCGTGACGCGCGCTTACTCGATCTGTATGAAACTCTGTTCGGCTCGCGGCTGGAATCGGTTACGCATTGTCCGCGCTGCGCTGAAACGCTGGAAACGAGCTTTGCGACCGGCGACATCCGGCTTCCCCTGGATGAAACGAAGTTGTCAAAGACTTTCAAGTTTCGAAAGCAGGGCTGCAGCATCGAATACCGTTTGCCGAGCAGTGAGGACCTGCTCCAAGTCATAGCGACAAACGATGACCCGGAAGATGCGCAGCTTCAACTTCTGCGGCGTTGCGTGATCGAGGCCAAACGAGCAGGCAAGCGGCAGTCCCCAGAGCAGTTGCCAGCGGATGTTGTGGATCGCCTCGCGGATGAAATGGCCAGGAACGACCCCGCGGCGGACGTTCAGATTCAGCTCAACTGCCCCGTTTGCGGGCACGTATGGAATGTTGCGTTTGACATTGTTTGGCACTTCTGGAGTGCGCTGGAAGATTGGGCGCAACGCACACTCGCCGATGTGCACTTGCTCGCTCGTGCCTACGGCTGGAACGAGCACGTGATTCTTGGCCTCAGCCCTACGCGTCGCCAGCATTACATCGAAATGGTGCGGGCATGAGTAACTTCCTCCGCAGTCTGATCGCACGTACGTCACTGCAGACGCCTGTCATGCAGCGACGCCAGGCCGCGCTGTTCGAGCCGACCGCGCCATGGAGTCGCTCGCCTTCGCCAACCTTCGAATCGTCAGGCGATGTCGCCGTGGAAGCTCGGTCCGGCAAGCCATCGAACGACGTGCAACTCGAAGGGATTCCGCGGTTCCAGAGGAACGATTCTGAGATTTCGCCTCTGCCCGCAAGGCTGACGACGGCAGAGACGCGACAGGTTGAAGCGACGCCGACGAATAGTTCAATCGTCAGGAACACCAGTGTCGTGCGCCCAATAGTTGCCAAGGCGGCGCCAGTCGAAGTCGGGTCCGAACCTCACCGCGGCAAGGCCAATATGCCGGCGCTGGCGAAGGAAAAGTTATCGCAGGATGTCCCATCTGTCGCCAAAGATCCGCCGCGTCGTCTGGCTGCTGTCTCCCGGAAGGAGGTTCAAGCCCAACAGTCATCTGTTGAGACACCGAAGATACCCAACAACACAGCGGCGGCTATTGCCTCGCCAGGCAGTTCCAGAATGGGTCAAGCGATCCAGCTTGCAAAATCCGAACGCCCTCGCGGTGTGAACGCATCGACGTCTCCCAAGCACTTGTCGCCGAAGGAGTCCCTTCGGCAGATCGAGGCTGATACCAGCGTTCTGATACCGACAGCGCCAAGGATTACTCAAGCGGTACAGCTCGCCAAGGCCACTTCGCCGCAGGTTGCGATCAAACCAGCGACCATCAACGCGGAGCAGCCCTCGGTGCAAGTCACCATCGGCCGTGTCGAGGTTCGCGCCATCACAGGAATCGAACGGCCTGCAGCCGCCGCTGCCAGACCGGCGACACCTAGACTGACGCTCGACGACTATTTGCGCGAACGCAGTGGAGGCCGTCGATGAGCAGCGCTCTGGCCATCGCCGCAGTCACTGCGTCGCTACTGGACCGCCTCAACGAAGGGCTGCTCAACAACGACCTTTCTTCCATCGGTAGTTTTTCGGTGACGGCCAAGCCGCCGGATCAGATCAGCAAGGGTCAAGCCGATGTCAATCAGATCAACCTCTTTCTGTACCAGGTCACACCGAATCCCGGCTGGCGCAACGTAGATCTTCCTTCCCGAGATAACGCTGGCACTCGCGTCACCAATCCGCCGCTGGCGCTGGATTTGCACTATTTGATGACTGCTTACGGTGCTGCGGATATGAACGCCGAGATCCTGCTCGGATACGGCATGCAACTCCTTCACCAGTTCCCTGGGTTGAGCCGCAAGCAACTGCGTGATTCACTGGTTGGTAGTGTTTCTCTTGTGGATGGCACGATCCTGCCCGGTATCTTCGGCAATCTGTCCGCGCTCGATCTTGCCGATCAGATCGAATTGATCAAGATATCACCCCAGTACCTGAGCGCTGACGATCTGTCCAAACTTTGGACCGCCATGCAGGCGCGTTACCGGCCGTCCATGGCCTACCTGGTTTCAGTTGTATTGATACAGGGCACCGGTTCGACCAAAGCGCCGTTGCCCGTGCTCAAGCGCGGCCCTGATGATCGCGGCCCGACTGCGGTCGGTGCACCTTTCCCGGCACTGGCGGCGGTCCGCCCAGACGCACCCGTGGAGCTACCGGCCATGCGCCTCGGCGATGACCTCGTCATAACGGGCAGCAATCTTGGTAGCCAGGGTGGCATGACGGCAATTCTTGAAAATTCCAAAGCCGCTCTGGTGCAGGAACTGGTGGTCAGTGCGGGAAAAGCAGTCGGAGCGCTTTCCGTTCATGTTCCCTCCGTCACCGACAAGCCAAGCGCAGTCAATGAATGGGCCGTCGGCATGTATGTCCTGAGGCTGCGCGTCAGGGTGCCGGAACTGAATCGAACATGGCTGACGAACGAAGTGCCAATTGCATTGGCGCCGACGATCAATATCGATCCGCCTGCCGTCCTGCCTGATTTTCATGCGGGTGAAACGGTGACGATCACTTGCAGGCCAAGAATCCTGAAACAGCAGGAGGCGGGCACCGTGGTGATCTTCGGCGCGCAGACCGTTGCCCCGGTGACGATTGTCACACCAGACGCGACGCCGGCGGACAAACTCGAGCCGACGACTCTGACCTTCAAAGTGCCTGCTGGCTTGCCTGTTGTGCCCGGCACGCCCGACGTCATCATCGTTCGCTTGCGTGTCGACGGGGTGGACAGTATTCCGATCATGGTGAGCGCCTCGCCACCGAAACTGACGTTTGCCGGCGATCAAAAGGTGACGGTGTCATGAGCAACGAAACCTGGCACGACGACAATAATCGCTACCTCGCTGCCTCGTTGCAGTGGCTGCGCGGACGACTGCAAGCGATGGGTCAGGGTGGGTCAGTGTCGACACAGTCATCGGTCACCCCTGATCAAGGCGCAGCCGTACCGGCACCCAGGGCATCGAGCTTTCTCGATCGCCTGCGCGGCATTCCCGCACAAACACCGGCCGCCGCGACGCTGGCTTACGCCAGCCCGATTGTCGAACCGACACAGAACACCGCTATAGATCCAGCCCAGACCGTTCGCGATGAAGCTGCAAAGACCGATCCGCCACCGGCGCTGCTGATGCTCGCACAGAACTTCGGTCTCTCCGATTTCGAGCGCGATATCCTGTTGTTGTGCGCGGCGCTTGAACTGGACCCGGACATGGCCGCCCTCTGCGCCGCCACGCAGGGCAACGGCGGTCGCGCCTACCCGACTTTCGCGCTGGCTTTGCAGGCGTTTGCTGATCCGAGCTGGGATGCGCTTTCGCCACACCGCCCCTTGCGCTACCTTCGTTTGCTGGAGATCAACCAGCCGGGAGCGACGCCGCTTACCGCCGCCGCATTGCGGGCCGATGAACGCATCGTCAACTACATCAAGGGACTCAACGTCCTCGACGAGCGTTTGAGCACATTGCTCGCACCTGACTCAAGCGACGCGCCAGATTTGGCACCATCTCAGCAGTCCGTTGCCGACCTGATAGCCGCCAATCTCAAATCCTCCACAGGCAACGGAAACCTTCCCGTCGTTGAATTGCTAGGCGTCGATTCCGGCAGCAAGCACGATGTTGCATTGCATATTTGCGCCGCAGCGCAGCGTCAGCTCCACCGCATCTCCATCGATGCCTTGCCGACAAACAAAGCCGAACTCGAAAATCTGGCCCGTCTGTGGCAGCGCGAAACCAGAATGTTGCCCATCGCTCTGTACGTCGATGCCGAAGAGCTCGGTAGCGGCAACAGCGATATGGCGAGCGGGTTGCAATGGTTCCTCTCTCGCGATCTCGGCTTCGTGTTTGTCGGTTTGCGCGAGCCCCCGCCGCGCCCGATCACGGCCAGCGTCGCATTTGAAGTCGGCAAGCCCACTACGCAGGAACAGCGGGCCGCCTGGAACGACGCGCTGAAAGATGCCATGCCCGCCGGTGAAGAGGACGCGAACGCAGTAGATAGCAATGCCAGGTTGCTCGCCGGACAATTCAATTTCAATCTGCATGACATACGGAATACTGCAGCACAGGCGACGCACTCGTCCGCAGCTTTGTCGATGTCCGAGAAGGTTTGGGACGCCTGCTGCGGATTGACCCGCCCGCGTCTCGATCAACTCGCTCAGCGCATCGAACCCAAGGCCACCTGGGATGAACTGGTGCTGCCCGCCGAAGCGCTGGGTCTGCTGCATCAAATTGCCGCTCAAGTGCGCGGCCGCTACCAGGTGTACGAAGACTGGGGCTACGCCAAAACGATGACCCGTGGCCTCGGTATCAGTGCCTTGTTCGCCGGTGAGAGCGGCACCGGCAAGACCTATAGTGCAGAGGTGTTGGCCAACGAGTTGCGGCTGTCGCTGTATCGCATCGATCTTTCGGCAGTGGTCAGCAAGTACATTGGCGAGACTGAAAAGAATCTGCGCAAACTCTTTGATGCCGCGGAGCAGGGTGGTGCCATCCTGTTCTTCGACGAGGCCGACGCCCTCTTCGGCAAGCGCAGCGAAGTCAAGGACAGCCACGACCGCTACGCCAACATCGAGATCAACTACCTGCTGCAACGCATGGAGTCGTTCAGCGGCTTGGCCATACTCGCCACCAACATGAAGAGCGCGCTGGATCAAGCCTTCATGCGGCGCCTGAGATTCATCGTCAACTTTCCCTTCCCCGGCGCCGCCGAGCGTACTCAGATCTGGCAGAAGGCGCTGGCACCCTGGCAGCAGGCGACGGCGTCGGATGCGCCGAAAGACGAACTCGACTACGAACGTCTGGCGCGCTTCAACCTTTCCGGCGGAAACATCCACAGCATTGCCCTTAACGCTGCGTTCTTGGCCGCACGGCGCGCCGACGGCGATAAATCCGTCGCGATGCCGGTGCTGTTATCAGCTACCCGAAGTGAACTGCGCAAACTGGACAAGCAGATCAATGAAGCGGACTTCCGCGTAATCCAGCCGGCAAGGGGCGCAGCATGAAGATCCAACTGCACATCGAGCGCCTGGTGTTGGATGCAATGCCATTGTCACGACAGCAAAGTGCCGCAGTCCATACAGCCGTCGAGCAGGAACTCGGCAGGCTGCTCAGGGCCGGACAATTGAATCCGCATATCGCCTCGGGTGGTGCCATGCCGGCGATTACCGGCGGCACGATCCAAGCGTCGAATGCTGCCAGTCCGACGCATCTCGGCGCGCAAATTGCCGGCGCGGTGTATTCAGGAATCGGTGACGGAAAATGAACGAGCGTGCTGCAACAACGCAAAAGGCCGGCCCATCGTCAACCGTGCTCGCTGCAGGTGGCTTGCTGCAACGCAAGTGCGACTGCGGCAACAACACAATGGCCGGGCAGGAATGCGAGGAGTGCGGCAAGAAGAAACTGCAGCGCAAACTCAGTATTGGCGCGAGTGACGATCCACTGGAACTCGAGGCCGATCGAATCGCGGATGAAGTTATGCGGAAGCCTGCGCATTCGGCCGTCAAAGGCACGCCACCGCGCATCCAGCGTTTCACAACGCGAGCAACAGGTGACGCAGATACCGCCCCTGCCAGCGTAGATCGCGTGCTTGCCAGTTCCGGCAGACCACTTGAACCTGCTCTGCAGCAGGACATGGGTCAGCGCTTCGGTTATGACTTCTCACAAGTGCGCGTGCATACCGGCTCGGCCGCAGAACAATCGGCGCGGGAGGTGAATGCGCGCGCCTACACGGTGGGTCGAAACATTGTGTTTGGCGCAGGCCGGTTCTCGCCGAAGTCGCAAGCCGGGCGACGCTTGCTTGCGCATGAGTTGACGCATGTGGTGCAACAGACAGGTTCAGATGGGATTGGAACGTCACTAGGCGATAGGCAACGTACACGTTCAAACAACTTTCCGACTCACACAACTCGTGTCCAGAGCCAATACAACGCGGCTAGGCTACAAAGACAGACCGATGTTGGAAACGCTTCATCAAATGATGGCAAACCTGGCTGTAGGGTTGGCGCGGGTATCCCAAATACTACCTGTTCGACATATGCGGCTAACAACTGGTGGCTTCCCTCGGCCTACGTCAACAATGCTACATGCGCATGCACCGAAACACCCAATTCTCCGACCGCAAATTGCGTGAGAAAGGGTCTGCAAGATCGCTTGGCTTCAACTTCGGGTTGGGTCAAGGCCGTCGCTGCAGCGCAAAAGGGTAACGACAACCCATTGAGTCCACTGTACCCAAGTTATCAGGCATTTGTTCAAGCATTCCTGACGCCACAAATATACAGGGACCATCGGGATGCTTATGCAGCGTGCTGTTGTCCCTCCGGCCCTGCTGCCTATCCTGCGTGGGTCGGTGTAACTTCAGTGCCGCTGCCCTGCGCAGGAGTTGGCGCAGCGATACGCTATTTCGGTTCTTGCCATGGAACACCCGGCACTTGGTGAAAAGAAGTGCGCTAATTGAATCACTCATTCGATCACGCTAATTCAACCCTCTAAACCATGACAGCAACACTTCAGCACACTAAATGCGAATCCATGCCGGCCAGTGCGCAGGCGTGGAGCGGTGTGTTGCAACGAAAGTGCGCCTGTGGAACCAGCACGATAGCCGGCGACGAATGCGCAGAGTGCGGCAATAAGAAGCTGCAGCGCAAACTCAGTATCGGCGCAAGCAACGATCCGCTGGAACAGGAAGCGGACCGGGTTGCTGATCAGGTATTGGCAACACCTGCACATTCCGCAGTCAGTGTTGCAGTGCCGAGCATCCAGCGTTTCACCGGGCAAGTGACAGGAGATGAAGGTGCCGCACCACCAAGCGTAGACCGCGTGCTTGCCGGTCCCGGCAGTCCGCTGGACGTGGCACTACAGCAGGATATGGAGCAGCGCTTTGGCCAGGACTTTTCTCACGTGCGGGTTCATTTTGGTTCTGCTTCGGAGCAATCAGCACGGGAAGTGAATGCACATGCCTACACGGTGGGACCCAACATCGTATTCGGCGCGGGACGGTTTTCTCCGGGATCGCATGATGGGCGGCGCTTGCTTGCGCATGAGTTGACTCATGTGATTCAGCAATCGGGCGCTGACAGGACTCGTGCAGGGCAACGCGAGGAAGCACCTGGACTTCCCCCTGCTTCCTCGCAAGGGTTGGGCGCTGTGATCGGCCCCGTCAAATCCGGTCTGGTCGTGCGACGTCAGGCGGTTCAACAGTCGTCGGACCTTGCCAAAGAACTACAGTCCCTTATCGACGGTGCCACCTGGAAGGAAATTCGCAAACGCGTCTACCCGAAGGAGTCCGCGGGGGGCGTTCAGCGTGCGAAGGAGCGAAAATCCGGCAAGCGGCCAGATTTGTCGGGGCTTGGTCGAATCAAGACGCTTGAGAAATTTGCGACTGCAGTGCGTAGCGTTCAGACAAACTGGACGAAACTTTCAGTCGATGATCGAGTGAAGGACCTTGGCAATGCCGGTAGTGTGGAACTGAAGGCCGTTGATGTCCCCGGATTTCTTGCGGTGGACAAGAAACAAATAGAGTTCAAGGGATTCTTCACGCCTTCGAAATGGAGTTTTACGATCAGCAAGGATCTGGTCAGCGGCAGTTCTCTGAGCGATCCCGATGCTGCCGAGGTCGCCAACACTACTTTGCATGAGGCGCGACACGCTGAACAGGGATTCCTCGCTGCACGTTTTTCGGCTGGCGCGAAAAGGAATGATGCAGCCGCCATCGTTGTCGAGCAAAACATTCCCCAGGTCATTGCCGACGCAGCGGTAGCGAAGAAATTTGACGCAAAGACCGACGCCACGGTTGCTGCTCTCGGCAAGCATATGTACCAGGCCGACGTTACGGATAGCGCCAAAAACAAGGCGATCAGCGATGACGATGGGTTTGCCGATCTGGCAATCAGGCGCACAGAAGCGCAAACAGCTTTGGGCAACCTCAAGGCAGGCGCGACGACGAAGACGATCGCCGAAGCGACAGCCAAGCGCGACGCGTTGCGCTCCCAGATCACTGTCGTTGAACAGAAATACACGCTTTATCGCAACATTCCCTACGAAGCCGACGCCCACGAGGTTGGCGACGCAGCCGAGCAGGCATTTAGGAGGTGGTTGTGAGCGTGGTTCCGTGCATACGGTCGCTCTGCTGGTCGGCACGGGCGTTCCGATGCAGCGAAAAGCCCCTAATGTGGATGTGCAGATTGGGGATTCGCCATGATTGAGCTTCTTGGAGCCCTAGTGTTGCTTCTGTGTCAGGATGCTCTGAGCGTCGAAGACGTGATCGCGCGTATTGGATCGGTCGCCAACGACCCCGGTGTGCCGATGCCGATCGAGATCCGTCCGGGGCCCGGGCTACGAACCGCGTCGTTGGCTCGCTACGCCGATACCGGTTTGCCATATCTGCTTTCGATCGAACCCGAACTGACTAGCCGCCCGACCGTTGCAGCACTCAAGCGCGCCTTCGGAGACTACCACCGAGTGCGTAACGATCGCGGCAAGCCGATCGAGATACTGTTCAACCCACCAATCGCGGCAAAGAGTTGGAAAGTGGTTCTCATCGCCGAGATTTTCTCTCACGAGCGAGATCTGGAAAGCGATACAGCAATCAGCGTCGCGCTACGCCGCGATCCTGTTCCCAGTGGAGCTTCGATGAAGACGCAGAACAAAGTGACCGTATGAAGAATCGCGAATCCATTGCATCAGGAAGAGTCGATCTTTTCCCATCGCGGGCGGTGACGATGTGTCTTGATCGCAATGCATCGCGTCTTGGCGCAGCCGCGCAGGTTCCGCCCATCGTGGACGAAGTGTTGCGCGCTCCGGCGCAACCGATGGACTCTGCCACACGCGCCTATATGGAGCTGCTGTTCGATCGGGACTTCAGCCATGTGCGCATACATAGCGACGACCACGCGGCGGCAGCGGCGCGCGCCGTTTACGCGCGGGCCTACGCGGTCGGCGACGACCTGGTGTTCGGTGGCGGCGAGTTTTCGCCGCACAGCGCGAAGGGACGAAAGTTGCTAGCCCACGAACTGGCCCACGTCGTGCAGCCGCGGGCGGGCAGTTCGGCGCCGATCAGCCAGCCCGGCGACGCCAGCGAACGGGAAGCCGATAGCGCCGCGGATATCGTCGCCGCCGGCGGCTCCGCCAGGGTGTCGACAGCGGGGGCGACGATCCAGCGTGAACCTCTGGATGTCCAAGGCAGTGAAAAGCTGTTGGAGAACGCTTCCCCTATGCTTGCTTCGGCAGTTGGCTCGACCACGTTGGATGAGTTCGACACCGGCAAGGCCGACCTCAAGCCTACACACAAGAAGGAGTTGGTCGACACGACGCGCAATATTCTGGTGCTCATGGTCCAGTATCCTCTGTCCACCATTACGGTCACGGGTTACGCGGACACGGTCGGTACGAAGGCCAAGAACCTGGCACTCGGAGAATCTCGCGCTACGGCAGTCAAGCAGGCATTGGTCGATCTAGGCATTTCGGAAGCAATGGTTGCCACCGACAGCAAGGGCGAAGGTTTGCCGCAGGCGGTGAAGACCAAGGACGAAACACCGAATGCTAAGAACCGCCGGGTCGAAATGCGCTTCTATCCCAAACGTTTCAACCTACCGTCGACAGTGCCAAAACTCGCGCCACCTTCGCCCGCGACAACATGGTCAGACCAGTACGACCCGCGGGGGAAGCCGCCGATCGATTTGCGATATCACCCCAAGATAGAACCCAACGATCCCACCAAGGCGCCCCCGAATCTGTGGCAACCGCTGCCGCCTTTGCCCAAGGGAAGCGAACCCCAGTCGGCGCTTGACCTTATCGGCAAGAAGATCCTCGATCCGATCATCGATGCTGTAGCCGGGAAATTGTCGGAGAGCGTACGCGACAAGTTGAAGGAGGGAGCGCGTGATGCCGTGAAGGCCGGTTTGGCCAAAGGCGCACGCGCCGCCGCCCAAGCCGCCGGCGTGTCCGATAGCAATGCACTTGACGCGATAGAGAAGGCCGCCGAAGCGGCTATTCAGGAAAAAGGGAAATCGCAGCCATGAGTTCCTTCCCCGGTTCCCCCCGCCTCATCAAAGGCGCCCTCGTTGGCGTTGATCTCTTCAATCCGCTCGCCAGCGTGGTGGTGTTTCAGTACAACCCGGACACCATGACGCGCAAGCTTGAAGCGCGTAAAGCTGGAGGCGACAGCGAGAAGGGCGAGGCGTTTCGTTTGTCCGGCCCGCCTAAGGAAACCATCACCTTGTCGGTGGAGATCGATGCCACCGATCAACTGGAAGCTGGCGATGCCCTGGCCCTTGCAACGGGCATCACGCCGACGCTGGCGGCGCTGGAGATGATGCTATACCCCAAGAGCGCGCTGGTGATTGCCAACACGATTCTTGCAGCTTTCGGTACTGTCGAAATCGTTCCCGCCGAGGGCCCGATGATCCTGTTTGTCTGGGGCCCGACGCGCGTGCTGCCGGTTCGCATGAGCAGCTTGAGCATTACCGAAGAGGCCTACGACACTTTGCTCAACCCGACTCGGGCCAAGGTGGATTTGTCGCTCACCGTGCAAAGCTACAACGATCTCGGTCTGACCTCGCCGGGGCAGGCGCTGTTCATGGTGCACCAGATCACCAAAGAGGCACTGGCGACGAGCAATGTGTTCAACAGCGTCCAGAACCTTGGCACGGCACTGAAATTCTAGTCAGGAGACATGCATGCCTTTCCCTGCCAACAGTCGCTATCAGAACGTTGATACCACCAAGCTGGTATTGCCGGACGGTAGCGAGATTGTGTATCTCAAAAGGCGTTTCCTGTCGGCGCTGGATTCGCTGTCCGTCATGCAGCGCTACACGGTGACGGAGGGCGATCGGCTGGGCAACATTGCGGCGAAATTAGTCGGCGACCCCGAGCAATTCTGGCGGATTTGTGATGCCAACAACGGGATGCGGCCGGATGAACTGACCGAAGTCGTCGGGCGCATGTTAAACATTGCCTATCCGGCCGGCATACCTGGAGCCCGCCTTGTTTGATGCGGTACACCTGACGCTGTTTATCGGCCCCTTGCCGGCGCCGATGCTGGCGCCATTGCCGCTGACTGAGGCATTGCAAAGCGTTGAGGTCAACAGTTCCAAGGACCGCAGCGGCTTTCAGATCAAGTTCACCGTGGGCAAGAATTCTCCGATACAACTTGCGCTGCTGCCGGCGGGATTTTTCGATCCCATAATCACCCGCGTGGTCCTCGTCGCCACGGTGATGGGCATCCCGAACGTCATCATGGATGGTGTGGTGACTCGCCAAGAAATGCAGCCAAGCAACGAGCCGGGCAAGTCGACCCTGACGTTGACTGGCGAGGATCTGAGCATCCTGATGGACGTCGTCGAACTGCGGGTACCGTATCCGGCGATGTCGGACGCCGTGCGGATCAATGTCATTCTTGCGAAGTACGCGATGTTCGGCGTGGTACCGGTCGTCATTCCGCCTCCGGTGGTTTCGACGGACAGCCCCACCGACAGGTTCGACACGCAGGATGGAACCGATCGCGAATACATCAAGGCATTGGCAGCGCAGAGCGGCTATGTGTTCTATCTGGAGCCCGGGCCAGCGCCTCTTCAGAGCATCGCCTACTTCGGTCCCGACGTGCGCATCCCGTTTCCTCAGTCTGCGCTGTTCGTGAATTCAGACGCCTCCACCAATGTCGAGTCGCTCAACTTCAGTCTGGATGGACTCGCCAAGAAGCAAATCATCATGTTCATCTACGACCCGGCAACGAAGAAGATTCCGATTCCGGTTCCGATCCCCGATCTCAGTCCGTTTCACCCGCCCCTGGGGCTCAGGCAAACGCCGCCGGCCAAGATCAAGTTTGCCCAAAATACCACGCGCCTGTCTACCGCCGAAGCGGCCAAGCGGGCCTTCGGCTACATGCTGGAAAGCGCCGACGCCATCAGCGGATCGGGATCGTTGAACGTCGCGACCTATGGCGCGATCCTGCGCGCCCGCATGCTGGTCGGCGTCAGCGGTGCCGGCTTCGCCTATGACGGCATGTACTACGTTGACAGCGTGACGCACAACATCAAGCGCGGCGAATACAAGCAGAACTTCCAGCTTTCTCGCGACGGCTTAATCAGCCAGACACCGGCGGTTGTGCCATGAGCGGACCAGCGACAAGCGGACCCTATGTTGGCAAGTACCGGGCGACGGTCTTGAACAACGTCGACCCGGATCAGCGTGGGCGTTTGCAGTTGATGATCCCGGACGTGTTCGGCCCGATTCCCTCGACCTGGGCCGAAGCCTGCGTGCCACTGGCCGGGCCGACCGGACCGCCGATGGGTGTGTACATGGTGCCGCCGATCGGTGCCGGTGTTTGGGCAGAGTTCGAGCAGGGCGATATGAATTACCCGATCTGGTCCGGCTGCCGCTGGGGCGGGCAAAGCGATGTGCCGAGCATTGCGAGTGCCGGCAACCCGGCCGATCCGAACATCGTGATTCAGTCGCTGCTGCAGCACTCGATCATGATCAGCGACATGCCACCGTCACCGGCGACCGGCGGCATCATCATCCAGAGCACGACAGGCGCGATGATCGTCGTCAATGACTCCGGCATATACATCTCGAACGGCAAGGGTGCGTCGATCACGATGGTGGGGCCGTCGGTCGATGTGAACAACGGCGCCCTGACGGTGATATGACAAGGACAAGGATAAAGAAAAGGAGACACGAGCGATGCCAGGTTTACTCGTTCAAGTTGGCGCCCAGGTGATGTGCTCGCACGCCGGGCAGGCGCAGCCGAGTGTGCCCAACCCGCGCGTAACGGTCAGTGGCCAGCCGACGGTGCTGCTCAGTTCGCCCTATCTGGTGGCCGGCTGCGCCTTTCCGCCGCCGCCGGCCGCCAACGGGCCCTGCGTCACAGGGCAATGGCTGAGCGGGACGACGCGGGTGACATCTACCGGTCAACCTCTGGTGGTGAATGCGGGATCGTCGATATGCACGCCGACCGGAACGCCACTGATCGCGGCGGTGACCCAGACGCGCGTGACGGCGACATAGCCCTGAAGGAGAGAGTGCATGGACATCGACTTTCCCCATCACTTCGACGGCCGCGGCCGAACGGCGACGACCGACCGTGACGACCATGTCCGCGACATGATCGAGCAATTGATCTTCACCAATCCCGGCGAGCGGGTGAACCGTCCGGACTTCGGCAGCGGCGTATTGCAGATGATATTCGGCCCCAACAGCCCTGAGTTGGCCGCGGCTCTGAAGGTTACGCTGCAGGCCGCGTTGCACCGTTGGCTGGGTGATGTGATCGCCGTCGGTAACCTGGACGTCACGGCGGTGGATTCAACGCTGACGGTGAACCTCAGCTATCAGTTGCGCGATAGCGGCGCGGTGCAAACCGCCACCTTCTCGCGCAGCGTTTGAAGAGGAGACCAACTCGTGACACTTATCTGCCAGACCGATCCGAGACGCGATGCAGTACGCAGCGCGGCAAACCGAAATGGCCTCGACTACGTGGAGGTGGACGATGGGCCTCCGGTGCAACTCACGGTCTTCTTCCTTGGCAAGCTTCCGCCCGAATTGGCGACTAAGAAGCCGGGGCTGAAGCGATATCTGCAAATCAGTGGAGGTGAACGCATCACCGGCTTGTCCATACTCGATGTGACGCCAGTGCCGGGCATCGATGCCCAGCATGACGATTCCCTGCGCGTGACCCTCGACGTAGTCGGTGATTTCTCGACATATACCCTGAGCCTCGTCGGGGTCGAAGGTATCGACCCAAAGTATGTTTCGGCGGATTTCCGCTTTCGCATCGATTGTGCTTCCGACCTCGATTGTGGAAGCTCCTGCACTTGCGCGCCCGAGGTGCCGGACGAGCCAAACCTCAACTATCTGGCCAAGGATTACGCCAGCTTCCGGCAACTGATCTTCGACCGCATGGCCACGCTGGTGCCCGACTGGACAGAGCGTCACGTGCCCGATCTGGGCGTCACCCTGGTGGAATTGCTTGCCTATGTCGGCGACAGCCTCAGCTACTATCAGGATGCCGTGGCCACCGAAGCCTACCTTGGCACGGCGCGCCAGCGTATCACGGTGCGGCGCCACGCGCGCCTGGTCGATTATCAGATGCATGAGGGGTGCAATGCACGCACATGGGTACACGTAAAGGTAGGCAACACCCTTACTCCCGTGTTGAACAAAGTTTCGTTGCCCGCATCGCGCATTGCCTTCGCTACACAAATCAAGAGCGCTAACGGCGCACTGCCGAGCGTGGTCGATGTGCGGCAACTGCAGGACGTGCCAGCCAATACCTACGAATATTTCGAACCGCTATTGCCGGACCCCAATCGCACGCTGGAATTCCGTGACTATCACAACCGCATATCGATATACACCTGGGGGCGTCGCCGCTGCTGCCTGGAGAAGGATTCAACTTCGGCGACCTTGGCTGACACCTGGCTGAAAATTGAAGGTCCCGAGCGTGGGCTGCGCATACAGGTGGGTGATGTCCTGATCTTTCAGGAAGTGCGCGGTCCGAAAACGGGCGATCCGGCGGACGCCGATCCGGCAAAGCGCTGGGCGGTGCGGGTGAAATCGGTAACTCTCAACGAGGACCCTCTGTATCCTATTCAGATTCGCGCCGGCGACGTTACGTCCACACGGCCGACGCCACTGGTCGAAATTTCCTGGTCCGTCGAGGATGCCCTGCCTTTCACGGTCTGTTTGTCGACGATCGGCGCAGCGCCAGACTGCCGGTACCATGACGATGTCACCATCGTCAAGGGCAACATCGTGCCCGTCGACCACGGCCGTCATACCGGCCCGGAGCCACTCGGGCCGGTTCCGGGCGTGGTCAGTCCAGGCTGCTGCGAGTGCGAAGGGCAGCCCGCCGATGTGGTGTCCACAGCGGCACGCTTTCGCCCCGTGCTGCAAAAGACTCCGCTCACCTATCGCGACCCGGTTGATCCGTCGGCCTTGGCTGCGTCGCTGGCCCTGAGGCAGGATCCTCGCCAGACTCTGCCTGCGGTATCGCTCAACGACGTAATCCGAGACTGGTCGGTCAAATACGATCTTCTCGAAAGCGGCGCCGAGGATCCCGATTTTGTCGTCGAAGTGGATAACGATGGCGTCAGCCACCTGCGCTTTGGCGATGGCAACATCGGACGCATCCCGGATGTCGGCAGTATCTTTGCAGCCACATACCGCTACGGTTGCGGTGTCGTCGGCAATGTCGCCGCTGAAGCAATAGTGCATCTGATATTGACTGACTTCAAGCTCGATGGCGTGACGGTTTCAATCTGCAATCCTCTCAGGGCGAGCGGCGGCATCGACCCCGAATCCATGGCGGAAGCAAAGATGTTTGCGCCAGGAAGTTTCCGTGATCCTGCCAAGATGGCGCGTGCCATTGCTGCGGCGGATTACGCTACGCTGGCGAAACGAGATACAGCGTTGCAGGGCGCCTCAGCACAACTCGCCTGGACCGGAAGCTGGTACGAAGCCGACGTTTCGGTCGATCCGCTACTGATCGAAGTGGCGGACAAAGTCCTCCTCGATCGCGTCGAAGGCAAACTGCATCGCTATCGCCGCATGGGTCACGATCTGCGCGTGCAGTCCGCCGTCTATGTCCCGATCGAACTGGAAATCGCCGTCTGCGCGCGGCCGGGTTATGACCGCGGCCACGTCAAGGCGGCGCTGCTGGCGCGGTTCAGCAACCGCCTCAACTGCGACGGCAGCAGAGGCTACTTTCATCCCGACAATCTGCAGCTGGGCGAAGACCTTTTCCTCAGCCCGATCATCGCCGCGGCTCAGGCTATAGCTGGCGTGCAGAGCGTTACGGTGAAGACGTTACAGCGCCTCTTCGAGCCGGCCAACCACGAAATTGCCAACGGCATATTGCCCATTGCGAACAATGAAATCGCTCAACTGGACAACGATCCGGATTTTCCCGAACGCGGGCAGTTGAAGATTTCAGTTGGTGGCGGGCGCTAGGAGCACGATCATGCACAACGATAAGAGTATAGGAGGCCAGCCATGAGCGGACAGGCTTGCGGGTGCATCGAGCAGCCCTGCGGATGTTGCGAAGGCGTGCAGCAGCTCACCCCGGCCAGCGAATGCAACCGGCCGGGACTCGCCGCCATTTCCTACCGGGTAGGAACCCACGGTCAGTTCATGTCATCCATGAAGGCTCGGTTGTCGACGATGGAAGTCGACGTGGCCAGCGCCGACGGGCAGACCAACACCCTGCGGCCACTGCGTGATCTAAAAACGCGTGACCCGAATGATTTCTCCATCGCCCTGCTTGATGGCTGGGCGACGGTGGGCGACGTGCTGAGCTTCTACCAGGAGCGCACCGCCAACGAGGGTTATCTGCGCACCGCGACGGAACGACGTTCCGTGCTGGAAATGGCCAACCTGGTCGGCTACACGCTGCGGCCAGGGGTCGCTGCCACGGCCTATCTTGCCTACACCATCGATGACAAACAGATGACGCCGGTGACCATCCCGGCAGGCGCAAGATCGCAGAGCATACCCGGGCCGGGTGAACTGCCACAGTCGTTCGAGACCAGCGAGGATCTCGAAGCGCGAGTTGAATGGAATACGCTCAAACCGCGGATGTCGAATCCACAAAACATTGCGTTTGATAATGTCATGAGGATTCCAAACACCTTTCTTCAGGGGACTGCTCTAAACCTGAAACACAATGACCGACTACTCCTTGTATTTGGCGACAGGACTGGGCAGCGGGCTGTGCGCGTAGTGCAGGAAACAAAGGTGGATTTTGAAAACAAGTGCACAGAAGTCTTCCTAGAAAATGTACCTGTCGCGATCATCATTGCTGCAAGATTGGTGCATGTTGCGATCGCGGCAATAGATGAGCAACTGCCATCTGCCGGAAGTGTCGCGCAGGCACTGGAAACTTTGCGCGACACTTGGCTGAATCCGTTACTGGACAACCTTATGCTGGGTAATTATCCGAACGTAGATGCGGAATATTTCAGCAACGCGCGAATCTATTTCGCGTTGAAGTCCGTCACCGCCGGTCAGCAAATTCAAAGTTACAAGAATGCCAATAGCGCGTTGTGGACGACTGGATTCGCGAAGACCGTGATTCGGAAGGTCATAACCGCAGCGGGACAACTGCTGCAAGACCACGCCCTAAGACACGATCTAGCTTGCTTAGTTGCTGCGATCGCCAAACAGGCCAAGCCGCAAAATACGCACCAAGCGATTAACGCCATAGAAATGCTGTGCGACCTAGTTATCCCGTTGTGGAGGAGAGAGCAGAACACATTCCAGAAGCTTATTGTCGGTCTTGAAAATACTTTTTCAATCTTGGAAGCTGATTTGATCGGTGTGCTGCTCGTGGCAGAGGTCTACGATAGCCTGGACGCGCTGCTTTCCACGTTGGGGAAATACGCGGCAGAAAATAAATATGATTCAAACTATTTTGAAGATTTGCTGGCCGACATCAAGGCCGCTCATGACTGGTTGCATTCCAGGCAAAAAGGTAACTCAACCGGTTGTGAACCGACCGTGAAGGTTGCCAACGCAGCGACTTTGATCAAATCGCTAATCAATGCTCAGCCACCTGACTTTCATCCGCCCAATGCGGCAGCCTTGCATCGAAGCCTTGCTACCACGATGGCGAACGCAGGTTCGGATACGGTTACGAACATGCTAATTGAATTGACGCCAACGCGAAAGGAGGACTATTACACGGCGTGGGCGAATGCTCAGGTCAACTCAAAACGATCCGTGCTGAAATCAATCCATGTATTTCGGATTACGGCTGTACCCTTTGGCTACAATGCGCAACAAAAAATGGGGCTGGGACTCAACACCGATCCGAACACGAAAGCAAGTGTCCCTTACATTTCAGCGCCGGACGGGGATTGGAGTCCACAGAGCGACGAAGATCCATCGGTCATTTATCTGGATTCCGGTTACGAGGGAATCGCCGTACACAGTTATGTGATGTTGCAAAGTGCCCAGCAAGGAGCGCAACTCGGGCAAGTGGATTATGCGAAGACAATTCCTCGCACCGCATACACCTTAAGCAGCAAATCAACGCGGCTGGATCTGAATTTTCCGTGGTGGACTCCATCGACTGAAAAGGACCTTCAGATACTCAGGCAAACTGTCGTTTATGCGCGGAGCGAAGAACTCGTTCTTGCATTCCGGCCAGAAATCTCGGACGTCCAAGGGGATCGAATAGCACTTGATTCCCTCTACGGGGAGTTAGTCAGTGGTCGCTGGTTAATTGTCTCGGGCGAAAGGGCAGATATCACCGGCACCAGCGCGGTGTTCAATAGCGAAATGGTCATGTTGTCGGGGGTGGAACAACATTTTGATAGAAACCTTCCGGGGGATAAAGCCCGTACGACGTTGATATTGGCGACAGGACTTGCTTGCCGATACAAGCGTGGAACGGTAAAGATTTATTGCAACGTCGTCAAGACCACGCACGGCGAGACGCGCAACGAAACGCTCGGCAACGGCGACGGCTCGAAAGAGTTGCAATCGTTCACTCTTAAGCAGCCTCCATTGACCTTCGTTGCGGCCCCCACCGAAGTAGGTGCCGACAGCACGCTGAAGGCATACGTGAATGACGTCGAATGGCATGAAACAGATTCATTGGCCTGGCTGGGTCCGAAGGACCATGGTTTTGCTACCAGCACCGACAATGCCGGGCATACGACGCTGACTTTCGGCGACGGCGATCACGGGGCCCGTCTGCCGACAGGGCAGCTTAACGTCACGGCGAAGTATCGCAATGGCATTGGCCGGGCCGGCAACGTGCGCGCCGAGCAGATCAGCTTGCTGCAGACGCGGCCCTTGGGCGTCAAGGGTGTGATCAATCCGCAGCGCGCCTCGGGCGGCGCCGACAGGGAGTCGCGCGACTTGGCGCGCGAGAACGCGCCGTTGTCCGTGATGCCTCTCGATCGACTGGTTTCGGTACCGGACTATGCGGATTTCACGCGACGATTCGCCGGCATTGCCAAGGCGGTGGCGCAGAAGACCAGCGACGGACAAAGGGAACTGGTCTATTTGACGATCGCCGGGGTCGATGACGTGCCCATCGACACGAGTTCCGACTTGTACCTCAATCTGGTCGATGCCTTGGAATTGCAGGGCGATTCGGATCTGCCGCTGCGCGTCGACATGCGCGAGTTGAGGATGCTGGTGTTAAGCGCGAAGATCAAGATCCTTCCTGACTTCATTTGGGAAAAGGTCGTGGTGGATGTCCGCAAGAAGTTGCTCGTTGACTTTGGCTTCGAAGCGCGCTCGCTCGGTCAGTCGGTTTTGGTCAGCGAAGTCATTTCATGCATGCAGAGTGTCCGGGGCGTCGCTTATGTAGATGTCGATGCCTTCGGTTCGGTGACCGAACAGACTTATGACGCGAACAGCAGGCACCCGAGTACACCCAACGATATTACAAAACAGGTGAGCATCGTTTCATCATCTGCCCCGCAGAATGTCATCGCCTGGCGCGGCGGCAGGAATCCGATTCAGGGCAACTTGCCATGCCCCGCCGAGTTGGCCATTTTTACACCGGCCGTTCCCGACACTCTCATACTCAATCAAAAATCATGAACGCCATCGCCACTACCGACCCCGCGCGTGTCGACAGGCTGTACGCGCTATTGCCCGCCATCCACCGCATGCGCGATGCGGACCAGGGTTATC
>CAILAY010000149.1 GCA_903832285.1 uncultured beta proteobacterium | reverse complement strand
CCCGACCTTGCCGCCACTGCGCTCACCCCCAAGGTAGGCGTCATCAACCTGCACCTGCCCCTCCAGCGTATAGCGAGCCTCACGCTGCGTCATGGCTTGCATCAGCTTGTGGTGCACCAGCCATGCCGTTGGGTAGCTCACGCCCAGGTGACGCTTGAGCGCGAGTGCCGACAAGCCGGTCTTGGCTTGGCTGATCAGGTAGATCGCCAAGAACCACACCGTCAATGGCAGCTTGGTTCCCTGAAACACGGTGCCAGCGATAAGCGACGTTTGATGGCGACACGCGTTGCACTGAAATACCCGATGCGGGTCGGGGCGCAAAACACAATGCGCAGCACCGCCGCAGCGGGGACAGGCAAAGCCCTCCGGCCAGCGAGAACTCTCCAGCGCTTGGGCGCAAAGCGGCTCCGTGCCGTAGAGCTTGAAGAACTCCGGCATAGACAAGCCGGGTTGAAACTGGATGCGATTCATGGCCATGGCGCTGCTACCAAAAGTGAACGATGGGAGCAGGTTAGGTCGGGACGGGCTCACCACGTGAGCTTGGCTGAACATCATTGCTAATCAGGAAACTGGATGACATGGCTTTGCTCGAAGCGCTGAGATCCAACGCCTTCTATGTGGGAGCGCTCGGGTCCCGACTCAACCAGGCCAATCGGAAAAGGCGACTTGCTTTGCACTTCGATTTGAGCGAACAGGAACTGGCGCGCTTGCATGGTCCCGTGGGTCTCGCAATAGGCGCAAAAACTCCTGCCGAAATTGCAGTTTCCATCGTGGCCGAAATTATTCAGCTCAAAAATGAGTTCGTCGTCACCACGGTCGCGACGACGGACCGTGCGCTGCCCTGAGTTTGCTGACCATCGCTGTCCTAGCCTTGGAAGCGCCCACCGCGAACCCCTGCCGGTCAATGACCTCAGCGCATGTGCTTGAACATCTTGGCGTTGAACGCTTCCGGGATGACGAGTCGTCGCGGCCCGGGCAGTAACTCGAAGGGTTCGCCCGCGCTCAGGTGGCCGGGCTTTTCCACCGCCAGATAAAACCCGCAGCACGCTTGCTGTGCCATGGTTTTGACGGCGCCGTTGTAGCCCATCGCGGCGTTGAATTTGTAGCAGGGTTCGCGCGGCTGTGTCACACGCAGCGTGCAGTGTGAAAACTGCAGCACGTCGCCGACCCAGACGTCGGTTTCCAGCACACCTTGCAACGTCAAATTCTCCCCCACCGAACCCCAGGGCAGAGCATTGTCGATGGCGCCAAGGCCGGCCTTGGCGCGGGCCTCGCGCCAAAAGGCATAGTGCTCACTCGGGTAGGCATAGACCGCCTTGTCCAGGCCGCCGTGAACCGACAAATCGGCCTGCTCGTCGCCGTCCAGACCCATGGGCGTGACGACCACGCTGCCCGCAGTCGCTTGCTTGTGTATCGCCGTCAGAATGGAGCGGCCGTCGATCTGCACGCGACGCGCCAGGGCGATCTGAACACCGAGAAGTTGTGGCATGTGTGGACAGGCAAATGAGTCCGTGCGAGCTTAACGCGAAAGTTAGCTCGGCAGCGGATCCGTGCACTGCGGCCCGCCACGATGCACGCCACCCTGCGCATCGACCGCGATGTAGTCCACGCGCTGCAGTTCCAGAAAGTCCAAGGCCTCGTCGCCCTTGAGCATGGCGATGGTGGTGAGCGCACCCGCCGCCAGGCAAGCCGGCGCCACCACGCTCACTGATTGCCAGCCCGCCACGGGCCAGCCGCTGCGCGGATCGAGCACATGACAAAAGCGCTGACCGTCAACTTCAAAGAAGCGCTCGTAGTCGCCGCTGGTGGCCAGTGCGCCGTCCTGCAAACTCATCGTGACCAGCATCGCACCTTCCTGCCTCGGGTGCGCGATGCCTAAGGCCCAGGGCGCGCCGTCGGGCCGCGGGCCCACGAGCCGGATGTCGCCGCCCAGATTCACCATGGCCGAGTCTGCGCCCAGGCGCTGCAGCAGCGTGGCGGCGCGGTCGGCCGCGTACTCCTTGCCGATGCCGCCGAAATCCAACTCCATGCCGGCACGTGGCAGCGCCACGCGACCGTCGCTCCACTGCACCTGCGGCCATCCCACCAGTGGCAGCAGCGCATCGAGCTGGCCCGGTGCGGGCCGGCGTGCGGCCTTGAAATCCCAGGCCTTGCGCAACACGCCCGAGGTGACATCGAACAGACCGTCGCTGGCAGCGTGCAACTGCGCGGCGAAGTTGAGCAGGTGGCGAGTCTCGTCATCCACCGCAATCGCCTCGCCCGTGCCCGCAGCGGCATTGATGCGCGAGAGGACGGAGTCGCCTCGGTAGCGCGAGTAGGCGGCCTCGATGCGTCGCACTTCGGCGATGGCACGGTGCGCCAGCCGGGTCGCATCCGTCAGGTCGAGCCCGCTCAAACGCACTTCGCAGACGCAGGCCATGGCTCCGAATTCGAAACCGATATCTTCGGCCTGGGAGCCGGCCCGGGTCTGCCCAACGCGGGTCACCTTCATGTCACGCTCGCACCCTTCGACTCGGACTCAGGCATGGC
Source organism: uncultured beta proteobacterium (assembly GCA_903832285.1). Taxonomy (GTDB): domain Bacteria; phylum Pseudomonadota; class Gammaproteobacteria; order Burkholderiales; family Burkholderiaceae_C; genus CAIKVZ01. Next base: position 11,138 of record CAILAY010000149.1, on the reverse strand, counting down.
TATCGATCTCCGACAGGCCGCTAGAAACTGCGGCTGAGCCCTAACATCAGCACGGTGGAGTTCAAGGGCGCCAGACCGGTCGAGCCAGCGCCAAGACACCAGTTGCCGCGTTGGGAACTGAACTCGAGCTTGGCGTCTGTGGTCCACAGACGGTCGATGTGGTAGTCGGCCTTCAGACCAACAGTGAGAGAGCCAAAAGCTGACAGGCGCTGGTCCAAGGAGATGTAGCGCGGTGGATGGGCCAGGCTGTAACCTGGCGGGTAGGGCGCTCCCAGCACCGTGTCATAGACCGGCCCGACGTAGAAGCTGGCGGCGTTCTGGGTGGTGTAGCGCAGCACGGGTGTGAGCGTGACACTGCCATTTACGGGCTGCACCCACTCGGCCTGCAGTGTGTGCGCGTTGATGCCATAGCTGTCGTGGTACCAGCGGTAGCTCGTGCGCAGCGTGGCATCAAAGGCAAACTGGTGGTTCCAACGCGCCAGCACCGCGGTCTCGTTGTGGAAATCGGGTCGCTGGTCCAGCAGCTTGTATGCGTCGTTGAAATAGCCCGTGCCACGGCTGAAACTCAGGTTGAGCTGCAGCAGATCCTGGGCCGACCAGGCCTGCGTCGCACCCAGCAACATCTGCTCCGTGTGTTTGTGCTGATGCGAAACCAGATGGTTGGCAGGATTGATGGTGTCACTGGCCAAACCCAGACCCAAGTTCAGCGTTGTGTTGTTGTCCTCACTGGAGCGGCTGACGTCAAAGGACGCGCCGTTGGAGCGGTAGTCGTGCTCGGTCGAGCGGCTCACGCCCAGGGCCATCGAGCTGCGCTCGCCGTAATGCGTGACCTTTACGTCGCCCGCCACACGCTTTTCGTGCATCACCGAGGCGCTCGAAATCGCGGTGTGCCAGCGCGGCGTTGCGCCCGACACCGAGTCGATCACGCCCGATCCCTCCACCGACCAATGTGGCGTTAGCGGCAACAACACATAGATGGCAGGCGCTTCGACGGCGATGCGCTGCAAGCCGGCTTGCGAATCCTGGTAATGCAGAAACTTGAGTGCAATCACGCCGTCTTCGGGCACGGTTTCGGCCTGCGCCTGGTGCCAGACGCCCGGCAGTGCAAGCGCCGCCAGCACCACCGCACCCATGGCTGGACGCGGAGCCGTGGCGCCTGGGTTGGTCGTAGCCGGAATCCGGTTCAATTCGTCCTGTGAGTTCGACATCGGTGTTCTTTTTTCAGTTGCAGCCACAGCCGCCGCCGCCCACTCCGGAGCCGCCTGAGGCGGCCTCCTTGCTGGTGGAAATATGCTCATCGAAGCGCTTCTCCAGCGGGTCCTTGTTCATCGTCATCGCGGGCATGGCGAGCGCGCCTTTTTCCCAGGCCTGGGGCGGATTGAAGCTGGAGCAGCCGCCCAGCAGCAGCGCGCCCAGACCGACGGACAGCCACAACAGCGGTCGCTGCATCGAGTTCCAGATCGAGGTCATGCGCTGCTATCAGTTCTGTTGCGAGACGAGATGGCTTGAGGCTTTTAGCGCTGCCGCGATGCGGGATTCAAGCGCGGCGCGATCATCGTTGCTGAAACCCCGATGCAGGTAGACCACCTTGCCATCGGCGCCCACCAGCACGGAGGTTGGCATGGCCGTGACGCCCACCCGCCGGGCGCTCTCGCCCTTGGGGTCGAAAGCCAGCGCGAACAGGGCCGGGTTCTGCGCAAGAAAGCTGTCGGCATCGGCGCGCTTGGCGTCCAGGTTGATGGCCAGCACCTGCAATCCCTGGGTCGCATATTTTTTCTGCATCTCGTTCATCCACGGGAACGACTGCTTGCAGGGGCCGCACCACGATGCCCAGAAGTCGACGTAGACCACCTTGCCCCGCAGTTCGGACAGACGTGCCACCTGGGCACCTGGCAACTCGATGTCGAGCGCGCTTTGGCCCAGCTCAAGCGCCTGTGCCGACAGCGTCACACAGCTGATCGACAAAGCCAGGGCGGGCGCCGCCAACAGGCACAGCAATTTCTTCATGAGGTTTCCAGCGAATGTGAACAGGCAAGCGCAATCGTCTTTTCGAAATCTGCGCATCGATGTTTATAGCGAGCCCATATTAAGGTCTTGTTAAGAACCCGCTCTTGGCGCCTTGTTCGCTTCCAGCCGCGCTTTCAGGAATCCCCCCGTGCCGTAGCGCGTGACGTGGCTGTAATAGGCGTCGCTAAGGCGCTTCACCATGGCTGCATAGCCGTCGATAAGCGTGGGCCGCACGCTGCAACTGTCATAGTTCACGACCACGGCCACGCGCTCGCCCAGGGGCTGCAGCAACTCCCGCAAATGCGCTTCTATCTCGGCAATGTCGCTCACCGAGTCGATGCTCATGCCTTCGAAGTTGATGAACAGTTTGCGCCGTTCGCGGTCCAGTTCGAAGCGCTGCGCCAGCGGTGTGGACAGCAGCCTTTCGCGCAAGCCCATGGGCTCGTCGCGAAACAGCGCCGCGTCCATCAGCTTGAGTTGCGCACTGATGGCGGGTGAGAAGTCCATGTGCGCCAGCAGGTCGCGCTCCAGGTCCATGCCGGGTGCGATCTCAATCAGCTCCAGGCCGCCATCGACCAACTGGAACACGCATCTCTCGGTGACATAGAGCACACGCTGGCCGCGTCGGCGAGCCTCGCGACCGCTGAAAGTGCGGTGCTCGACGCCTTGCACGAACTTGCGCGTGTGGCCTTCGTGCAGCACGCGCAGTTGTCCATCCTGTATTTCAACTTGCAACTTGCCTGCGGTGAAGCTGCCCACAAAAACCACGGTTTTGGCGTTCTGGCTGATGTTGATGAAGCCACCGGCGCCGGCCAGGCGCGGGCCGAATTTGCTCACGTTCAGATTGCCGTGGGCGTCGGCCTGCGCCAGTCCGAGCACCGCGATGTCCAGCCCACCACCGTCGTAGAAATCGAACTGGCTCGGCTGATCGATGATGGCCTGCGTGTTCACGGCCGCGCCGAAGCTCAGGCCGCTGGCCGGAATGCCCCCAATGACGCCGGGCTCGGCCGTGAGCGTGAGCAGGTCGATGATCTTCTCTTCCGCCGCCACGCTCGCCACGCCTTCGGGCATGCCGATCCCCAGATTCACCACAGCGTTGGCGCGCAGCTCCAGCGCCGCGCGCCGGGCCATCACCTTGCGTTCGCACAGCGGCATCGCGGCCAGACTCTCCGTTGGTATGCGGATCTCTCCCGAATAGGCCGGGTTGTACTGCTCGGAGAAGGTCTGCATGTGCTGCGCCGGATCCGTGGCGACCACCACCGCGTCCACCAGCACGCCCGGCACCTTGACCTGACGCGGATGCAACGTGCCCCGCTCGGCGATGCGCTCCACCTGCGCAATCACGATACCGCCGGAATTGCGCGCCGCCATGGCGATCGCCAGCACTTCAAGCGTGAGCGCTTCGCGCTCCATCGTAAGGTTGCCGTCGGGGTCGGCGGTGGTCGCGCGGATGATGCCCACCGATATCGGGAACGCCTTGTAGAACAGATATTCCTTGCCGTCTATCTTCATCAGCTGCACCAGTTCCTCGGTGGTGCGCGCATTGATCTTGCCGCCGCCATAGCGCGGATCGACGAAGGTGTCCAGACCCACATGCGTCAAGGTTCCGGGCTTGCCCGCAGCGATGTCGCGAAACAGATGCGAGATCACGCCCTGGGGCAGGTTGTAGGCCTCGATCTCGTTGTTCACCGCCAGCTTTTGCAGTTCGGGCACCAAGCCCCAGTGACCGCCGACAACACGTTTGACCATGCCCGCATGGCCCAGATGGTTCAGGCCGCGCTTCTTGCCGTCGCCCTGGCCCGCGGCATACACCAGCGTCAAATCACGCGGTGTGCCGCCGCCCTGCTCCTGCGCGCCGAGGAAGCGCTGCTCCAGCGCGACGGCAACGCCTTCGGCAAAACCGATGCCGACAAACCCCCCCGTCGCCACCGTGTCGCCGTCGTGGATCAATCGCACCGCCTCGGCCGCACTCACCACCTTGTTGTGTCGCGCCTTGCTACCTGCGTGTTCGGTGAACTGGCTATGCATGAGACCGCCTTTCGCTTGAGGTTCATATCATGCGTGAAAATGGCAGCTATGCCACCTGAAACTTGTGCCCGATGAAGCCCACTGAGCTGTCGGCACTTCAGGCGCGCTTCGGTGCGCGCTACCGATGGCTGTTGCTGCTGGCCGTGATGGTCGGCACGATGGCCTCGATCATGTCGTCCACCATCATCAATGTGGCGATTCCTGCCATGAGCCAGGAGTTCGGTCTCGGGCAGGAACGAGCGCAGTGGGTGGGATCGGGCTTCATGCTGGCGATGACCGTGTCGATGCTGACGACGCCCTGGCTGCTGGGGCGTTTTGGCTATCGCCGCACCTACACCCTGACGCTGTGGCTGCTGTTGCTGGGCGGCTTGGCCGGCGGCCTGTCCAACGAGTTTCATCTGGTGCTGGCGGCGCGCGTGGCACAGGGTCTGGCCGCGGGCGTGATGCAGCCGATTCCGGCCATCATCATCCTGTATGTTTTTGCGTCGCACGAGCAGGGGCGCGCTACGGGATTTTTCGGCATGGGCGTTGTGCTGGCCTCGTCCTTGGGGCCCACGGTCGGCGGTGTTCTGGTCCATGCCTTTGGCTGGCGTTCGGTGTTCCTCATGGTGGTTCCGTTTTGCCTCGTATCGCTTTGGATGGCGCAGCGCTTCGTTCCCGCGCGAACCTCCAACGCCAATGGCGCGGCCTCCCGTCTGGACTGGCGCGGCTTGCTGCTGGGTTCGATCGGTGTGGTGTGCCTGCTGAATGCACTGGTGCAATGGCGCACCGGCAGCGTGCTCACGGCGACGCTGTTGCTGACGGCGGCCATACCGACCTTGATGGGGTTCATCGCATGGCAGCACCGCGTGCTGCGCAACCCCACATATGCCAGGTTCGAACCCTTGGTGCAACTGGACCTTTTTCGCAACCACCGATTTGCTCTGGGTTGCATCGTGGCATTTCTCTATGGCGTGGCGCTGTTCGGCTCCACGTACCTGCTGCCGGTGTATATGCAACTGGCCTTGGGCATGTCGGCGGCGCAGGCGGGATGGACGCTGCTGCCCGCAGGTGTGGCTCTGGCCATCACCATTGGCGTGGTCGGGCGCCTGCTGGACCGCGCGCCGCACCTGCCTTTGGCCAGCCTGGGTTTTGCACTGCTCGCCACCTCGCTGGCGCTGATGCTGATGCTGACCCTGAGTCTGAACAGCGTCTGGACCTGGCTTGTGATCTGGGTGCTGGTGGGGCGCATTGGCCTGGGACTGATCCTGCCTGCAATGCACTTCAGCACCATGCGTTCCGTGAGCGCCGACCTGGTATCGCAGGCCGCCAGCCTGTCCAACTTCATGCGCGTGCTGGGCGGCGCACTGGGCGTGAGCCTGTGCGGCATTATTCTGGAATGGCGCATTGCAGCCCACGGTGATTCGCTCAAGCTCGCTGCCAGCAGCGCGCAGCGGTTGGCAGCGTTCAACGAAGCGTTCCTGCTGCTGGCCGCAGTGTGCCTGCTTGCTGGGGTGGTTGCCTGGTGGCTGCGGGCGCCACGTCTTTAAAAGTTATCATATCTATGATTACAACAAATTCCCGCCCGCCCCGAGGCAATGCGCATGCGGTCAACTCGGCTTGTGCCTTCGGCACATTGCCGGCATAGCCCGGCCCATCAAACCCTGGACTCAAACTCATCGAGGTTTTGTTATGAACGTCTTCAATCGTCTCCTGGTCCTGATGTCTTGCGCCTTCGTCTGTGCGGCGCTGCAGGCGGCGCCGATGGCCCGTATCGTTGCCGTGGGAGACTTTGATTCTGTGAACGTCGGTCAAGACGGCTACTGCGGCAAGCGCACTGACGTACCGAGTAGCGATTGGAAGAATATCCTGGTGCGCGGCAACGAGCAGGTATGGTTTCAAATGAAAGCCGTGGTTCACAGCACCTCGTTCAAGACGACCTGCGAAGGCGATTATTCTTTCTTTCCTGGCGCTGGTAAGGCCTATATCATCAGGTTTTCAATGGATGCCATGGCGTGCCGCTTCGAGCTGTTTCGCGTGATCCCCAACGCAGATCCGGTGCGGGAACCTCTCGTCCGCTCCGAATCGCAGAGCTGCCTTTTCAAATGACGATTGCGCTCATCCACGTGCGGTGCATGGCAGGGTCGTTTGCTTCACCTGTTTCCGTGACGCCATGATGACAAGCTAAACTCGAAGCATGTGCCAACTTCTTGCCATGAACAGCCGCCTGCCGGCGAGTCTGACCTTGAGTTTCACCGGTTTTTCGCAGCGTGGTGGATGCACTGACCACCACGCCGATGGCTGGGGCATCGCCTTCTTCGGGGTCGACGACGGCCAACCGGGCAAGGGCGTGCGCTGCTTTGTCGACAGCGAAAGCGCCTCCAATTCGCCCATCGCCCAGATGCTGTGCTCCTATCCCATCAAGAGCCACAACGTGGTGGCCCACGTGCGCAAGGCTACCGTGGGCGAGATCACGCTGGAAAACAGTCACCCCTTTGTACGCGAGTTGTGGGGCCGTTATTGGGTGTTTGCACACAATGGTGACCTGAAGGATTTCAATCCGTCGCTGCACGGCAGCTTCCGCCCCGTTGGAAACACCGACAGCGAGCTGGCTTTTTGCTGGCTGTTGCAGCAACTCTCCAAGTCGCACGCGAGCGTACCCACGGTGGACGAGCTCACGCTCACACTGCATGAACTGGTGCCGCAGATTGCCAAGCACGGTACCTTCAATTTTCTGTTGAGCAACGGGCAGGCGATGTGGGCGCACGCCAGCACAAAGCTGCACTATCTGGTGCGTCAGTATCCGTTCCAGCACGTGCAACTCAAGGACGAGGACGTGCATGTCGATCTGGCGCAACTCAACGGCCCCGACGATCGTCTGGCCATCGTCGTGACCGAGCCGCTCACCACCAACGAAACCTGGACTGCGTTCGAGCCCGGCGAGTTCAAGGTGTTTGTGGACGGCGCGCCAATTCCTGATCGACGCGCACATCACCGATCGACATAGGGGTTCCGCACAGGTTGCGCTCGGCAGCGGCGGCACCCAAGCCCGGCCCGTTCAACCCGTCGCGCAGAGGATTCGTCGGCGCAGTGATCTGTTCATTGCATGATCACGCCGGCACGAAATACGAACGAGTGGAGAAGATGCGATGGCCTCTGGAATCACCTGGATCAAGCGCGCCGTCTGGGCGCTTTTTGGATTGATCATCGCCCTGCTGGTGCTGGTTGTCGGTGGACTGATGTACTACGATATTCCAGGCAACGCGGCCGGCATGGCCGCGAAGGGCGTCTGCTCCGCCGCCTTTGTTGCGGGCCGCCCCAGGCAAGGTCTGGTGGCGCAAGACGTGCTGCCCGCCAGCCCGGTGCTGGCGCTGATCACGGTGTCCATCATTGAGGCCGAGCACAGCGTCACGGCCCGTTTTGCCGGCGTGGTTGCGCGCCGTGCGGTGCTGCTCAGGGCGCGCGGCTGCGTGCTGGATCTGGAGCCCGATGCCGCCGTCAAACCCTACACGCCCTCGACCGACCTTGGCCACACCTGGCCTCAGGGTGAGGCTGCCATTCCCGCAACGGACTGGGGCGCCGGGGTTGATTCGGCCAAGCTGAAAGCCGTGGCCGATGCGGCCTTCATTGGAGCTGGCGATCCGCTCGCGGCGAATGCGCGTGGTCTTGCCGTCGTGCAGCATGGGCGCATGCTGGTGTTGCGCGACGCCCCCGGCTTTGCTGCCGGAACCGGCCTGCACGGCTGGTCCATGACCAAGACCGTGACCGGCATGCTGACACACAAGCTGGCAGCAGAAATGGGGCTGCCACTGGAGGCCGCGGTGGTGGATGCATTTCCCGCGGGGCGTGAGCCAACCTGGGTGGCAGACTGGCGCAAGGACGTTCGCCGCAGCATCAAGGTCTCCGATCTGCTGTATATGCGCGACGGTCTGGCCTTGACCGAAGACTACGACCCCTGGGGTTCTGTACCGCATATGCTGTGGGGCACGCCTGACGCCGCAGCGTGGGCCGCCGGCCACCCGGCCGAGGTGGCGCCGGGCACGCGCTGGCGCTATCTGAGCGCCACGGCCAATCTCCTGGCGGCAGTGGCGCGCGGTCGCTTTTCCTCGGATGCCGAGTATTGGGACTACCCCAGAAAGGCGCTGTTCGATCCGATCGGTGCCAAATCCGCGGTGCTGGAAACCGACAGTGCCGGCAACTGGATTGGCTCTTCGTATCTGTGGGCCAGCGTGGGTGATTGGGCCCGACTGGGCCAACTCATGCTGCAGGATGGCCAATGGAGCGGGCAACAGGTGTTGCCCGCCGGCTGGCTGAAACGCGCCAGCACGCCGGCCACCGCACAGGGCGAAGGTCGCGGCTATGGCGCACTCAGTTGGCTCTATGGCAACCCCCAGGCGGGCGAGTGCAAGGACCAAATTGGTGTGCCCTCCGACACCGTGGTAATGGCAGGACACTGGGGTCAGATCGTGGCCATCGTGCCCTCGCGTGACGCGGTCGTGGTGCGTCTGGGCTGGACCTTCAAACATGGTCAATTCGACGATTGCAAATTGATCGCCGATGTGCTGTCGGCACTGCCGAAATAGAGCCGCAGTCTGCGTTGCTCAGTCTGTTTGGATCAGGTCAGCCGCCGGCCAGCGCCTGCTCCAGCGCATCGACAAACAGCGCAGCCACATCGCAGCCAGTCTGGTCGAAGATCTCCTGAAAGCAGGTCGGACTGGTGACGTTGATTTCTGTCAGACAATCGCCAATCACGTCCAGCCCCACCAGCAGCAGCCCGCGGCGGCTAAGCACCGGACCGAGCGCATTGGCAATCTCCAGATCGCGTGCACTTAAGGCCTGGGCCACGCCTTTGCCGCCCGCGGCCAGATTACCGCGCACCTCGCTACCCTGCGGTATGCGTGCCAGACAGTAGGGCACAGGTTTGCCGCCGATGACGAGCACCCTCTTGTCGCCCAACACGATCTCGGGCAGGAACTTCTGCACCATCAGGCTTTGTGCGCCGTGGCGGTTCAGTGTTTCGGTGATCGAGCCCAGGTTCAGGCCGTCGGGTCCGACGCGGAAGATACCCATGCCGCCCATGCCGTCCAGGGGCTTCAAGATGATGTCGCCGTGCTCGGCGTGGAAGCGTTTGATATCGGCTTCGTCGCGTGTCACCATAGTGGGGCCGATGAACTGAGGAAACTCCATGATGGCGAGCTTTTCGGGATGGTCGCGCAGTGCGCCGGGCTTGTTGAAGACACGAGCGCCGTCGCGCTCGGCCTGCTCCAGCAAATGCGTGGCATAGAAGTATTCGCTGTCAAAAGGCGGGTCCTTGCGCATGATGACAGCGTCGAAGTCCTTCAGCGCGACGGAACGGGATTGCGTGACTTCGAACCAGACGTCCGGCTGACCGGTGAAGGTGATGTCGCGCACATGCGACGTGACCCGGGCGCCGCGCTGCCAAAGCAGGTCCTGTTGCTCGCACACGCTGATGCTGTGGCCCCGCCGTTGCGCCTCGCGCATCATGGCAAAAGTGGTGTCCTTGTAGATCTTGAAGGACTCGATCGGGTCGGCGACGACTAGGATGTTCATGATGTGAAGGTTCAGTTCAAATTTCGATCTTGCTGCCAAGCTCGACCACCGCGTTGTTCGGCAGTTGCAAGAACTCAGCTGCCGCGCTGGCGTTGTGGTGCATCTGCGCAAACAATTTTTCGCGCCATTGCGCCATGCCGCTGCCGATCGTGGGAATGACGATGTCGCGGGACAGGAAGTAGCTCGTGGTCATGGCGTCGAGTTCGCAGCCGTGCCCCTTGACCTGCTGCAAGGCCTTGGGCAGATCCGGATCGTTCTTGAAGCCGTAGTTCACCATCACCTGCCAACAGTCGTGGCCCAGCGATTCGATCTCGACCCGCTTGTTTAAACCGACCCAGGGGATTTCGTGGTTGCGCACAGTGACGAACAGGTTGATCTCGTGCAACACCTTGTTGTGTTTCAAATTGTGCAGCAGTGCATTGGGCACGGTGCCGGGTTCGGACGTGAGGAACACGGCCGTGCCCGCGACGCGCGTCGGCGGACTCACGAACACGGCCTCGAGAAAACTGTTCAGGTCAATGGCGTCGGCGCGCAGCTTGGCGTTGAGCAGTCGGCGACCGTCCTTCCAGGTTGACATGACGGTATAGAGCACCACCGCCATCACCAGCGGGAACCAGCCGCCCTGCGGAATTTTCAGAGAATTGGAGGCAATGAAGGTGGCATCAATGATGCCGAAGAATCCGGTCGAGGCGATGCAAAGCGGCAGCGGGTAGCCCCAGCCGTAGCGCACAACGAAGAAGGTCATGACCGTGGTGATGAGCATCACCAAACTGACCGAAATGCCATAAGCGCCTGCCAGCGCATCGGACGATCCGAACAGGCTGATGGCGACCACGACGCCGCCCAAAAGAGTCCAGTTGACGACCGGAACGTAAATCTGCCCGGTGTCCCGGATGGAGGTGTGCTGGATCGAAAGGCGCGGCAGAAATCCCAACTGTATGGTTTGCTTGGTGGCAGAAAATGCGCCCGAAATCAGAGCCTGTGATGCGATCACCGTGGCCAGCGTCGCCAGCGCCACCAGCGGGATCAGGGTCCACTCCGGCGCCATTAGGAAGAACGGGCTCTGCGCTGCTTTCGGGTTCGCCAAAACAAGCGCTCCCTGACCAAAATAGTTCAGCATCAAGGCCGGCATAACCAGACTGAACCAGGCGACGCGGATCGGCTTCTTGCCGAAATGACTCATGTCGGCGTACAGCGCCTCGGCCCCGGTCAGACACAGAAATACGGCGCCCAGCGTGAGAAAAGCGAGTTCGTAGTGCACGATCGCAAAGTGCGCAGCGTGCAGTGGAGAGATGGCCGCCAGAACGGATGGATTCATCGCGATCTGCACTACGCCCATGATGCCGATGACCAGGAACCATAGCACCATCACGGGCCCAAACATCTTGCCGATATCGGCGGTGCCGCGGCGCTGAAAGGCAAACAGCATGAATAAAACAGCGAGCGACATGGGAACGACATACGCCTTGGCCGCAGGCGTCACAACTTCCAGACCTTCCAGCGCAGACAGCACCGAGACCGCGGGCGTGATGACGCCGTCGCCAAAGAACAGT
>CAILAY010000148.1 GCA_903832285.1 uncultured beta proteobacterium | reverse complement strand
GACCCAAATGCAACGAAGCGCCCTGGCCCAGCTCTGGGAGGCGAACATCAATATGAACTGGATCAGGGCCGAGGCCTCGATCAAGGCGACCGATCCGGCCTACATAGAGGCGCTTCAAAGGGACATGGACGCCACCTCCAAGCTCATTGCCGACACGCAAAACCAGCTGGAAAAGTCGGTTCTTGACGAGACCGAAAAGGATCTGATGGCCCAGGTTGCCAAGACCCGAGAACGTTACCGTAACGCGCGCGCCGAACTCCTGAAAAAGAAGAAGGCAGGCGAGGATATTTCGGCAATGATGGAGCACGACCTGCGGCCCATGGCGGACGGATATCTGAAATCGCTGGCAGCCTTCAGCCAGCATACGCAGTCCAGGCTGTCTTCGGGGCAGATTGAAACCGCAGCGATAGGTACGGCTGGTCAGTGGATGCTTGGGCTGGGCGCAGCCGTCGCAGTCGCGCTCGGGATGCTTTCCGCCTTGCTCGCGACACGCTCCATCACGGTACCCCTCAAACAAGCCGTTGAATCGGCCCAAGCCGTCGCCGGGGGTGACTTGACCACGGACATCAAGGTTGCGGGAAAGGACGAGACTGCACTGCTGCTGCAAGCCCTGTCGACGATGCAGAGCAAACTGGCGAGCATCGTGGGCCAAGTGCGTCATGGTTCGGACGGGGTGGCCACAGCGAGCGCGGAAATCGCGCAGGGCAACAACGACCTGTCCAGCCGCACCGAGCAGCAGGCCAGCGCGCTGGAGGAGACGGCCGCTTCGATGGAAGAGCTGGGCTCCACGGTCCGGCAAAACGCCGACAACGCCAAGCAGGCCAACCAACTGGCGCAAAGCGCCTCCACCGTCGCCGTCAAGGGCGGCGAAGTCGTGGCCCAGGTGGTGGACACGATGAAGGGCATCAACGAATCCAGCCGCAAGATCTCCGACATCATCAGCGTCATCGACGGCATTGCGTTCCAGACCAACATCCTGGCCTTGAACGCCGCGGTCGAAGCCGCGCGGGCTGGCGAGCAGGGCCGCGGCTTTGCCGTCGTGGCCTCCGAGGTGCGCAGTCTGGCCGGACGCTCGGCCGATGCTGCCAAGGAAATCAAGGCGCTGATCAACGCCAGTGTGCAGCGCGTCGAGCAGGGCACGGTGCTGGTGGACCGCGCCGGTGCCACCATGGCCGAAGTGGTCAGCAGCATTCGCAGCGTGACCGATCTCATGGGCGAGATCAGCGCGGCCAGTTCGGAGCAAAGCCAGGGCGTGGCGCAGATTGGCGAGGCGGTCACGCAGATGGACCAGGTCACGCAGCAAAACGCCGCGCTGGTCGAGGAGATGGCCGCCGCCGCGACCAGCCTGGAAACCCAGGCCAGGGACCTGGTGGGAACGGTGGCGGTGTTCAAGCTGGCCCCAGGCGCGACCCCAGACCAGGCGCGCGTGGCCCTGGTGGCAACGCGTTCCAGCGCCAGCGCGAACAGCTCTTCCATGGGCCTGGAGCGCAGAGGCGTAAGCCGCGCAATCAACGTTGCGCGCATCCGCATGCAATCCCAGCCCGCGCAGCCAGCGCCCGTTGTCAGAGCCAAAACCGGCACCGACGGCTGG
>CAILAY010000147.1 GCA_903832285.1 uncultured beta proteobacterium | reverse complement strand
TTTGTTCTTTACCACTTTTGCTTTCACGCGATTGCCAACGACGGCTTCGCCCTTCTTTACTTGCGCGACGCGACGAATGTCGATGCGTACGGATGCTGCGAAGGGGAGTGCGCGTCCGCCTGGCGTCGTTTCCGGATTGCCGAACATCACGCCGATCTTCATTCTGATCTGATTGATAAAGATAATGAGCGTCTGGCTGCTGGCCGCGATCGCGGTGAGTTTGCGCAGGGCCTGTCCCATCATGCGTGCTTGGCGGCCAACGTGCTGTTCGCCCATTTCGCCTTCAAGTTCGGCTTTCGGGGTGAGTGCGGCAACCGAGTCCACCACGATCAGATCCACCGCGCCGGAGCGCACCAGTGAATCGACGATCTCCAGTGCCTGTTCACCGGTGTCGGGCTGGCTGATGAGCAGATCCTGCAGATTCACCCCCAGGTTTTGCGCATACTGGATGTCCAGCGCGTGCTCGGCGTCGACGAAGGCGCATTGGCCACCGACCTTTTGCATCTCGGCGATAACCTGCAACGTGAGCGTCGTCTTTCCCGAAGACTCCGGGCCATAGATTTCGACGACACGGCCACGCGGAAGACCGCCCACACCCAGGGCAATGTCCAGACCGAGCGAGCCGGTGGAGACGACCTGAATATCCTCGATCACCTCGCCTTCGCCCAGACGCATGATCGTGCCTTTGCCGAACTGCTTTTCAATTTGTGCCAGCGCCACTTGCAGGGCCTTGGCCTTTTCGGCGGATGCGGCGGTTTGTGTCTTGGTCGGTGCGTCCATGAGTATTTCCTTAAAAATCAACGGTTGGTTGCGATTGGAAGCTTGTTGTTATGAACAGGCTGGATGTGTGAACAGTAGTTTAACGCTAGAGATTGAAATAAGTAAACACATTTAATAGTCAGTTTGCATTACTATAAATTCATGAATCACTCCAACCTTCAGCGCGACCCACGCCAAACTCATTTGGGTTATCTGCTGGGCCACGCGCTGCGCCGCTTTGACGCGCGCGTGCTGCACCTGATGGCGCACAACGTGCACGTCCCGTTGGCACTTTCAAACCTGGCCGCGCGGGCGCAAATTAGCGCGGCACATGTCCACATCACCCGCCACCTGGCGCGCAGCGGTTCGCGGTTGACGGACCTGGCACAGAGCGCGGGCATGAGCAAACAGGCCATGGGGGATCTGGTGACGCAATGCGAGGCTTGGGGTTTGGTCACGCGAAGCATTGACGAACGCGACGCCCGCGCCCGGCTGGTTGTTTTTACTGAGGGCGGGCTTGCCTGGCTGCAGGCGTTCGAGGACGCCATCGCACAGGCCGAGGACGAATTCCGTGAGGAGGTCGGGGCCGACGTAGCCACGGTCATTGCGTTGGGTCTGGAGGCCTACGCGCAGTAAAGGTCAAGCCTCAGCACAAGCCGGCAGCACGCAGCCGAATTTTCATGTCAAGATAGAGCGCACCCATGGTTCCGAAAACCGCGGTTGCCACAATACTAAATCGTAGGAGACTGTCATGCGGATACTCATTGCGGAAGACGATCAGGTGCTGGCGGATGGGCTGTTGCGCACCTTGCGTGCCTCGGGCGCCGCCGTTGATCATGTGGCCAGCGGTACCGAAGCCGATGCCGCACTTCTGACCAACACCGAGTTTGATTTGCTGATCCTGGACCTGGGGCTACCCAAGTTGCACGGTCTGGAAGTTCTGAAGAAACTGCGCTCCCGCGGCTCGTCATTGCCGGTGCTGATCCTGACCGCCGCCGATAGCGTGGAAGAACGGGTCAAAGGGTTGGACTACGGTGCCGATGACTATATGGCCAAGCCGTTTTCGTTGCAGGAACTGGAGGCCCGCGTGCGCGCCCTTGCGCGCCGAGGCATGGGCGGCGCGAGCAGCACCATCAAGCACGGACCGATGGTGTATGACCAGGCCGGGCGCGTCGCCACCATCGATGGCAAGATGGTCGAATTGTCGGCACGGGAACTGGGCCTGCTTGAAGTGCTGTTGCAGCGCGCCGGCCGATTGGTGAGCAAGGATCAACTGGTGGAGCGCCTCTGCGAATGGGGCGAAGAGGTGAGCAACAACGCGATCGAGGTCTATATCCATCGCCTGCGCAAAAAAATTGAAAAAGGTCCGATCCGCATTGCCACCGTGCGCGGTCTGGGCTACTGCCTGGAAAAAATCCCTAACCCGTGAAACTGTTCCACGGCGAACAGCGCAGCCTGTTCGGTGAAATCCTCGACTGGATGCTCACACCTTTGCTGCTGGTGTGGCCGATCACCCTGGTATTGACCTGGCTGGTCGCGCAGGGAATCGCCGCCAAACCGTTTGATCGCGCGCTGGAATTCAACGTGCACGCGCTCGCGCAATTGATTGTGGCCAACAGCGGCCGGGCCCGCTTCTTCCTGCCGCAACCAGCGCGCGAAATTCTGCGCGCCAACGATGCAGACCTGGTGTACTACCAGGTGCTGGGGACCGACGGCGAATTCCTCAGCGGCGAGCGCGACTTTCCTCCACCGCCTGCCGCCGACACCGCGCTGCCCGGTGAGGTACGTCTGCGCGACGCGGAAATGAGGGGCCAGGACGTGCGTGTTGCCTATCTATGGGTCCCATTGGACATGCCAGATGGCAAGCCGGCTCTGGTGCAGGTGGCCGAGACGCGGGAAAAGCGTTCCATTTTGGCGACCGAAATCATCAAGGGGGTGATGTTGCCGCAGTTTGCTATCTTGCCTCTGACCGTGTTGCTCGTCTGGCTTGCTCTGACACGTGGCCTCAAACCGTTGAACCAGCTCGAAGAGCGCATTCGCGCTCGCAAACCCGATGACCTGAGTCCTCTGGACGACAAAGCGGTGCCGCTGGAGGTCGCGCCCCTGGTGTCGTCTGTGAACGATCTGCTGACGCGATTGAAGGATTCCATCTCCACCCAAAAACGCTTTCTGGCCGATGCCGCCCATCAGCTCAAGACGCCACTCGCGGGTCTGCGCATGCAGGCCGATCTGGCGCAGCGCGAGGGCGCCAACACAGAGGACCTGAAACGCTCACTGCAGCAGATCGGCCGCGCCAGCATTCGTGCCACGCACACCGTGAACCAGCTACTGGCGCTGGCACGGGCCGAAAGCAGTAGTGCCAACATCACACGCCAGCCCTGCGACCTGGCGCGCCTGACCATGGAGATGGTGCAGGATTCGGTGCCTCGCGCCTTGGACAAGAGCCTCGACCTGGGATACGAAGGAGAACAACCGGGCGCGCCCGGCACCATGTTCAGCGGCAATCCTACGTTGATCAAGGAACTGATCCGTAATCTGGTGGACAACGCCATCAACTACACGCCCTCCAATGCGGCGAAGCCGGGTGTCGTCACGGTGCGGGTGCTGGCGGACCCATTTGGTCAAGTGTTGGTGCTGCAAGTGGAGGACTCCGGCCCCGGCATACCTCAGGCCGAGAAGGATCTGGTGTTTCAGCCCTTCTACCGTGCCCTGGGCACCGAGGCCGATGGCTCCGGTTTGGGTCTGCCCATCGTCATGGAAATTGCCCATCAGCATGGGGCGCAGGTCACTCTTGAAGACGCACACCCCGGGCAAACATTGCCCGGAGCCTTGTTCACAGTGCGCTTTGCTTCAATAACCGCGCAGTCGATGGCGCCGGACGCAGAAAACCACGAAGCACCCAGTTAGCGACTCAGGTCCAGGAGTTGTCCGTGGGTTGACGCCGCAACACCAGCCACAGCAGTGCCAGGCCTGTGACGAGCAACGGTACAAGAGAGCCCAGATTCAGCCAGGTCCAGCCCTGGGTTGTGACCAGAGCGCCCGAGGCAAATGACGTCACCGCCATCACGGCGAAGACGCAGAAATTAATGGCGGCCTGAGCACGGTCCTTTTCCTCGGGTCGATAGGCGCGTAACGACAGCGTGGTGCTGGCAGTGAACAGAAAGTTCCAGCCAACGCCCAGCAGGAACAGGCCAAGCACAAATTGGTGCAGCTGCGTGCCCGTGAGCGCCACCGCGATGCACGCGGCGTTGAGCAGTATGCCCACCCCCATCATGGGGAGCACGCCAAATCGGCGGATCAAATGCCCGGTAAAGAAGCCAGGGGCGAACATGCCGATCACGTGCCACTGCAACGCCAGTGCCGCATCCTCAAACGGCAAGCCACAGATTTGCATCGCCAACGGCGTCGCCGCCATCAACAAGTTCATCACGCCATAGCCCAGAGCCGCTCCTGCCGTAGACACGATGAACACAGGCTCCCGCACGATCACCCACAGCGGCCGCCCGGCGGTAGTGTCCGTCGCATGGTCCGCGTGAGGAGGAAATTTCAAACCCGCCATCACCACCATGCAAAGCAGCGCGACTGCGGCCAACGCGAGGTAGGCGCCGACAAACGGAACGCTCACCAGGCTCTTGGAATACCTCGCCAGATTGGGTCCGAACACCGCCCCCAGAAGACCACCGGCCATGACCAGGGACACCGCCTTTTCCCGATAATCGGGGGCAGCCAACTCGGCCGCAGCGAAGCGGTACAAATGTCCGTTGGCGCTGTAATAGCCGGCAATCAGTGTGGCTGCCACCAGCACCCAGAATTGATGACTGAGCACTGAATAGGCACACAGCAGCGCCGACGCAAAAGCCACCAGAAGCCCCATTTGGAACGATGCCTTGCGCCCAAGGCGCTGCTGCGTGCGTGCCACCAGGCCGGTACTCAAAGCACCCCCCACGACGTAACCCATGACCGGCAGCGTCGCCAGCCAACCCCGTGGCGCCAGGCTCAGACCGACCAGTCCGTTGATCGCAATGAAGGTCACATTGTTGGTGAGGAACAGTCCTTGCGCAGCGGCCAGGAGCCAGAGATTGCGGTTCATGCCTTATCCGAGATAGCGCTTGAGATAACGCCCCGTGTGGCTGCCGGGTTGCGCTGCCAGGTCCTCGGGCGTACCGACACCTACCACTTGGCCGCCCCCGTCACCGCCCTCGGGTCCCATGTCGATGAGCCAGTCGGCGGTCTTGATCACGTCCAGGTTGTGTTCGATCACGACGATGGTGTTGCCCGCATCGCGCAACTGGTGCAGCACCTTGAGCAGCAGATCGATGTCGGCGAAGTGCAGACCGGTGGTCGGCTCATCCAGGATATAGAGTGTGCGTCCTGTGTCGCGCTTGGAGAGTTCGAGCGCGAGTTTGACGCGCTGAGCTTCGCCGCCCGAGAGTGTGGTGGCTGCTTGTCCCAGTTTGATGTAACTCAGGCCCACGTCCAGCAATGTGTGCAGTTTGCGGGCGATGGCTGGAACGGCCTGCAGGAAGGCATAGGCGTCTTCCACCGTCATGTCCAGCAACTGGGCGATGTTCTTCCCCTTGTAGAGAACTTCCAGAGTCTCGCGGTTGTAGCGCTGGCCGTGGCAGGTATCGCAGGGCACGTAAACGTCGGGCAAGAAGTGCATTTCCACCCGCATCACGCCATCGCCCTGGCAGGTCTCGCAGCGGCCGCCGGCCACGTTGAAGCTGAAGCGGCCTGGGCCGTAGCCGCGCTCGCGCGCGGTGTTCGTTTCGGCCATGAGTTCGCGAATGGGCGTGAACAGCCCGGTGTAGGTCGCAGGGTTGGAGCGTGGTGTGCGACCAATGGGCGACTGATCGACGTTGATGACCTTGTCGAAGTGCTCCATCCCTTCGATCGACTGGTGTGGTGCCGGAACTTCATGGGCCCGGTACAAGGCTTGCGCCACGGCGGTGTAGAGCGTGTCATTCACAAGAGTGGATTTACCCGATCCCGAGACACCCGTGACGCAGGTCAGCAATCCCACCGGGAAATCCACATTCACATGCTTCAGGTTGTTCCCATGCGCGCCCAGCACGCGGATTGAAGCCGCTGCCTGCGCGCTGGGGGCCCAAGGCGTGCGCTTCCTGGGCACGGCAATCTTGCGCGCTCCTGCCAGATACTGGCCGGTGAGCGATTCGCTGTTGGCCTTGATCTGTTCGAACGTTCCCTGCGCGATCACGCGACCGCCATGGATGCCCGCACCCAGCCCCATGTCGACACAAAAGTCAGCCGCGCGAATCATGTCTTCGTCGTGTTCCACCACCAGTACCGAGTTGCCGATGTCGCGCAGGTGTTTCAAAGTCCCGATCAAGCGGTCGTTGTCGCGCTGGTGAAGGCCGATGCTGGGCTCGTCCAGAACGTACATCACGCCGGTCAGACCCGAGCCGATCTGCGACGCCAGGCGGATGCGCTGCGACTCGCCGCCACTCAGGGTCTCGGCACTGCGGTCCAGGCTGAGATAGTTCAGTCCCACATCGTTCAGAAACTTCAGGCGCGCGGCGATTTCGAGCACGATCTTGCGCGCGATCTCGCCCTTGGAACCTTTCAGTTGCAGGCTGTTGAAGTAGCGCCAGGCGTCGCCCAGTGTGGCGCGATTGATCTCGAAAATGGCCCGTGCCTGTTCGCCTTCGCCGACTCTGACGTGGCGCGCCTCGCTGCGCAGCCGGGTGCCACCGCAATCGGTGCAGGGCTGGGTGCTGCGGTAACGGGCCAGGTCTTCCCGCACCAACACCGAATCGGTCTCTTGGTAACGCCGACGCATGTTCGGGATGATGCCTTCAAAGGGGTGCTTCTTGTTCACCTTCCTGCCCTGTGAAGCTCCCGAATCCATGATGTAGCTGAACTTGATTTCGTCCTCGCCCGACCCCTGCAGCACGGCCGTCTGCACTTCGATGGACAGCGATTCAAACGGTGCTTCGACATCGAACTTGTAATGCCTGGCCAGGCTTTCCAGCAGCGCAAAGTAGTAGCCGTTGCGCCGGTCCCAGCCCTTGATCGCACCGCTGGCCAAACTCAGACTCGGGAATGCCACTACCCGCGTCGGATCGAAGAAATCCATGCTGCCCAGACCATCGCAGCTCGGACATGCGCCCACGGGCGAGTTGAAGGAAAAAAGACGCGGCTCCAGTTCGCTGATGGCGTGGTGGCACACCGGACAGGCAAACTTGGCGTTGAACAAATGCTCCCGTGGCGAGGGCGGCGCGCCGTTTGCGGGCGCATCGGGCGGGTCCATCTCCAGTGCGATGGCGCGGCCGTCGGCCAGACGCAGTGCCGCTTCGAAACTCTCCGCCAGCCTCTGCCTCAGGTTGTCGAACTCGGTACGGACTGAGCTTGGACCGTCCTGCATTGGGTCATGGGCCACCTCACCTGGAATGGGCGCATGGCGCACCTTCACGCGGTCAATCACCACATCGATGTTGTGCTTCTCCGTCTTCTTCAGTTTCGGCAGGTTGTCGTACTCGAACAGCTCGCCCTCAACCCGAAAACGCACATAGCCCTGCGCCTGCATCTGGCCGAACAGGTCGGCATATTCGCCCTTGCGATCCCGCGCAATCGGACTCAGGATCATGATGCGGGTGTCTTGTGGCAACGCCAGCACGGCATCCACCATCTGGCTCACGGTTTGTGCCTGTAGCGGCATGCCATGCTCAGGGCAGTACGGTGTGCCGGCGCGGGCAAAAAGCAGCCGCAGATAGTCGTGAATTTCAGTCACCGTGCCCACGGTGGAACGCGGGTTGTGGCTGGTGGCCTTTTGCTCGATCGATATCGCCGGGCTCAAACCCTCGATCACGTCCACGTCGGGCTTGTCCATGCGCTGCAGGAACTGGCGCGCGTAGGCGCTCAGACTTTCCACATAACGCCGCTGTCCTTCCGCATAAAGCGTGTCGAACGCCAGACTCGATTTTCCAGACCCTGACAGGCCTGTGATGACCACCAGTTGATTGCGCGGAATATCGAGATCGATGTTCTTCAAATTGTGCGTGCGCGCACCCCGGATGCTGATGTGCTGGTGCACGGTGCGGGGCAGGTATTTGCCTTCGTCCGCGTCCGCGGTGGTCAAATCATCAGAGGGTGTGTTCAAGGTGGCGCCAGTCAAAAGCAAAACCAGCCATCATAGTCAAGGAATCAACCGCGAGCTTGCAGTACCCGGGATCAGGGACAATGGCGGGCTCTGACTTCACCGCTACGCGGTTTTCTGGCGTGCCTCATCCTCTCGAATTTCCTGCCCCCGCTGCTGAACAGATGGCGCCCGCGCCGAGTTCCATCGCCATGACACAGCCGGAACTGCGCGCCAGTCTTTCACTGGCGTTCATCTTTGCCCTGCGCATGCTGGGCCTGTTTTTGGTGCTGCCGGTGTTCGCTTTGGAAGCGCGCAAATATCCCGGCGGCGACGACGCCGCGGCCGTCGGCCTGGCGATGGGGATCTATGGCCTGACCCAGGCGTGCTTGCAGATGCCCTACGGCATGGCGTCGGATCGATTTGGGCGCAAGCGGGTGATTGTGTCAGGCCTGCTGGTGTTTGCGCTGGGCAGCATGGTCGCTGCCGCGGCGACCAGTCTGGGCGGCCTGATGCTGGGCCGAGGGCTGCAGGGAATGGGCGCGGTATCGGCTGCGGTGACGGCACTTCTGGCTGACCAGACCCGCGATGAAGTGCGCACCAAGGCCATGGCGCTGGTGGGCGGCAGCATCGCGCTGATGTTTGCCTTGTCACTGGTGCTCGCGCCGGTGCTGGTGAGCGTGGTGGGCCTCAGCGGCATCTTCGTCGTGACAGCCGTGTTGGCCTTGAGCGGCGTCGCTGTGGTGCTGTGGGTCGTGCCACCCGAGCCGAGCAAGCACAAGGATGCGGGGCGCGGCAACTGGTCCGAAGTGCTGCTCAACCCGGCGTTGCTACGGTTGAACCTGGGCGTTTTCATGCTGCATGCGGTGCAGGTGGCGATGTGGTTGGCTGTTCCTGCTCTACTGGTGCAGGCAGGATTAGCCAAGGACCACCACTGGTGGGTGTACCTGCCAGCGGTGTTGGCATCCTTTCTTGTGATGGGTGGAACCTTGTTTCCGATGGAGCGGCGCGGTTACCTGCGCGCCGCTTTCCTTGGCGCTGTGGGTCTGATCGCGCTGGTGCAACTGGGATTCTGGTGGGCTGGCGCCGGCGCACCGAGCCTGGCGATCTTGAGCGTTTTGTTGTTCCTGTTTTTTTGCGGCTTCAACGTGCTCGAAGCAAGTCAGCCCAGCATGGCGTCCCGCCTGGCGCCAGCGCATGCCCGCGGCACCGCATTGGGGGTGTACAACACCTTGCAGTCGCTGGGCTTCTTTGTCGGCGGGCTGTTGGGGGGTCTGCTGCTGAAGAACCAGGGCGTGCAGACCCTTTTCGCCGCCTGTGGCGCTGCCATGCTGGTGTGGCTGGGGCTGGCCTGGCCCATGACTGCAACCGGGCGCAAGGCGCCATAATCGCAATGGCTCCCATCAGACAAGGAAAAATACCATGGCATCCGTCAATAAAGTCATTCTCGTCGGCAATCTGGGCAAGGATCCGGAGGTGCGCTACCTGCCTAACGGCAACGCGGTTGCCAACGTCACTATCGCCACGAGCAGCAAATACAAGAATCAGGCCGGCGAAATGGTCGAAGAGACCGAGTGGCACCGCGTCACCTTCTTCGGCAAGTTGGCCGAAATCGTGGGACAGTACCTGAAGAAAGGCCGTTCCGTCTACGTCGAGGGTCGCATCAAGACGCGCAAGTACACCGACAAGGACGGCGTGGAAAAATATGCGACCGACATCATTGCCAACGAAATGCAAATGCTTGGCAGCCGTGAAGGGGCTGGCGAACCCTCCGGTGGCGATGATGAAGGCGGCTATTCGCGCCCCGCATCACCGGCACGTCCGGCTCCCGCAGCACGCCCCGCGCCAGCCGCAGCGGCCAAGCCGTCCAGCGGCTTTGACGACATGGACGATGACATCCCATTCTGAGACATTGCGGGACAGACCAAGAGTTACACGCAGTGAACTTTGCTCTGTCCTCAACTGATTGGCGATGACTGACCTCATCGCGGGATTCCTGTCGGGCGCCGCGCTGATCATCGCGATCGGCGCCCAGAACTCGTTTGTCATGCGCCAGGGTCTGCGACGCGAGCACGTGCTCCCTGTTGTCCTCGTCTGTGCCGGCGCTGACGCACTGTTGATCGGGGCGGGCATCGCCGGGCTCGGCGCTTTGATTCGGTCCATGCCTGTCGTGTTGGATCTTGCCCGCTATGGCGGAGCTGCGTTTCTGCTGGCCTACGGTTGCGTCGCTGCGCGCCGTGCGTTGCTGGCACAGGGGATGACGGTTGACTCCAGCGTCGCGACACCGCTTGGTGCCGCCATGGCGACCTGTCTGGCCTTCACATTTCTCAATCCGCATGTTTACCTGGACACGGTGATTCTGCTTGGCGCGTTGGCCAGCCAGCGTGGCACCAACGGGCGCTGGATTTTTGGAGGCGGCGCTGCAGCGGCCAGCTTTGCCTGGTTCTTCGCTCTCGGCTATGGCGCACGTCTGCTGGGTCCAATTTTCACGCGGCCCCTCGCCTGGCGCGTTCTGGACTCGCTCATCGCCGTGATCATGTGGGGCCTGGGAATCGCATTGCTCGTGGGATAGGCGCCCGCCACGCAGCCGGGCTTGCCGGTTGCCGGTCGCTTGCCTCAAACGTAGAGCGGTTCTTCCCGCATCGCTTCGCATTGGTCCTGCAGCATTTGCACCTGACCCTTCCAGTAATCGGAGCTGCCAAACCATGGGAAGTTGATTGGAAAAATGGGGTCGTCAAAACGACGCGCCAGCCAGGCGCTGTAGTGGACCAGTCGCAGCGTGCGCAGCGGCTCGATCAGCGCCAGTTCACGGCGGTCAAAGTTGTGAAACTGCTCGTAACCTTCGATCAGCGCCGACAACTGTTGCGTGCGCTGCCCCCGTTCGCCACTGAGCAACATCCACAGGTCCTGCACCGCGGGCCCCGTGCGGGCATCGTCCAGATCCACGAAGTGCGGACCCGGTCCGGCGCTGGCCGGTGCGTCGGCCGGGGTCCACAGGATATTGCCAGGGTGGCAGTCGCCGTGAAGCCGAATGCGACGAAGCGGACGGTCTTCATGCACCATGCACAAGGGACCCTTTGCGATCAGCTCAAGCGCCTCGCGGCAAGCGTGGTCCCACGCCGACTGCACATCCAGCGGAACCTTGTCGTGGCGCAGTAGCCAGTCGTGCGATTCGGTGCCAAAGCTCTTCAAGTCCAGCGCCGGTCGTTCCACAAAGGGCCGTGCCGCGCCCACGCTATGAATCCGCCCCAGAAAGCGGCCGATCCACTCCAGCACTTCGAAGTCTTCGAGTTCAGGTGGGCGTCCGCCACGGCGCGGGCTGACGGAAAAGGCGAATCCGCCGAAGTGGTGCAGAGTTGCGCCCTGCAGCACAAGCGGCCCGATCACCGGAATCTCGGCGGCCATCAACTCCTGAGAAAACGAGTGTTCTTCGGCGATCTGGGCCTCGCTCCAGCGCCCTGGCCGATAGAACTTGGCGACCACCACACCGTGGCCGCTGGCCGCCTCTTCCAACGGGATTTGATAGACGCGGTTTTCATAGGAACTCAAGCCCAGTAGTCTGCCGTCACCGAACAGTCCGACGCTGGCCAAGGCATCCAGCACCATGTCCGGGCCAAGTCGTTCGTAGGGGTGCTGCTGAGAAAGTTGGGTGGCGGTCATGCAGCCATTGTCGCCGGGGAGGATAGGTAGGGGGTACTCCTTAAAGTGGCACTGCCGTCGCCAAAGCTATTGGGTTGATGCCGGGATTGAGGTAAGGTCAGCCCCGGTTCGTTATTCGAGATCAAGCGCGACTCAGGGAGGCACATCATGCAGGACTACATCATCATTGGCGGCGGCTCGGCAGGCTGCGTGTTGGCGGCAAGGCTGAGCGAAGACCCCTCGGTCAAGGTGGCACTGCTGGAGGCCGGTCCTGCCGACAAAAGCGTGCTGATTCATTGCCCCGCCGGACTGGCTGTGCTGGCGCAGACGGGGCAGGTGAACTGGGCCTTCGAGACCGTGCCGCAGCCGGGGCTGAACGGCCGCAAGGGCTACCAGCCGCGCGGCATGGTGCTGGGAGGCTCCAGTTCCATCAACGCCATGATTTACACCCGCGGCCACCCGAGCGATTACGACGCCTGGGCCGCCGAGGGCAACCCCGGCTGGAGCTTTGATGACGTTCTTCCGTATTTCAAGAAGAGCGAACACAACGAGCGCGGTGCCGATGCCCTGCACGGCGCCGACGGCCCGCTGAACGTGATGGACCTGCGCAGTCCGAATCGCTTTGGCCCGATCTTCGTCAAGGCAGCGGCGCAAGCGGGCTACGTCGAAAACCGGGACTTCAACGGACCGCAGCAGGAAGGCGTGGGCATGTACCAGGTCACGCACAAGAATGGCGAGCGCTACAGCGCGGCCAAGGCCTACCTGACACCGGTTCTGAACCGTCCCAACCTGCACGTCATCACCGGTGCCCACGGCACCCGCATCCTGCTGGACAAGAAGCGCGCCGTGGGCGTGGAGTATCTGCAGGACGGCGAGCACAAGCAGATCAGCTGCCGGCGTGAAGTGCTGCTGAGCGCGGGCGCCTTTCAGTCGCCGCAATTGCTCATGCTCTCGGGCATCGGACCGCACGCGCATCTGGTGCAGACCGGCATCGCCACGCTGCATGACCTGCCGGGAGTGGGCCAGAACCTGCACGATCACGTGGACGTGGTGCTGGTGGTGAACGTGCCGCAGGCAACGGATCTGTTCGGCCTATCGCTGGCCGGCGCCTGGCGCGCCGTCAAGGGAATTTTCGAATGGCGCAACCAGCGCAGCGGCATGCTCACCACCAATTTTGCCGAGGCCGGCGGCTTCGTGAAGAGCAAGCCCACCGAGGCGACGCCCGATCTGCAATTTCATTTTGTCATTGGCAAGCTGGTCGACCATGGCCGCAAGCCGGTGTTCGGCCATGGTTATTCCTGCCATGTTTGCATATTGCGCCCGTCAAGCCGCGGCAGCCTCAAGCTGGCGAGCAAGGATCCGGTGGCAGCGCCGCTGATCGATCCAAACTTCCTGGGCAACAGGGATGATGTGGATCGATTGATCCGCGGCTTCAAGGCCGGGCGCCAGATTCTTTCGCAGCCGGCGCTTGCCAGTTTTGGCGGGCGTGAATCCAAGGCCTTTGCCAATGCCCACACTGACGAACAGATCGAACAGTTCGTGCGCGAACATGCCGACACCGTGTATCACCCGGTGGGCACGTGCCGCATGGGCAACGGCCCCATGGACGTGGTCGACGCGCAGTTGCGCGTGCACGGCATCGAAGGCCTGCGCGTGGTGGATGCCTCCATCATGCCGAGTGTCGTGGCCGGCAACACCAACGCGCCGGTGATCATGATCGCTGAGAAGGCTGCGGACATGATCAAGGCAGCCAACCGGTAGGTCGTCGGGTTCAGGAAACGGCGACCCGGCGGGCAACCGGCATTGCTCGATTATCCAACCCGTCAGGCCACCCGCCGTTCATCAGCGCCAGTAGCACCTTCCAGTTGGCTGCGGATCTGATCCAGGTTTTCCCGCGCAACGCGCCGACCCAGATCCACCAGATAGGGCATCGCCTCGGTATCAAACAGACCCACACGGCGCTCCATCGTGGGAATGATGCTGATCAGCTTCATGCCAGAGGCTCTTGCCGCGTTCAGGTTGGCGTGCATCAGGTTGTTGGTCATCGCCGAAGTGACCTGACCGAGCATGCGCGACGGTCCGTCAATGCGCCTTGGCATGGGTGCCTCAAATCCCAGCGCCACCACGGTCGCTGCGTCTGATGCCACACTCACCGGCAAGGGGTTCGAGACAAAGCCGTCCATCAGCCTGCGCCCGTCAATCGTGACCGGGGAGAACAGGAACGGCAAGGCAATGCTGGCGCGCAAGGCCTGCACCAGACTGCCCCGGTTCAGCGAAACGCAGTGGCCCGTGGCCGCATCGGTGGCCACCACCCGCAGCGAGGTCGAAAGCTCCTCGATCCGGGTATTGCCAAAGGCCTGATGGAGCCGCTGCATCACGAGCGAGTCGTCACGCAGGCCGAACTCCTCGTCAAAGCCGCACAGCTTGGGCATCAGCATCTGCGGGATGGCCCGCAGACGGCGTTGACGAGTCACCTCGGGCGACCACAGTTTGGCGGCAATGGAGACCGCCTCTTGTGCGCTGTGACCGCAAGCCATGAGGGAGCCGAACATGGCCCCGGCGCTGCAGCCCACGATCAGGTCCGGTTGCAGACCTTCTTGCTGCAACACCTCAAACAGTCCCAGGGCCACGATGCTGCGCACCCCGCCGCTGCCCAGCACCAGGGCGAACCTGGGGGCAGCGGGCCTTTTCACCGGCAGCGGCTCGTGTGTGACTGGGGCGGCACGCAGTTCCGGGAAGCTGAGTACGTTACGCATACGACCTCCCTGCCACCAGCCATTGAGCCAGCAGCCCAAGCGGGCCGGGCTTGTGGGTCTTGACCGGCGCAGTCGCTTTGGCAAGATTTCTCTCCACTCGGACCATTCCACTTTCCTCGCCCGCGGCCGATTGATAGAAGCCTGCCTTGCGCATCAACCCCAGCATGGCGCCGTTATCCATCAGGACATCCCCCCACAGCCAGTCCAGTCCCTGCAGCTTTGCGGCCTTGCACAATCCCGTCATGGCGCGCTCGGCGATGCCCCGGCGCTGCCAGACGTCAGACACCGCAATGGCGAACTCCCCACCGCGCTGGCTGGCATCGATGACGTAGCGGGCGTCGGCGACGATGATCTCCACGCCTTCGTTCACAAAGGTGACGACCAGTGCCAGATGATGGTCGTAGTCGATATCGGACATGTAGTTCAGGGTGCTGGGCGAGAGCGCGTTGACGGCGCCATGAAAGCGCATGCGACGGCTCAGTGGGCTCAGGGATGAGTAAAACTCCTGCAGCAGAGGTTTGTCCTGGGGCAGGACCGGACGCAGCACGAACTGCTCGCCACGCTTGTTGCGCCAGATGTCGATCAGGGTCGTGGGGTAGCGGCAGATCGCGTACCTGGCAGAAGTGGCTGGAATCGAATTGGACATGGCAGGCTCCGGTTGAGGGTTTTGGGGGCCTGGAATCGATGGATTCATTGGCCCCTTCCCTTAACCGGACGCAACTGCCTGCATAAAACCGGACATTTATTTTTGGGCCGCTGCCGAGACGGGTCGAGTCAGCCCTTGGAGGCGGTCGGGTGATTGCCAAGAAGGCGTTCAAGTTTTTGCAACGGCTTCTTGTAGTACGGGCTGACGTCGGGCTGGGCGCTGAAGGCGGCATGCGCCTGGCGGGCAAGGTCTCTTGCCAGCGCGGACTGCCCGGCCGCCAGTGCGCAAATTCCGGTTTCCGCGCGCAGCATCGCGGTCCAGGGCGCATTGGGCGACTCGTCCAGTTTTGCGCTTTCGCCCAGCGCCCTGGTGAGGTAAGGCAGACCGTGCAGCGGGTCGCCGGCCCCGCACAGGGCCACGCCCAGGGCTTCGTGATAGACACGCAGGTCGCCCACCAAGCCGCCCTCGAGTGGCGCCTGCGTTTGAAGCAATTTGATCGCCTGCGCGAACTTGCCCTCATCCTCCAGCAACTGCGCGCGCTCCCAATCGGCGAAGCGCCCATAGCGGCCCGGATCGACGCCCCCTTCGCCGGAGATGGCCTCGAACTTCGGGATGTCTGCGAGCGCCGCCGCCGCGCCTTCATGGTCGCCCTTCATCCGCAGGTTCATGGCGATGAACACATAGTAAAACGCCATGTACGGGTGCCGCCCCCAGCCTGTTCGGATGGCGGATTCCAGCCTCTTTCGAAGCCCGGGGTCGGCCTCTTCGTGGCGCCCCGCGTACATCCGGGCCATGGCCAGGTCGGACTCCCAAGCGCCCTCGTCTCCCGGACTGTGGAGCGCCGCCATCAGCTTCGGCACGCTCGCCTCGAGCATGGCCAGCCCGGGACCGATCTCGCCCCAGTTGCTGCGCAGGCTTCCCGCCATGAAGTCCAGTTCGTTCATGAACGCCTCGGGCGTCGGAAAGGGCAGCGCCGCCAGCCGCTGCCGGCTCGCGTCAATGCTGGCCAGGGCCTCGGCGTTGGTGCCATGGTCGAACGCCACCTTTCGCCTGTATGCAAACCGCGCTGCCCAGATCAGGGCGCGCGCTTCGTGGGCGCCGCCCAGTTCGTGCAGTGCGGCCATGGCGGCATCGAACGGGGGTCGGGCCAGGTCGTCGCGGGTGGAAACCGAGCGTTTTTCCGCCACCAAGAGCCTGACCGAGACGGCCGTCAGCGACAGGCGGCCTTCGGCGGCCAGCGCCACATCGATGGCGCGCTGGAGAGTATCGAGGGCCTGCTCCGCCTGGTTCAGCCGGATCTGGTGTCTGCCGCGCAGCGCCAGTGCCTTGGCCTGGAGCGACGTCGGCGGGCCGCGGTGGGCGAGCAGCCAGGCTTCGATGGATTCGAGTCGCTTGAGGCTGTCCTCGGGCCGGCCCAGTATCAGCTCGACATAGGCCAGCAGCACGCGTGCATCGGCACCCAGGGGTGATTCCGGGTCCACCAACTGCAAGACCCTGCGGATGCGCGGTTCGGCCTCGGCAAACTGCCGGTCATCCACCTGCGCTTGCGCCAACGCCAGCAGCGCCTTGGCCTGCTCAGCGTTGTCGGCATGGCTGAGGTTCAGCGCCTCGATCCTATGGGTGTCGTAGTCCGCCGCCAGTTTGTAAGCTCCCATGTCGGAGAAGACGCCACCGACGACACCGAAGAGCTCGGCCTGCATCTCCGGTTGTCCGGCGAAACGCTGCTGAATCAGTTGCGCCCCGCCTTCGAGCAGACTCAACGGATTGGCTGGTCGCATGGCAGCATTGACCGGATTGACGTGGCTGTTGATGCGAAACACATCGGCCACGAACTCCTTGACCACGCGCTCGCGCTCGGCGGATCGCGCCGCACGCTGGGCCTGCACCAGCGCGACCGCGCTGGCGCTAAACACGGAGAC
>CAILAY010000146.1 GCA_903832285.1 uncultured beta proteobacterium | reverse complement strand
GCCTTGAATGTGGCCAGGCTTAAACTGTTCGACTTGTTCAACCGACGATCCAAACCCGCAGCCTGAGTCATCCCCTCAAGTCACCCTCGCTCAGGCTCATACCTGATTTGGAAAATACTCTGCCCCAAAAGGGCATGTCGGGTCGGCAATGGGCTGTCGCAATGGGCAGCTTTCTGAAGTCTCAAAGCAGTTGCTCTCGGACTTACCAGTCCTTCAAGGATTTCAGGAGTTGCGCTTTGACATCTGCGTTCGCGAAACTGGCATTGATGGACGTTTGCGCGACAGACTTGGTAACCTCATCCGTCCACCCGAATGTGTGGCGACACAAAGCATATTCCCCGACCAGACTGGCGCCCAGCAGGGCCGGGTCATCGGTGTTGACCGAGACCCGCACACCCGCAGCACGCAGCTTCTCGATGGGGTGTTCCTGAATGGACGGATAGACACGCAGAACCAGGTTCGATGTGGGGCAAATCCCCAAGGGAATTTGTCGGTCAGCAAGCATGCTGACCAACGCAGCATCTTCAATGGCTCTTACGCCGTGGTCGATTCGGTCTGCTCCCAGCAAGTTCACCGCATCCCAGACGCCCTCGGGTCCACTGGACTCGCCGGCATGGACGGTGCGGCGCAGACCAACATTGCCCGCACGCCGAAATGCATCGGCAAATCGTGGACCGGTTCGGCCTGCCGTGGCCTCATTGCCGTCCACGGACAAAGCCATGACCCTGGGATGGCGCATGGTATGCAGCGCGTCAACCAGTTCGGTGGCCTCATCGGCAGATTGGGTTCGCAGCAGGCTGACGCACAAGCCCACGCTGGGCAGCCCGTCCTGTTCGGCCGCTTTGAAACCCGCATCCATGGCATCCAGCAGGGCGCCCATTCGTCCATGCCAGGCATGCCAGTGCGTGGGGTTGAAAATAACATCTGCGTAACCTGTGCCGTTGTCCGCCAGTCTTTGGCTCAGACCATAGCTAAGTTCCACCAGGCGCTCGGTGGTGGAAGCAAGGCCGCACGCCAGGTCAAGAAAGTCAAGAAAGTCGGCCAGCCCTGAAAACTTGAACAAATCTTCCTGCGGTCTGGGCAGTGCAACGCCTTCCGATTTGGCCCATTGCGCGATGGTCGCCGCCTCAAAGCAGCCTTCCAGATGCAGATGCACTTCCGCCTTGGGAAGCAATTTCAATCGACTGGCCTCAAGGGATTGGAGGGTTGCGTTCATTTGGCGGATTGTCCGTGCATGAAGTCCACGCGTTATACGGTGAATTCACTACCATCGATTGACAACGGCTTATAGGCAGGCATTTGCAGATGCCAGTGACTGGAATGGAGCGAGCAGTTCCACACGCTGAATGGCTCCTGACCAATTGCCTAAGTACGATGACCGTCGCCAATTGTTGACATTGGTGGAGGGCGTTCCCTGATTCGCGACTGTGGTGAAGCGGGTTACGATCTTGCTCTTGCAAGGCAAACTGCAATCTATTCACGTTTTCGAGGAGAGCTTGGTTCACAATGCGCCCCTTCCAGCCATATCTGTTGTCGCTGTTTTTCTATTTTTTCGTGCTGAGCATCGCCAACCCGGTGTACGCTGAAAGTGGCACCGTCGGCAGCCCGCAGCAGCGCGATCAACCGGCAAGACCGGTAACCCTGGTTGCCTGCCAACTGGTGCTGGCCGGTAACGAAGTCACCAAGCCCGCAGCCGCCGGTGTTCCCTTCGGCTCCAACCCGGAATGCGGTAACACCATTCGGGTTAACGACATTGAGCTGTACTGTGAGGCTTACGGCAGTGGCCGGCCACTATTGCTGTTGCACGGTAATGGCGCCTCGATCTCGGCACTCAAAGCATTGATCCCATTTTTGGCCAAGCGTTATCAGGTGATCGCCATCGACAGCCGCGCTCATGGTCGCTCGGGCGATTCCGATCAGGAACTGACGTTTAAGCTGATGGCGTCCGATATGGCGGCGCTGATCGACACGCTGCATCTGCCGCCGGTGCTAGTGGTTGGTTGGAGCGATGGAGGCATTGTCGGCCTGGAACTGGCCGCAGCCTATCCGGATAAGGTGGCAGCTCTGGTGGCCAGCGGTGCGAACTTCGTCGCCGATTCCAGCGCGTTGCCCGCAGAAGCCATCGACCCGGCCAAAATCATCTGGTTCCGACAGCTTGATCCGCTCGAGAAGCAGCGTTATATCGACGCGTCGCGGTTTCCAGATCGTGCTCCGCTGATCTTTGATAAAGTCATCAATTTGGACCTGAAATATCCGAATTTCACACTGGCCGAACTCGGCAAAATTCAAACACCCGTGCTGGTCGTGGCAGGTGACCACGACGAAATTATCGACACCCACACCTTGGCACTGTTTCACGCACTGCCGCATGCTGACCTGTTCATTGTTCCACACAGTCACCATTCTGTGATGATTGACCGGCCGCAGTTGCTGAGTGCGATGATCTCTGAGTTCTTAGACACCCCGTTTCACGACCTGGAATAATCATGCACAAGCCCACTACGGCAGCAAAGTGGCAACCGTGGGCACCCGCAAGGCAGCTCAACCGGGTATGCGGCTACAAGACTTGGCCGCCCGACAGCCGACGCCGAGGTGAACAATGTCGAGGCACCGTCGAAGCCGCCTTTAGTCCAAAAAAGCGTACGATGCGCCGTGTTATGACATCCAAGATCGGTTCCGCAGCATGATGACATGCGGTTGGTTTATTGGGAATTGCGGAGGGCAGGAAACTGTGACCGATCCCAAAACCAAAGCTGATAATTCACAGCTACCGCACTGACGGAGCCCGACCATATCAAGATGGAAACCGCCCGAGCCGCAAGGGAACCAATCAATTTGACGAAGAACTCGGCTACAGAATCGGGTCAATCTCGATTGGGGGGTGTTTCCAACTTCCTCCGTCAATCGTCCGTTCTATTTGTCACCCTCGTATTCATTGGTGGTCTGATCGCGTACGACCAGTACCAGGAGTACCAGCGCATTGGCCGTCAGGAGCGCGAACGATTGGCGGCCTTGACGGGTATTGTTGGCAAAAACATCATCCCGCAGCTGGTTCTGGCCGATCGCATCATCACCAACGTCATCAACGACTTGCCGTCTTGGCAGAAACAGAACGATGGTTTCAAGCTTGCCAATCGTCAGTTGAAGATCATCAATGCCACCATCAACGGGATCCCCCCAATTCTTGTCATGGATGCCAGTGGCACCGTGGTTGCATCCAGCGATCCGAACCTTCTCGGGCGCAATTTTGCTTACCGTGATTACTTCAAAACCGCGGTCAAGAATCCTGATACAAAGATTCTTCAGG
Organism: uncultured beta proteobacterium; assembly: GCA_903832285.1. Classification (GTDB taxonomy): domain Bacteria; phylum Pseudomonadota; class Gammaproteobacteria; order Burkholderiales; family Burkholderiaceae_C; genus CAIKVZ01. Next base: position 21,536 of record CAILAY010000146.1, on the reverse strand, counting down.
TCAGTGCGCCGTTCCAGACGGTACTCAATGACTTTGCATTCACTCTGCTGCGCACGACCCAGGGCCCCAGCGGTGAATTCAGTGGCATCGTTGTCGTGACCGAAGTACCGGCGTACTTCACAAACCTGCTGGATTCCGTGCGCTACGCACCCGACCTGCGGTCAGCCATCGTCCATGGCGACGGCAAACTGTTTCTCATTTCTCCTCCGCAGGCAGGCGCCGATGGGGTGGATTTGGCGCAACCAGGCTCATTCTTTATGCGCCACCTGCAAAGCGGCAACCCCTCTGGCGTGTACACAGGAACAAACTACCTGAAGGGCGACGAGCGCATGACTGCGCTCAGCACGGTGCGCCTGGTGAACCCGGCCATGGACAAACCGTTGATCGTTTCTGTAAGTCGCGAAATGAATGCCGTTTACGAACCCTGGCGCAAGGAAGCATTGGCACGAGGCGGATATTTCGGATCGCTGGTCATGGTCTGCTTTTTCGGGCTGTATTTTTATAACCGACGACAACGGATTTTTGACAGCCTGGTGAGTGGCAAAGAGGTCCAGCGGTGGCAGGCAGAAGAAGAACTGCGCGAAAGTTATCAAGCCATGCGCGGCACGCTGGAAACCAGTCTTGACGGTTTCTGGCGCCTGGATGGGAAAGGTTATCTGCTCGACGCCAACCCGACGTATAGCGAACAATCTGGCTACACGCGCGAGGAGTTGCTGCGAATGCACGTTTCAGATCTGGAATCGGTCGAGACCGCGAGTGATACGGCGGACCATATACAGCGCGTGATGGCAAGCGGGGGTGACCAGTTTGAATCCAGGCACCGTCGAAAGGACGGTTCAGAATGGCAAGTCGAGGTCAGCGCAACTTACCGTGAGGTCGCCGGAGGGCAATTCTTCGTGTTCTTGCGTGACATCAGCAAGCGCAAACAAGCTGAGGCCAAACTCCAACTCGCGGCAAACGTTTTTGGCTATGCCCGCGAGGGCATCATCATCGCCAACGCCCAGGGCATCATGATTGATGTGAATGAAGCATTTACCCGCATCACGGGCTATGGCCGCGAGGAAGCCATCGGGCAAACCCCGCGCTTCCTGAGTTCCGGACGGCATGACAAGTCGTTCTATTTCGCCATGTGGAGCACTTTGAAAAGAAAGGGGCACTGGAGCGGAGAGATCTGGAACAAACGCAAGGATGGCGAGGTTTTCGCCGAGCTGCTCACCATCAGTGCCGTGCGGGATGCGGCAGGCAGCGTACTCCAGTATGTAGCCCTGTTCTCCGATATCACAGCATTGAAAGAGCATCAAAGCCAGTTGGAACATTTTGCCCACTTTGACACCTTGACCAACCTTCCCAACCGCGTGCTGATGGCTGACCGACTGCATCAAGCCATGACGCAAGCGCAACGGCGCGGCAAACATTTGGCGGTGTCCTACCTTGACCTCGATGGCTTCAAGGCCATCAATGACCTGCACGGGCATAACACGGGTGACCAGGTGCTCGTGACTCTGGCGCAACGCATGAAACTGGCCTTGCGCGAGGGCGATTCCCTGGCACGCCTTGGCGGTGACGAATTTGTCGCGGTGCTGGTTGACTTGGAAGATGTTTCAACCTGCCTACCCCTGCTCACCCGCCTTTTGGCCGCGGTCGCGCAGCCGGTTCAGATCGGTGACCTCACGCTTCAAGCCTCCGCCAGCGTTGGCGTCACCTTCTATCCGCAACGCCAGGATATCGATGCGGATCAACTGCTGCGCCAGGCGGATCAGGCCATGTACCAGGCCAAATTGGCGGGGAAGAGCCGCTTCCAGATTTTCGACACGGAGCAAGACAGCAGTGTGCGCGGCCACCATGAAAGTCTGGAACGTATCCGCCTGGCGCTGGAACAGAGTGAGTTCGTCTTGTATTACCAACCCAAGGTGAACATGCGAACGGGCGAGGTGATTGGGGCAGAAGCGCTGATTCGCTGGCAACATCCCGAAAAAGGACTGTTGTTGCCGGCCGTGTTCCTGCCTGCGATAGAAGACCATCCGCTCGCCGTAGCGATCGGGGAATGGGTGATTGACACGGCGTTGACCCAGGTGGAACGATGGCACACAGGCGGTCTGAATCTGCATGTCAGCGTCAACGTGGGTGCACGTCAGTTGCAGCAGAGCGACTTTGTGGAGCGACTGCGCCGCATCTTGTCAAACCACCCAGAACTTCGACCGGGCGGCCTTGAACTGGAGGTCCTTGAGACCAGCGCCCTGGAAGACATTGGACAAATTTCCGAGGTGATTGAGGCCTGTTCCCAGATGGGCGTGACCTTTGCGCTGGATGATTTTGGTACTGGCTATTCCTCGCTCACTTATCTCAAGCGCTTGCGCGTCACCTTGCTCAAGATTGACAAGAGTTTTGTGCGCGACATGCTTGTCGATCCGGACGACTTGGCGATCTTGAAGGGCGTTATTGGTCTGGCGGCAGCATTCAGGCGGGAGGTCATTGCCGAGGGAGTGGAGACCGCGGCGCACGGCAACTTGCTGCTGGAACTGGGGTGCGAATTGGCCCAAGGCTATGGCATTGCCCGGCCGATGCCAGCCGAGCAGTTGCCACGCTGGGCTGCAGCGTGGCAGGCCGATCCCACCTGGATTGACGGCGAGGAGCCGCTCACATTTAAGTAGGTATGTCAGCAAAGGAATTCCGGCACGAACTTCCGGAGGCAATCGAGTCAAACGGTTCAATTGGACTTTCTGCAACCTGCCATTGGCCAGTAACCGCTTGCAGCCGGTCGATGGGAAGAACAGGGAGCCGACGTGCATCGACCCTCTTGGCAGTCGGAAGCGCTCACGTTGAGGTCCGTGCTTGAACCCGCTGAGGCAGCGCTGAATAGTTCAGAGGCCGAACAGGAAGGCCAGCAGGAGCGAATTGACATCCTTCGCACGTTCGCGCTGGATCCAGTGGCCGGCGTCTGCAAGGATGTGGCAGCCGCGCAGCCCTGGCAGCGTCGTCGGGAAGCGTTCGATCTGCGACTTGGACGCCGGAAAGCGCAACACACCATCACGCTCCCCGGCAATGAACATCGATGGCTGTCGGATGACGGCGCCGCGCCACGGCGCCATCAACTCGGTGCTCAGTCGCAAGCTGCGGTACCAGTTCAGCCCGCCGCGAAATCCGGTACGGCGAAACTCGCCGGCGTAGTAGGCAACGTCCTCAGCGCTCATCCACTGCGGCAGCGTCTGCGGATCAATGGTGTGGTCCAGGAAGCCACCCCCTGGCTGCAGCATTCCAAAGACGGCAGCCTCCGGCGCGTCGCCCGATCCGCTAAAGTGGATACGCCGAATGGTGGCCTCGATGTCTCGCTCAAACTCGGCTTCGGCCACCCCCGGAGTCTGAAAGTACTGCATGTAGAAGTTGTGGATGCCCTGCTTTTCCAGCGCCGTGAGCAGGTCCACGCGGCCTGGTGGCGCAAAGGGAACGCTCAAGCCGACGACGGCGCGAAAGAGGTCCGGCCGCATCAGCGCCGCGTTCCACACGGTCGGCGCGCCCCAGTCATGGCCGACGAGTACGGCCTGCTCCGCGCCCAATACCTTGAGCAAACCGACCAGGTCGCCCACGTGGTGCAACATGGTGTACTGCTCGGCGCTGTCGGGCGCGTCCGTGCCGCCGTAGCCACGCATGTCCGGCGCCACGGCACGAAAACCCGCGGCGGCGACGGCGGCCATCTGATGCCGCCACGAGTACCAGCTCTCGGGCCAGCCGTGGCAGAACAGCACCAGCGGCCCGCTGCCTTGCGTGGCCACGCGCATACGAATAGTGTCGAGCTGCAGAATTTCGAGAGTGGGCTCGGTCATGCGGATGTGCTCCTTGGTGATCAGGTTGCGCTGCCGGCCAGCAGCGCGTTCATGCGCACCATCGCCGGGCCGGCGCAATCGCGGTAGCGCTGCCGCAGAGACTGCATCTCGGCTGCGTCGGCGGCTGCACCATCGCCGCCGACGTGGTTCAGCCGCGACGCCGCCAGCCAAGCGCGCATACCGGCATCGCGCGCCCAGCGCTGCTGATTGGCCATGGCCACCAGCGCCATGCGCAGCCAGTCAAGCGGGCGCTCCGGCAACGGCACCGGCGCGCACATCGCGTTCTTTTCGCTGTCGCTGCCAAAGGCCGCTTCGACGTGCGCGACCAGTGCCGCGGAGAAGGTGGAGGTGCAGGTGCGCACGACCTGCGGCATGATCGTGCTGCCATTGAACATGGGCGGCACCTCGCGGTTGCGAAAAGCGCGTGCCGAGCAGTCGACATAGAGCCAGCCGGGGTCGGCCGGCACGCTGCCGCGCGCGAACAGAATGCGTGCGGGCTCGATGGATTGCACGCGGCCCAGCCGCACCACGTTGCGGATGCGCCGCAACTGCTCGAGTTCGGCGTGCGTCACCGTGGCGCAGCGGTACAGCGTCGGCTCGACGCCCGGGTCCAGGCGCAGCAGATGTCCGCCCGCCTCGAGCCGCGCGAACAGATCGGCCAGCGACGCGGCGGCGGCGGCCGACTCCAACTGCTCCACGGTGCTGCGCATCGCCAGCACCGGTTGCGTGCTCTGGAACTGCGCGCGGTTCAGCATCCAGGCGTCGCGCGGCATGATCCAGCGAATGTCAGCCGGCGCGACGCCGTGCGCCAGCAGCCAGAGGCAGGCGTCGATGCCGGTCTTGCCGGCGCCGATGACGACGAAGCCCGATGGCGGCTGCGCGATGGCCGGCAAGTCGTTCAGTGGCACGCAGCGCAGCCCCGGTGCGACCTCGTACGGGCGCTGGTGCGTGGATGGCACCTGCACGTCGAAGTAGCGTGTGTCTACCAGCTTTCGACGCACGTTCACGCGCTGGCGCAGGCCCGAGACCAGCGAAGTGAAGGTGTGCTCACCACCCTGTTGCTCATACCGGCACTTCGGGTGGTAGGCCACGCGCCCAGTGGGCAGGAACTGCTGCTGCATCACCCCCTCAAAGTAGCTCAGCACCTCGGCGCCGCTGGCCAGTTCGTCCAGACCCGCGTTCAGACCCGTGGCGTCTTTCGTGCCCCGGCCCAGCACGCGCGAGTTCACGCCGTAATTCGCCGACGGTTGGTGCAGCCGCACGAAGGGATAGGCGTCGTTCCAATGGCCGCCCGGCCGGTCGTGCAGGTCGATGATGACGATGTTCGCATCAGTCTCGTTCAGGATGACGTCGCTGAACGCCATGCCCACCGCGCCGCTGCCGATGACGAGGTAATCGGTTTCAATTGAGCGCTGATCCATGCCACCCGCCTCGATCCGCATTGGGAGTATTAGGTTCGGTCGAAGGTCAGACCATTCAACGATCATTCACAGTTTCATGCGTGGCCGGAAGAATGATCTCAAGCAACTCGCAGTCATCCGACCAGCCAAGCACGCTGTGACGAATGCCCGGCGGCTGAATCCAGCATGAGCCCTCCGTCATGACGTGGACCCCCTCTCCTTCAAACTCGTTCTTGAACCAGCCTTTGAGAACATAGACAAGTTGAAACTCGACGTTGTGGTGATGCTTTTGACGCTGTTCTTCGGTGAAAGGTGCCGTCATGCGGATGACATGCCCAGTAGCCAATCCCTGGGTCGCGGCGGCAACGCCCAGATCGCGATAGGCTGAATAGCTGCGCAGTCCTCCGGTTTTGAAATCTGATTCGTTCAGATGGCTGACGGCAAAGCGTTGCGCAGGCCGGTCCGATAATTCCGAGCTCATTGCCATCTCCCCTTGAGTGTGCCTACAGACCTTCGACGCTCACAAGTCGGGCAGAGCTGCATTCATCGCGTATTGACTTCAGGCCCTGGTACACGGGACCTTCATAGAACTGCTCCCACGCAGCAGCCGACGGGAATTCGAGTATGACGATGCGTCTCGGGGCCCAGTCTCCCTCGTAAACTTTATGCGCACCGCCTCTCGCCAGGTAACGCGCGCCCGCCGCCTCAAGCGCGGGCTTTACCTGTTTCATAAAGTCCTGGTACCGGGCCATATCCCGGATATCAACATCGAATACAACATACGCGCTCATTGTCGACTCCCAACACAAACCGTGCGCCACAGCGCGTCGCGGATTGACCCCGGCATCAAGACTTCAAGTTCGATACCGCAGGTGGTCTTGAGATTGGCACTGATTTCAGGGGTAAAGGCTATCGCAGTTGCAGTTTTACCCGGCGCTATAGCTGCGCCACGACTAAAAACAACCATCTCGAATTTCCTTGCGCAGATCTAAGCTGCTGTCTGGGCCACTGGATGTGACGATTTTGATTTTGTCGTTGGATGAATCTCCCTTCGAACTGCAAGGTCACTTTAAGTGCGACACGGGGAGAAGGGAGCCCGCGGACCTACCCGAGCGGCGCAGATGGTGCGACTTCGATCCGACCAACAACCGTTGCGGCTGGCAGTCACCGGGTGAAGAGTACATAGCGTTGGCCATCGGACGCGATTTTTCAGACGTGTCGCCGCTGCGTGGCGTCATTCATGGCGGCGCCCACAACATGCTGTCGGTGGGTGTCACGGTGGAGGAACTTGCCGAGTCCGCACTGGCCGCAGAGGCGATGGGCATGCGCATGAGCCAGTCGCAAAGCCAGACTCAATCCTGCTGCCCCGGCCGCCTGCAGATGCAGGGCAGGATCAAAAGTCGCCTGCGGGTAGAACGGATATCCGAGGACCGGCATTCAGGTGCGCACCCGTGCGCCAGACACACGGTACGCCATGTGGCGGTCGGCTGCGCTTCGTCAGTACAATTCTTGACACATCGGACCTGCTCGCTGTATGCGCAGCATTCGGCAACATAGCTCCGCTGGGTTGGTAGTCGAAAAAGAGAGGGATGCTCAATTGACCTCGCCCCCGCAAATTACGCAGTTGCTCGTCGACTGGAGCGATGGAAACGCGCAAGCACTCGACGAGTTGATGCCCCTGGTCTATGCAGAGTTGCGCCGGATGGCGGCGCGACACATGCGTCAGGAGCGGGACGGACACACCCTGCAGACGACGGGCCTGGTGCACGAAGCCTTTATCCGTCTGATCGACCAGTCGGGTGTGCGCTGGCAAAGCCGCAGCCATTTCTTCTCGATGGCCTCGCGCCAGATGCGGCGCATTTTGGTGGACGCAGCGCGTGCGCGCCTGGCCATCAAGCGCGGCGAGGGTCGCGCCAATAGCAGCTTCGACGAAGTGATTGATTTGCCGCTGGCCGAAGGCGAAGTGGCATTTGCTGATCAGGTTCGCGGCCCCGGCTGGCAGGCGTCCAATGCTGAAGTACTGGAAATCGATTCCATACTGACGCGTCTTGAGCAGTTGGATGCGAGACAGGCACAAATCGTCGAACTGCGCTTCTTTGGTGGACTCACCGTCGACGAAACAGCCAGTATTCTGGATATCTCGAATGCCACAGTCAAGCGCGACTGGAGCATGGCCAAGGCCTGGCTGGCCCGTGAACTGTCCGACGGGGCAAGACCATGACCCCAGAGCGCTGGCAAGAGGTAAGGCGTCTTTATCATGCCTGCGTCGACCTGGACGCACCGGCGCGCGGCCGTCTGCTGGAAAGTGCATGCGCCGGCGATGGTGAATTGAAATCCGAGGTTCAGTCGCTGCTTGATATCACAGACCGCGGCGGCGACTTCATGGAGACGCCCGCAGCCGAGGGTTCGTTCGTAATGCCGGACAACGGTCAAGTGCCGGAAATTGAATCGTTGGTCGAAGTCGCCACGATCGGGCCGAGGTTGAGCGACCTTTTCTCGATCGGCCTCACTCCGGGCGAACGGGTCGGCGCCTACCGTGTCATCCGCGAACTTGGAGTGGGTGGCATGGCTGAAGTCTGGCTCGCCGAGCGCGCCGACGGCAGCTTCCAGCGGCAGGTCGCGCTCAAGCTTCCCAAACAGACCTGGCTACGCAAAGATCTTGCGGAAAGATTCACCCGCGAGCGCAACATTCTGGCCGGTCTCGAACACCCTCACATCGGTCGGCTCTACGATGCCGGGTTGACCCATGAAGGGCTGCCCTATCTCGCCATGGAATATGTTCCAGGCATACATCTGATCGACTGGTGCGATCAGCAGAGGCTCGGGGTTCCAGAGCGTCTCAAACTCTTCCTCCAAGTCTTGGGTGCTGTGCAGTACGCCCACGAGCGCCAAGTCATCCATCGCGACATCAAGCCCGCCAACATACTCGTCACCCACGATGGCGAAGTTCGCCTGCTCGACTTTGGTATTGCCAAGCTGATGACCGACGGCACAGCTCAGGAGACTGCCCTCACGCAAATCGGTGGCCGGGCACTCAGTCTGCAATATGCCAGCCCCGAACAAATCCTCGGCGAACCCTTGAGTGCCTTTAGCGACATCTATTCTCTCGGGGTCGTCCTGCATGAGCTTCTGACGGGTTCGCTTCCCTATCGTCTGATCCGAAGCTCGAAGGCGAACCTCGAAGAGGCCATCCTCAGCGCCGTACCGACCAAGGCGAGCGAAAGCGCGACCAGCTCGACCGCCGCCGCCCGCAACGCCACACCCAGGGAAGTCATCGCTGTACTGAAGGGTGATATCGACGCCATCCTGCACAAAGCCTTGAAGAAGAATCCGGCTGAGCGTTATGAGAGTGCCAAGGCGCTGGCCGACGATATTGAACGCTACTTGCGAGGACAGAAAATCGAGGCGAAACCGGAAGCAATGGGCAGCAAAGCAGCCAGGTTCTTCCGCAAGAGGCGCTTAACTGCCATAGCGGCGGTCCCGCTGGTCAGTATGCTTGGCGCAGTTGCGTGGATAGGTGCGAACCTAGATAGTCGTGCCAACGAACCGCCCGCCATGTCAGTTGTGATCATGCCGTTCACCGCGGAGGCGAGTGATGCACCCGCACTGCACCTGGCCAGTTCCCTGCAGCACGAACTGACGACGGGATTGGTGACCTGTTGTCACGATACGAAAGTTGCGGCCACAGCCCGCTACCGAGTCGAAGGCGACGTTCACTCTACCAAGGATGGCAAGACCGTGAACCTGATGCTGATCGACACCGTGACCGGCAACCAGGTTGGAACAATTCAGTTCGAATTGGTCGACATCGATGGTCAGTTTGAGTCATTGCGCCGGCTGCGGCGATTGGTTGGCAAATTGCATAGCGCGATAGTCAAAGCCGAGACTCGGCGCACGCTTTTCTTGCCCTTGGAAAAGTTGGGGCCGATGGAGTTGGTGCTACGCGGTAATTCCGTGAGCGGAGATTCGCAAACACTCGACACCAGTTTGGAGGCACAAAAACTGTACGACGCTGCTCTGCGCCTTAATCCCTATTTTGTCCCAGCATTGACAGCCCAGTCAGACAACTGGGATGCGCTAAACGATGTCGATCCGAAGATTGACCATGGGCACATGCTGCGGCAGATGGAAGAATTGTCTTTACGGGCGGTCAAGCTGGACCCGACGGATCCCAACGCCTGGGACACTCGATTTCTGGCACTCGTTGATGCAGGACGATGGACCGCAGCGCAAGAGGCGAACTCCAAATTGATGAGTCTCGACCCCTTCCATCCAAATCCATACTCCAATAAGGCATGGACCATGATTTTGCTGGGTCGCCCCGCTGATGCATTACCGGTCGTGGAGCAGGCCATTGCTTTGGAACCCGGTAGTCCGAATTGGGCTCTGCGGATGGCTTGCGAGGCCCACCTTATGCTTGGACAAGATGCTTGGGCGATACCCGACTGCGAAAAGGCTTCCACCACAATATCTACTTGGTATCTCACTTCATTTCTGGTCGCCGCCTACGCCAACCACGGCGACCTTGACAAGGCCGCTGCTGCCAAACCGGAGTTGCTGCGCTTGTTCCCCGGCATGACCATTGCCCAGTTGCGGGCCAAGCGCTATTCCGATGTGCCAGAGTACGTCAAGATGGCTGAGTTCACCTGGTATGCCGGCTTGCGCAAGGCTGGCATACCCGAAAAATGAGGCTGCGCAGTTATGGTGGAGTGTTCTGTGGCCCCACGCTCCCCGTAGTACTTTGCGACGCGGATAGAAAACAACTGTGTTTCGTCGCAGACACGCATACGCATTTTGCAGTGCCTTCTCAAGGGTTATGCCCCAATCAGCGGCTTCCGACCCCGTGGCAAAAGAAATATTTTAAAAATGTGAGCCGCTTTGCCCGGCTTTTGCGCTTCTACGAATAAGGGCACGCACAAACCAAGGGAACGGAAGGCTGGGCGGGTTCCAACGTACGATCGACCCGATCGTGTTTTCAATTTAAAAGAGGAGACAACACCATGAAACAGAGAAACACCTTATCCGTTTTGGCTACCGCAATACTCGGCCTGTTCGCGATCGTTCCGTCGGTTAACGCGGCGCCACCCCATGGCACCCCAGTCGTTATTCAAAACAATACGAGCGACCCGGTTCCGGTCAATGGCAATGTGGTGGTGTCCGGTACCGCCAATGTCAATGTCACGAACACGGTTCCGGTGGCAGTCGCTGGCCCTGTTACAGTGACCACTGCTTCGCCGATCCCTGTCCATGGCTCTGGGATGTGCACTGACCAACCCAACGGTTATTTCACCAATTGGGTCTATTGCCCGCTCTATACCGTGCCTGCCGGCAAGCGCCTGATCGTTGACTCGGTCAGCTGGATGCTTTATAGGGACCCCAGCGACACGAGTTTTTCCGCTCTGTTCTTTGGCACTTTCAGAATGGGTGTGGGCCTTTTCGCTGTAGGCAGGTCCGTCATTGTACCTATGACGATCAACCATACTTTTTCCCCGGATCGAGCAATCAGCCTAGGCACACAGTCTGCTTTCGGCCTGATGTTCGACGAGGGCGAGACTATCTCGGGCAATCTCACCAACAGCCTGCCGTTTATGTTACAAGAGTTTAGCTTTGAGGGGCACTTGGTGAATCAGTGATCAGGAAAATCGGGCCCGTAATCAATGGGTCAGACTCGGTTGATTGACTGCCGGAGAAACTGTTGAACGCCGTGCTGTAGCTACTTGCCGGGATGAAGGTGCTGAATCAAGCTGTGACCGCCCCGTACTATGCGGGGCGGATGATTCAATGCGTTTCGTTGATGTAGAAAGCGCCTCGCTGGTCGCAAACCATCAAGGCGCGTTAACAAATACAAGGGGAAAGCTATGAAGATGGTCAAGTTGACAGCCGTCGGTGCTTGCATCGCCGTCGTGGCGCTGATTGCCAGCGAGGCAGCAGTCGCTCAATCCAAACCGCCGCCTCGCTATACCGGGCCTATCCGCCCGACCATACATCGAACGATGGCCAACGGTTATTCAGTAAATCTTGGCTACGTCGATTCGATGAGAATGCAGTCGATCAACGCCTATACCTCTGTCGCCACCGGATTTGGGGCAATGGGCCAATCATTCCTGGCATTCCAGGAGGTGTACTACGACCCCAGCAGCAAGGTCTGCACTCCCGACCCGACCCTTGGGCAAGTGTGCGGATACACGCGGTCTACCTTCATTCTTGCCGCGGGCGACATCCCTTTGGGTGATCTTGTAGTCACCGCCAATACCGCGCACCTTCACACTGACTTCGCCAATAACCCAAACATGTATTTCAGCGAGTGCGTCTCAGATTCCGTGGCGAATACGTTTGATTGCGTGGACAAGACGCCCGTGCCGACGATCATCGATGTTTCGTGGGTAAAGACCAACGATTTCTACTATCTGAACCGCGGTTATTCGGAACAAAAAATCGGCCCGGAACTCATAAAAATACATTCTGACTCACAGGTTTACAGCTCACTCGAATCGGGCACTATCCTGGGAATGCCGGTAGGGCCAGGCGCAAGCGGAGTCTTTGGAACTTCCAATACACTGACAATGGACCGCATTTGGCAGCCGTAATCGCCTCTGCGGTTGTGATGTAGTCAGATGGGCGGGCGGGAACTGACGAGTTCAGTCTCGCCCTTTCTTTTGGGCGGACCCCAAGCGAAAAATATTTTAAAAATGTGAGCCGCTTTGCCCGGCTTTTGCGCTTCTGCAGATAAGGACACGCAAACTTGAGCGGTCCGCTGCATGGAGACGAACATGAAGAAGCTACTCGCGGCCGGTTTGGTTCTGCTTGGCATCCTGGTGGGTCTGGCAGTAGAAGCCGATGCCGCCGACTCCCCGGCCATACCGCGAGTCTCCGACTACACGCTGGTGGGCGTGAAGAAGGTGGGGCCGCAGCGGTATGACTTCTCTTTCCGGGCCGAAGTCACCAATCACGGCCGGACCGACTTCAACCCACTGGTCATGCAATTGGCGCTGGCTGCGAATAGCGGCGCCACCATCGTCAAGGGCACCCTGAACTTTGGCCATGTCGCGCCCGGCCAGACGGTTCGGAGTCTGGATTCATTTGTTCTTGAGTTCCCCACCGCTCGAGGTCCAGGCGCTGCCGAACCAGACCAGCGCAGTTCGGACCGGGAGCGCTCTGACGGGGCCGCTGCCAAAGACGCGTCGGCGTTGCCGGCAAGACTCTCCCGGCTTCTGCATTGGACCGTGGCCGCATCAGGCCCGGCTTCCGTCGCGGTACCCGCCGTCACCGGCCTTACCCAAGCTGCCGCAACGACGTCGATCACAGGTGCGGGATTGACCTTGGGTCCGGTCACACAGTCGTCAAGCACAACGGTTGCGTCTGGCAGCGTCATCAGCGAAACCCCCGCCGCCGGAACCCTGGTTGCGCTGGGCAGCGCTGTCAGCCTGGTGGTCTCCAGCGGCCCCCCGCAGGTGGCCGTACCCGCTGTGACGGGACTCACGCAATCCGCCGCCTCATCGGCCATCACCGGTGCCGGGCTGATCGTCGGCACCGTCACCCAAGCATCCAGTTCAACGGTCGCCTCCGGCAGTGTCATCAGCGAATCCCCAGTGGCAGGAACATTGGTGACGATCGGCAGCGCGGTCAATCTGCTCGTATCCACCGGACCCGCCCCGGTGGCGGTGCCTGACGTCACGGGCCTCGCACAAGCCGCCGCAACGACGTCGATCACCAGTGCGGGCTTGACGCTGGGTACCGTCACGCCGGCGACAAGCACGACCGTTGTGGCAGGCAACGTCATCAGCGAATCTCCAGTAGCTGGGACGCTGGTTCCTCCGGGAACGGCAGTGAATATTGTGGTTTCCAGCGGCCCGCCCATGGTGGCCGTACCGACGGTTACCGGCATGACACAGGCCGCCGCCTCGACGGCCATAACGAACGCAGGCTTGATCACGGGAACAGTGACTCAGGCAGCCAGCACGACCGTTGCATCTGGCCTCGTTATCAGTGAGTCGCCGGTGGCCGGCACATCGGTCGCCCTGGGCAGTGCCGTGAGTCTGGTCATCTCCACGGGTGCGCCCTCCATCGCCGTGCCGGATGTGACGGGACAGACCCAAGCCGGCGCGACTTCGCTCCTCACCAATGCCGGCCTGACCGTGGGAACGATCAGTCAGGCCTACAGCACGACGGTGGTCTCGGGTAACGTCATCAGCGAAAGCCCCACTGCCGGGACGCTGGTGGCACCGGGCAGTGCGGTCAGTCTCACCCTCTCCGCAGGACTGGCTCCGGTCGTCGTTCCCAATGTCGTCGGCCTTACGCAAGCGGATGCCACGACGGCCATCACAAATGCCGGGCTGACCGTCGGTACCGTCACCTTTGCCGCGAGCGCCACCATCGCTTCGGGCAATGTCATCAGCGAGAACCCTGCGGCGGGGGCCTCGGTCGCTCCTTCCAGTGCCGTCAGCCTGCAAGTCTCCACCGGCCCCGCCGTTGGCGGCCTGCCGCCCGACCCGGCCAGCGTTGCGCCACCCATCGACCCGACGGTGGCCACCGATCTCTTGACCGCCACGGCTTTCCTCTACACCGGAGCGAACCCCATTCAGACCGGCGTTGCGCCCGGCACCATTGAGCTCAGGCGCGCCGCCGTGATGCGTGGCAAAGTCCTCGGTACTGACGGATTACCGGTCACCGGCGTGCAGGTCACCGTCGCCGGCCATCCCGAATTTGGCCAAACACTCAGCCGGGCCGACGGCATGTACGATCTCGCTGTCAATGGGGGCGGGCCGCTCTCCGTCCGTTTCGACAAGAGCGGCTATCCAACCGCGCATCGCCAAGTCAATGTTCGCTGGCAGGACTATGCGCCGGTTCCGGATGTGATCCTCACTGCCTACGACACGCGCAGCACATCGATTGTGCCATCGACGAGCATCCAGGTCGCGCGAGCCACGCCAGTAACTGATGCCGACGGCACGCGCCAGTCGACGCTGCTGTTCTCCCCCGGCACCACCATGGTCATGGTGTTGCCCAATGGCACTGGCGTGAACTTGAGCAGCTTCACGGTGCGCGCTACCGAGTTCACCGTGGGCCCCAACGGACCCAAAGCCATGCCGGCGGATCTACCGCCAACGAGTGCCTACACCTACGCCGTGGAGCTGAGTATCGACGAAGTGGTGGCCGCGGGCGCCACCTCCATGCAGTTCAACAAGCCGGTGGTGAATTACCTGGAGAACTTCCTCGGCTTCCCGGTGGGCAGCGCCGTGCCAGTGGGCTACTTCGATCGGGACAAGGCGGTTTGGGTGGCATCCGCCAATGGCCTGGTGGTCAAGGTCCTCGCCATCACCGGTGGCGTCGCTTCTTTGGATGTCGATGGCACCGGCGTCGCCGCCACGGCTACAACGCTGACGACACTTGGCATCACCACCGACGAGCTGACCCAACTGGCGCAGCTTTATCAGCCGGGACAGAGCCTCTGGCGTGTCGTAGTGACGCACTTCTCCCTCTGGGATTTCAACTGGCCTTGGGGACCACCGCCTGATGCCTCACCATACGCCGGCCCAGATCCTGATCCGGGCAACGACCCTCCTGTCGACGACCCCAATGCACAATGCGGCTCGGTTATCGGCTGCGAGAATCAGTCGCTCGGCGAAGCGCTGTCCGTGAGCGGAACACCCTGGCAACTGAACTACCGCAGCAACCGCACGCCGGGCTACAACAAGTCGCTCAACATTACCCTGAGCGGAGCGACCTTACCGGCCAGCCTGAAGCGTATCGACCTCGAAATCGATATCGCCGGCCGACAAATCTTGCAGAGTTTCACAGCCTCACCCAATCAGAGCTACAACTTCACCTTTGACGGTTTGGACGCTTACGGACGCACGATTCAAGGTCCGCAGTCCGCCGTGGTTCGCATCGGATACGTGTATCCCGGCACCTACATGACCCCATCGGTGGTAGCAGGTGTTGCCGCCGCCGCCCAATATTTTGGCCACTTTTCTTACCTTGGATCACCCGCCAGCGCGGATTCCCAGAGAATGGAAGTGACGTTATGGAGGGAATACGGTACTTCTGCCCAGACGGCCATTCACCTTGGGGCGTGGGACAGTCGTGCCTCCGGTTTGGGGGGCTGGACGTTGGACGTTCACCATGCCTATGACCCCGTGTCGCACACCTTGCTCTTGGGAAATGGACAGCAGCGCATTGCCCAGGCCATGGCCGGTACGATCAAGACCGTGGCCGGCGGAGTGTTTGGATTTGGGGCAGCGCTGGCCGATGGGATACCGGCGACGTCAGCGCAACTGTCTCAATCTTATGGTGTCGCCGTGGGACCGGATGGCACCATCTATATCGCTGACACCAGTTTCCATCGCATTCGCCGTGTCGGGCCGGATGGCATCATCAACACCGTAGCGGGTACCGGAGCGGCGGGATTCAGCGGTGACGGTGCGTTAGCCACCGCGGCCCAACTGAATTCGCCTGTTGGCGTTGCCGTGGATCTCGACGGAAGTCTCTACATTGCGGATTCGGGTAACTCTCGGGTTCGCCATGTCGGACTCAATGGCATCATCAGCACTGTGGCGGGCAACGGCACAGGTGGCTTTAGTGGTGACGGCGGGCCAGCAACCTCCGCGCAGCTTAACCAGATTTACGGCGTTGCCGTCGGTCCAGAAGGAAACCTGTACATCGTCGATAACTACAATTCTCGAATCCGCGTCGTGACACCCGACGGCATCATTGGAACGCTCGCGGGGTTCGGGGGCTATTTGAACGAGTGGGGTGACGGCGGTCCGGCGAGTGTGGCAGGTCTGGTCTACCCTTGGGGTGTTGCCGTGGGTCCGGACGGGAGCGTGTACATTGCAGACACGATCGCCAACCGTATTCGCCGGGTCGGAACCAATGGCATCATTACGACCGTAGCCGGCAGCGGTGCGGTGAGTAGCCTTGGGGCAGGCTTTGGTGGAGACGGCGGACCAGCCACCGCGGCGCTGCTTTCAGTTCCGAAGAATATTGCGGTAGCCCCGGACGGCACCTTGTACATCTCGGATTGGGGCAACAACCGCATCCGCCGCGTCGGAACTGATGGCATCATCACCACGGTGGCTGGCAACGGTGCCAGTGGGTTCAGTGGTGACGGCGGTCCGGCGATCTCTGCGACCATGCACGGCGCCAGCGGAATTGCTGTGGGGCCGGACGGCAGCATCTATGTCGCCGATTACTACAATAGCCGCATCCGTCGTGTGGACGCCTCGGTGTTGCCAGGTCTTACCATGCTGGATCTCATGATCCCCTCCGAAGATGGTCGTGAGCTCTACGTCTTCAACGCCAGCGGTCGCCACTTGCAGACGCTGGAAGCCCTGACCGGTGCGGTGCGCTACCAGTTTGCTTACAGCACCGACGGCTATCTCACGTCGATCACCGATGGTTCGGGCAATGTCACCACCATCGCAAGGAGCGGCGCTACGCCTTCTGCCATCGTCGCCCCGGGCGGCCAGCGCACGACACTCACGCTGGATACAAACGGCTGGCTGGCCACCGCGGCCGACCCGGCCGGTGACGTCTACACCATGACTTACTCGGCCGACGGCTTGCTGCAGACCTTCACCGATCCGCGAGTCAATATGCATAGCTTTACCTACGATGCACAAGGCTTCCTCACCCAGGACCTCAATCCGGCCGGGGGCAGCGTAAGCTTGGCCCGCACGGTGTTGAGCAACGGTTACAAAGTCACCACCACGTCGGCGCTGGGTCGCACGCACGTCTATCAGGCCGAACAACTGCCCACCGGTGCTGTCCGCCGCACCATCACTTCGGCGAGTGGCACGCAAACTGTCACGCTGACCAATACTGATGGCAGCACGCAGACCACCACTGCCGATGGCAGCAGCATGACAGCGGCCTACGGACCCGATCCGCGCTTCGGCATGCTGGCACCGGTGCCGACCAGCAGGACAATCACGACTCCGGGCGGGCTGACCCGAACGATCACCACCACTCGCACGGCCACGCTGTCCAATCCTGCGAATCTGCTGAGCCTCACCACCCTCACTGAAACGGTTTCGGACAACGGCGCAGTGCGTAGCAGCGTATTCGCCAACAACGGCGTCACACGGACGATCACCAACACGTCGGCCGCTGGACGAAGCGTCACTCAGACGCTGGACGCGCTGGGGCGGGTGACACGGTCACAGGCGCTAGGGCTGGATCCGGTCAGTTACACCTATGATAGCCGCGGATTGCTGACCACGATCACCGAAGGCAGCGGGCTCAACACCCGCACCACCAGCCTTACCTACGATGCCTCCTATCAGCTCGTCGGCGCGACTGACGCGCTGGGACGGACACTGAGCCTGAGCTACGATGCCGCCGGGCGCCTGGTCACTCAGACCCAGCCAGATGCGAGCGTGGTGGGTTTCTCGTATGACGCCTCGGGCAACATGACGGCACTGACGCCACCCGGCCGACTGGCGCACAGCTTCGGCTACACGACGATCGATCAAGTGGCGAGCTACACGCCACCTGCTGTAGGGGTGGGCACCAGCACGACGCAATACACGTATGACTTCGATCGCGCACTCACCCGGGTGACCCGTCCGGACGGATTGCTGATCGATCTCGGCTACGACACAGCCGGCCGGCCGAGTTCAGTCTCTATTGCCCGAGGAACATTCGCGTACAGCTACGACCCAACCAACGACCACTTGACCAACATTTCTGCCGCGGGAGGTCTGGGTTTGAGCTACGGATATGACGGTGACCTGGTAACCGGTGTCACTTGGACTGGTGCCGTTGCCGGCGCTCTTAGCTCCACTTTTGACAATAACCTCCGCTTGGCAACTGAAAGCGTGAATGGGGCCATCGCGGTCAGCTTTGCCTATGACGTCGACGGCTATTCCACGACTGCGGGTGGCCTTGCCCTCAGTCATAATGCCCAGAACGGCCTCTACTCGGGCAGTGCCTTGGGGAACGTGACCGATAGCCTCAACTATGACACCGTAGCGCAACTCACTAATTACAGTGCAAGCTTTGGCGCGAGCAGTTTGTACAACGTCGCCTACTTACGCGATGCGCTTGGTCGCATCACCCAGAAGACCGAAACCATTGCGGGAGTGGCCACGACGTTTGCGTACAGCTACGACCTGGCCGGGCGCTTAAGTGGGGTGAGCATCAACAACGTGCCGGCGGCCAGTTACGGCTACGACAGCAACGGCAATCGCATCGCTTATACCGGGGCGGCAGGTCCGATAGCCGCGACCTACGACGCACAGGATCGGTTGATGACCTACGGCAGTAATAGCTACGCCTACACTGCCAACGGTGAGCTGGTCAGCAAGACCTCGGGAATCTTGACCACCGGCTACCAGTACGACGCCCTGGGCAATCTCACCCATGTCGCGCTACCCAACGGTGCCGTCATCGATTACCTGATCGATGGGACAAATCACCGCATCGGCAAGCTGGTGAATGGCGTCCAGGTCCAGGGCTTCCTGTACGAGGGTGTCTTGCGTCCGATTGCGGAACTGGATGGTGGCAACGCCGTCGTCACTCGCTTCGTTTATGCCACACATACCAACGTTCCAGATTACATGGTCAAGGGCGGGGCCACCTATCGCCTCATCACCGATCAGCTCGGCAGCCCGCGCCTGGTGGTGGATGTCGCCACTGGCATCGTCGTCCAGCGCATCGACTATGACGAGTTCGGGCGTGTGCTCTCCGACAGCAATCCGGGCTTCCAGCCCTTCGGCTTTGCCGGCGGGTTGTATGACCGCGACACGGGACTGGTCAGGTTCGGGATCAGGGATTATGACGCAGAGGTGGGGCGGTGGACGGCGAAGGATCCGATTCGATTCGATGGTGGGGATGGGAACCTCTATGGTTACGTGCTCAACGATCCGCTAAACAACTTTGATCCAAATGGGACTTACGAAGACTGCCTTACTAGGGCGAGTCAAAAACTTTTTAAGAAAATCGGAGATTTGCTAGGAGACAAACCTAAGAAGTGGGCTTGCAAGGAGGCACCCACACAGTGCTGCGAAATGAAACTCACAGCGTGTAAAGAGGGAGTCGACCCCGATAGGAACGATCACAATTCAATCAACGCTGATTTCGCTCAATGCCAAGGTGAATATAACCAATGTATCAGAGATGCGACCAGATGAGATCAATGGTGGATCAATGGGAAATCAATGGGGTCGAAGGGGTCGGACTCGATTGATTTGTTGTTAAGTGCACAGTACAGCAAAAGAAGAGGCCGAGACAAACGTGATCGAGTTGGCGAAGGATCTAGGCGGCAGCGCTGAATGAACTGAACAGTATTCAAAATCAAGAGTGAGTTCTTATTGTTTCTGGAAACACACCGCCAATCCATTTTTTTGGCTGTGATTGTGTGCCAAATTATCAGCGATGTTGGCAACTTGACGCACTTAGAGGAGGAATAATATGACGACACCGACACTGGTTATTTCTACTCCACAGCCCAATACGACGGTGGCCGCTACGGGGTTTACAGTTTCCGGCAGCGCGACGGGAAGCGGGCAGCCCGAACCAACCGTGATCGAATCAATTACGGTAAAAGTCGATGGACATGCGCCGGTCAACGCGGTTCTGACGCGGGGGAGAAGCCACAACCAGGCGATCGTGTTCTATTCCGCGAGGGTCATCATCGTCGGGGGTAGCGATCCCCACCGCGTGACTGTGACGGCCAGTAACGATGTTGGCGGCACGATGACTCAGTTCATCTGGGTCTTCACCGCCGCCGCATCGGTGTTTGGGCCGCCTGCGTTTGAATTTGACGTCGCATCGATGATCGACCCAAACGTTCCAAAGTACAAGGACCGTATCGCCGAGGAAATCAACCTGCTCGTAGGCCAGCTGCAGCAGCAGCTACTCCCGCTGTCGGATTTATTCCAGCTTGTCGGTAAGGTCCTCGCCGGCCCAAACTGGGCTGTCGAGGAGTTGCTCGTCGATCACACGATCCATGCGGGCTTTGTCATCCGCTTTGGTTTTTGGCTGGTCGATTCGGATTTTGAACTGACCGCGGCAAACCCCCCTGATTTTTGCCTTCCACTGTTAAGCCCAGCGGCAGGATTGGCCTGCAGGCGCCAGGCGTCGACGTAAGGGTCGGAGTCTTCATCCCAATCCGGACACTGCAATTGATGTGCAACGCGCTAGTCCAGAAGCTGAAGGGTGCCATCCCAATTGGCACTCTTGACACGATTTCTGTAAGCGCTGCGGATGATGGTCCGATCGAAGCGTTAATTTCCGGACACAGCGATTTTCCCCCGGCATCCGTTTCGTTGTCGATTACTGCCTCGATGTCCACCACGATGGTGCCGGGAAGCAGTCCCGTGCAGCACATTCCAGGGCTCACGATTGCCATTCCGGCGCTGGAAGCCAGCGGCCTCGGTCCACTTCAGGCCTTGTTTGGGCTGGCGACCGGCGCCAGCGCGCTGGTCGGAAGTATTCCCACCTACATTACGTTTCGCAAGCCTGCGTTTCTTGATGCCTTGGTGGCGGGTTATTTGTTTTCCGTGCTGCCGACCTTTCCAAAGGCAGTGCCGGACTGGACGAGGTTTGGTGTGAAGCATGGCGGATTGCTTGGCCTTGCCACCGTGAGTTTTCAGGACCGCACGCAAGCTATGGTCGGTTCAATTTTGGGAGGTCCTGCATCGATCTTCGGACCACAGGACAACTTGGCGGGCGGCGCGACGCAGTCGTACGATTTGAGCTTGAGCAACCTCGTGCCGGATACCGACAAGTTGACGTGGAGCGTGACTGGTCCTTGGGCAGCCAATGGTGTCTTGAATATGAACCCCGGAAGCGTTCAGACAAGTTTTATCGCGGACTTTCCGCTTCCGCGGGCAGTGTCTCCTGGCTACTATCGATTCGTGCTCAGGGTGGATGCCAAGGAGACGAGCGACGTCAACCCAACTCAATCGCTGAGCACGTCGACGTCGAAGAACGTCACGGTACACGTCACATCCGACGCGACGAACGTCCATCAGCCCCAGTAGCGGAGCGCCTCAGGATCAATGGGGTCTGACTCGATTGATTTGCTGTTAAGCGCGCAGTACAGCAAAGGAAGAGGCCGAGAAAAACTTGGGCCAGGCTCGAAATCGTTTCGCGATTAGCGGAATCGACGAGAGCCTTCGTTAGAGCACTTCAGATTTCGCAAATTGACCGAATTCAGATGCGGGGCGATGATGCGCAGACTTGCGAAAGTGTTCCGAGTATGGCTTGGCGGTTTCAAGAGCGAAGCGCAACAGATTATTAGTGAACTGAATTCGATGGCTGTTGGGCCATCGCGAGCATGTGGGAAAAGACAGCCAGCGGCGTGTTGAAG
>CAILAY010000145.1 GCA_903832285.1 uncultured beta proteobacterium | reverse complement strand
GGCCATAGCAACCCGTCGTGATCGGGAGCAACGTCCCCGTTGCCGATACCCGTGAAAGTGAGCACCGGTCATTCGCGGCGACGATCAGAAAGACCGAAGACGACCTTGAAAGTGCCGATTCGTTTACGATGGCCCGACCGACTCTGGAGCAGCGATAGCGGTTGAAAAGGCTTTACCATGCAGCGCGACATTTTGATTATTGGCTGTGGCATCTTTGGCGCGGCCATTGCCTGGACCATGGGGCGTCGAGGCCTGGGGCATCGGGTGTTGATCGTGGATCGTCAGCCCCCGGCCAGTGGTGCCACCAGTCGAGCTGCGGGATTGGTTACACAGGTGCGATCCGACCCGACCCTGCAATCGCTGGCGGGTGAAACTCTGGCTGCCATGGATGTGCTCAAGGGCCATTTTGGGGAGGACGTGGGATGCCACCACGCAGGTGCGCTGCACGTCGGGCCGCTGACCCAGCAGGAGGCCTTGACGAGCATGCTAGCGGTTTGCACAGCAGCAGGCATTCCGGGACAGTGGCAGGACAAGGCACAGGTGCTGGCCCAGTCACCCTGGCTCAACCCCGAAGCCTTTGACATTGCAGCTTTCTTCCCGGGCGAATGCTTTGTTGATCCCTACTTGCTGGCCAGCGCCTATTTGCGCGGCGCCCGACAAATGGGTGCCAGGCTGCAACTCGATACCCGCGTGGCGCACATTACGCATCACGCGGGCGCGGTAACGGGTGTCGCGCTTGAGGACGGCACTGTGCTGCCCGCTCGTAAGGTGGTGAACGCGGCGGGGGCGTGGAGCAATTTGCTCAGCTTCGAACTGGGACTGCCGTTGCCAATGGCGCCGGTGCGCAGCCAATACTGGATCACCGAGCGCTCGCCAGAATTTTCCCCCGGTGACCCGATAGTGTTCATGACCGATATTCGCGCCTATGCCAGACCGGAAGTCGGGGCACTGTTGTTCGGCATCCGTGAAAACGCACCGGCAGTGGCAGCACCCCGGGAATTGCCCGAGAACCTGCAAGGCTTCGTCTTTGATGCGGCGGACCCCGACGGCTGGGGCAACCTGGCGGAGGCGTTTGAACCCCTGAGCCGCTATTTCCCCGCCATTGAGCGGATCGGCATAGCGCACTACATCACCGGTCCGAGCAATTACACGCCGGACGGTCAACCGATTGTGGGAGCCTGCGCCGCGATCGAAGGTTTGTTGGTTGCGACCGGCTGCAATGGATCCGGCATTACCTATTCGGCCGGCGTGGGGCGGCTGATCACTGAGCTGATTTGTGGTGAAACTCCTTTTGTGGATGCCAGCCGTCTTGACCCCTCGCGGGCGCTGCAGGTCGATCCTTTTTCACCCGCATTTCTGCAGAGCTGTGCCCATGCGCGAGCCACCAAATCCACCGGATAAATGCTTTGACCAGGAACTCCCTCGTATTCGCGCGTTGGACAGGCTTCATGAGGCTCCGAACGCAGTAGCAAATACGTCGCCTATTGGGCCTTGACGAAGGCGACGGTTCGCCCATCCGGCGACAAAGCTGGCTGGGTGCAGTTCACACCGTTGCAGACGCTGATATTTTGCGGCTCGGCATGGCCGCGTTGAAGGTAAACGTCGGTCCACTCCATGGCACGCGAAAGACCGCGTTTGGTCTCGGTCCTGATGACCAGCGAGGTGTCACCGTAGGTACGGTCCTGCGCGCGCACCTGCTCCAGCATGAGACGCTGTTCGGCTGAGTGGTCGTCATACGGTAGCGGTGTCAAGTTGCCGCTCTTGAGCGAAAGAACCGCCAGTGGTGAACCGGCGGCAACCGGTTCCAGCAGCACGATCAACTCGTCGCTGGCGCTGCGGTCGAAGCCTGCCAGTTTGGCCACTCCCGGTATCTTTTGCACGACCACCGGATTGCCGCCATCCGAGGCGACGCGCACCAGGTTCTCGCCCTTGAGGGCGTAGACTGCGCCGCCAGCGGGCGCAAAAAGCGGTGAGCGGTAACCGCCCTGTGAGGTCAGCGCTTTTGTGGTCCTTTGATCAATAGTCACGATCCAGATGTTGCCAGCCTCGGCGTCATCCCCCGGCGCGCGGGTTTGCGGCGCCACCGTCAGGCCAGCCACGCGCAGCAGCCGCGCAATCAGCGACTCTGCAGCCACGGCGCCAAGCGGAATAGTCAGCATCAACACCAGTGCCAATTGCTTCATCAATCGCCTGCAATTCATTTGGCGCTCCCCGGTTGTGTCTTGAAGAGAATTGGCAGGATGCGGTCAAAGCCCAGAATTTCCGTCCGCTCAACCTTTGCCCGCGGAACGGTCACCAGAGTGCGGCGTGTGCGGTTCTGGCTTCGATACAGATAGGTCACGCCTTCCTTGCCTTCCCACACCAGCCACGCATCCTCGCCCTCAAGCAGCGCCCTGTCGCCCATGGCGGCCACGCGTGGCATCACTTTGTCCACGATCAGAACACCGTAATTGACCGGTAGCAGCAGCAACTGTACCGCCGTCAAAAAGGCCAGCAGCGCCTGCGCGAAGGTCGCCAGGGGGCTGCCAGCGCCCGCGTTTCGGAGTAGCGCGAGAATGGCAAGCGGTACCAGGCATGCGGCCAGCAGCAAAGTGAAATACAGGGGCATGTACTGACCATCGAGCAACAGCCATATCAGCCAGGCAGGCTCTTCCGGCAAGACGGGCGCGAGCAACAGATCGCTGAGTAGAAAGCATTGGCGCAGCAGCAATTGAATCATCAGGACGGCGAAAATCACGCCACCCAACGCCAAACGGGTTGGCTGCTTGATCCACGCGCTGACCGTTGCGCGAACTGCCTTTGGCAACAATCTGGACACCGCCCAGAACAGCCCCGCCAACGGCATCGCGATCAGTACGATGCTGGGTACTGCGGACACCAGATAAACCAGAAAACGTGCGCCGGTAAAAAGATAGCGCTCATCGAGCACCGCGAGATCGGTGCCGACGCCGATCACGGTGAGATGAAACCGCAGCGAGAGATACCCCAGCACATAAAGCAGGAAGCTGCCGACCACGCTGTACTTGGTCCAATCACTGCCCAGCGCCTTGACGCGCTCACTCAGCTCTTGCAGCAGGTCGGCCATCGCTACCGCCCTACCACCGTGAACGCCGCCCAATAATAGGGGTGGCTGGTGGCCGGATTGCTTTTGACCTTGACCAGGGCTGCGCGCGCCGCCTCCGGTATCGACCGCGTCAACGCATTCTCGTAGAAACTCTGCATCCACTGTGAGGTCGCAGCGGAGTCGACTTTCCAGTTGGACAGCACCAACGACTCGGCGCCAGCGTAGATCAGAGCTCGCACCATGCCCAGTATCTCGTTGCCATGTGTCGCCTCAGAGCGCCCGGTCTCGCACGCCGACAGCACCAGCAAGCGGCTGCGCTCGAGCGGCAGGCCAAACATCTCCGCCGCGGTCAATCTGCCATCGTCAGGCGGACTGCGAGCCAGCGCCAGGTAAGACAACATCGGTTCGGCGCCGTCGAACTTGCCGTGCACGGCGAGATGAATCACATCGAAGTCGGCAACCATGGTTTTGAGCTCAGTTTCACGCACCAGTTCATCGAGCAAGACCTTGCTTCGCCCGGGAAACAGCTTGGCGATCGTCTGTACTTCCGGAATTGCCGCTGGTATGCCGGGGTCGGCAACGGCCAGCAGTCGCCCGCCCGCAAGATTGCGCGAACGTTTAAGCCCCAGCAGCACGGAAGCGCTGGGTGCATAGCTGATCTGGAAGCGTTCACCCAAATAGCGACCATCGGCGGGATTTTGGAATACCTGGAACGGAACGTAATTCAAATCCTCATGCGCAATGATGACCAGTCGATCACTGTGGATGCGGTCCAGTACCGGTTGCACAAGATAAAGAAACAGCTCTTTTGAAGTCGTCTCATCAAAAGGGGTGTTGCGCTCGGCCAGACTCTTTTGCAGAGCTGCAACCTTGCTGATCACCTGGCTGCGCGGCAAGAAGACGTTGCGCACAAAGACCGATTCGGACGTGACGTGCCAGACGATCACGGCGTGCTCGAGTACCAGATATTGCAACAGCTCATAGTGCTCATCCCGCATCGATTGCTGCAGCGCCTTGAGGCTGACGGGTGCGGACTTGATCAGATTCTGCAACCGCGGCGCCTCTGTTGCCATGCGTGCCGCTACCTTCTGGTACTCGGCCTCCAGCGTGCGGATCTGACTTTGCAGCGTGCTCATCTGCGCAGCACTTTTTGCAGCATCGGTCTGACTTGCAAGCTCGAACAATTTGCCCTGCGCATCGGCAATCCGGGTCTGCAACGCTGACGACTGGGCATACAGTTTCTGCTCCGCCGCGCGCCCGAGCCCCAGCGTGCGACTGGCCAGCAGATCAGCCAGCGCTCGGGAGCGGGAATGCTCAAAAAGCTCAAATGCCTCGGCATAACGCTGTCGCTCCAGCAACTGCAACACCGGCGCGTAATACATGCCAATGCGGTCTTCCAGGTAGGCGCCGCGGCTGCGTTCGTCGCGCAACGCGCGGCGGTCCTGATCGAGCACCGCCACCGTCTTTAGAAAGTTCGACAATGCTGCATCGTTATTCCCCTGCATCTCGTTCATCAAACCTTCTTCGAACAAACTGCGCACGGCAACGATGTCGGCGAAGCCGCCCGCCTGTTGCGCCAAGCGTTTGGACTGCCGGTACATTTCAATCAGCTGGGGCGGCACCGGTCCCGGCGGCGCAACAAAGTTTTGACTGACCAGAACATTGCCTGGAACCTTGGGATGAAATTCACCTTTCTGCATCGTTTGATGCGTGCGCTCCTGTGACTTGACCAGAACCCGGCGCGCTTCGACATTGCCAATGAACTCCTCAGTCTGATGTGCCAATCCGCCGTAGCCAAGTTTTTGGGCAATTGAAAGCGCCTGCGTCAAATCAGCTCGCGCGTGGTCCAGCGCTTCATAACACGGCTCAAACTCACGCTGGAAGTCGCAACGTTCACCCGACTTCAGAAACACATCCGCGCGATTCAGATAGGCAAAATACGGGTCGATCGGGTCCTTCGCCTGCGCTGCCACAGCCACCTCCCGGTTCAGCGTGTCGGCGGCACCTGCCAGGTCGTTCTGGCTGATCTGCACGGTGCCAAGGATGTCAAGCGCGCGCGCCAGCACGTCCTTGTCGTCGCCCCCTTCGGCTATTCGAACCGCCAGTGTCGCATCGGTGAACGCCTGCCCAAAGTTGCGGCTTGAGTGTTCCGTCAACGCCAGCCACGCCAGTGCGTCGGCCTGGTAATTGACGTGTTTCGCCTTCTTTGCTGCCTCGTGCGCCTGCTGGT
>CAILAY010000144.1 GCA_903832285.1 uncultured beta proteobacterium | reverse complement strand
TGTTCTAAACAGCGGCGCAACCGCCCAAACAAGCCTGCTTGAGGACGCTTCAGCAGGCTTTTTGTTTTGTCCCAAGGAATCACCATGACACTCAAAGAACAGATCACCGAAGACATGAAAACCGCGATGCGCGCCAAGGACAGCGTGCGTCTGGGCACGATCCGTTTGTTGCTGGCCGCGTGCAAGCAAAAGGAAGTGGACGAGCGCGTGGTGCTGGACGACGCGGCCGTCATCGCCATCCTGGACAAGCTCATCAAGCAGCGCAAGGATTCCATCACCGCCTACACCCAGGCAGCGCGCATGGATCTGGCCGACATCGAGACCGCTGAAATGATCGTGCTGCAGGCGTATCTGCCCAAGCGGCTGAGCGCGGACGAAGTTGCTGCCGAGGTCAAGACCATCGTTGATGCATTGAGCGCCGAACTGGGACGCAAAGCTGGCCCAGGCGACATGGGCAAGGTGATGGGCGCGGTGAAGGCTCAATTGGCCGGCAAGGCCGATATGTCACAAGTGTCGGCGGCCGTGAAGGCGGCGCTGGCCTGATCTTGTAGGGCTGCTCCAAGGGGGTAAGGCTGCATGAGTGCGTGGCAGCTTTTGGGGTGCGACGTCGGCGGTCGGCACTGCGTGTCCGACTCCCTTGCGGTGCTCAACCGGGCGGCCCGCCTCGAAACTCGCTGCGTTCGCTGCTCGCTCTCTGCGCTCAAACAGCCGAGGCGAGAATGTGCACGAAGCGTGCTGCGCACGCGGCCACCCCGTTGGCGCTCCTCAGCGCCGCCTCAACGCACCCCAAAAGCCGCCACGCGCTCAGGCCGTTGCTGCTGTTTGCGATCTGCATCAAGCCGGCTGTTTCAAGCCGATGGCCGGTTTCATGAAGTGTTCTCTGAATGGCACCGGATGAGCTTTTTGCACGGCCTCAACGAAAAAGTTGGGATGCGATCAATGGCTCTCATTGAGCTCACCAGGCTTGAATGAAGCTACGATTTTGGATGCGAAAGATGAGAACTGCTTTGTGAGGGATTTAGGGTATTCAATCCAGAGCTCATTGGTGGAGCCTTTGCCCACGAATCCTTTGATGTTGAGAACCTTGTCTCCCTTGTACCCAGACAGAACAAACCAGTTCTTGCCTTTGGCACGATAGGAAACCTCATCGAACCGGCTCAAGAGAGATTTTGTTGTTGTAGCGACCGTTTCATCAAGAATGTTGTTGCCTCCAAATACCGAGATGCTGATGCCGGACGCGCTAGAAAAATGTCTGCCATCGCCGTTATCTGCCGGAGGATCCATTTGGAGATCATCTGGATAGGTCAGGGAGAAACCGTATCGTTCATTGCTGTAGCTCACGAGCGATTGGCCGTGAGCGAGCGAGGATCCTAGGAACATGAAGAGGGATAGTAGGAGCTGTTTTCTCATGTATACCTTTGTAGCCTGATCTGGAAAAAAACGGACTTTTCAGAAGTCACTCTCGCGCCCGATGCTGCAGTCTGGTGGCGATCTCTGGGGCGACGAGAAGCACAGCGGCCTGCTCGGCGCGCAAGGCGCGCTTCGTGATCTGACTCGTCGCGGTTGTTTGAATGAAGCGAACGCAGTGAGCGCAATGAGTTTCGCGACGCGAGCGGGCCGGGAGCATCGCAGTGGAGTCGGACACGCAGTGCCGACCGCCTCAGTGTGAGCGGCCAGACTGCAGCACCGGGCGCCGTACCACGCCAGACGACACGATCAGGCAAGCGGCACGGCTACTCGCCCAGGTAAGCCGCTCGCACCTTCGGGTCGCTGAGCATTTCTTTGGCATCACCCGACATGGTGATGAGGCCTGACTCCATCACATAGCCGCGTCCGGCAATCGACAGAGCCCGGCTGGCATTCTGTTCCACAAGCAGAATCGTCACGCCCTGAGCGGACACGTCGCGCACGACTTCGAAGATCTTGTCCACCATGATGGGCGACAAACCCATCGAGGGCTCGTCCATCAGCAGCACCTTGGGGCGGCTCATGAGCGCGCGGCCCATCGCCAGCATCTGTTGTTCGCCTCCAGACAGCGTGCCTGCGAGCTGATCCCTGCGTTCCTTCAGGCGCGGAAAGATGGTGAAGACTCTTTCCACATCGTCGGCAATCCCGGCCTTGTCGTCGCGGATGTAGGCACCCATCTGCAGGTTTTCCATGATGCTCATGCGCGCGAACACGCCGCGGCCCTCGGGCACCATGGCCAAGCCCTGACGCACCAGGTCCCAGGGCCCTTGACCACGGATGCTGTGGCCCATGTATTCGATGTCGCCGTCGTTGATCGGCAGCGTGCCGGTGATGGCTTTCATGGTTGTGGTCTTGCCCGCACCGTTGGAACCAATGAGCGACACCAGTTCACCTTCGCGCACTTCGAAATCCACGCCCTTGACGGCCTGGATGCCGCCGTAGGCGACTTTGAGACCGGTGACCTTCAGCAAAGTTGCGGTCATGTCAGTGTCCTCCCGTGCCCAGATAGGCCTCAATCACTTTGTCATTCTTCTGCACCGAAGCCGGTGTACCTTCGGCGATCTGCTTGCCGTAGTCCAACACCGTGACCCGGTCGCAAAGGCCCATCACCAGTTTCACATCGTGTTCGATAAGCAAAATCGTGCGGTTGTCATTGCGAATCCGGTCAATCAGTTCGCGCAACTGCACCTTCTCTGTGGCGTTCATGCCGGCGGCGGGTTCATCCAGCGCAATCAGTTGCGGGTCCGTGGCCAGCGCACGGGCGATTTCCAACCGGCGCTGGTCGCCATAACTCAGGGTGCGGGCCTTGTAATCGGCCAGGCGCCCCACGCCCACGTAATCGAGCAACTCGTGCGCCCGCGCCGCAATCGCAGCTTCCTCGGCTTTGAAACCGGGGGTGCGGAAAACCGCGCCGAAGAGGCCGGAGTGGGTTCGTATGTGCCGCCCCACCATCACGTTCTCCAACGCGGTCATCTCCGGAAACAAGCGGATGTTCTGAAAGGTGCGCGCTATGCCGGCCTTGGCCACTTCGTGCACGGCCGTGGGCTGATAGGTCTTGCCCGCCAGTTCGAAGCTGCCGCTGTCGGGCGCGTACAGGCCGGTGAGCACGTTGAAGAAGGTGGTCTTGCCGGCACCGTTGGGTCCGATCAGGCCATAGACCTGGCCCCGCTCGATGGTGATCCCCACATCGCTCAGCGCCTGCAGGCCGCCAAAGCGCTTGGACACGCCGGCGACGCGCAGTACGACGTCATTATTTGCTTGTGTCATGTCAGTACTCTTTGAATCGGTTGCCATGGCGCGTTCAGATCTTGGTCTGCAGCGATTTGCCGTGATCCGGCGAGGGCCACAGGCCGCGCGGACGCATCAGCATCACCGCGATCATGGCCGAGGCGATCAGCAACTGGCGCAGGATGGCAGCGTCCAGGCGGCCACCGGTGATCTCCTGCAAGGGTCCCGCCACATAACGCAACACCTCGGGCAAAGCCGAGAGCAGTACCGCACCCAGGATCACGCCGGGCAGGTAGCCGATGCCGCCCAATACCACCATGGCCACGATCATCACCGACTCCATCAGGCTGAACGACTCGGGCGAGACGAAGCCCTGGAATGCGGCGAACATCGAGCCGGCCACCCCACCAAAGGTGGCGCCCATGCCGAAGGCCAGCAACTTCATGTTGCGGGTGTTGATGCCCATGGCCTTGGCCGCAATCTCGTCTTCACGGATCGCCATCCAGGCGCGTCCGATGCGCGAGGTCTGCAATCGGTGGCTGATCAGGATGCTGAACAGAACCAAGGCCAGGAACAGGTAGTAGTAAAACGAAACGGAGGCGATCTCAAAACCAAACACGGCATGGGGTTTGCCCAGGTCCAGACCAAAGAAGGTGATCGGTTCGATCTGGTTCAGCCCTTTGGGGCCATTGGTGATGTTGATGGGGTGATCCAGATTGTTCAGGAACACCCGGATGATTTCACCAAACCCCAGGGTCACGATCGCCAGATAGTCACCGCGCAGTTTGAGCGTGGGTGCCCCCAGCAGCACGCCGAAGAATCCGGCAAGCGCAGCCGCCAGCGGTATGACCATCCAAATGGGTGTGTGCAGGCCTTGCGGGAACATCGCCGCAATGGCGGTGAACGACTCGGTCAGATGCGGCGAGGCCAGCAGCCCATACATGTAGGCACCCAGCGCGAAGAAGGCGACGAAGCCCAGGTCCAGCAAGCCGGCGTAGCCGACCACGATGTTCAGACCGATGGCCAGCAGCACGTAGAGCAGCGACTGGTCCGCGATGCGTACCCAGGCGCTGCCAAAGCTTTGCAACAGCAAGGGAAGCATCAGCAGGGCCAGGGCGCAGACGAGGGTTACAAGGGACTTGTTGTTTTTCATGGTGTTCTCTCCTCTCGGCGTTCAAGCCCGGTCCGCGACCCGTTCACCCAGCAGGCCCGAAGGCCGCAGCGTGAGAACGAAGATCAGCACGATGAAGGCGAAGATGTCCGAGTAGTTGCTGCCCAGCACGCCGCCGGTAAGCTGGCCGATGTAGCCCGCGCCGATGGATTCGATCAGACCCAGCAGGATGCCCCCGACCACGGCGCCGGCGAGGTTGCCGATGCCGCCGAACACAGCTGCAGTAAAGGCCTTCAAACCCGGCAGAAAACCCATGGTGTGCTGTGCGGTGCCGTAGTTGGACGCGTACATGACGCCCGCGATCGCGGCCAGCACCGCGCCGATGATGAAGGTGGCCGAAATCACCATGTCGGGCTTGACACCCATCAGTGCTGCCACGCGCGGGTTCTCCGATGTGGCGCGCATGGCGCGGCCCAGTCGCGTGTAGTTCACCAGCCAGGTCAGGATTGCCAGTGAGACGGCAGTCAGTCCCAGGATCAGGATTTGCGTAGGCGTGATGACGGCGCCGCCAAATTGATAGGGCTCCATGGGCAAGAGCGTGGGGTAGGGTTTGTAGTTGGGCTTCCAGATGATCATGGCCAGCGTTTGCAGCAGGATCGACATGCCGATGGCGGTGATCAGCGGCGCCAGCTTGGGACTGTTGCGCAGCGGCCGATAGGCGATCTTTTCAATCGCGTAGTTCAACGCGGCAGCCACCACGCAGGCGATCAGCATGGCCACCAGCAGGATGATCCAGCCAGGCGTGCCGGGCAGGGCATCCCGCATCAGACCGATGATGGTCCAACTGGTCAGCGCGCCCACCATCAGCACTTCACCGTGCGCAAAATTGATGAGGTTGATGATGCCGTACACCATGGTGTAGCCCAGGGCTACCAGGGCGTACATGCTGCCCAGCACGAGACCGTTGATGATCTGCTGTAGCAATGTTTCCATGTTGCGTGTCTCCTGCAGCGGGTGCTGCTTGTGTTTGGTTTGGTTAAACCGCAGACCCCTATCAGGTCCGACAAAAAAAACGCCAACCAGAACCATAGATCGGGTAGACCGTGGGCGGCGGGCGGCTAAGTCGAGATGATTGTAGCCAAGCCGCAGCGATTGGCTGCCCTGCGTGTGACGGGTTTACCCTGCTTGACTGTGTGCCGAAGCATCCCGGTTTATCTGGCGCAATTGGCGCAGTTTCTCGGCAATGCGAATCTCCAGGCCACGCTCCACCGGTCGATAGAAACCGGGGTCGGCCATGGCGTCGGGCAGATAACTTTCACCCGCCGCGAAACCATCGGACTCGTCATGCGCATAGCGGTAACCCTTGCCGTAATCGAGTTCCTTCATGAGTTGGGTCGGAGCATTGCGCAGGTGCATCGGAACGGGACGAGTGCCTTCCTTCTTTATCAGCGCCTTGGCCTGATTGAAGGCCTGGTACACGGCATTGGATTTGGGCGCCATGGCCAGATAGATCACGCATTCGGCCAGCGCCAGTTCGCCTTCGGGTGAACCCAGACGCTCATACACTTCACTGGCGTCCAGTGCCAGACGCAGCGCGCGCGGATCCGCCAGGCCGATGTCTTCGCTTGCCATGCGCAGCAGGCGCCGCGCCAGGTAGCGCGGGTCGACGCCGCCGTCGAGCATGCGCACCAGCCAGTAAAGTGCAGCGTCGGGGTCGGAGCCACGCACCGATTTATGCAAGGCGCTGATGGTGTCGTAAAACTGGTCGCCGGCCTTGTCGTAGCGGCGCATACGCTCACCCAGCACCTTTAGCAGCCAGACGTCGGTGATCTGCTCCAGTTGCTCCTGGTGTGCCGTCACCGCCAGGGTTTCCAAAGTGTTCAGCAGACGTCTCGCGTCGCCATCGGCGTAGGCGACCAAACGCTCCATGGCAACGGGTTCGATCGCCGGTATCGCGTCAAGAGCGCACGCCCTGGCCACGACCTGCTGCAAATCCTGCTCCGACAGCGGTTGCAACACATACACCGCCGCGCGCGAGAGCAGGGCCGAATTGACTTCGAAGGAAGGGTTCTCGGTGGTGGCGCCGATGAAGGTGAACAAGCCGCTTTCCACGTGCGCCAGAAAGGCGTCCTGCTGGCTCTTGTTGAAGCGGTGCACCTCGTCCACGAACACGATGGTGCCTTGCGCATGCAGTCCGGTGCGGGCTTCCTCGGCGCGCAGCACTGCCTCGCGTATGTCCTTGACGCCACCGAGAACCGCGCTGATGGCGATGAACTGCGCGTCGAAGGACTCGGCCATGAGGCGCGCAATCGTGGTCTTGCCCACCCCGGGTGGCCCCCACAGAATGCAACTGTGCGGCTGCCCTGACTCGAACGCCACGCGCAGCGCCATGCCTTCTCCCAGCAGATGCTGCTGGCCAATGACGTCAGCCAGCCTTTTTGGGCGCAGGCGCTCGGCCAGCGGAGCGTGGTGTGTCGGCACGGAAATCAGCGCCCTAAGGTTGGGTACTCAGGGGCGCGGCAGGCCAGTCGCAACGTTGCGACTGGCCCAGACCTTTCAGGTAAGCCCGGCGCACTGCGCCTGCCGCAATCGCCGCCGCCACCTCCCTCGAGTGCTGCTCTGCGCCGCTGAGTCTGCGCACCCAACTGCGAAACGGTACGAGCCCCTCGGCGGCGCCTTTGAGGGCGCTACCGGCGGCGTCGCCGGCGAAATTGCCACCCCGCTCCAGCAGGCCAGGATGGGTGGTCGATGGGGGCACGTCCAGGTCTGCGCCCAGAGCCGAGTCCAGCGCCCGCGCCTGAGTGACCAGACCGCCACAGCTTGCATCGGCTGGCGTCGCGTAGGGATGTTTTTGCGCGTCCAGCAGCACAGCTGGTATGTCGGTCTGCGCCAGATTCAAATCGTTCAACGGACTGGTGATCGCCGATGTGATCATGCCACCGGCCTGCGGCGCAGTTGCGCTGCTGGCCGGTGCGGTCGCGGTGTCGGGTGCTGCAACCGGCGTACTGGCGCAGGCGGCGATCATGACGCAGAACACAGTGGGTGTGATGCAGCTTGCGGTGCGCCGGGGGCTGGCGTTTGACATCGTGGGTTTCCTCTTTGGCTTCAGGATCGATGACGGCCGGCCGGGCGATGTATCAGGGCCGTACAACCGCGGCACCTTTGGGTGGCTTGAAAACAAAGGTTTCGGCGCCTAACCGGGGGTTGATTTCGACCTGACTGAAAGTCAGGACGGAGCGCTGGCCGAAGCTGTCCAGAATTTCCAGCGCCACCAATTCAGGTACCGGTTGCCTCGCGCGCAAGCCGACCTTGACGGATTGCAGTTGACCTTCCCTGGCCTTGGGCGTGGCAGTAATCCATTGCAGGCCGTCCTTGTCCGGTGCGTCCTCCAGTACGAAGTCAGTTTGCAGTGCGCGCAGGTCGGGCGCGCTGGCAATCAATGCCGCCGGCGTGGAACCCAGCGTCGCCGATTGCTTGCGGGCTGTGACCTGGTTCAGGTCCATGTCGAACAACCACAGCGTCTGGCCATCTGCGACGATGGTTTGTTCAAAGGGTTGGGTGTAGTGGAAGCGAAATCTTCCGGGTCGGGAAAATTCGAAAGTTCCGCTGGACGATTTGCTGCGTGCGACCTGTCCGTCGCGCGGTGGTGCAGTCACGATCTGGGTGAACTGCGCCCGTCCGCTCAGCGCATGGTGAATAAAGGCATCGAGACTTTCCATCCCGCCGGCGCTGGCCTGTTGCGCGAAAAACAAGGTGCCGATCAGGGCGATTGATCTCTTCAGCATGTTCATTCCGCCCGCGCGGGCACGAGGATTTCACGCTGTCCGCTGTTGCTCATGGCACTCACCAGCCCGGCCTTTTCCATGTCTTCCACCAGGCGCGCGGCGCGGTTGTATCCGACCTTGAGATGACGTTGCACGAGCGAGATACTGGCCTTGCGGTTCTTCAACACGACCTCAACTGCCTGGTCGTACATCGGGTCTTTTTCGCCACCAGCGTCGCCAATCATGGCGCCGTCTTCGCCGTCCTCAGGTGCTCCATCCAGCACACCATCGATGTAGTCGGGTGCGCCCTGGCTCTTGAGGTAGTTCACCACGCGGTGCACCTCTTCGTCGCTGACAAAGGCACCGTGCACGCGGATCGGCAGGCCCGAGCCACTGTGCATGTACAACATGTCGCCCATGCCCAGAAGCGCTTCGGCGCCCATCTGATCGAGGATGGTGCGGCTGTCGATCTTGCTGCTCACCTGGAACGCGATGCGCGTCGGGATGTTGGCCTTGATGAGACCGGTGATGACGTCCACGCTGGGGCGCTGTGTTGCCAGTATCAGGTGGATGCCGCAGGCGCGGGCCTTCTGCGCCAGGCGCGCGATCAGCTCTTCGATCTTCTTGCCCACGACCATCATCAGGTCGGCGAGCTCGTCGATCACGACCACGATGTGCGGCATGCGGTCCAGCGGTTCCGGGCTTTCGGGCGTGAGTGAGAACGGGTTGTAGATGAACTCTTCGCGCGCCTTGGCTTCGTCCAGTTTGGCGTTGTAGCCGGCGAGGTTGCGCACGCCCAGCTTGCTCATCAGCTTGTAGCGCCGCTCCATCTCGGCGACGCACCAGCTCAGGGCGTAGGCGGCCTTCTTCATGTCGGTGACGACGGGTGCCAGCAGGTGCGGAATGCCTTCGTAGAATGACATTTCCAGCATCTTGGGGTCGATCATCAGCAGGCGCACGTCGCGCGCCTCGGCCTTGTAGAGGAGGCTCAGGATCATGGCGTTGATGCCCACCGATTTGCCCGAGCCCGTGGTGCCTGCCACCAGCACATGTGGCATCTTGGCCAGATC
The DNA here is from genome assembly GCA_903832285.1 of uncultured beta proteobacterium. Taxonomy (GTDB): domain Bacteria; phylum Pseudomonadota; class Gammaproteobacteria; order Burkholderiales; family Burkholderiaceae_C; genus CAIKVZ01. The sequence continues at coordinate 9,818 of CAILAY010000144.1, read as the reverse complement.
GGCTACGACCGGATTGCCCACGATGTCCTTGCCCAGTCCCACGGTGAGCATCGACTTGGCTTCGTTGTACACGCGCGAGCCCAGAATTTCGGACAGCTTGATGGTCTGGCGTTTGGCGTTGGGCAGCTCCAGCGCCATGTAATTTTTGCCGGGAATCGTCTCCACTACACGGATCGATACCAGGCTCAAAGAACGCGCCAGGTCTTTCGCCAGACCCACGATCTGCGAACCCTTGACGCCAGTGGCGGGTTCGATTTCGTAGCGAGTGATGACCGGCCCGGGAGCGGCCGCCACGACGCGCACTTCCACGCCGAAGTCCTTGAGTTTCTTCTCGATCATCCGGCTGGTCATGTCCAACGTTTCGGGTGACACGGTTTCCTGCCGACTGATCGCGCTGTCCAGCAGATCAACCTGGGGCAGTGTGGAATCGGGCAGTTCCGAGAACAGCGGCTTTTGCCGCTCCTTGGCCACTCGCGCGCTCTGCGGCACATCCAGGAGCACCGGTTCGATCAACACCGGCGCCACGTGGTGCTGGTGCACTTCCAGCCGCTCCTCCTGCAGCACGCCTTCACGTTCCCTTGCAGCCTGTTTCCCCAGCGCCAGATCGAGATCGCGTTCGCGCTTCGCACGCAGGTTATCCAACTGGGTCGCCAGCCATGCGCCCAACCGCTCGGCCACGTGTCCCCAGGAGAATCCAAACACCAGCGCCGCGCCGACCAGACCCAGTGCAATGGCGACCAGCCCTGACCCGGCAAACCCCAACCATTTGAGGCTCAACGGCCCGAGCCAGTAGCCCAGCACGCCACCACCATGTCCGGGCAGAAGCAACTCCAGTCGGTACAGCCGCGACCATTCGAGCGCACTGCTGCTGGCCAGGAGAATTGCGAGGCCAAGCCAGAAAAATGGGCGTTGTGATGCGCTGTGTTGCTGCCTGGGTGTCTCTTGGCCGCGGATCCAGACTGCCAGAGTGCTTAACCAGGCCCGAGCGCAGGCCGCCACCCCCCACCACACTGAAAAGCCCAGCAGGAAATAGCTCATGTCGGCGAGCCACGCGCCCAGTCTGCCGCCCCAATTGCGCAGCGGTTCGCCGGTGCCCGAGGTGGACCACGCGACATCCTGCTGGGCGTAACTCAGCAGCGAGATTAACCAGAACACCAGCGCCAGCAGTCCCAGGATCAGCATGATCTCGTGGGAGAAGCGGCGCAGGCCGGAGCGTGGCGCTGCATCGGGCGCCGATTGCGTCAATGTATGCAGTGAATAGGTCATGAGTCGATGCAGGGCCTGACAGTATCAGGCCGTGTGTTGCTGATTCGGTCTGATGCGCATGCCGCCGTGGGCCAGGGTCTGGACGTAGCCGCGCTGTTCCAGGTCTTTCATGACGCGGCTGACCATTTCCCTTGAGGCGCCGACCATCTTCGCCAGGTCCTGGCGTGATATTTTTTCGCGCACGATCCACTGTTCCTGATCATCCTCGACCGCCGCGTCCATCAGCACGCGTGCCACCCGGCCATAGACGTCCATCAAAGCCAGCGACTCGATTTTCTGGTACGCATGGCGCAGTTTGTGTACCAGCGACTCCATCACCGCCTGGGAGATGGAGAAGTCTTCACAAAGGCAACGCAGAAATTCCGATCGACCCAATAGCAATGCGTCAGCCTGCGCTTCGGCCCGCACGGTGGCTGAATGCGGCTTCCCGTCGATCATGCTCATCTCTCCCACGAAGTCGCCCGCCTGCAGCGTGGCCAGGATCACCTCACGGCCGCGCGGATCAGTAGTGAAAACGCGTGCCCGGCCGGAAAGCAGTATCGCAAGCGAATCGGACTTCTGTCCCTGCTGGACCAGAACTTCCCCGCGCTTGAAGCGGCGTTTCTGCACGGCTTTTGCAACCCAATCAGCTTGCGCTGCGTTAAGCATTGCAAACAGGGGAACCCGTCGGATCAAATCCAGATTGGACAGTATGACCATCGCACTACTTTCGAAAATTCATCCGCCAGTGTCGCACGGCGCATGCCCGAGCTTCATACAATCGATGCCATCCATTTCGTTTTGAAACTTCACGGCGTTCGGACACTTTGCTGGAATTGGGCAAAATGTACACGCCCACCGGGCGCTCCTTTCCATTAGGTAATTTTGATGATTTCTTCCAGGCATGCCAAGGTTTTGATTTTAGGCTCCGGCCCCGCCGGCTACACCGCTGCGGTCTACGCCGCCCGCGCCAACTTGAATCCACTGCTGATCACGGGTATTGCCCAAGGCGGGCAGTTGATGACCACGACCGAAGTGGACAACTGGCCTGCCGACGTTGACGGGGTGCAGGGGCCGGACTTGATGCAGCGTTTCCTGGCCCATGCCGAACGTTTCAAGACTGAAATTGTGTTTGATCATGTCAGTGCGGTGGACCTGAGTCAGCGCCCGTTTCGACTCAAGGGAGATTCTGCGGAATATACCTGCGACGCGCTCATCATCGCCACAGGCGCATCGGCCAAGTACCTTGGTCTTCCATCGGAAACAGCCTTCATGGGGCGCGGTGTGAGCGGTTGTGCGACCTGTGACGGGTTCTTCTACCGTGACCAGGTTTGCGCCGTGGTCGGTGGCGGGAACACGGCCGTGGAAGAGGCGCTTTACCTGTCCAACATCGCCAGCAAGGTGGTGCTGATTCATCGGCGGGACAGTTTCCGCGCCGAACCGATCATGGTCGACAAGTTGATGGCGCGGGTACAGCAAGGCAAGATCGAGCTCAAATTGCACAGTGCCCTGGATGAGGTTCTGGGTGACAACTCGGGCGTGACCGGCGTTCGCATCAGGAACGTGCAAGACGGCTCCACGCAGGAGATCGCGCTGCAAGGCTGTTTCATCGCCATCGGCCATCAGCCCAACACCGACATCTTCAAGGGACAACTCGAGATGAAGGACGGCTACATCGTGCCGCGCTCGGGGTCCCAGGGTTTTGCCACCATGACCAGCGTGGCGGGCGTTTTTGCGGCCGGAGATGTCCAGGATCATGTCTACCGTCAGGCGATCACCAGCGCCGGCACCGGGTGCATGGCCGCACTGGACGCGCAGCGCTTTCTGGAGCAACGGATATAATCCAAGGCTTTGCTGAAATCCCCCGACTTTTCGGTCAAAGGGATGACAGCGAATTTCTTCTACCGCCAGGGCTTGACAGAAATGTGATGACTATGGCGAGGTGCGGCGAAAGCTGTTAACGAATCTGCTGCGGTGCAAGCCGCGGCCATTCATTTTCTGGAGTGTCCTCATGGCACGCGTATGTGAAGTTACGGGCAAAGGCCCGATGGTCGGGAACAATGTTTCTCACGCCAACAACAAAACCAAGCGCAGGTTCCTGCCGAACCTGCAATACCGTCGTTTTTGGGTCGAGACCGAAAACCGCTGGGTACGCCTGCGGATTTCCGGTGCTGGCCTGCGTCTGATTGACAAGAACGGCATCGACTCCGTGCTCGCAGATCTGCGCGCCCGTGGCCAAGCTTAACCCCCAAGGAGTGCAATCATGGCAGCAAAAGGCGGACGCGAAAAAATCAAGCTGGAGTCCACAGCCGGCACCGGTCACTTCTATACCACTGACAAGAACAAGAAGACCATGCCCGAAAAGATGTTGATCAAGAAGTTTGATCCCAAGGCGCGCAAGCATGTAGAGTACAAGGAAATGAAGCTGAAGTAATCCTGCCCGTTTGTGCAGGAACAGTGAATGCCCGCTGGCTTCCAGTGGGCATTTTTTTTGACGCATTGCCAGGTATGCCGCGGCTGAGTGCTCGCTTACAAACGTTTACGGAATTCGCTAGGGATTGTTGAATGAAAAAAAGCTATCCTTCCACCTTGCGCGAAAGTGGCTTTGAATCGTCGCGTGAGTGCCTGATTTGAGGGTGTGGACAGGTCAAGGGCGTCATCCCGCAGGCATCCAGTGACGATCGGATTTTCGCTCGGCCAGACGCCAGTGGCCTCGGTTTAGTGGATGAATAATTTGTGGGATTTTTTTGCCTGAAAGCAACATGACTTCGACACCGACAGCAATTGCCCCGGAAACCAGCGACAGACCGCAGTCCAACGGGAAACCGCAGCGTCCGCCCAAGAATTTTTGGACCAGCGACATCGCGATTTATTTGTTGCTGCTGGCGCTCACCGTGGGGGCGTGGCAATTCAGCCGGATGGAACTTTTCAAGGCCGGGGATGATACCGGTTACTGGATCGGCGTGGCGGGTGGTGTGATGATGCTGATCCTGTTTAGCTACCCCATGCGCAAGCATTTCGCGTTTGCCAGGAACTGGGGCCAAATGAAGTGGTGGTTCTGGTTTCATATGGCCCTGGGAATCGGCGGTCCCTGGCTCATCCTGGTGCATTCCACCTTTCGAGTGGGTTCGCTCAATGCCGGTGTGGCGCTGTACAGCATGATCATCGTGGCGCTCAGCGGCGTCGTCGGGCGCTTCATTTATCGCCATGTGAACAAAGGTCTTCGGGGTGAGGCGATTGGGCTGGAGGACTTGCAAAAATTTGCCGGCATGCACAAGGACGACGCGCGCTCGCGCCTGTCCTTTGCGCCTGAAGTGGAGGCCAGACTCAAGGCCTTCGAGCAGGTTCAACTCGAAGCCAAGGCGGGATGGGGAACGTATTTTCTGCAGGTGGTCTGGTTGCCGGTGCAGCGCATGCGCGCCTATCGCGATTGCGACGCCGCATTGAGCAAGCCGCTGTCGGCACTGGCCAAGAGCCAGAAATGGTCACGGGAAGACCGGATCAAGCATCGTCGGCGCGCGCGCAAACTGGTGCGCAGCTACCTGGACGCGGTGGTGGGCGTGGCCCAGTTCACCGCCTACGAGCGCCTGTTCGCCCTGTGGCACGTGGCGCATATTCCGTTTGTTTATTTGCTGGTGATCAGTGCTGTCGTGCATGTGATTGCCGTGCACGCCTATTGAAGCGGGGAACCAGAGGATGCGACCTTCCACCTTCGTTCGCTCAGGCACGGCGCATATCGGGCGCCTGCTTGTGGTGCTGGTGTTGGGCTGGCTGTGCAGTACGGGTGCCTGGTCGCAGGGTATTGAGTCGGTGGTCGCGCCAGGGAAACTGATTCAAGGTCATGTCAAGTGGGAGGACGACTGCAAGCAATGCCACGTGAAGTTCGATCGGAAGGCGCAGGATGGCTTGTGCATGGATTGCCACAAGGAGGTTGGGGCGGATGTTCGCGCCAAGAACGGCTTTCATGGCAAAAGCAAGCCGCAAGCCTGTCGCACCTGCCACACCGAGCACAAGGGACGCGACGGAAAGATCGTTGAACTCGATCAGAAGAAATTCGATCACACGCTCAGCAGATTCGAGTTGCATGGCAAGCATCAAAAGATCGAATGCGTGAAGTGTCACGTGGCCGGGAAGAAGTTCCGTGAAGCCGCACAAGACTGCAACTCCTGCCACAAAAAGGACGACGTGCACAAGGGCGCGTTAGGCGTGAAGTGCGCGAGTTGCCACAGCGAAAACAGTTGGAAGGAAGCCAAGTTTGACCACGACACGGCGCGTTTCCCGCTCACCGGAAAACACGTGGATGTGAAGTGCGCTGAATGCCACAAGAACACCAACTACCGCGAGACGCCCCGTACCTGTATCGGTTGTCATCACAAGGCCGATGAGCAAAAAGGACACAAGGGGCAATTTGGCGAAAAGTGCGAGACTTGCCACGGGACCAAGCTGTGGAAGACGACCACCTTCAATCACGACGTCGACACCAAATATGCGTTACGCGGCAAGCACAGCGCGACCAAATGCGTGAGTTGCCACGCCGGAAAACTGTACGTTGTTCCGAAGATCAGCCAGGATTGCTACTCGTGCCACAAGAAGGACGACAAGCACAAGGAATCGCTGGGCAAGGAGTGCGCCAATTGCCACATCGAAAAGAACTGGAAGGAGTCCCCCAAGTTCGACCACGACAAATCCAACTTCCCGTTGTTCGGAAAACACGTGAAGACGGCATGCAAGGAATGCCACAAGAGCGCCATGTTCAAGGAGGCGCCAAAGGATTGCTTCAGTTGCCACAAGAAGGACGACAAACACAAGACGAATCTGGGAGAGAAGTGCGGGGACTGCCACGGCGAGACCGATTGGAAGGATACAAAGGGTCGTTTCAGACACGAGCGCACCAAGTTTGAACTGCGCAATGCGCACGGCAAGCCTACGGTCAAATGCGAGGCCTGCCACAAGGACCTTACCGCCTTCAGGAAGACGCCGCTGGACTGCTTCAGTTGCCACAAGAAGGATGACAAGCACGAGGGCCAGGAAGGGACGAAGTGCGAGAAGTGCCACGATGACAAGTCCTGGAAGGTGCCACAGTTCGAGCACGGATTCACGCGCTTCCCCCTGCTCGGCAAGCACGCGCCGCTGGCGTGCGCCAAGTGCCATACCACGGGCGCACGGTTCAAGGACGCCAAAGTCGCGTGTGTGGCTTGCCACCTCAAGGACGACAAGCACAAGAACACCCTGGGAGCCGTTTGTGGACAGTGCCACAATGCGCGCTCGTGGAAGGAATGGACCTTCGATCACGATAAGCGCACCAAGTTTCCCCTCGATGGGAAACATAAGGACGCGGCCTGCAAGCTTTGCCACATCAACCCGATTGGCGCGGGTTATACGATGGCGACGAGCTGTTTCAGTTGCCACGTGAAGGATGATATTCACGACGGTGGCTTTGGTCGCCAGTGCCAGGAGTGCCATGTCACATCCGCCTTCAAGACGCTGAAGCGCAAAGCCGTGCCCCAGGACTATCGCAACGGTATGCCGACGTTGCCCGCAAGTAATTCGAGTCCCGTATCCCAGACAATATCGAGGTGACCCCCATGCTCAATACCATTCAACTCGGCGCGGTGTACCGCAAGTTCTGCACATGGGCCTTCTTGCTGCTGTGCATTGCTTGGATGATGCACCTGCCGCTTGCCACGGCGCAGGGCACTGGCGGCTTTGACCACGCGGCGACTCAATTCCCGCTGACGGGCGCACACGAACTGGTCCGTTGCGAGACTTGTCACATCAAGGGAATCTTCAAGTCCACGCCGAAGACTTGTGCAGCCTGTCATATCGCGGGCACTCAGCGTGACGCAGTTGTGATGTCGGCGAAACACATTCCGACCCCCACCACACTGGCTTGCGATTCATGCCATAACACCAGTACGTTCTCGGCCGTGTTGTTCAACCATTCGATGGTGAATTCGAATTTATGCGCCAATTGCCACGATGGCGTGCGGGTCAAGGGGATGTCGGCCACGCATATTACCGTCGGTGATATCCCGTGCGGTTCGTGCCACTCCTCCATCGCCTTTTTGCCAGTTCCGATGTTCGATCACGGCCTGCTGGCCCGCATGTCGCCCGTTCCTGGCTGCGTCAGTTGTCACGATGGCCATGTGGCCAAGGGCATGCCCACCAACCACATGCCCCGGTCCAGCGCCGCACTGTGCGGTAGCTGCCATATCGCCTCAACTGCCGGCTACCTCAGCTTTGCCGGGGGGCAGATGGATCACGCCGGAATTACCAGTGGCTGCGCCGATTGCCATGGACCTTCGGTGGTCGCAGGGCAGTTTGCCGGCATCAGCAGCATCATCATCATGCCGCCTACGTCGCCGGCGGGTCCCAGTTCACATATTCCAACGTCCACCACGTGCGAAAGCTGTCATCTGGCTTCAGTGCCGGCCGGGCTGGTAAGCGCCAACGCCACGCTTACGCCCCCGGGCAGCGGTTTTGCGTCACCCGCACCTAGCACCGCACAGATTCACGCCGGCATGACCGGCGGCTGTTCCAGCTGCCATGAAACCAGTACGGTGTGGATGGGGATGTCGGCCTATCCGATCTCGCCCGCCAGCCTGATCCCGGTGCCAAAAACCCAATACATGGGTTTCCAGACCCGACCCATGACGGTGGCCGGCAGCTACAGCGTGGCCGATCCCGACCATCCGAACACGGGCGACTGCTCGCTCTGCCACACCGGCACCAATTACTTCTCGGGCGATGGCGGCAAGCCCCTGAACCACATTCCCACAGCCGCCAATGCGTTGTGTTCAGCCTGCCACACCGTCCCGGGTGACTGGGCCTCGATGCCCACGCTGGCCAACATTCACGCCAACGCACCCAGCACCACGGCCAACTGTGCGCAGTGCCACTCAGCGAGCGCCGCGGCCAGCATGGCCATTCCTGCAGCCAGCTTCACCATTGTCGGTTTTCCCAGCGACCACGTCCCGACCAGCGTCGCTTGCGAGAGCTGCCACGTTGGTACCGGCTCCAGCATCGCCACGACGCCGGTGGGCAACGGTGCCAAGTTCAGTGGCTCGCTCATGAACCACACGGGCATCACGGCCAACTGCGCGGACTGCCACGGCCCCTCCATCACGGGCTCCAGCTTCGTGGGGGTGAGCAAGATCGTTGTCATGCCACCGACCTCACCCGTGGGCGTGAACTCGCACATCCCGTCGAGTACGACTTGCGAGACCTGCCACCTGGGCACGACCCCCGCCGGCATGGTGCCGGCATCGGCAACCAAGACCGCGCCGGGTACGCTGTTTGCCACACCGGCGCCGACCACCACACAGATCCACACCGGCATCAGCGGTGGCTGCAACAGCTGCCACGAGTCAAGCTTTGTCTGGATGGGGATGAGCGCCTATGCGATTGCGCCCACCGTCAAGACCGCTGGCGCCCAGTACACCGGTTTCCAGACCCGTCCCAAGGCAGCTGCTGGCACCTACAACGTGGCCGACGCGACTCACCCCAGCGCGTACGATTGTTCGCAGTGTCACAGCAGCACCAATTACTTCTCGGGCCAGGATAAGCCGGTCAACCATATTCCGACAGCGACGGCCGCGCAGTGCACGGCCTGCCACACCACGCCGGGTGATTATTTGACGATGCCCACATTGGCGAACATCCACGCCAACGCGCCCAGCACCACGAGCAATTGCGCGCAGTGCCACTCGGCCAGCGCCGCTGCCAGCATGGCCATTCCTGCGGCGAGCTTCACGATCGTGGGGTTCCCCAGCAACCACCTTCCGACCAGCGCGGCGTGCGAGAGCTGCCACGTGGGCGCGGGCTCCAGCATTGCTGCCACACCAGTAGGAAACGGCGCCAAGTTCAGCGGCTCGCTCATGAGTCACACTGGCATCACGAGCAAGTGCGCTGATTGCCACGGTCAGAGCATCACCGGGTCCAGCTTTATCGGCGTGAGCCAGATCGTCGTCATGCCGCCGAGTTCACCCATGGGTGCGAGTTCGCACATCCCATCGAGCAGTACCTGCGAAACCTGCCATCTGGCCAGCACGCCGCCGGGTCTGGTGCCCGCGTCTTCCAGTCTGAGCGCACCCGGAACGCTGTTTGCAACACCGGCGCCGACCACTACGCAGATCCACACCGGCATCACCGCAGGTTGCAACAGCTGCCACGAGTCAAGCTTTGTCTGGATGGGGATGAGCGCCTATCCGATTGCGCCAACCCTCAAGACCACGGGCGCACAGTACACCGGGTTCCAGACGCGGCCCAGGGCTGCAGGCGGAACCTACAACGTGGCCGACGCCACCCACCCGACGACGGGTGACTGCTCGCAATGCCACTCGGGAACCAACTACTTCACGGGCCAGGACAAGCCAGCGAACCACATTCCCACTTCAGCGACAGCCCTGTGCTCTGCCTGCCACACGACACCGGGTGACTATGCGACCCCGCCGACCCTGGCGAACATCCATGCGAACGCGCCCAGCACCACGAGCAATTGCGCACAGTGCCACGGCAGCGCTGCGCCGAGCTTCGCCATTCCCGCGGCCAGCTTCACCATCGTGGGACTGCCC
>CAILAY010000143.1 GCA_903832285.1 uncultured beta proteobacterium | reverse complement strand
GGCGCCATGGGGCAGCTCTCCAAGGCGACACAGCAGAATGCCTCCGCGTCGGAAGAGCTCGCCGCCACCAGCGAAGAACTGTCCGGCCAGGCCCAGCAGTTGCAGGAATCGATCGCCTTTTTCACCACCGGCGACGAGACCCCGAAAACGCGCCGCACCGCGGTGGAAATCGGCCACGAGGACCGGCGCAAAAGCGCGTCGTCCTCCCCTCGCCTGTTGCCGCTGGCAGGACGGGCTGCGGTGCGCGGTGACAGTTCCAACTTCAAGCCGTACTGAGCGAGTCCAGCATGAACGCAGACCCGACCGCCAACGCCGCCGCTGCCAAGGGTGCCGACCTCAGCGGGCAATACCTCACCTTTGTACTGGGCGGCGAGACCTACGCGGTGGACAGCAGCGCAGTGCGGGAAATCATCCAGTACAGCAGCATGACGGCCGTGCCGTTGATGCCGGACTTTGTGCGTGGCGTCATCAATCTGCGGGGTTCGGTGGTCCCGGTGATTGATCTGCAGGCGCGTCTTGGCGGATCAATCACGGAATTCGGCAAGAAGACCTGCATCGTCATCTTTGATGTGCCGCGCGATGGCGAGCGCGTGGAACTCGGCCTGATGGTGGACGCCGTGAGCGAAGTGATTGCGGTTCCCGGGAGCCATATCGAGCCGCCGCCGCAGTTTGGCGGCGGTCTGCGCCGTGAGTTCATACGGGGCATGGCCAAAGTGGGGGGACGCTTCGTCATCCTGCTGGAGACCGACAAGGCACTGGACATCGAAGAGATGGCCGCCCTGGTCGCGCAGGCCCAAACCGATGTCTGATGCACTTATTGTTGCCATGCTAACTTTCGTCAAACCCACGAGGAGTTGAAATGAAATACAAGACAGAGCCGACCCAGCAGGAGCGGGTCATGCGCGAGGACGATTTCATCGTCTCCAAGACCGATCTCAAAGGGCGCATCAGCTATTGCAACCGCATCTTCATCGAGTTCTCCGGCTACACCGAACAGGAACTGTTGGGAGCGCAGCACAACATCATCCGGCACCCCGACATGCCGCGCGGTGTTTTCAAGTTCCTGTGGGACACGCTGGGGCAGAAAAAGGAAATCTTTGCCTACGTGAAGAACATGAGCAAGGATGGCGGTTTCTATTGGGTCCTCGCCAACGTCACACCCGACGTGAATGAACAGGGCGTGGTGGAAGGCTATTTCTCGGTGCGCCGCAAGCCCAAACGCGAGGCGGTGTCCGCGCTCGCCGATGTGTACCACCTGATGCTGGAAGAGGAGCGTCGCGCCGGACCCAGGGATGCCTGCGACGCGTCGCTGGCCTTGCTGATCGGTCTGTTGAACCAGAAAGGAGTCTCCTATGAATCGTTCATCCTCTCCCTCTGAGTCGTCCCAATTCGTAGCCGCGCTGGCGCTGTTGCTGCTGGGCGGCGCGGCGCTGCAATGGTGGAGTGCTGGCTGGAGCTGGCTGCCGCTGACGTGGCTGCTTCCCTGCGCGGTCTGTCTGGGCCTGTGGCTGCGCAGCAGCCAGCAAAATCAGCGCTATCTATCCGACCTCCAACGCATCGCGCAGGAAGTGGCACACGGCAAGTTCGCCAGCCGCATCCGCAACATTCCATTGACTGGCCAGTATCACGCGCTGTGCTGGGATATGAACGACATGCTGGACCAGTTGGAAGCCTGTTTTCGCGAGCAGGCCACCGCCCTGCAATGCGCCAGCGAGGGCCAATATTTCCGCCTGGCCCAGCCCGGCGGCTTGCGCGGCAGTTTCAATGAATCGCTCAAACGCGCCAATTCGTCGCTGCAGACAATCGAGCACAAGGCGCTGGAAGAGCAAAAGGCCGCTGCCGAAAAGTTGGTGGCACAAGAGCGCGAACAACGTATTGCGAACGAAAACCTGCGCATCCGCAACGCGCTGGACAAGTGCAGCACGAATGTGATGATCGCCAATGCGGCCAACGAAATCGTCTACATGAACGAAACCGTGACAGCGATGATGCAGCGCAACGAGAGCGAATTGCGCAAGGTGCTGCCGCAGTTCGATGCGCACCGTCTGATGGGGCAGAACATCGACCTGTTCCACAAGAACCCTTCGCACCAGCAGAACATGCTCGCCAGTTTGCGTAGCACTTATCGCACACAGATTCCCGTGGGCGGTTTGTCGTTCTCGCTGAGCGCGAGTCCGATCGTGGATGCCAACGGCACCCGCATGGGCACCGTGGTCGAATGGGCTGACCGCACGCAGGAAGTGGCGATCGAGAAGGAAGTCGCTGACCTGGTGCAAGCCGCAGCCGATGGCAATTTCAGCGGCCGCCTGGCCCAAGAAGGCAAGACCGGTTTCTTCGCCAACCTCGCCACCGGCATGAACGACCTGATGAACACCAGCGAGCAGGGTCTGGGCGACGTGGCCGATCTGCTGGGCGCCTTTGCGCAGGGCGATCTGACCTACCGCATCGAGCGCGACTATGCGGGCCTGTTCGGCAAAGTCAAGGAAAGCGGCAATCAGACCGCTGAGAACCTGACGCGAGTCATCGGCGAGGTGCGCGCTGCTGCCGATGCTTTGACGGGTGCGGCCAATCAGGTCAGCGCCACAGCGCAGTCGTTGTCGCAGGCAGCGAGCGAACAAGCAGCCAGTGTGGAAGAAACCACGGCCTCCATCGACGTCATGTCGGCCTCGATCAGCCAGAACAGCGATAACGCGCGCGTGACCGATGGCATGGCCACCAAGACCTCCAAAGAAGCGGTGGACGGCGGCAGCGCCGTGAGCCAGACAGTGACCGCGATGAAGCAGATCGCCTCCAAGATCGGTATCGTGGACGACATCGCCTACCAGACCAATCTGCTGGCACTGAACGCCGCCATCGAAGCCGCCAGAGCCGGCGAGCACGGCAAGGGTTTTGCGGTGGTGGCCGCCGAGGTTCGCAAGCTGGC
>CAILAY010000142.1 GCA_903832285.1 uncultured beta proteobacterium | reverse complement strand
CTCATCATGTGCAGCACAATGTCCGTCTGCTCGTTGCAATCCGCGTCGAGCGTCACCCTTCCCTGCTGCATGAGGACGCGACTGAAATGCTTCGCGGGATCGAAGCTGATGCGTGAGAAGTCGCCTTTCATTTGTCACCCCCTCTTTATCAGTTGGAAAAAATAATGCCGACATCCATTCCGGCTGGTGTGTATTCCGCAAGGCGCGCTTCGAGATGGGCCTGGCGCTGCGGTTGGTAGAGATCGTGATAGGCGCCCATCTCGGACTCGTCGTCGGCACCACGCCGTATTTCCTCGGCGCAGCCGCTACCGAGTTGTGCGAAGGCGGGAGTTCCATACCGGACGGAAGTGAATTGCGGCATGACACGCAGGAGCTCACTCGCCTCGGTCGCCCGCACCTCGCCGTCCTTCACCGCCGCGATTACGCCATCGGGCTGACAGTGGTAGCGTTTGGGCGTGCGACAACCCTTGGGCACGTAGCAGTAGCGCATGCAACCGATCTGCCGACGGGCGACATGAACGCAATTGGTGAAGATTGAATTCTCTGCCAGACGCATGGCATGGACGTCGATGATGCCAAAGACGGTGCAACGCCGGATGTCAAGCAGGGCATGGGCGCGAGCATCGCTCGGCGCACCGACAGCAAGATTGGTCGGGTCGCAGGCGTCGACAATGCTGTCACTGATGCTGATGGTGATCGGGTCGGTCACGACCTCGTCCTCCTGGACCATGATGGAACCGATGATGCTGTGTTCGATGCAGACGCTCACCCATACATTGCTCACTTCCAGGCTGGGTTCGGCCGGTCTTTGCGGCTCGCAGTCCGGATCGATACCCCAGCCGGGAACCAGCGTGCAATGGCGGATCTCCACTTCGGCCGGACACACGCTCTTGCGGTTCACCGGCCCCTGGTTTCCCTCGGCAGCCTGAATCTGCACCGGCCTTCCGGCGATCAACAGCCCGTCCAGTGCGAAGCGGCTGCCCGGCGCCAGGTTGATGCCAAACGCATCGGGCAGATCGGTCTGCCAGTCGATCATCCGAATCACCGCTCGGGTGCGGTTCGCCGAACGGATCTCCAGGGACTGGTCCGCCGCCAGAGTAATGTTCAGTTGCTCGACATAGACCGCGCTGGCGGCGATTTCGATGATTGCCCTGGCCGGCTTGTCGGTTGCCCATTGCACGAGCGCATCGTGTAACTTGCTGAACTTGAGTTCGGGCGCGTCGCCGACCCGATAAATGACGCCGACATCCGCCGGCCGATTCTTCAGGTCATCGATGCCATACACCAGATACCGGCCCGGCGGCTGGCTGATGGGCCGTGCATACTCGCCACCCCCGATATCGGCCGGGAAACCGTGGTGGTAAGTGACACGCACGCCCTTCTTCGGCAACTGCCCTGGCGGGAAGGCGATTCGACCCAGCACGGGATCGACCGCCACCTTGCCCAGCGGCGTCACGTAGGTCCAGCCCGAGAGATCGGCCGGAATGAGCTGTTGAACGGGAAGCAGGACAGGATGATCGGCCGACGCCCCGGCCCAGCCGTCTACCCAGATCGCGAAGCTGAGATCCGGTCCATAGAATTTTTCCGGGTGCTGCGCAAACGCCAGTCGACGTATCGGCGCTGGCAAATTCAGTTCACCGGCGATGTGGTGCGGATCGGGTTCGGGTTGCGGCCTGACGAACAGCGGCGCATCCTGCCCGAGGATGCTGAAAGTGAAGCAGTGCGGACCGGCCTGTTCCAGGCAATACGCCGGCATATGCGTCACCATATAGCTTCGCAGACGCCACAAGAAGACACCGACGCAGGGAATGTTGTAACGACCCAGCGTGCGGCTGGAATCGATGCGGCGCACATCCACCGAATGGCTGACCGAATCGAATGGCCCGTCAAGCCGGTCGAGTGCATCCATGTCACGCACGTCCGCGAGACGATGGCGATAGAGATGCCGGTGATCGATGTTCTGGGTCCGGCCGAGCAGTTTGAAAAACTCGACGGCGCGCGCCGGCCAGTGGGCAATGTCGTTGGCCAGGATTTCGAGCAGCGCCAGCGTGCCCTTGCGCCGCCGATAGCGGATCAGGTTGGCGATCTCGCGGCGCGGCACAAGCACCGGGCTGATGTCGCACGCCGTGCTGTCAGGTGGCAAGCCACCGTCGGCAACCGGGCGGTAACCGACCAGGTCACCGATGTAGGGCACGGCCCAGTCCTCCGCGGTCTCTACGAACCAGTTGTCATAGAGCTGCGCGATGTCGTCCTCGACGACATTCACCTGCTCCGCAATTACCCGCAACAAGGCCTTTAGAGGATAACCCT
>CAILAY010000141.1 GCA_903832285.1 uncultured beta proteobacterium | reverse complement strand
GAAAAGTGGTCTGAACCATAGAAACAGCGGCGACTTCGTTCGCCGCTGTTTCCATTCAGGCGTTTGATGGCACACTTTCGTTGACCCAAGCACTGCTGTAAGGACATCTATGCCAGTTCAAACCATTCGTGATGTCGTCATTGCCGGCGGGGGCACGGCGGGCTGGATGACGGCAGCACTTTTTTCGCGGGTTCTTGGAAGTAAATGCCGGATCCATCTCGTCGAGTCGGACGAAATCGGTATCGTAGGCGTGGGCGAGGCGACGATTCCGCATATTCGTGTCTATAACGAGCTGCTCGGCATCGATGAGAACGACTTCCTGAAGCACTGCCAGGGCAGCTTCAAACTGGGTATCGAGTTTGTCAACTGGGGACGGATGGGTGACCGCTATACCCACGGTTTTGGTCCGGTCGGCTCACCTCTCTCGGGCATACCGTTTCACCACTATTGGCTAAGACAGCGCGCGGCCGGCAGCGTTGCCGATCTTGACGCGTTTTCGTTGAACTGCAGTGCCCCGCGTGCGGCGAAATATCTCAATTCGCAGCCGCAGATGCAGGGCTCGCCTCTGGCGGACTTGCCCAGCGCCTACCATTTCGATGCCAAGCTGTATGCCGCTTATCTGCGCAAGTACGCCGAGGCCCGTGGTGTCAAGCGCACCGAGGGCAAGATTGGCTCGGTCGATCTGCACCCGCAGTCCGGCCACATCCGCGCGCTGGTGATGGAGAGCGGCGAGCGCATTGAAGGTGATTTCTTTATCGATTGCACCGGCATTCGCGCCGTGCTCATCGAGGGCGCCCTTGAATCGGGCTACGAGGACTGGCGGCACTGGCTGCCCTGCGACCGGGCGCTTGCCGTGCCCTGCGAATCGGTCGAGCCGCTGCTTCCGCTGACACGCTCGACTGCGCACAGTGCCGGCTGGCAATGGCGTATTCCGTTGCAGAACCGTATCGGCAACGGCCACGTCTACAGCAGCCCCTATATCTCCGACGACGAAGCCGCATCGGTGTTGATGAACAACCTTGACGGCCAGCCTCTGGACGAGCCGCGGCTCATCAAATACATCACGGGGCGACGCAAGACGTTCTGGAAGAAAAACTGTGTGGCCGTTGGTTTGTCAAGCGGCTTTCTGGAACCACTCGAATCGACCAGCATCCACCTCATCCAATCCGCGGTGATGCGTATCCTTTCCAATTTTCCGGACCTTGGCTTTGCCCAGGCGGATATTGATCATTACAACCGTGAAACCCGGCTGGAATATGAAGGGGTTCGGGATTTCATCATCACGCACTACCACGTCACCGAACGAGCCGATTCGCCGTTCTGGAATTATTGCCGGACGATGTCCATTCCCGACTCTCTGGCTCAACGCCTGGAACTGTTCCGCAGCAAGGGCCGGGTTTCACGTGAACTCTTCATCCAGCTATTTGCCGAATCGAGTTGGGTTCAGATCTTGCTGGGTCAGCGCTTCATCCCGGAAGGCTGGCACGCGTTGGCGGGCTTGATGCCTGCCGAGGAGTTGAGCGCCTTCATCAACGACATCGAGAGGGTCACGCAACGCTGTGTCGCCACCATGCCGACGCACGCCGAGTACATCGCGCAGTATTGCGCAGCGACGACTCCGGTCTAGGTCCGTATCTGGGCGATATCGAAACGGTCATCAGGAAGTGCGTCGACGCCATGGCCACGCTTGAGGAGTTCATCGCGGCGCGTTGCGCAGCCAGGGCGCCGTCGTTGCGATGAATGTTCT
>CAILAY010000140.1 GCA_903832285.1 uncultured beta proteobacterium | reverse complement strand
ATCAACATGGCGCACGGCGAGTTGATGATGATCGGCGCCTACGCCACCTATGTTGTGCAAGGTGTATTTCAAAGATATCTGACCGGTGCCTTTGACTGGTATCTGCTGGTGGCGGTGCCGGTGTCATTCATGACCTCGGCGCTGGTCGGCGCCACGCTGGAACGCAGCGTCATCCGCTTCCTCTACGGTCGTCCGCTGGAGACGCTGCTGGCGACCTGGGGCATCAGCCTGATGCTGATGCAGGGTGTGCGCTCCATCTTCGGCGCACAGAACGTGGGCGTGGAAAACCCGAGATGGATGAGCGGCGGCTTGCAGGTTCTGGGTAATCTGCAACTGCCCTATAACCGGCTGGTCATCATCGCCTTCGCCGCCGCCGTGCTGTTGGCGATGGCCTGGCTCATAGCCAGAACACGCTTGGGCTTGTTCGTGCGCGGCGTCACACAAAACCGTGCAATAGCTTCCTGCATGGGCGTGAACACAGCCCGCATCGACACTTATGCCTTTGCCCTGGGCTCGGGCATCGCAGGGCTGGCCGGTTGTGCCCTGAGTCAGATCGGCAACGTGGGCCCGGATCTGGGCCAGGGCTACATCGTAGACTCGTTCATGGTGGTAGTGCTGGGTGGCGTCGGACAACTCGCCGGTACGGTATACGCTGCGATGGGCCTTGGACTATTGAACAAGCTGCTCGAAGGCTGGACTGGTGCTGTGCTCGCCAAAATCGCCGTACTGGTCTTCATCATCATCTTCATCCAGAAACGCCCCCAGGGAATCTTCGCGATGAAGGGCAGATCGGCGGAATCCTGATGAGCAACACACAACACACCGATCGCACTGAGCTTGTCAAAGTGCCCAACGAGGCTTCGACCGGCTCAGCCCGAACGGCTATCTTTCTTCCCCCACGGGCGCCGCTGCTCACACGCAGCGGCTGGGGCGCCTACATCGCGGCGCTGCTCGTGGTCTGCGCACTCGCGCCGATGCTGAACTTGCTGGTGCCGCACGACAATGTCTTTCACCTCAGCGACTACGCTGTGGCACTCATCGGAAAGATCATGTGCTACGCCATCTGCGCGCTGGCGATGGACCTGATCTGGGGCTACTCGGGCATCCTGTCGCTGGGTCACGGCCTGTTCTTTGCCCTGGGCGGCTATGCCATGGGCATGTATCTGATGCGCCAGATCGGGCTGGACGGCAACTACAAAAGTGCCTTACCCGACTTCATGGTGTTCCTGGACTGGAAGACATTGCCCTGGCACTGGAGCTTCTCCGACAGCTTTATCGCGACGCTGTTGCTTATCGTGGCGGTGCCCGGTCTGGTGGCCTTTGCCTTTGGTTACTTTGCGTTTCGTTCGCGCATCAAGGGCGTGTATTTTTCCATCATCACGCAAGCTTTGACCTTCGCCGCGATGCTGCTGTTCTTCCGCAATGAAACCGGCTTTGGTGGCAACAACGGCTTCACCGATTTCAAGCGCATCCTGAACCTGCCGATCGCCACACCCCACATGCGCATGACGTTGTTTGTGCTCACCGGCGTAACGCTGCTGGGCTTCTATCTGGTGGCGCGCTGGCTCATCCAGAGCAAGTTCGGCCGCGTGCTGCAAGCCATTCGCGACGCCGAAACGCGCGTCATGTTTTGCGGCTATTCGCCGCTGGGCTACAAGCTCTCGATCTGGACCATTTCAGCCATGATGTGCGGTGTGGCAGGCGCGCTCTACGTGCCGCAGGTGGGCATCATCAACCCCAGCGAAATGAGCCCGGCCAACTCGATCGAGATTGCGATCTGGGCGGCCGTGGGCGGACGCGCCACCCTCATCGGTCCGGTCGTTGGCGCCTTCATCGTGAACGGTGCGAAGAGCTGGCTTACCGTCGCCTATCCCGAATTCTGGCTTTATTTTCTGGGCACACTGTTCATCGGCGTGACGTTATTCTTGCCGCAAGGTGTGGTGGGCCTCGTCAACAAACTCCGGGGAACAAAGACATGACCCCCGACCTGCTGGAACAGGGCGCGAAGCGCGCTGAAGAGCACGCGGCCAAAGCGGCTGCGATGCCGGGTCAAACCGAGTCCGGTGGTCGCAACGCCGGCTTTGGTCGGATCGCGAACGCCCCCGGCGTTGTGGACATCACGCATGGCCGCATCCTGTACCTGGAAGACGTCAACGTGAGCTTTGACGGGTTCAAGGCCATCAACAAGCTCTCGCTGGACATCGCCTCGGGAGAACTGCGCTGCATCATCGGCCCCAACGGCGCGGGCAAGACCACGATGATGGACATCATCACGGGCAAGACGCGGCCGGATTCCGGCAGCGTGTTCTTCGGCAGCACCATCGATCTGCTGCGCTACAACGAGCCACAGATTGCGCAGATGGGCATTGGCCGCAAGTTTCAAAAACCCACAGTGTTCGAGCAGCTCACCGTGTTCGAGAATATGGAGCTGGCGCTGAAAACGCACAAGGGCGTTCTGCCTTCTATGCGCTTTAAGCTTGACTCGACGCAGCGCGACAAACTGGCGGAGTTGTTGCATACCGTGCACCTTGTCGACAGCGTGGCGCGTAGCGCCGGTAATCTGAGCCACGGGCAAAAGCAGTGGCTGGAGATCGGCATGCTGCTGATGCAGGACCCCAAGCTGTTGCTGCTGGACGAACCCGTGGCGGGAATGACCGACGAAGAAACCGCACGCACGGCCGAGCTCTTCCTCACGCTCAAGGGTAAGCACTCTCTGCTGGTGGTGGAGCACGACATGAGCTTCATCCGCACCATCTCCGAGATCGTCACCGTGTTGTGCGACGGCGCTGTTTTGGCACAGGGCACGCTGGATCAGGTGCAGGCGGATGAGCGGGTGATTGAGGTGTACCTTGGACGTTGAATACTTAGGGCCGAAGTGCGCGGCGAGTTGCCGGGGTTTCGTCCCGGCGGGCGATGGTGATCGGGACTTGCGCATACCCGCGGGGCATGCCGGGTCTCGCCCCGGCGGGCGAGGTACTTTTCTTTGCTTCGCCAAAGAAAAGTACCCAAAAGAAAGGCGAGCCGCATTCGTCGCCCGCCGCTGCGCGTCGGTAAGCTGCGATGCTCGGCGCAGCCGGGGGCTGGCTAAACTCGCTTCGCTCAAACAACGCCAGCCCTTGTCCGGCTGCCCCTGCGCTTCTCGCCTCCTCATAACGGCGGGAGCCAAGAATTCCGAAGCCCGAAGCCAGAAACCCAAGTCCACAAAGACGGGCCATCTCGCGTCTTTGTGGAGTCTTGCATTCAGGTTGTTTGGACTTGGCAACCCGGACTTCCCCCTCTGTATGCGCCGAGCAGCGCAGCTAAACGGGGATCAGCGAGACGCATGTTTGAGCGAAGCGAGTTTGCGTATCGCCCCCGTTTTGCGAGCAGCGCAGGTTGCCCGCAGCGACGCGAAGGGACGCAGACAGTGGGGTCGCCTTTTCTTTGGTGACTTTCTTTTGGCGACGCAAAAGAAAGTTACTGCGCAGTCGGGCGCACATCCCGACATGCCCCGCCAGCCTGGGCGAAAGCAGGTTACAACAACCGCGCCCGTCGGCGCAAGACCCGACCCCCTGAGCCGCACGACATGCTGAACGTACAAAACATCAACCAATATTACGGTGGCTCCCACATCCTGCGCGACCTGAGCCTGACGGTGCAACCGGGCCAGGTCACGGTGCTGCTGGGGCGCAATGGCGTGGGCAAGACCACGCTGCTCAAGTGCCTGATGGGACTGGTGCCCATCCGCAGCGGCAGCATCGAATTCGAGGGCAAGACGATCCATCAGTCCACCCCTTACGAACGCGCGCGCTCAGGCATCGGTTTTGTGCCGCAGGGTCGCGAGATTTTCGCGCGGCTCACGGTGGAAGAAAACTTGGCGATGGGCCTGGCCTACAAATCGGCCAGCACACCGATACCGCCGGAGTTGTTCGAACTGTTTCCTGTTCTCAAGCAGATGCTGCAGCGCCGCGGCGGCGACCTGTCGGGCGGGCAGCAACAGCAGTTGGCGATTGCACGGGCGCTGGCAGCCAAACCCAAGTTGCTGATCCTGGACGAACCCACCGAAGGCATTCAGCCCAGCATCATCAAGGACATCGGCCGCGTCATCCGCATGCTCGCCGACACGGGGCTGGACGGGCAGCGCGTGGCGGTCCTGCTGGTCGAGCAGTACTACGACTTCGCGCAGCAACTGGCAGACGGCTACCTCGTGATGGAGCGTGGTGCCGTGATCGCGAGTGGTGCCGGCAGGGACATGGAGGCGAACGGCGTGCGCCAGTTGGTGGCGATCTGAACGCATCTGCCTCGTTCGGTACCATCGGTGCATGAGCTGGCACGCCTCTCTCGCACTTGACTACACGCTGGAATCGAATCGCAGCGTGGCGCGCTTCCTGCACGATGGGCCGTTGCGCGTGCTGCAGACGCTGTATCCGGAGGGCGATGCCATCTGCCACAACGTGCTGGTGCATCCGCCCGGCGGGCTGGTGGGGGGCGACACGCTCGACATTCAGGTGAGCGTGGGCGGTGGCGCGCACGGGCTCGTCACGACACCTGGCGCGACGCGCTTTTACCGCTCCGAAGGCGAACTCGCGCTGCAGCACACACGGCTGCGCATGGATGCAGGAGCACGCATGGAGTGGCTGCCGCTGGAGTCGATTGTGTACAACGGCTGTCGCGCCGAGAACCGACTGAGCTTCGAGCTTGCGAGCGGCGCAGAACTGCTGGGTTGGGACATCACTGCGCTGGGGTTGCCGCATGCCGAACAGCCCTTTGCAAGCGGCAGCTTTTGCCAACACATCGAGTTGCCCGGCATGTGGCTGGAGCGCGGGGTGATCGATGCCGGCGATGCGCGCCTGCTGCACAGCCCGCTGGGGCTGGCGGGTCAGAACTGCATGGCGTCGATCTTCTTTGCGACGGGTAGCGCCATGGCTCGCGAGCGGCGCGAAAGCGCGTTGGACTGTGCGCGCCAGTTGCTGCAGGAACATCCATTGCGCGCCATGGCTGGTGTCACGAGCCCTAACCCCCAGGTGCTGGTGCTGCGCACGCTGGCGCGGCAAGTGGAGCCAGCGATGGATTTGTTGAAAAGCGTCTGGGCGTGCTGGCGACAATGCCTCTGGCATATGGACGCACCGCAACCGCGACTTTGGGCGATGTGAGAAGCGCGTCGACAGCGCGTCAAGCGGCGGCTTTGGATGCGGCGCGCCGGCGCCGCTCCAGATAGGCCTGCACTTCGCCGACCACGCCCTTGCGGAAGACAAGCACGCACAGCACGAAGATCACCCCGATGATCACGGTCACCCACGAGCCCACCTTGTCGGCCAGCAGGTCCTGCAGCGAGATCACGATGCCCGCGCCAAATGCGGGCCCGAAAAACGTGCCGACGCCGCCGAGCAAGGTCATCAGGATCACCTCGCCCGACATTGACCAGTGCGCGTCCGAGAGCGTGGCAAAACCCATGATCACGGTTTTGAGCGATCCACCCAGACCGGCCAGCGCCGCCGAGAGCACGAAAGCCAGCAATTTGTAGCGGTCCACCTGGTAGCCAAGCGAAATGGCGCGTGGTTCGTTCTCGCGGATCATCTTGAGCACCTGGCCGAAGGGCGAATGCACGATGCGCGAAATGGCCAGGAAACAGGCCACGAACAGCGCCACCACCACGTAGTACAGGGTCGTGTCCGACTCCAGCGACAACAGACCGAAGAGCGCGCCGCGGGGCACACCTTGCAGTCCGTCCTCGCCTCCGGTAAACGGCGCCTCCAGGCAGCCAAAATACACCATCTGCGCAATCGCCATGGTGATCATCGCGAAGTAAATGCCCTGGCGCCGTATCGCCACCAGGCCCACCAGCAGCCCGATGAACCCTGCGCCCACCACGCCCGCCGCAATGCCAAGTTCGGGCGTGAAATGTTGCGACTTGATGAGCCAGCCGGTGATGTAAGCGGCCGAGCCGAAGAACGCCGCGTGGCCGAAGGAAAGCAGGCCGGTAAAGCCCAGCAGCAGATTGAAGGCGCAGGCAAAAATGGCGTAGCACAGCAGCTTCATCACGAACACCGGGTACAGGCCCAGCAGCGGAGCCAGCAGCAGCAGCGCCAACAGCACCGCGTAGGTGGCGCGTAGAAGTTTGGCGGACTTGCCCATGCTCATGCCTCCTTGCCAAACAGGCCGGCGGGTCGCACCATGAGCACCAGCACCATGATCACGAACACCACGATGTTGGATGCTTCGGGGTAAAACACCCGCGTCAAACCTTCCATCAGACCCAGCGCCAGACCGGTGATGACCGAGCCCAGGATCGAGCCCATGCCACCTATCACCACGACGGCAAACACCACAATGATCAGGTTCGAGCCCATCAGCGGATTGATCTGGATGATGGGCGCGGCCAGCACGCCCGCCAGCGCAGCCAGAGCCGCGCCGGCACCGTAGGTGAGCATCACCATCAGGGGCACGTTGATGCCGAAGGCCTGCACCAGTGCGGCGTTCTCGGTGCCGGCGCGCAAGTAGGCGCCCAGCCGCGTGCGTTCGATCAGGTACCACACGCCCAGGCACACGACGAGCGACACCACCACCACCCAGGCGCGGTAATTGGGCAACACCATGAAGCCCAGATTGGTGGCGCCCGACAGCAGTTCCGGTACCTCATACGATTGGCCCGAGACGCCATAAAGTTCGCGAAAGATGCCCTCGGCGATCAGCGCAAGACCAAAGGTCAGCAGCAGCCCGTACAGCGGATCCAGCTTGTACAAATGCTTGAGGAACGCACGCTCGATCACCACGCCCAGAATGCCCACGGTCAATGGCGCCAGCAAAAGCGCGGCCCAGTAGTTGATGCCGAATTGGTCCAGCATGATCCAGGCCGCGAAGGCGCCCAGCATGTAGAGCGCGCCGTGCGCAAAGTTCACGATGCCCAGCAGGCCGAAGATGACGGCCAGTCCCAGGCTGAGCAAGGCGTAAAAAGCGCCATTCACCAGGCCCAGCAATAACTGGCCGAGAAAAGCTTGCAGGGGAATACCAAAGATTTCAGTCATAAGCAATCATGCTGGTCACGTGCAACCGTTCACCCTGAGCTTGTCGAAGGGCCCTTCATTTATGCTCAGGACAGGCTTCGACAAGCTCAGCCCGAACGGAAACGGTCGTGAATTATGCAAACGTCAATAACGTCATTTCCAGAGAGAGCACTTGCTTTCGGCCTTGGTGGTCCATGCGGTTTCGCCCTTGAATGTCTCAACCACGTTGTAGTAGTCCCAAGGCTCGTTCGACTTGTCCGGCGACTTCACCTGCATCAGGTACATGTCATGCACCATGCGACCGTCGCCGCGAATCCAACCGCCCTTGGTGAAGATGTCGTTGACCTTGGTCTTCTTCATCTGCGCCAGCACCTGGTCCGGATCGTCGCTTCCGGTGGCCTTGACAGCCTGCAGGTAGCTAAGCGTGGCGGAGTAGTCGCCGGCCTGGACAGAAGAGGGCATGCGCTTCACCTTTTCGAAGAACTTGCGGCTCCATGCACGCGTTTCGGCGTCGCGGTTCCAGTACCAGCTATCGGTCAGGTACATGCCCTGCGTGGCCTTCAGGCCGAGCGAGTGAATGTCGTTGATGAACACCAGCAAGCCGGCCAGCTTCATGGTCTTGGTGATACCGAATTCGTTCGCCGCCTTGATCGAATTGATGGTGTCGCCACCGGCATTGGCCAGACCCAGGATCTGCGCCTTGCTCGCCTGTGCCTGCAGCAGGAAAGACGAGAAGTCGCTGGCCGACAGCGGGTGCCGGACGGCTCCGACGACCGTGCCGCCGGCCGCCTTGACGACGGTGGCCGTGTCGTTCTGCAATTGCGCGCCGAAGGCATAGTCGGCCGTCAGGAAATACCAGCTCTTGCCACCGGATTTGACCACCGCGCTGCCCGTTCCCTTGGCCAACGCCACCGTGTCGTAGGCCCAATGCACGGTGTACGGATTGCACTGTTCGTTGGTCAGCGCCGAGTGGGCTGCACCAATCGCAATGAAAAGTTTCTTCTTCTCGGCCGCCACCTTGGCCATGGCCAAAGCGGTTCCCGAGTTTGTGCCGCCGATCAACATGTCCACGCCCTGTGTGTCGAACCATTCACGTGCCTTGCCGGCGGCCAGGTCGGGCTTGTTCTGATGGTCAGCGTAGATCAACTCGATCTTCTTGCCGTTGATGGCACCACCCATGTCGGCGATGGCCATCTTGATGGCCTCCACGCCACCGGCCCCGTCGATGTCGGAGTACAGACCGGACATGTCGGTGATGATGCCGATGCGCACCACGTCGCCGGAGATTTGCGCCTGCGCCGGAGTGGTTGACACGCACAGGGTCGAGATTGCAAGGGTGCAGGCAGCTGCGAGTTTCTTGAGTTTCATGATGTCTCCTGATAAGTGGATGGTTGAAGGTAACGAGAAAAGACGTGATGTGCTGCAATCATGCGCGCTTGCGTCAAACGCCCAGATACTCCTGCAGCATACCCATGTTCTGGCGCAATTCGGCCTGCGCAAATTGCTTCACGATGCAGCCATGCTCCATCACATAGAAGCGGTCGGCCAGCGGCGCCGCAAAGCGGAAATTTTGCTCCACCAGAACGATCGTGTAGCCACGCGCCTTGAGCGCCAGAATCACCTCGGCCAGCTTTTGCACGATCACCGGCGCCAGGCCTTCGGAGATTTCGTCCAGCAGCAACAGGCGCGCGCCGGTGCGCAAAATGCGCGCCACCGCCAGCATCTGCTGCTCGCCTCCGGACAGTCTTGTGCCGGGGCTGTTCGCACGCTCCTGCAGATTGGGGAACATGGCATATATCTCGGAAAGGCTCATGCCGCCGGGTGCGATGGTGGGTGGCAGCATCAAATTTTCTTCGGCCGAGAGGCTGGCAAAAATGCCGCGCTCCTCCGGGCAGTAGCCCACGCCCAGACGCGCCACCTTGTGCGACGCGAGGTGCATCGCCTCATTGCCAAACAGTTTGATCGACCCTTTACGGTTGCCGGTCAGGCCCACGATGGCGCGCAAAGTAGTGGTGCGCCCCGCGCCGTTGCGTCCGAGCAGCGTCACAACTTCACCTTCGTTCACAGCCAGATTCACGCCATGCAGGATGTGCGACTCGCCATACCAGGCGTGCAGGTCGTCGATGCGCAGCAGTTCCTGGGCCATCAGTGACTTCCCTGCAGAGCGGTGTCGGTGGTGCCCATATAGGCTTCGATCACCTGTGGATTTCTCGACACCTCGACATACGGGCCGTCGGCGATGATGGCGCCGCGCTGCAGCACGGTGATGCGGTCGGCAATGGAAGACACCACGTTCATGTTGTGTTCCACCATCAGAATGGTGCGGCCGGCAGAAACTTTTTTTATCAGCTGCGTCACGCGGTCCACGTCTTCGTGTCCCATGCCCTGGGTCGGTTCGTCCAGCAACATCAGTTCGGGTTCGAGTGCCAGTGTGGTTGCCAACTCCAGCGCGCGCTTGCGGCCATAAGGCAGGTTCACGGTGAGCTCGTCGGCGAAATCCTGCAGGTCCACTTCTGCCAGCAAGGCCAGCGCGCGCCCGTGCAGATGAAAAAGCGAGCTTTCGGACTTCCAGAAATGAAACGAGGTTCCCAGGCTGCGCTGCAGCGCAGCACGCACGTTTTCCAGCACCGTCATGTGCGGGAAGATCGCCGAGATCTGGAACGATCGCACGATGCCACGCCTTGCGGTTTGTGCCGGTCCTTCGGTCGTGATGTCGAGATCATTGAAGGTGATGTTGCCAGCGCTTGGCTGCAGGAATTTGGTGAGCAGGTTGAAGAACGTGGTCTTGCCCGCACCGTTGGGCCCGATGAGGGCGTGGATGTGACCGCGCCTGACTTGAAGGTCGACCCGATTCACGGCCACGAATCCCTTGAACTCCTTGGTCAGACCACGTGTTTCAAGAATGAACTCCGCTGACAAATTGCACTCCGGCCAACCTTCATGCTTCGGCCAGGTAACGCGCCGAGTCATAAAAATCGGTTCTCTCAGGTTGATGGATGGAAGCGGGCGGACCAAGCCGTCCCTGCGATAAAAGTATGGTAACGAATTGCGCCGCCCGCTGCCAGCGGGTTATGACCTAGGTAGTATTACAAGGACTGTTTCACAGGGTTCTCAATTGCGCAGTACAGTCGCGTGGCGCCGGGATGGCAGGCATCGGTGGGACACAATTTCGGGTTCCCCGAAAATCGGGACCCCTTGTATTGCAACCGGAAGCCACCATCTCGCGCAGGTAAGTTCCACACCATTGAAGGGTAGACAGATGTTGAAACGATCGATCATGCAGCGCGCAGGCAAGTGGCTGGCGATTGCCGCTTTGCTGGGTTTGGGTCTGGCCATGGCTCAATCCGAACCCACGCTGAACCAGGTGTACGAAGCCGCGGACACCGGCCACATGGAGCAGGCACAGACCATGATGCAGCAAGTGCTGGTGGCGCATCCGAACTCCGGCAAGGCGCACTATGTGCAAGCCGAGTTGGCGGCACGCCAGGGTCAGG
This sequence comes from uncultured beta proteobacterium, assembly GCA_903832285.1. Taxonomy (GTDB): domain Bacteria; phylum Pseudomonadota; class Gammaproteobacteria; order Burkholderiales; family Burkholderiaceae_C; genus CAIKVZ01. The sequence continues at coordinate 20,465 of CAILAY010000140.1, read as the reverse complement.
TGGGTCGCGCCCGCGAAGAACTTGCGACAGCGGAAAAGCTTTCCCCCGGACTGACGTTTGCCAAACCGGCAGCGGTGCAGGCGCTGCGCAGCCAGCTCGCTGCACGCGCTGCACCCCGGCCCACGAGCAACAGTCCGGTGATGCAGCAAGCGGCGCCAGCCTCTTCCTTCCCCTGGGGACTGGCCCTGTTGCTGGGTGGCGGCTTGATCGCGCTGGCCATCATCATGCTGCGAAAGAAACCGGAACCACAATACCTGCAGCAGGCGCCTTATCCAAATCCTGGGCAGGGCGGTGCCTTGATGGGCCCACAGGGCTTCGGCATGGGTGGCGGTGGGGCCATGGCGCCGGGCTATGGTCAGCCACAAGGCAGCGGCATGGGCAGCCATTTGATGGGTGGTCTGGCCACCGGGTTGGCCGTGGGAGCCGGTGTGATGGCCGCCGAGGCCATCGGCAAAAGTCTGATGGGTGGGCATGACGGCTCCAGCCGCCCGGTCGACAACGGCAATAACTACGACCAATCCTTCACTGGCAACAACGACATGGGCGGGCAGAACTTTGGCGTGAATGACACCAGCTCGTGGGACGACGGCAGTTCAGGCGGCAGCGGTGGCGACGCTGGTGGCTGGGACAACTGATGCCCATTCGTTGACGAGGAGGACGACGCGAATCCCGGCACCACGCCACTGCAGGCCAGCAAGCTTTACGAGGCGATCCGGGGCAACGGTGGCACGGCGCGCCTGGTGATGCTTCCGCACGAGCCCCACTGGTATGCGGCCATGGAGTCGAACGAGCAGCTGATCTACGAGATGGTTCGCTGGTTCGACAAGTACGTCAAAGATGCACCTTCAAACTCTCAATGACCCTGGCAGTTGGAAAGACCGCTACCGATGGCCCGCGACCCCCGTTTTGACATTCTGTTTGAACCGATAAAAATCGGCCCGGTGACGGCGAAGAACCGGTTCTTTCAGGTGCCTCATTGCAATGGCATGGGCCACGCCATGCCGCAGGCGCACGCCACCATGCGCGAGGTCAAGGCCGAGGGCGGCTGGGGCGTGATCTGCACTGAGGAGTGCGAGATTCATCCGTCGGGCGACGTCTCTCCCTACGTGGAGGCCCGGCTCTGGGACGACCACGATATCCCGGCGTTACGCCTGATGTGCGAGAAAGTGCACGCGCATGGCGCCCTGGCCGGGATCGAGCTCACGCACAACGGCCCCACGGCGTCCAATCTGTATTCGCGCGAAGTGTTGCTCGCGCCTTCACACCAGCCCAGCAAATACGGCTATCCGGCGCAGGCGCGGGCCATGGACAAGCGCGACATTGCCGAGTACCGGCGCTGGCATCGCAACGCCGCCTTGCGCGCCAAGTCTGCGGGCTTCGATCTGGTCTACGTCTACGCGGCGCACGATTTGTCGCTGGCCATGCACTTCCTGCAAAAGCGGCGCAACCAGCGCACCGATGAATACGGCGGCTCGCTGGAAAATCGCGTGCGGTTGTTGCGCGAAGTGCTGCAGGACACGCGCGATGCGGTGGGCGACAGCTGCGGCGTGGTGCTGCGTTTTGCCACCGAAGAGTTGCTGGGCGACGGCGGCGTGACTCTCACCGAAGCGAAAGAAATCGTGCACATGCTGGCCGACTTGCCTGATCTGTGGGACGTGAACATCGCGGCCTGGGACAACGATTCCGTGCCCTCCCGTTTTGCCCGCGAGGGTGCGCAGGAGCCCTTCATCGACTGGGTCAAAAAGGTGACGACCAAACCCGTGGTGGGTGTGGGCCGCTTCACGTCGCCCGACACCATGGTGTCGCAGATCCGGCGCGGCATTCTGGACATGATCGGCGCTGCGCGTCCGTCCATTGCTGACCCGTTCCTGCCAAGGAAAATCGAAGAGGGTCGCATCGACGACATCCGCGAATGCATAGGCTGCAACATCTGCGTCTCGGGCGACAACACTGTGACGCCGATACGTTGCACGCAGAACCCGACGATGGGCGAGGAGTGGCGCAAGGGCTGGCACCCGGAGCGTATTGCGCCCAGGAAATCGGACGCCAAAATATTGATCGTGGGCGCCGGGCCCACCGGCCTGGAGGCAGCGCGGGCACTGGGACAGCGCGGCTACGAGGTACATCTTGCTGAAAGCCGCACCGAATTGGGCGGGCGCGTGAGCCGCGAGTCGCGCCTGCCGGGATTGGCCGAATGGGCGCGTGTGCGCGATTGGCGCGTAGGACAGATCAAAACGATGCCGAATGTGCACTTCTACCTGGACAGCCCCTTATCCGCAGCGGATGTGTTGGATTTTGGCGCCGACCATGTGCTGCTGGCCACGGGCTGCCATTGGCGTCGCGACGGCTTTGGACGCAGCAATGGCGCGGGCATCAGGGGCTTCGGGGACGCGGCCGTGTTCACGCCGGACGACGTCATGGATGGCACGATTCCCGAGGGTCCGGTGGTGGTGTTTGACGACGACTATTTCTATTACGCCAGCACCGTCGCCGACAAGTTGTGCGTCGCGGGGCGCGCCGTCTATTACGTCACGCCCGATGACAGCATCGCCTCCTGGAGCGCCAATACGCTGGACTACCGCCACATCCAGGCGCGCATGCATGCCCTGGGCGTGGTGCAGGTCGTGGCCAGCAACATCACCGCGTTCACGGGCGATCGGGTGCTGCTGGAGCACGTGTGGTCGCACAAAACCAGCGAACTTCTCTGCGCTTCAGTGGTCACGATCACGGCGCGATTGCCGCACGACGCGCTGTACCAGCAACTGCTGGCGCTGCAGCCTCAATGGTCGGGCGCAGGAATCCGCAGCGTGCAGTGCGCAGGTGACGCCCTGGCGCCAGGGCTGATCGCACATGCCGTATATGCCGGGCATCTCTACGCTCGTCAAATGGATGAGGCACCCACTGGTGACGTGCCGTTTCGGCGCCATTTCCATACCCAGTTCAGCTGATGGATCCCCGCATGCATCCAGAGCCCATCCGCTTGGATGATTGGCGACCACCGGCAGACGCCGATTAAACTATTACCCTGATTTTCAGTTAAACGATTTGGGCGAAGAGACAAAGTCCAGCCCGCAATGCCACCCATCAAAGGAGATATCTTCATGTCTGTAACCCCTTCCACCTTGTCCGCCATTCAGCAGGCAGGTCAGTCCATTGACGTGGCCCGACAGTCCATCGTGACCGCCGTGAATGAACACGCGCAGCAGGTTATGGCAGCGGTTGCCGACCAGCCTTTCAACGTGGACAACGACAATCTCTTTTCGAACTGGAAGACGCTGTCCCGCCTCGCGCAGGAAGTAAACGCGATCGAGGAACAGTTCAAGGTCATTTATCAGACCGCTGCCGATCTGGTGCAGCCCGAGACCGCCATACTGATGGCGTTACCCCACAGCGCACGCCACAAAATACCGGTACGCAGCGACACCAGCGATGCTGACGATTCGACGATCGAAGACGTCGCCGTCAAACCCCGTGCGGTGAAACGCGGACCCAAGCGCGGCGCGGTTCGCACCGCCCGGCACGCCGCGGCGAACAGCGCCGGGCTCAGCGCCAACGATGCCAAGGTGCTTGACTATTTGAAGAAGGTATTGAACCGCAGGAGTTGGACCCGTTTGACCCAAGCCGGCATGGCCAGTGGCGCCGACATTCCGCTGGGGTCGATCGGCCTGGCCTTACGGCGTCTGATCGGATTCAATCACGTGGTCGAAGGCCGCAAGGGCCGCTACCGGCTGGCTCGCATCTGACTTGCGCGCGAACGGCGGTGGTATGCACGCCATCGTCTGGGCAAGCGATTTGACACAGCCATAATGGCGGCCGATGCTGATCCAACTTGATCAAGAAATCGCCCGCCTCAAAGGGCAGATGGATTACCTGCTGCGGGAGGCGCGTCGTAACGAAGACAGAATGCGGCGCCTGGACGGCATAGAACGCCAACTGATCGGTGCCGATTCGCTGAGCGAACTCGTGCGTATTCTGCTTTCGGAATACAGAACAGCATTCGCCGTTGAGCAGGCCACCTTGACACTGGTAGACCGCGACCATGTGCTTGCCAAACTTTTGAACGAGAATCCGCAGGTTCCCGCTTTGCCCGGTTTTTCGCCCAGGCTACTGCCTTCGCCGACCAGCATCGTAGGCCTGTTTCCCCTGGCCATGACGCCATGGCTCGGGCGGTATCAACATCTCCAGCACGCCGCCCTTTTTCAAAGTCCGGTGCTAGGCATCGAGTCGGTTGCGCTGTTGCCTCTTGTCCGGCACGGAGAACTCATTGGAAGCCTGCACCTTGGCAGCCGCAATCCCGACCGCTACGGAGTTGCCAGCGGGACGGAATTCCTGGAAAGATTCGCCGGCATTGTCTCCGTCTGCCTGGAAAGCGCCCTCAACCGCGACCGGCTCAGACGCATCAGTCTGACCGATGGTTTGACTGGTGTTCAGAACCGTCGCTACTTCGAGCAGCGCTGCAAGATCGAAGTCAGTCAGGCCAAACGGCAGCAATCGCCGCTGTCATGCATGTTTTTGGATGTGGACCGGTTCAAACTCGTGAATGACACCTACGGACACCCCACGGGCGATGACGTGCTGCGCAGTGTGGCGTGCGACATCCAGAACCAGTTGCGTGCGGGCGATACCGTCGCGCGATACGGCGGAGAGGAGTTTGTCGTGACACTGCCGCGTACTGACCAGTCCGGTGCCATCGAAATAGCGGAGCGCATTCGCAAGGGCATCGAAGCCAGGACGTTTCAGACACAGTGCGGAAAAACCATCAGCGTGACAATTTCAATCGGACTGACGATGCTGCATTCGGACCAGATTCAACAGGATCACGAGGCGACCGCCAGTAAGCTGGTGGCGCACGCCGACAAGGCGCTCTATCACGCCAAGAGCAATGGACGCAATCGGGTGGAATGGATCACGCTTTCATTGTGATGCCGGCTGGTGTGGACACTCAAATCGGCGTCAATTGCGGGCATAGTTCAATTGGAAACCCTGCACGCCCTCGTAGCGCGTCATGTCGCCCGCCAGTTCGGCAATCGTGACCATATTCTTGCGGTCCTGCGCTACCGCTACAAAGCGCCATTCAGGTGCGCCGTCGCGAAATGCAATGGAGATGCTGCCCTCAGCAATGTCGTAGCCGCGCGTCAGCGCCATCGCACGCAGAGCAGATTGCACCGGAACGAATCCCTGCCTGAACTGCAGGGTGATGGCGACCGCCTGGCGCGCTGGTAACCAGGCCTCAAGGTGCGATACCCAAACCATGCACACCGCGGACAGCAGTGCCAGCAACATGGCGGCGGCAAAGAAACCCACGCCCACCAGGATGCCGATCACGGATGACGTCCAGAGCGACGCCGCCGTGGTCAAACCGCTGATGTTGAAGCCTTCACGCATGATGACGCCCGCGCACAGGAAGCCGATGCCGGTGACGATGCCCTGAATCACCCGGGTCGGGTCGTTGCCATTGGCGAGCAAGGCGTGACCACCGTACCAGGCCTCTGAGTGCCCGGCGATGACAGTCAGCGCGGCCGAGGCCATGCACACCAGTCCGTAGGTGCGCATGCCCGCGGCACGGCCGTGGTAGGAGCGCTCATAGCCAACCAGCAGACCCAGCGCAAGGGCACCCAGAATATTGAGGAAAACAATCAGGTTGGCCGTTAGTTCCTGGGTAGTCCAATAGGCCGCCAGCATGTCAATCGAAAGCATGGTGCGTCTCCTCTTTCAGGTCGGAGCAGTTGAGGCGTAACTCTGGACATTCTGCCACGCCAATTTCATGCTAATCGGGGCTCACCTGTCCTTGCGCGATGACATAGCACCGGTCACACACCAGAGCCGCAAATTGTTCGTTCTGCTCCGACAACAAAATGCTGACGCCCTGTCCTTTAAGCGCATTGATCATGCCCGCCATCTGCGCCACGATCAGCGGCGCCAACCCTTCCGAGGGTTCGTCCAGCAACACCAGCAAGGGGTTGCCCATGAGCGTACGCGCCAGTGCCAGCATCTGCTGCTCGCCGCCGCTCATGCATGAGCCAAGGCGGTCGGTCATGGTGGCCAGATTGGGGAACACCTGGAACAATTTTTCCGGCGTCCATGACGGTGCACTTGAGCCGTCGGGCCAGCGCCGAGGTGCCTGTCGCCCCACCTCCAGATTTTCGATGACCGTAAGTTCGGAAAATATGCGCCTGTTTTCCGGTACGAAGCCCAGCCCCTGTCGCGCCACCTCGTGCGTTGGCGCGTGAGTGATGTCATGCCCGGCAAACCGGATCTCTCCACTGCGCCGCGGCATGAGTCCCATGATGGCCTTGAGTGTGCTGGATTTGCCCGCTCCGTTGCGTCCCATCAGACCCACAACCTCACCGCGCTGCACCTGCAGATCGACATCCAGCACCACGTGCGCCGCGCCATACCAGGCGTTGAGTCCACACACTTCAAGCAGGGCACTCATGTCGTGCCCACTCCGAGATACACGTCGCGCACCTGGGTGTGCTGCTGAATTTGTTGCGGGTCGCCGTCGGCGATGATCTTGCCGCTTGAGAGCACGAGTACGCGCTGCGCAAAACCAAACACCACGTCCATGCTGTGCTCGGTAAAAAGCACAGCCATGCGGCGCTCATGGGCCACTTGCTGGACAAGGGCCATCAGTGCATGTCGCTCACCTGCCGCCATACCCGCTGTGGGTTCATCCATCAGCAGTAACTTGGGGTCGCTGGCCAGCGCCAATGCGAGTTCCACACGCTTCACGTCGCCATAGGCGAGTTCACCGCAGGCGCGCTCCGCCTGATCTTCCATTCCCACCTGCGCCAGCAATTCTCTGGCGCGCGGGTTGGGGCCTTGTGCGGCGCGGGACCAGAATGAAAACAGCTGGTTCGACTGCGACAACAACACCATCTTCACGTTTTCCAGCACCGTGAGCGAGGCAAAGGTTTGAGCAATCTGAAAGGTGCGGCCCACACCCAGCTTCCAGATTTCGCGCGGTGACTTTCCCTGCAGAGGCTCGCCCGCCAACAGGATCTGCCCCTGGTCGGGAGTCAACTGACCGTTGAGCAGATTGAAGAGCGTGGACTTGCCTGCACCGTTGGGGCCGATCAGTGCCAGCAATTCACCCGGTGCGGCATTGAAGCTCACCCCGCCCACGGCGCGCACACCACCAAACGATTTATGCAAGTCGCTGACTTCAAGAAAGCTCATGCCGCACCCGTGCGCAAGCGCCGTGCCTGAGTTCGACGGAGCGCAGCCAGCGTGCCTACCAGCCCCTGCGGAAACAGCAGCACCAGCAGCAGCATCACGCCGCCCAGCAGCGCCCGCCAGTACTCGGTGCTGCGCGCAATGCTGTCCTGCAGGAAGGTAAATGTCGCGGCACCCACCAGCGGTCCGGACAGCGTTTGCACACCGCCGAGCAGCACCATCACGAGGGCATCTACGGAATGGCTCACACCCAGAACATCGGGAGAAATGCTGCCCTTGGAGAACGCGAACAACGCACCCGCCAGGCCCGCGAACAGGCCGGCGACGATGAGCGCCACCCACTGCACCCGCCGCACATCGATGCCTACGGCTTCGGCGCGCACAGCCGAATCGCGCGCTGCGCGCAGTGTGTATCCGAAAGGAGAGAATAGCGCCCGCCGCAGCAACCAGACAGCCAGGCCCGTAAGCGCCAAGGTAAGGCTGTAGTAGGCGCGCCTGTCAGACAGCCAGGGCGCGGGCCAGAGTCCCGTGAGGCCATTGCTGCCCCCGGTGACGCCATCCCATTGGTAACAGATGGCCCAGAGGATCTGCGCAAACGCCAAGGTCAGCATGGCCAGATAGATCCCCGACAGGCGCACGCTGAACCAGCCCAGCAACAGCGCACCCAAGGCCGCCAGCAGCGGCGCGCCCAGCAGGGTCAGTTCCATGGGCCATCCCAGGCCTTGCAGCAACCACGCCGCCCCATACGCCCCCAGGCCGAAATAGGCAGCGTGCCCAAAGGAGTTCAGGCCGCCGGGCCCCATGATGAAGTGCAGGCTCGCCGCAAACAGCGCCGCAATGAAGAGGTCGATTCCCAGCACAGTCGCGTAGGGCCATTGACCGCCCCACCAAGGCAAGGACAGCAGCACCAAAAATCCCGCCGCCGTCAGCCATCGCCGAACCCTGCCTGCAACTCGAAGCGGTTGTTCCGCGCGCAGCGATGTAGCGCTGGCGCTGGGTTCGCGACCCATCAAGCCCCAGGGACGGAGCACCAGCACCAGCGCCATCACCAGAAATTCGGCCACCAAAGTGAGCTTGGAAAACGAGAAACTCCAGCCGCCTAAATCTACCGTCCCCAGCGCCACACAAATGGCCTTGATCAGGCCCAGCAACAGGGCCGCCACGTAGGCTCCGGGGATCGAACCCATACCACCGATCACAACCACAACAAATGCGTCGCCAATCGTCAGCAGATCCAGCCCAAGGTGCGCCGGTTCGCGCGGCAACTGCAGTGCACCGCCCAGTCCGGCCAGTGCCGTTCCCAGGGCAAAGACTGTGGTGAACAACAGCGCCTGATTCACGCCGAGGGCCGCCGCCATGTCCCGGTCCTGGGTGGCAGCGCGCACCAGCATGCCCCAGCGCGTGCGCTTGAGAAGCAGCCACAGCGCACCCAGCACCAAAGGCGCAACGGTGATCAGAAACAGGTCGTAGCTGGGAAACTGGCGTCCCAGAATTTGCACCGAACCGCTCAATCCAGGCGCCCGCGGACCCAGCAGATCTTCCGCTCCCCAGCACCAAAGCGCGGCGTCCTGGAACACCAGCACCAGGGCAAAGGTGGCGAGCAATTGAAACAATTCCGGTGCTCGGTAGATACGCCGTAACAGCAACATTTCCACCACCGCGCCCAGCAGGCCCACGAGCAGTGCAGCCAGGGGCACAGCGACCCAGAAACCCAGGCCCGCGCCGAGCCACTGGACCAGCGACCAGGCGACAAAAATACCCAGCATGTAGAACGAGCCATGGGCGAAATTGACAATCCGGGTCACACCAAAAATGAGCGACAGACCCGCTGCCACCAGAAACAGCGAAGAAGCCCCAGCCAGGCCGTTGAGCAGCTGGACGATGAGGCCGGAGACGTTCACTCGGCGGGTCGCAGCTTCTTCACTTCGGCCGCGGTGGGCTGGTACTTGGCGCCATCCAGATAACGGTAATCCACCATCACACCTTTGCCGTTGTCATTCTTTGTGCGACCCAAGAAGGCGCCCATGGTGGATTGGTGGTCTTCAGCGCGGTACGTGATGGGACCAAAGGGCGTGATCACGTTCAGTCCGGTGAAGGCGGCGATCAACTTCTCAGGGTCCGTGGATTTGGCCTTTTTTATGCCGGCGGCCAGCGACTGAATGGCGCTGTAGCCGACCACGGAACCGACGCGCGGGTAGTCCGAATACTTGTGGTGGTAGGCCAGGAAAAACGCCTTGTGCTCGGGCGTCTGGATGCCATACCAGGGATAGCCGGTGACGATCCAGTTGTTGGGCGTTTCGTCCTTCAGTGGATCGAGGTATTCGGGCTCGCCCGTGAGCAAGCTCACGACTTCGCGCCCCTGGAATAGACCGCGGGTATTGCCCTCCCGGACGAACTTGGACAGGTCCGCGGCAAACAGCACGTTGAAAATCGCGTCAGGCCTGGCGTCTGCAAGCGCCTGCACCACGCTGCCGGCCTCCACCTTGCCCAGAGGGGTGGCCTGCTCGCCCACAAATTCAACGTCCGGCTGCGCCGTCTTGAGCAATTGTTTGAAGGTGCTCGCCGCCGACTGGCCGTATTCGTAGTTGGGATAAACGATGACCCAGCGCTTCTTCTTGAGCTTGGCCGCCTCGGGCACAAGCATCGCCACCTGCATGTAGGTGGACGGACGCAAGCGGAAGGTGTAGCGATTGCCGTTTTGCCAGACGATCTTGTCGGTGAGCGGCTCGGCCGCGAGGAAGAACACCTTGTGCTGCTTGGCAAAGTCGGTCAGCGCCAAGCCGATGTGCGAAAGAAATGAACCGGTCAATACATCGACCTGCTCGCGTACCAGAAGCTCTTCGGCAGCGCGCACCGCGTCGGCCGGATTGGCGTTGTCGTCGCGCGTAATCAGTTGCAGTTTCCTGCCGTTCACGCCTCCTGCGGCGTTAATCTCCTCTACTGCCAATTCCATGCCCTTTTTGTAGGGTTCGAGGAATGCAGGCTGTGCCTTGTAACTGTTGATTTCGCCAATCTTGATGGTGCCTTGGGCAAGCGCCGGTACAGCCATAGACATGACGAAACTCAACACGACAGCGAACGGCAGGCGGCACAACATGATCAATGGGTTTCCAAATATTTCTGGTAAGGCGTTCAATGATAGCCAATACCGTGAGCTGTAAGTGAAACCTGTGTCCAAGCCAAGGGCGCCGAACTGTTGCTTTTTGGTGAACCACAGGCAGGATTTGATGCACCGCAATGGTCCCACTCCCCGAGCGGATTCAATCTGGATCAGAGGCGCTTTTTCCTCGATCACAAAGGAACTGAAAGTATGAAAACAAACCTGTTCAATCGCGCCGCCTATTGGCTGGCTGTCGCGGGTGGTGTCGCTCTGTCCTGCAATGCACAAGCCGCAGACGGCCCATGGCTGGTGCGCGTGCGCGCCGTTCACCTCGCAAGCGCCAACACCGATTCGACCGGATTGGGCCTGAGCATCAACAACAAGTGGATCCCCGAGGTCGACATCTCCTATTTCATGTCACCCCAAATCGCCACTGAACTGATCCTGACCTATCCGCAGTCACAGACGGTTCATTCGAGCGTTGTCGGTGGCGACATCGGAACGTTCAAGCATCTGCCGCCCACGTTGACGGTGCAGTACCACTTCACGGGCCACGGCGCGTTCAAGCCCTACGTCGGTGCGGGCGTGAACTACACCCGTATCTCGAACGTGAGCTTCGGCCTGCCAGTGACGCTGAGCAAAGACAGCTTTGGTCTCGCACTCCAGGCCGGTGTTGACTACGAAATCGGCAAGAACACGTACCTGAATCTGGACCTTAAAAAAGTTCAGATCAAGACTGACGTGAACGTCTCCGGAACCAAGGTGGGCGAGCTCAAGGTCGATCCGCTGCTAATTGGCCTAGGAATCGGCTGGCGCTTCTAGTCTGCAAAGTAGCCCATGACGTTGCGCAAACCGCGACGCCACGGGCTTTTTTTCTGTGCACTGGCACTGACGCTCAGCGCTGCACAACCCGATCTGCACAACCCGAATTCTCAGGCGCCCGCGAGAACGCGCAAATCGCCGGGATGGGGCAGTGTCAGCGTGCGACCGGCACCGGCAATGAGGCCGCGCTCGCGCAAATGGTGCAGCACGCGGGAAAAAGTTTCGGGCGCGATCCCGAGTTGAGCCGCAATCAGCCGCTTGCGCTGTTGCAGCGGCACGATCATTGCCCCTTCCGGCCCAGCCTGTGCGTGGCGCACCAGCCATTCCGCGCAACGTGACTCGGCATCCTTGGAGAGGCGGCTGACCGCCAATTCCGTCTGCTGGCGTGCTCCCAAGGCCATGTCGCGTAACACGCCCTGTGCCGACTTTGGCAAGACGGCCAAGGCGCGTCGAAACTCCGCCAGCGGCACCCGTCGCATGCTGACGTCGGTCTGGGCGACCGCGTCCACCGCACTCGGAAGATTCAACACCGCGGCCGTAGCCTCCAGCCAGGACGGTCCCTCCACGACACCGAACTGGTGTTCCAGTTTGTCGTCGACCAGCAGGCCCAGGGCCACGCGTCCGCTATCAAGATGCAGCACCCAATTCATGGGCGTCGCCCGGCGCAACAACACCTCGGAAGGTTTGGCTTCCTGTAGATGAGCGGACGGGGCAAACGATGCAATACGCGGCATGCTGCGCACTTTGCCGCGCTTTTGCGGGCCTGACTTTGAGCGATATCAAGAAGCGCGTTGGTATCGGTATCGGCTTGCGCTATAACCTAACACCTAAGCATCACCCTTCGTCCCTGACGTCTGCCCGCCATGCCCACCCTCCTAATCCAAAACGCGCGCTGCATTGCCACCTTCGACGCCCGTCAGACCGAACTGAAAGACGCTTCGGTCTTCATTCGCGGCAACCTGATCGAGGCCATCGGCCCCCCGTCCGGATTGCCTCAAACTGCGGACGAAGTGATCAACGCACGCGGCCATCTGGCGATACCGGGTCTTGTCAACACGCACCACCACATGGTGCAAAGCCTGACCCGCGCCGTGCCCCAGGTGCAGAACGCGGAATTGTTCAGTTGGTTGCGCGGCCTCTACCCGATCTGGGCCGGACTCACGCCCGAGATGGTGTTTGTGTCGCACCAAATCGCGATGGCAGAGTTGCTGCTTAGCGGCTGCACCACCAGCAGCGACCATCACTACATCTACCCTAATGGCGTGCGCCTGGACGACAGCATTGCGGCGGCGCGCGCGACCGGAATGCGCTTTGTCGCCACCCGTGGCAGCATGAGCGTGGGGCAGTCCATGGGCGGGCTGCCACCGGACCGTGTGGTGGAGCGCGAAGACTTCATCCTCAAGGACACGCAACGCCTGATCGAGAGCTATCACGACGCGTCCTTTGGTTCCATGCTCAACATCGGCGTGGCACCCTGCTCCCCTTTCAGCGTGAGCCAGGACCTGATGCGTGAATCCGCTGCGCTAGCGCGGGCCTTCAAGGTGCGTCTGCACACCCATCTGGCGGAGAACGATCACGACCTGGCCTACACGCGCGAAAAGTTCAACTGCACACCCACCGAATACGCGCAAGACCTGGGATGGCTGGGAGGTGATGTGTGGCACGCGCACTGCGTCAAGCTGGATGATGCCGGCGTCAGTCTGTTCGCAGCCAGCCGCACTGGCGTGGCGCATTGCCCATGCAGCAATATGCGCCTGGCCTCGGGGATCGCACCGATACGAAAGATGCTTGACGCGGGCGTTCCCGTAGGCCTGGGCGTGGACGGCAGCGCCAGCAACGACGGAGCGCACATGGTGAACGAAGCGCGTCTGGCACTGCTACTGGCGCGCGTGGGTCGTGCGCTGCAACCTCCAGAAATTCGATCTGACGGTCGCACCTTCTTTGGCTGCGACCTGGGTCCGGCCGAGATGACGGCGCGCGACGTCCTCGCTCTTGCCACACGCGGCGGCGCCCAAGTTTTGGGACGCGACGACATTGGTCATCTGGCACCGGGCATGTGCGCCGACCTGGCATTGTTTGACCTGAACACGCTGGCGTTTGCCGGCGGCGCTGTGCACGACCCTGTCGGTGCCTTGCTGTTTTGCGCCAGCCCGCAGGCCGCTTACACGATCGTCAACGGCCGAGTGGTAGTGCGCCAGGGGCAACTCACCACAGTCGATCTGGGGCCGCTGATAGAGCGGCACAATGTGTTGGCAGCGCAACTTGTGGCAGGCACAGCATCGTGAGAACCCTGTCCTCATCTGATTCAGCCCGAGCCTTCATTTCATTCTTCAAAGGAACAAACCATGTACTACATTGTTGAGACATCCAAGTCATTCGAACAAGCTTCTGGCGACCTGGATGCCGCGGTGAAGCGCAACAACTTTGGCGTGCTGCACGTGCACGATCTGGGCAACACCTTGCGCAGCAAAGGCATCGATTTTTCGGACGACTGCAAGGTATTCGAGGTCTGCAATCCGGCCCAGGCAGCCAAGGTACTGGGCGCTGACATGCGCCTCAACATGGCACTGCCATGCCGCATTTCTGTCTACACGGAAAAGGGAAAAACAAAAATCGGCCTGATCAAACCCGAAGCCCTGCTGGGGATGCTGTCGCAAGACCCGGCGCTGCAACAGGTGGCTCAAGAGGTCGAGGCCCAGACCATAAGAATGGTGGACGAAGCCCGGTAGGGCGCCGGCAGATTCACCCTGTCCAGCAGAATGCTTTCCCTAACGCCCTCAACCATTCAGCTGTTGCAGCAGTTGTGCCGCCACCGCCACTGCGATCACTTCCGGCTCTTTGCCGCGGATGCCCGGAACGCCGATGGGGCAGGTCACATGCGCCAGTTCCTGCTCACTGAAACCGCGAGCCCGGAGTTGCTGCCGGAAACTCGCCCACTTTGTTTTGCTACCGATCAAGCCGACGTAGGGCAGGTCGCCGAATTCGCGTTGTCGCTGCAGACAGGCCGCGACCACATCCAGGTCTTCGGCATGGCTGAAGCTCATGATCAGCACTCGGCTGCCCGGCACCAGATCGCGCACCGCCGACGCCACCGGTTCGGAGTGTTCGCAGCGCACGCCCACGGGCAGGTTTTCGGGGAAGATTTCGTCCCGACTGTCAAACCAGTCAATGGCAAAGGGCAGGCGACCCAGCACCTGCACCAATGCCGTGCCCACGTGGCCACCACCAAACAGCGCCAGGGCGTTCGGTACGGGCTCCAGGCGCTTTAACAGTTGGGGCACGTCGGCGGCGCCGACACGCTCAAACTGCAGGTGCACCACACCGCCACAGCATTGGCCCAGCGCCGGCCCCAACGCGTAACGCCGCTGCGACGGCTGCGCCTGCCCCTGCAGACAATCACGCGCATGTTTCAACGCCTGAAATTCCAGATGGCCACCGCCCACCGTGTTGACGCAGGTCTGGTCAAAAACGGCCATCCAGGCACCGGCTTCCCGTGGCACGGACCCTTGGGCCAGAGCCACGCTCACCAGCACCGCGTCTTCCCGCTTCAGCTGCGTCACAAATTCTTGCAACATGCTCACAAATCGATACCTTAATTGTGGTTTTTGGCGCCTTCAGCTCCGCAATTTCAGGCACAGTATGCCTGCAACATGGGCACATCGTCCTGACTCAATGAGTTGGCGCGCGTGCGGTCCGGCAACCCTGATGAGGAGATGAATGATGCGGAATCTTATGGCCTGTCGTATCACTGTACTGGCAGGTAGTTGTGCCGCCATTGCCGCGCTGGTTGCTGGCTGCGCCAGCCCGCCAAAACCCGCACCCGTGGCGCCGCCACCGCCTCCCCCTGCGCCGGTGGTTCTGGCGCCAGCGCCGCCCCCCGCGCCCAAGCCCACACCGCAGGCACAACCCCTGGGCAAAACGTCTGCGGCGCAAAGTGCACGCGAATACCGGCGCGATGCCGCCGGGCACTTGTACGGCCTCAATGCCAACCGGATCTTCCATGGCAAGATGCCGCCCTTGCTATACGCTGTAGGGGTGCTGCAGGTGGAAGTGGACGGTCGCGGCAACGTGATTTCCACCAGTTGGATGCGGGCACCCAGCCAGGCTCCGGAAGTCATGGCCGAGATCGAGCGCATGGTGCGCCAGGCGGCTCCCTATCCGGCGCCGGTCAAACTGGGTCGCGTCACCTACACCGATACTTGGTTATGGCACAAGAGCGGTCAATTCCAGTTGGACACTTTGACCGAAGGACAATTCTGAGACCTGGCGGGCCAGAGCAAGAACTACGCGCAGCGAGTTTTTGCTCTGTCCTCACCTGATACCGGGATGTTGGCTGCTCGTGGCGCGACAGTGGGATGTGTTCGCGTGTGGTCGGCGCGCCACTGCGCAGCACCAACTTAAAGCTGATGTCAGCGGCCGCGGGTTCGCAGGCCCGGACTCGCGAGAATCCGCCCTCCACTATTTGTTTGAAACCTTTTTTGTCTTGGGATCGGGGTACACCAGCGGACCCTGCACCAGCGTGGCCGGAGTGGCGGCTTTGCTGGCCTCAGCCACGACATCGACGGCGTTGCCGCTGGCACGCCACATCGCCTGGAGATTCTCAATGAGCTTGATGTACACCGGTTTGGCCGGCGGTATCTGCGGTTTTTCAACCGTGGGCTGCTTGATCGTCACGCCATAGTCCGACGTTTCCATGCTGGGTGAGGCAGCGCCCGGGGCCGGCACATTGACAGCGTTGACCACGCTGACACCGGGTGGCGGCGCGGTCGTTGCGGCCGATTGCGCCGCGCTGCTGCTGGTCACGACGGACGAACTGTTTGGACTGGGTCTAGCAACCACGGTCGAGTACAAATTGGCGCCGGGAGGGCTCCAATTTGGTGTTCGATCGACAGAGTTGGCCTGCATGATGGCATCCTGATGGTTGACGGAATGACGTTCCTATACCGGGTTCTTGAATAGTTAACGGCAGAATTGAGGGGAAATTTAGGCCTATTTTTGAAATATTTCCAGTTTTTTGCACCCCCGCGGATGTTGGCGCCACACCGGAGCTGGAAAATGCGGGCCGCGATGGGGTAACCTCGGGTCTCAGGATGTCCTCTTTTGCCCGTCTCGATCACCGCGGAGACCTTCATGTCCGGACTGCTAAAGCGCATTGGTCTTTGGTTCTCATCAAAGAAGACCCTGTCACGCCAGATCGCCCAAGTCTGCGCCATATCCCTGCAGGAAGTTGGCCTGAGCGTGGGCGGCAACGTCTTCGAGTTGAAGAACAGCAAGAACCATGCAGCCTGGCTGGTAAGCCTTCAGATGCCGCGCCATGTCCACATCCCCGCGGTGGACGCCCTGGCGCTGCGGCTGTTTCTGTCCCAACGAGTTGAGGCGGCGCTGGGAATGCCGCCAAGGACACTGCACATGGTGCTGAATTTCAGCACCGAAGCCAAGCGCCTGCCCTTCCCGGAATCGGTGGTTGAACCGAAGTGGCTGAAGGCGCGGGTCAGCGCGCTCCTTGCGGGCGCGGGCAATTCCGATACTTCAATCCCGGTGCAACCCACTTCGCCCCAACCCATCGCGCCACCCGCCCTGGCAACCGCAAGTCCAGCCGCAGTCAGCCCGAAATCAACGCGGCAACCGCTGGGCCAAAAGCCTGTCAGTGCACCCGCAAGTATCCAGGAACAACAAATGAAAGCACTCCTGGCGTCGCTTACCGATGATGACCTGTACGAGGTCAGGGAAGCATCGATGACCGATTTTGATCGAGCCCTGCAATAGGGCGTTGCGCCCCCGACAAGGTGCCGGCATCAGCCTTCAAATTGCAGTTGCGCGGAACCGTCAAAACTCAATAGTTTGATTCCAGTTGATCCAGATTAATGCCAGTTCGAAAACTGCGCATTACGATGATCCAGAGAACCCGGAGCGCGGATTCACGGTGGGTCGCGCCATCCGGTTCAATGGCCGGAGGGCAGCATGTTCAGCCAGCGCATCAAGACAGTGATGGAACGCAGGAATATAGTCATCGCGGCGCCCGAAACCACCGTCAGTCAGGCCGCCAAATTGATGGCCCACAGGAAGATGAGCGCGGTATTGGTCGTGCGCGAAGAACTCCTCGTAGGCATCTTCACGGAGCGCGATGCCGTGTCCCGCGTCATTGCACGCGGCCTCGATGTGCAGACGACACGAGTCGCCGATGTCATGACTCCCTCACCCCAGACCGCTGAGCCGGAGCAGAGCTTTGGCTATGCTCTGCTATTGATGCACGAAAATGGCTACCGGCATGTACCCGTGGTGGTCGATGGCAAGCCTGTCGGATTGGTCACTGCTCGCAGCGCGCTCGACCCGGATCTCGAGGAATTCACATCAGAAGAGCGTCGGCGCACGCATATCAGCGAATCGCCCAACCGTTAACTCCCAGCCACCATCAGCCGATCCAGCAGGATGGAGCCCACCGTCTTGGAGCCGTAGTTGTAGCTGTCGGCGCCAACCGCCTGAATCCCTTTGAGCATGCCCTTCATATTGCCGGCAATGGTGATTTCATGCACTGGAAAGGCGATCTGTCCACCCTCCACCCAGAAGCCGCTCGCGCCGCGCGAGTAATCACCCGTGACGTAGTTCACACCCTGACCCATGAGCTCGGTGACGAACAGTCCCGTTCCAAGTTTGCGCAGCATTTCATCCAGCGTGTCGCCATTGCGCGTGTGGCGCGAAGTAAGCACCAAGTTGTGCGAGCCGCCCGCATTGCCTGTGGTCGACAGGCCCAGTTTGCGCGCTGAATAGCTGCTCAGGAAGTACCCCTGAACCCGTCCGGCCTCCACGACTTTGCGCGCCTTGACCTTGACACCCTCGTCGTCAAACGGCGAACTCCCTTTGCCACGCCGGACAAACGGATCCTCGATGATGTCGATGTGCTGCGGCAACACGCGTTTCCCAAGGGAATCGAGCAGGAACGAACTCTTGCGATAGAGCGCTCCGCCACTGAGCGCCTGAACAAGACTACCCAACAATCCGGCGGCCAGCGGCGACTCAAACAACACTGCACACTGCGTGGTGGCAATCTTGCGCGACTTCAAACGGCTCAAGGCGCGCTCGGCCGCATACCGGCCCACAGACTCGGGGGAAGCCAGTTCGCTCGCGTCGCGCATCGAGCTGTACCAAGAGTCGCGCTGCATGCTTGGACCCTTGCCGGCGATGGGAGAGACCGAAAGCGAATGGCGCGAACTGGCATAGCCACCGCGGAATCCATGCGTGTGGGCGCTGAAGAAATGCGCCTGCTGTGCCGACACGCTCGCACCTTCGCTGTTGGAGATGCGCTTGCTGGTTTGCATCGCCGCAGTTTCGCAACGCAGCGCCAAAGCAGCGGCCTGTGCGCTGTCGATGGCCCAGGGAAAGAACAACTCCAGATCCCCGGGCTGGTCGGCAGGGCCAGCAACATCGCCCTCATCGGGCAGGCCGGCGGCGGGGTCCTCTGCAGTGAAGCGCGCGATATCGTAGGCCGCTTGCACCGTTTGGCGTATCGCCCGTGCGGAAAAGTCCGAAGTGCTGGCATTGCCGCGGCGCTGGCCGCTGTAGACCGTGATACCCAACGACTTGTCTCGGTTGCGCTCCACATTTTCGATCTCGCCCTTGCGCACGGAAACACTCAGGCCACACGCTTCGGAGGCTTCGGCTCCGGCATCGGTCGCACCCAGCTGTTTGGCGTGTGCCAGAGCCTGGTCCGCCAGATCTTCAAAGAAGGCTTTGCTGTAGGCGAAGCCGCGATCGGGCGCGTCAGGAACAGTTGATTTTGATGGAGTCATAGCGAAAGTATGATACTTGGGCGCAGCACCGGCTCCGTGGGACCCGCACGCATTCACCACTTCACCATGACCAGAAAACTCAAAAAGGGCTATTACGTCAAAGGTCAGTTCATTGCCGAAGGCAGCGAAGCAGACCTGGCGTTCAAGCTCGAACTCAAGGGCAGCGACTTGCCAAGTCGCACCGAACTCAAGCATGAAAGCGACGAATTGCAGGAACTGGGCGAAGCCTTGCTGACGCTGCGTCCGGCACTGCTGGCGCGCCTGAATTTATCGGAAAAGCTGTTCGACGCCGTGACTGAGGCCAAGCGCATCACCAACTTCGAAGGCAAGCGACGCCAGATGCAATTCATCGGCAAGCTCATGCGCAAACTGGAACCGCAAACATTGGTAGCCATACGAGCTGCCCTGCACGAGCAGAACTTCGGTTCGATACAAGAATCGCTCTCACTGCATCAGGCTGAATCGTGGCGTGATCGACTCATCGCGGAAGAGAGCGCTTTTGCGGATTGGCTCAAGTCCTACACCAGCACCGATGCACAGCAGTTGCGCGCCCTGATCCGCCAGGCACGCAAGGACGCGGCGGCGCTTCCCAAAGCGCCCGCAGGTGCCGCACCGCGCCACGGCCGCGCCTACCGCGAGTTGTTTCAACTGGTACGGGAGCAGATGCAGCAGGTTCCGACGCCCGAACTGCCCGCCGTCCCATCCATCGCCAGCATGCAGTAACCATGAAAAGCAGTGACATACCGCACTTGGACGCGATCAGGATTGGCATCGTCTCCATCAGCGACCGCGCCGCCGCCGGCGTCTATCAGGACCAGGGTCTGCCCGCGTTGCAAAGCTGGCTCACACTGGCATTGAAGAACGCCATCACTTTTGAAGCACGCCTCATCCCGGACGAACAGGACATCATCAGCGCCACCCTGATCGACTTGGTGAACGCGGGTTGTGCGTTGGTGCTCACCACGGGCGGCACGGGTCCGGCGCTGCGCGACGTCACGCCCGAAGCCACGCTGGCCGTGGCGCACAAGGAGATGCCCGGCTTTGGTGAACAGATGCGCCAGATCAGTTTGCGTTTCGTGCCCACCGCCATCCTGTCGCGCCAAGTCGCCGTGATCCGCGACAAGAGTCTCATCATCAACCTGCCCGGTCAACCCAAGGCGATCGCCGAAACACTGGAAGGGCTGAGGGACACCGATGGCAAATCGCTGGTCAACGGCATATTTTCCGCCGTTCCCTACTGCGTGGACCTGATCGGCGGACCGTATATGGAATGCAACGACGCAGTGTGCAAGGCGTTTCGACCGAAGTCAGCGCTCAGACCCGCGCGCGTTTAAGTTTTATGGCTCTGATGAATTTCAAGTGGGTTGCCCAGCGTGATGGTTGATGGCATGAAAGTCCAGATTTCCTGCGATCAGGAATATGACCGTCCTGATAGTTTCGATACGGGTAAAGCCACGAGCTTTGCGTTTGGCAGCCTGAAACAAGCCGTTGATAGCTTCCAAGAAGCCGTTGGTTTGTCGAGTCTGCGCCCAGGCGACGATGCCCTCCAAGTGAGAACGAATCATCTTGGCCACGTCCTT